>JBBDRN010000011.1:0-10232 GCA_040905445.1 Phycisphaeraceae bacterium | reverse complement strand
ACGCCGGCTCATGGGCTATTGTCGAGCAACGGGTTTTTCATGCCCATCTGTGGTTTCTCACGCCCCGAGCTTCTGCTTGATCATCTCGGTGACGAGCTTGGGGTTGGCCTGCCCTTTGGACAGCTTCATGATCTGGCCCATGAGGGCGCCGACGGCCTTCCCCTTGCCGGCCTTGATGTCGCCGACCGCCTTTTCGTTTCTCGGGTCCGCCAGCACCTCGTCGACGTACTGCTCGAGCGTGCCGGTGTCGGAGACCTGCAGCAGGTTGTGCCGATCGGCGAGCTGCTCGGCGCTGGCGGCCGGGTCATCGCAGCAGAAGCCGAAGAGCTGGTCCGCCGCGCTCGAGCCGATCTTCTCCGCGGCGAGCAGCGCGGCGACGCCCGCGACCTGCCCGGCGGTGATCGGCAGGTCGGCGAGGTTCACCCCGCGCTCGTTGGCGTGCTTGGCGCCATAGTTCAGCAGCAGCGTCGCGGCCCGCTTCGGGTCGACGTCCTCGGCCAGCACGTCGTCAAAGAAGCGCGCCTCAGCGGGGTCATCCACCAGCGCCCGCGCATCCTTGACGTTCAGCCCCAGCGCCACGTAGCGCCGCTGACGCGCCAGCGGCAGCTCCGGCACCTGGCCGGCGATGCGCTCGATCCACGCGTCGTCGACGTGGAGCTCGACGAGGTCCGGATCGGGGAAGTAGCGGTAATCGTGGGCCTCTTCCTTTTCGCGTTGCAGGACGGTCACCTCGCGGACGTCGTCCCAGCCACGGGTGGACTTCGCGCCGGGCTGCATCACCCGGCCGGTCTCGAGCCACTGCTCGATTTGCCGGTGGTACTCGTAGCGGACGGCGCCGTCGAGGGCGCGGAAGCTGTTGAGGTTCTTGATCTCGACGATGGGCGTCTTGTAGGTCGCGCCGCCGCGTTCGATGATGACGTTGATGTTGGGCTCGAAGCGCATGTGGCCGCGCTGCATGATGCCCTCGCTGACGCCGAGGTGCCGGCAGATGTGGCGCAGCGTCTGGCCGAACATCACGACCTCCTCGGCGCTGGTCATGTCGGGCTCGGTGACGATCTCGAGCAGCGGCGTGCCGGCGCGGTTGAGGTCGACGATGGAGTGGTCGATGGCCCGGCCGCCGGGCCCCTCGTGCAGGAGCTTGCCGGCGTCTTCTTCGAGGTGGGCGCGGATGATGCGGACGGTCTTGGTCGGCGCGTCGGGCTCGTCGCGGACGGGGATCTCCAGCTCACCCTCGCCGCACAACGGCATGTCGTACTGGCTGATCTGGTAGTTCTTGGGCAGGTCGGGGTAGTAATAGCTCTTGCGGTCCCATTTGGTGCGGCGGGCGATCCGGCAGCCGAGCGCCTGGCCGACCAGCATCGCCATGTTGACCGCCTGCCGGTTGATCACGGGCAGGACGCCCGGCATGCCGAGCACGACGGGGTCGGTGAGCGTGTTGGGCTCGGCCTCGTAATGGTCCGGGTGGGCGACGTTCGGCGCGGACGTGAACATCTTGGAACGCGTACCGAGCTGGACGTGGATCTCCAGCCCGACCATCAGCGTGGCCTTGAGCTCGTGAGACGCGGCAGCGGAGGGAGTGGCGGTCATGCGGGGATTCTAGTTAAGAACTAAAAATTCAGAATTCAGAAATCGGAGGGCCGAACGGCGAGATCGCGTAGGGTCCGCTGTGCGGACCTTCCCTGGCGGCGCCGTATGGGAGCGGGCCGGCGCAGCGCGCGTGGGTCGCAAGCTCCGCACCGCGGACCCTACTCCAGCTCGGCCAACTCGGTCAGCTCGGCAAGGAAGGCGTCGTAGCTGCCCGGCAGTCCCTTGAGCCAGGCCTCGCCCATGAGCAGTTGCGGGAATATGCCCGCGCCGGCGATCGCGTAGAGCTGCGTGTTGCGCCGCACCTGCGCCGCCGGCCAACCCTGCGCCAGCGCGGCCTCGAGCGCTGCTTCGCCGACCAGCTCCGCGGCGCGGGCGCGGGCGGCAGCGGGCTGCCGGCGGGCTTCGCCCGCTCGCGTGTCGTCCGCCAGCCAGGCGTCGAATGTTTCAAACGCGGCCGGGTCCGCTCGCCACACCGCCAGTGCCAGCTCGGCGAGCTCGCAGGCGTGGCGATGCTCCGGCGGCGTCCGGCGCACCGCCGGGTTGCACTCGGCGCCGAGCGGCGAGGGCAGGAGCACGACGCCCAGGCGATCACCGAACCGCTCCCGCGCGGTGGAGACGTAGGCGTGCATCTGGCGACAGCTCCCGCAGGTGTAGTCGAGCAGGTAGACGATCAGCGTGTCGGCGTCGGGCGAGCCGAGCACGGGCATGGTGTGCGGCAAGAGGCGGATGCGGCCCCAGAAGATCATCAGTTCGCGGTCCGGGCCCGGGCCGGTGTCCGACGCGATGCCCGCTCCGACGGTCGGCGGTGGCGCGGCGGGTGCGGGCCCGGCCGCCTGCGCCAGGGGCATCGCGGCTGCGAGCAGGAGCCCGATCGCCGCCATGCTGCCGGCGTGCATGAGCGTCGGCACGCCGACCGCGCCGCGCGGCCGCAGCAGGCGGTAACCCACCAACAGGGCGACGCCCAGCCCCGCGACGTGCACCGCAGTGCACCAGGGGCACAGCGCCTGGATCGCGAAGATCTGCAACCCCATGAACCAGGCGGCCGCCCCACCCGCCGCGGCCGCGCCGATCGCCAGCACCAGCCACGCCACCCACCGGCGGCGCGTCGGCGAGCGCGGCCCGGCGTAGAGCGATGCGGCGAGCAGCAGCGCGTAGACCCCCACCGCCGCGGCGGCCACGGGCATCTCGGCCACGTAAGCCCAGCGGCTGGCGAGCACCCGCTCGCACCCGCCCCCAGGCCCGCAGCCCGGCACGGCCGCGCCCTCCCCGACCGACTTGTACAGCAGCACCGCGCTGCCCGCCAGTGCGATCAGCGCCAGGGCGCGGATGACCCACAACAGCGCGTCATGGGCCCCCCGCGGCGCGGCATCTGCCGGCACTGCGACCGGTTGGGCTTCGTCGGGCATTCGACCTTTGTATCGATCCGTGCTCATGGAGGTTCATCCGCGGCTTAGGGCTTGCCCATCCCGAGGCGCTGCATCACGGCCTGGAGGTCGGACCAGACGCGGCCGCGGTTCTCCTCCGTGTACTGCCGCAGGAGGAACGCGGGATGGAAGGTGGGCATGACGGCGACGGGCGGGTCGATGCCGGGGAACTGATGCCACTTGCCGCGCAGGCGGGTGATGCCGTCCTTGGTGTCGAGGATCGTCTTGGTGGCGGGTCCGCCGAGCGTCACGATCACCTGCGGGCGGATGATCTGGATCTGGCGCTGGAGGTAGGGCCAGCAGGTCGCGACCTCGTCGGGGCTGGGCGTGCGGTTGTTGGGCGGGCGGCACTTGACGACGTTGGTGATGTAGACCTGTTCGCGCGTCAGGCCCATGGCGGTGATCATTTTCGCGAGCAGGTCGCCGGCGCGGCCGACGAACGGGCGGCCGAGCTCATCCTCGCGCTGGCCCGGGCCCTCGCCGATGAACATCAGCCGGGCGTCGGGGTCGCCCTCGCCGAAGACGGCGTGGGTGCGTCCCTGGCACAGGCCGCAGCGGGTGCAGGCGGCGACCTCCTGCTCCTGGATGGCCTTGAGCAAAGCGATCTTCTGCTCCCGCGTCGCCGGCTCGGTGGCCGTCGAGGGGGCGGGATCGGGGATGGGCGCGGCGGATAAACGGGGGGTGCTGGGTGTGGCGGGCGGGGTGGCGGAGGGTGGCAGGTCAGGCGCGGTGTTCAGCGGCACGGCCTCGACGCCCATCAGGGCCTCGGTCCGCAGCCGTTGACGTAATATCCGCTGACGACGCGCCGCCTCGCTCATGGCCCGATTCTACCGGATTCAACCACCTTGCCGGGGCGGCCCGCGATATCCCCCGCCACCGCCCCGCCACCGCGGGGGACCGCGTCGCCCGAGGGTGACCGCGAACGGGGGTGCTTTGTGAATTTTTAATTCTGAGTTCTGAATGCTCCAACGCCCGCCTTTGAAACGCGGCGCGTAATCGCGCACAATACGGGGCTCGCACCGTCCACCCAGGAGCCGTACCCGTGAAATCCCAGGACCTCCGCCCCGGCATGGCTGTGCAAGTTGACGGCCAGGTCTGGATCATCGCCGCCACCGACCATGTCAAGCCCGGCAAGGGCCCCGCCTACGCGCAGGTCAAGATGAAGAGCCTCCAGACGGGCACGCGCATCGAGCGGCGGTTCCGCTCGGGCGAGGACGTCGAGCAGGTCGACATCGACCGCCGCGCCATGGAGTACCTCTATTCGGACGCCGGCGGGGCCGTCTTCATGGACGGCGAGAACTACGAGCAGCACACCATCCCCGCGAACCTGCTCGGCGACTCGCTCAAGTACATCAAGCCCAACACCGAGCTGACCGCGATGGTGCACAACGGCAACGTCGTCAACGTCGACCTGCCCGCCGCGGTCGACCTGACCGTCACCGACACCCCGCCGCAGGTCAAGGGCGCGACGGTGACCAACCAGCTCAAGGAAGCGACGCTGGAGACGGGGCTGGTCGCCAAGGTGCCCCCGTTCATCAACAACGGCGACGTCGTCCGCATCTCGACCGAGTCGGGCGAGTACCTCAGCCGCGTCAGCCAATAGCGTCTGCACGGCAACCCGCGTGCCGGGAGGCGACGGGCGGCGATCGGCTAAACTCCGGCCGGCATGCGTATCACCCTCGACCCCGCTGCACCCGACTGGCCGGCTCCCGGTGCGGCGCGGGTGGGCGACCTTGCTGGCCTGCGCCAACTCGTCGACCGCCATGCCGCCCGGCTGGGCGCCGCCCCGCTCGCGGGCGATCGGCCGATCATCGGCACGGGCCACCAGGCGTGGCTCTGGCACCCGGGCATCCTCGCCAAGGACCTGGCGATGGTCGCCGCCGCCGAGCGCTACGGCGCGGAGGCGCTTCACCTTGTCGTGGATCAGGACGCCCACGAGGCCGTCACGCTCACCCTGCCGCGGCAGGCGGGCGACCGGCTGGACGCGGTGGCCCTCCGGCTGGCGCATAGCACGCACGCCGAGGTGCCCACGGGTTTTCAGCCGCCCGTCGACGCTGAACGGGTCCTCGACCAACTCCGGGCAGCCGGCGACGCGCCCGGGCTCGCGGCACTGGCGGCGGCGTTCAGCGACGGCCCGGCCGCGCGGACACTCGCCGAGCAGCTCACCGCGGTGCTGCTCCGCCTCATGCGGCCCTACACCGGGCCCGTGCCGGTGCTCTTCACGAGCGACCTGCCTCGGCTGGCCGGCTATCGCGAGCTCGTGGCGGCGATGCTGCGCGATGCGCGCCGCTGCGTGCAGGCGTACAACGAGGCGGTGGCGGCGGTGCCCGAGGCGGGGCTGACGCCGCTGGCGGTCGAGCCGGACCGGGTCGAGCTGCCCCTGTGGGCGGCCGGGTGGCAGCGGCCGCGGCGGCGGGTCTTCGCCGACCTCGCCGACTCGACGCCGATCTTCACCGACGAGCAGGGCGAGCCGCTCGCGCCGCCCCCCGATGCAAACGCTGACAACCGGAATTCGGAATCAACCGCGCTCCTGCCCCGCGCCCTGCTGCTGACGGCGTTCATGCGCAGCCGGTGCTGCGACCTGTTCATCCACGGGACGGGCGGCGGCCTGTACGACCGCGCCACCGATCGATGGTGGCAGACGTGGCGCCACGAGGCGCTCGCGCCGGCGGTGGTGGTCAGCGCCGACGTGCACCTGCCGCCGTTCGACGTCCCGCTCGCGACGGTGCAGGACGTGGCGCGGGCCCGCTGGCGGATGCACCACGCGCCGTACAACGTCGACCGCCTGCTGGGGCTCGACGGTCCGCTGGCGCAGGAAAAGCGGCGGGTGCTGGCCACGACGCTCGCCCGGCCTGCCGTGCGGCGAGCCGGTCGGCAGCCGGGGCTGCGCGAGCACCGTCAGCTCGCGTTCCGCCACCTGCGGCGGATCAACGCCTACCTTGCTTCGCGACACCCCGGGCCAATCGACGACGCCCGCGCCGAGCTGGACCGTGCCCGGCTGGGTCTGCACAACGCGACGGTCGCCCGTCGGCGCGACTGGCCCTTTGCGGTGTACCCGCCGGCGGCGCTGGAGGCGTTGCGCGACGAGATCGGCCGCCGGTTCGCGATGTCGGGGGCCGCGCCGCGCGGTTGAGCGATCCCGTCGTGACGGCGGCGCCTCCGGCGCGGACCATTCATGCAGATTCCTTTCGCCGCGAGCGACCCGCCCGCGCTGGTGGGCGTAGCATTGGATGCCATGCAGAACGCACGGCCGCACCCATCTCTCCGGAGACCTTCGCCATGCCTGCGTCGCGCCTCGCCCGGACGCGGAGGCTTGAGCCTTACGCCCGCGCCCTGCTCGGACCGTCGGTCACGGCGTTGGCGGTGCTCGTCTGCGAGACGCTGACGCCGGCGCTCAACGTCGACCTCAGCTCGACGGCGGTGGTGTTGTCGGCGGTGGTGTTCGCCACGATGATCTCGGGCCTCGCGGGCGGGCTGGCGAGCGCCGCGATCGCCACGGTCTACTACGCGCACCTGCTGCTGGGGCCCGCGCCGGAGCTGCCCGCCGTGCTGTGGTTCGCGCAACTGACGCTGACGACGTTCCTGCTCGCGGGGTTGGTGCACGGCCTGCTGCACTACGCCGTGGAGCGGCAGCGGCTCGAGACGAACCGCGTCGAGCGGGCGCTGGCGCGGAGCGAGCGCGACTTCCGCCTGATCGCGGACAACACCTCGGACATCGTCCACGCCTGGGGACTCGACGGCGAGCTGCTGTACGTCAACCGGGCGTTCGAGACGATCACCGGGCACCCGGTCGGGACGTTCGAGCAGACGGGGATCGCGGGCGTGGCCCACCCGGACGACGCCGCGCGCGTCCGCGAGCTGCACGAGCGCGCGCTCGCCGGGCATGCGATCGCGTACGCCGAGTTCCGCATTGTCACGCGCGTGGGCGCGGTGCGCTGGCTGGCGGGCAACTGGGGCCCGCTGCGCGACGACGCCGGCCGCCGCGTGGGCGTGCAGGCGCGGCATTATGACATGACGGGGCAGAAGCTTGCCGAGCAGAAGCTGCGGGCGTTGAACGAAACGCTCGAACAGCGTGTCGCGGAGCGGACGGGCCAGTTGCAAGCCGCGGCGCGGGATCTGAACCAGGCCGAGCAGCGCGAGCGGCAGCGGCTGGCGAGCGTGCTGCATGACCACCTGCAGCAACTGCTGGTCGCCAGCCGGCTGCGCGTGTCGCTGATCCGCGGACGTGAGCCGCGCAAGGAGCTCGATGAGCTTGACGAGCTGCTCGGGCAGTGCATCGACGCGTCGCGGTCATTGACGATGGAGCTGAGCCCGCCGATCCGGCGCGACACGGACATGGCGGCGGCGCTGGGGTTGCTGGCGCGTTCGATGCGGGAGAAGCATGGGCTGGTGGTGGAGGTGATGGCGATGGACTCGCCGGGGCCGGAGCGGATGCCGGAGGACACGCGGATCTTCCTGTTCAATGCAACGCGCGAGCTGCTGTTCAACGCGGTCAAGCACGCCGGGATCGACCGGGCGCGGGTGGTGCTGACCTGCCCCGCGGCCGACTGCGTGGCGGTGTGCGTCGAGGACGACGGGGCGGGCTTCGATCCGGAGCAACTGCGCCGCCGACTGGCGGAGGACGCGCACTACGGCCTGTCGAGCATCCTGCACCGCCTGGAACTGCTCGGGGGGCACATGGAGATCGACAGCGCCCCCGGGCGTGGCGCGCGGATCACGCTCCACACACCGCTGACCCCCGCCCCCGCCACCCCGGCCACCACCCCCGCCACGGCCGCCGCCGGCGTGCAGCCACAGCGCGTCGACGCGCCGTGTTGAGCCTGAGCGATCGCGGGCGGTTGGTTTTTCCTGCTGGATCGTGGGGTCGTGGCTTACAATGCGGCCATGACGACCCTCCGCCTGCCCCTTGTCGTTGCCGCCCTGCTCGCCCTGGCCGCGCCCGCCGGGGCGCAGGCGCCGAACTTTGAACGGTGGTACGTGCTGCTGATCGGCGGGGACCGTGCCGGCCACGCGCACCTGGTGCAGCGGCGTGACGAGGCGGAGCGGATCATCACCGAGAGCCGCACGGTGATCACCATCCGCCGAGGTCCGGTGGAGATGCGCATCGAGCAGGATTCGAGCTTTGTCGAGTCGGCCGCGGGCGAGCCGATCGAGGCGACGGCGCGGACGCTGATGGGCACGAGCCAGAGCATGCAGACGCTGCGCTTTACGCCCGGGGGCGCGGAGCTGACGCACGAGCAGGGCGGGCGGTCGAGCACGCGCGCGGTGGCGCTGGACCCGGATGACGACTGGCTGCCGCCCGCGGCGGCGCAGCGCGTGGTCACGGAGGCGATCGAGGGCGGCGAGGAGCGCGTGAGCGTGCGCACGCTCGAGCTCCAGGCCGGGCCGCGGCCGTTCGAGATCACGATGGATCGCATCGGGCCGCGCGAGGTGGAGGTGTTCGGCCGGGTGGTGCCGGCGACGCTGTGGGAGGTGGGCGTGTCGATCCTGCCGGGCGTGACGTCGCGCGAGTACCTGGACGACCGGGGCGAGGCGCTGCGGACGACGGTCGCGTTGATGCCGGGCATGGAGATCACGATGCTCGCCGCCGACCGCGACCTGGCGCTGGCGGAGGTGGACCCGCCGCAGTTGCTGGCGTCGCTGTTCGTCCAGCCGGATCGCCCGATCGCGAACCCGCGGCAGCTTCGCCATGGCAGCTACCGCGTGCGGTTCGACGCGCCGCCGGTCGAACGTCACGCACCCGTCCTGCCCAGCGTGGGCCGGCAGCGCGTCGAGCGGGTCGAGGCGGGGACGTACGTCGTGACGATCGACCTGGATGACCGCGCCGCGGCGGGCGATGACGAGGCGCCGACCGACGACGATCGCGCCGCCTCGCCGATGATCGACCACGCCGACCCGGCGGTGCTCAAGCTGCTGGCGGAGGCGCTGGGCGGCGAGGCGGCGGACGCGCGTCCGGCCGGCGAGACCGCGGAGCGGCTGCGGCAGTTCGTGCATGAGTTCATCACCGCCAAGGACCTGTCCGTCGGGCTCGGGTCCGCCAGCGAGGTGGCGCGGACCGCCCAGGGCGACTGCTCCGAGCATGCCGTGCTGCTCGCCGCCCTGCTGCGTGCGGCGGACATCCCGGCGCGTACCGCCACCGGGCTGCTCTATGTCGATCACTTCCTCGACGCGCGCAACACCTTCGGCGGACACATGTGGACGCAGGCCTGGCTGGACGGGGCGTGGGTCGACCTGGACCCCACCCTCGGGCCCGCGGCCGCGTACGACGCGGCGCACATCACCTTCGGCGTGTCGTCCATGTCGGCGCAGGACATGACCAACGACCTGATGGCCATCGCGCCGATGCTCGCCGGGATGCAGATCGAGGTGCTCGAGCCGGCGGCACAGTAGCCACGAAGGCGCGAAGGGCACGAAGAGAGCACGAAGCGAGGCTGCGGTCGGCGTAGGGTCCGCTGTGCGGACCTCCGGTGGCGCGATTCGTCGCGCCACGCAGGAAGGTCCGCACAGCGGACCCTACGGGGGCTCACGCCTTGTGCAAAAACGTGTCGGCCACATCCAGTACGCGCCGGCCTTCGTCGAAGGACAGCCGCTCGCGCGTCGCATCCGCATCGCCCCACGCGTGGTCGCGCACCTCGCGCGGGCAGGGGCGCACCGGCGCGTCCGGTGGCACGAGGCCGACGAAATAGCGCACGGTCTTGCGTACCACGCGTCGGCCGCCGTCCGTGCGTTGCGTGAAGATGTACTGCTCGCGCAGGTCGGGCCCGGGGTCCATGAGCGTCACCTGTGCCAGACCCGTTTCCTCCGCCAGTTCGCGGCGGGCGGCCTGTTCGTCGGTTTCGCCGTGCTCCGGGTGGCCTTTGGGGAAGCCCCAGTGCCCGCTGCCGTGCTGCACCACGAGATACTCGTGGCGGCCCTCCCGCATTCTTACGGGCACGACGCCGCAGGAGTAGTCGGTGTGCATGGCGCGGGTCCGTTCGCCACGAAGGCGCGAAGGGGACGAAGCGGGCACGAAGAAGGCGGATGAGGGCGGTGGGGAAGGCGGGAGGGTAGAGAACGGGAGGGTTGCTTACTTCGGGCAAATCCCAACCTTCGCTCGCGAACTCGCTCAGGACGGGCGTTGCGCTTTTTTTGGGTTCATCCGCGACTTCCGGGACGACCAACACAGGCGCGCCGAGGCTTGGTTGCAGCCCCCGCAGGGGGCGACCGGCCTGTAGCCACGGG
>JBBDRN010000010.1:0-53038 GCA_040905445.1 Phycisphaeraceae bacterium | reverse complement strand
AAGCTGGCGACGCCGGACGTGACCATCGCCGACCTGATCGGCGAGATCGACATCGTCAAGCACGCCGAGGGGCGCTACCTCTCCGACGAGTCGACGATGCACTTCGGCCTGATCCCGCGCACCAACCGCGGCCTGTTCGCCATCAACGAGCTGCCCGACCTCGCCCCGCGCATCCAGGTGGGCCTGTTCAACGTCCTCGAGGAGCGCGACGTGCAGATCCGCGGCTACCCCATCCGCCTGAGCCTCGACGTCTGCCTCGCCTTCTCCGCCAACCCCGAGGACTACACCAACCGCGGGCGCATCGTCACGCCGCTCAAGGACCGCATCGGCTCGGTGATCCGCACGCACTACCCGCGCACGACGGACGAGGCGATGGACATCACGCGGGAGAACGCCTGGGTCCGACGCGCGGTCGAGGCCGGGGCCGATGGCCCGGACGACGCGCCGCGCGTGCCGCAGGTGGAGATCCCCGACGTCATGCTCCGCATCGTCGAGGAGGCCGTCGCCCAGGCGCGCAAAAGCCCGCACATCAACCAGGCCTCCGGCGTGAGCGTGCGCACGAGCATCGCCTGCGTGGAAAACATGGTCAGCTCCGCGGAGCGGCGGGGCCTCATCACCGGCGAGGCGCGCATCGTCCCGCGCATCTGCGACCTGGCGCACATCCTCAGCTCGACGCGCGGCAAGATCGAGCTGATGCTCGCCGATGACGCCGAGGCCACCGAAGACAAGCTCGTCGTGTCGCTGGTCGGCGAAGCAGTGCGCGCCGTCTTCGACCAGGTGGCGGATGTCGGCGAATACGAGCAGGTCACCGACCAGTTCGAGCAGGGGCTGAAGCTGGCCGTGGGCGACGACGTGGCGGCCAGCGAGCAGCTCGCATCGATGGAACTGGTCGAAGGCCTGACGAACGCCGCCCGGGACCTCGCCCGCCGCCTCGACCTCGACCCCGCGGACGACCAGGAGCTGGCCTGCGCCGGCGAGCTGCTGCTCGAGGCCCTCTACGTGCACAACCGCCTGAGCAAGCACGCCAGCGACGCCGGCAGTCGGTACACGCGGTGAGATCCCCACCCCGCACTGCGAACCCTACCCCGTCACCCCCGCGCCCGCGTGTCCTCGCCCGCGGCCCAGCCGCGCAAGGGCGGCCGCTAACGCCAACCGCGCTCACTCCGGTTCGGGTTCCGGCTCGACGCCCGCCTCACCCTCCGCTTCACCGCCGGCCTGCTCCTCGCCGCTGTCCATCCGCCGCAGGTCCATCCCGTGGTCCTGCAGCCGCTCGCGGATTTCCGTCAGGCTCGTCATGCCGAAGTTCTTGACGCCCATCAGCTCCGCCTCGGTCTTGGTCACGAGGTCGCCGATCGACTGGACGCCCAGCATCGCCAGCGCCTTGCGGGCACGCACCGACAGGTTCAGCTCGTTGACCGAGCGGTTAAGCAGCTCAGCATCGCCACCGGCCTGGTCGCGGAGCTGGTTGTAGACCTCCTGCTTCGCCTGCTCCTGCTGCTGCTCGACCGCCTGACCCAGCTTCAGCCCCCGCTGGGCCAGCATCGTCTTGATCTCGTCAAGCGACGCGTCGCCGAAGTTCTTGAAGCTCCGCAGCTCCGCCTCGGTGACCTTCAGAAGATCGCCGAGCGTCCGGATGTTCATCTTGCGAAGCGCGTTGCGCGTCCGCACCGTCAGCTCGAAATCGGTGACCGGCGTGTCGAGCAGCGCGGTCTCGGCCGCGAGCTTGCGCTCCTGGTCATCGTCGATCACCATCCCCTTGCTCGCCAGCACGTCCTTGATGAACAGCCGCGCCCGCGGATGGTTGGGCCTCGTCGCCAGCACCTGCCGCAGGCAGCGCTCGGCCTTGGTGTAGTCGCCCCGGTCGTCATACAACACGGCCAGGTTGATCAAAGCATTAAGCGGCGGCTGATCCTGCCGGACGCACTCCTCGTAGAGGTGCAGCGCCTCGTCCTCCTCGCCCATCAGGTCGAGGTTGTAGGCCAGCCGAAAGCAGATGTCGGTGCTGTCGGGGTCGGCGGTGTAGGCCGCCTCGTAGCTCTCGATCGCCCCCAGCCGGTCACCCGCCTGCTCGGCCTCGAAGCCGGCGCGGTAGTACTTGTCGGCGGTTGGAAGGTCGCGCAGGTCCTGATCCTGGGCGGCGGAAGCGTCGCTCATGGGTTACCTCGATGAAAGGGCAGTCGCACGGGTCGGTGGCCGTTGCCGAGCCACAAAGCTTACTCCCCCGCGCCCGGCCCGGCAAGCCGGGGCCACCCCCGGTTTTGACCCCTGCCGGGCGTTGTGGTAGACGTGCGTGACTCGCAGCCGCCGCGGCGGGCCGGCCCTGTCGCCGGCATGCCAAGTGTAGGGTCTGCTGTGCGGACCTTCCGCTCGACGCCGGCCCGGGGAGGTCCGCACAGCGGACCCTACGGCAAGCAGCGTCGCGAGCGGGGGGTGGCGGGGGTGGAGTGTTGATGTGAATCGAAGCCGGATGCTTGTTGCCGTTTCCTCCCCCTGGGCCAGTGAGAAGCTCACGGCGCCGATCGCCGACCTTGCGCGTCGGCTGGGGGCGGAGACGATCATCGCCCACGTCGCCGAGATCCAGGACGAGGACGAGCACGAGTCGGACGCCACGCAGCGCGGCGAGCAGACGCTGACGCTGCTGACCGACAGCCTGCGCGAGGCAGGCATCGTCGCCGAGAGTGTCATGCTGCTCTCGGACGACACCGCCAAGGCGATCCTCAACACCGCCCGGGCCCGTGAGTGCACGGTGATCGTGCTGGGGTTGACCGGGCGCGGCGTGTTCAAGCGGCTGATCGCCGGCGACGTGCCGAGCAACCTCATCCGCCAGACCGACCTGCCCGTGCTGCTGTGCCCCGCCAACTGGACGGGGACGATCTGAGCCCCAGCCGCGGGCCGCGAGTTCCTACAATCACGCCATGAGTGACAGCGCCTCCGGATCATCCTCCGCCGCGTCCGACGCCACCGCCGCCACGCCAGCCGCCCCCGCCGACCTGCCCGCGCGCGTCGAGGCGGCGCTGCTGACCACCGACCGCGCGCTGACGGCCGCCCGGCTCGCCGAAGCGCTGGGCGTCGACGCCGCCAGACCGGTGCAGGACGCCATCGCCGAGCTCAACGCCGTCTACGAGAAGACCGGCCGCAGCTTCCGCATTGAGCAGGTGGCCGGCGGCTACCAGGTCATGACGCTGCCACAGTACGCCGACGTGCTCGCGTCGCTCCACCAGAGCCGGTCGCAGGCGAAGCTCAGTCCCGCAGCCATGGAGACGCTCGCCATCGTCGCCTACAAGCAGCCCATCCTGCGGGCGGAGATCGAATCGATCCGCGGCGTCGCGTGCGGCGAGGTCCTGCGCAGCCTCATGGACCGCCACCTCGTCAAGATCGTCGGCCGCGCCGAGGAGATCGGCCGACCCATGCTCTACGGGACGACCAAGGCGTTTCTGGAAGTCTTCGGCCTCGCGAGCCTCAAGGACCTGCCCAAGGTCGAAGACCTGGTGCCCCCCAAGGCCAGCGGCGACGACGCCGGCGAAGACCCCGCCAGCGACGCCGGATGATCCGACGTTGTGTGATCCGACGTTAGTGCGCGTTCAATTCAATCGTAGCGGGTGCCACGGACAAGGCCGTCCTCGGCCTTGTCCGTGTTGGCGGCAATTCGCACTGACAAGCTCCGCGGACTCCGCTTGTCAGTGGCACCCACCCGCTACGAATGGGTTGAAGGCGCTCTAGCGGTCGCCCTCGGGCGACGCGCCGCGTGCGGACACCCCACCCCTCCCCACAGCGGCATCCGCCTCACACCTTCGCCGCCGCCTGCCGACTGCCCGGCGACTGCGGCGAGCCGATCAGCTCCGCGTTCGTCTTGAACCGCTCCAGCGCCTTCAAAAGCTGCTCGACCTGCATGCCCGGCTGCATGTTCATCAGCCGCCGTCGAAGCGCGGTCATCGTGTCCAGCTCCTGCTCGGTCAACAGCAGGTGTTCCTTCCGAGTGCCCGACGCGGCGAGATCGATCGCCGGCCAGATGCGCTGCTCGGCGATCTTGCGGTCCAGGATCATCTCCATGTTGCCCGTGCCCTTGAACTCCTCGAAGATCACCTGGTCCCCGCGCGAGCCGGTGTCCACCAGCGCGGTGGCGATGATCGTCAGCGACCCGCCTTCCTCGAACTTGCGTGCGGCGCCGAAGAGCTGCTTGGGGATCGCCAGCGCCCCGGCATCGAGGCCGCCCGAGAGCGTGCGCCCGGTGCCCTGCATGCCGGGCACGGTGTTGAAGGCCCGCCCGACGCGCGTCAGCGAGTCCATCAATATCAACACGTCCCCGCCCGCCTCGGCGATGCGCTTGGCGCGATCGATCGCGAGCATCACGAGCCCGACGTGGCGCTCCGGCGGATGGTCGTTGGAACTGGCCCAGACCGTGCACGGCACGTTGCGGCGAAAATCGGTGACTTCCTCCGGCCGCTCGTCGACGAGCAGCGCGATGACCTTCAGGTCCGGGTGGTTGTGCTGCGCCGCGTACGCCATGTTCTGGAGGATCGTCGTCTTGCCTGCCTTGGGCGGCGAGACGATCATGCCGCGCTGCCCGTAGCCGATGGGGCAGAACAGGTCGATCAGGCGGCACGCCGGCGCGCAGCCGGGGAACTCCAGCGTCAGCCGGGGCTGGGGATCGATCGTGGTGAGGTCTTCAAAGCGCCGCTGGTCGAGGTAGGCCTGTGGGTCTTCGCCCTCGACGCGGACGAGATGCTGCACGCGTCGGGCATCAGGGGCGATGGCGTTGCGCTTGGGCTTTTTCCGGTTGCGCCCCTTGCCGCGGCCTTGCCCGCTGCCCTGGCCGTTCTGGTTGGGCTGTCCGCCGACGGGCTTGCCGAGTTCGACCTCGATCTCGACGCCCGGGCGCAGGCCGAAGCGTTCGATGAACTTGGCCGGCACCACCGGGTCGGAGGGCGAGGCGTTGTAGGTGCTTTCCAGGGCTCGGAGCCGGCCGTCAGCGCGGCCCGAGAGTTCGAGAATCCCAGTGGTCATCGCCTTGATGTCCTGGCCGGCGGCGGGTTATCGGCCGCCACCGGATCGAATGAGAAAAAGAGAGACATTCTGCGCGGGGCCTGTCCCCTCGCATCGGAAACGCGGTCGTGCGACCGTCGTGTGGAAGCTGCCGTCATGGACATCCGCCAGGCCCCGTTGCCGGGCCTCCCCAATCACGCCTCAACCAGATGCCGGGCCCTACGTGGCCCGTCGTCCGTCGCATCGGCCTGTCGTGGGTTTCTCCACCGCTGCGAAGTCTGCCTCGCGCCGAGCGGCGCGTAATCGGCTGCCGGCGCCATTCCCGGCGCCGGACGCAAGCCCTCGCAATTCCCTGAAGCCGGGCCTGATCCCCTAGCCAATCCAGTCGGCGCCCCGCCCCGCCTGCCGCCTGCACCCCCTCGCCGAGCCTCGGCGGCGCACCGCGGACCCCACTGTTGTAATGGTATCGGCTCAATGAATCAAGCAGGCCACCCCGCCACCGTCAAAAACCCCGCGGCTGCCAACCTATCTTAGGCGATCCGGCCCCTTCGATTCAAGGCCGACCTGCCCGCGAACACGGCCGCAAAGATTCCGCACAGAACCAGCACGATGCACGCCCCGCTCGAAAGGTACCCCGCCTCCAGGCTCAGCACCAACCCCCCCGCGGTCCCCGCCAGCCCCACCGCCAGCGACGCCAGGATGACGCTCCCCAGCCGCTGGCTCAGGAGCACGGCCGTCGCCCCCGGGATCACCAGCAGCGCCGAGACCAGCACGATCCCCACCAGCCGGATCGACATCACGATCGCCACGCTCAACAGCACCAGCAGCAGGTAGTAGATCATCCCCGTCGCCACGCCCGAGACATGTGCGGCCGTCTCGTCGAACGCGAAGTAGAGCATCTCCTTGAAGAGCAGCGCCATGACCAGGATCACCGCGACGCTCAGCCCGATCGCCGTCCACATGTCGGTGGCCGACACGCTCGTCAGCGAGCCGAACAGCAGCGTCTCGAAGCTCGGCCGCGCCTCCGGCACGCCGAACCACGCCCGATACCACGCATGCTCATGCAGCACCGTCGCCACGTCCGCCAGCAGCACGCCCAGCGCCATCGTGCCCGCCAGCATGATGCCGATGGCGGTGTCGGCCTCGAGCTGCCGCCGGCGGGACAGCACGCCGATCATCACTCCCGCGCCGATGCAAAACCCAAGCACCAGCACATCCTGCGCTCGCGTCGCGATCACGCCGAGCAATATCGCCAGCCCGATCCCCCCGAAGCCCGCATGACTGATTCCCTGCCCGATGAACGCCATGCGCTTGAGCACCACCAGCACCGACAGCAGCGAACACACGACAGCAATCGCCAACCCCGTGATGAAGGCGTGGCGGAAGACGTCGTAGTTGATCAGGTAGTCGAGGGATTGCATGGGGTGGAAGATAGGGGGCAGGGGGCAGACTGCAGTCGGCAGTGCGGCGGGCACGGTTACGGGTGAATCATGGCGGACTCTTCCTCCCGCAAGTAACTGGATCATCCCCTCCCCAACTGCCCCCTGCAGTCTGCCCCCTGCCCCCTATTCCCCCCTCCGCCCCATCACCGGCCGAATCTCATGCTCGAACACCTCCGCCAGTACCGCCGGCGTCAACCCCTCGGGCGCATCGTGATAGTGGATGCTCTGCTTCAGGCACGCCACCCGGTTGCACCCCGCCGCGATCGCCTGCAGATCATGACTCACGATCACCACCGTCAGGTTCAGCGACTCGTGCAACTCATGCATGAGCTGGGCGAACTGCTCCTGCCCCACCTCGTCGATCCCAACCGTCGGCTCATCCAGCAGCAGAATCCGCGGCTGCGCCACCAGCGCCCGCGCGATAAACAGCCGCTGCTGCTGCCCTCCCGACAGACTGCCCACCGGCTTGTCGCGCAGCCCGGCAATCCCCACGCGCTCCATGATCGCGTCGGCATACGCTCGGTCGGCCTTCGAATACCACCGCAACAACCCCGTCTTACCCACGAGCCCCATGCGCACGACCTGCCCGGCCGTGATTGGAAACCGCCACTCCACGTCCGCCCGCTGCGGCACGTACCCAATGATGTCCCCCCGCCGGCAGGCGGCCTGCGGCGACATGCCCATCACATGCACCTCGCCCGCGTAATCATTCAGCAGCCCCAGCACGATCTTGATCAGCGTCGTCTTGCCCGCCCCGTTGGGCCCGATGATCCCCAGGTTGCACCCCTGCTCCACATGCAGCGTCACATCCTTGAGCGCCAGCGTCCCGTCCGCCTGCTGTCCGTCCAGCACCCGCGGCGGATACCGGTAGCTCACCCGCTCCAGGCATATCGCATCCCGTGCAGCATCATGCTCCGCCAGGCTCCCATGCCCACACGCCGCCCCCGTCCCACAAGCTCGCTGCGATGACTCATTCATAACCAGATCCCCAACGCCACCGCCACAACCCCGTCGCCGCGTCCACCGCCCCCGCCATGCCGCGTCCCTTCTTCTCTCCCCCTTGAGGGAGGGGCCAGGGGAGGGTGACGCGCCCGCCATCCGCAATCCGCAATCAGCCGTCGGACATCAGCCATCAGCCATCAAAAGTCAGCAATCAGCACTTTCAGGTTCGACCGCATCATCGCCTGGTACGTCTCGTACCCCTCGCGCTCCGGATGCCCCAGCGGATCGAGCCGACGCACCTCGGCCCCCGTCTCGCGCTCCAGCGCCCGCACCACCGACTCCGGGAACTGCGGCTCAGCATAGATCACACGCAACTCATACTCGCGCACCGCATCGATCGCCGCCCGCAGCCGCGCCGGCGCCACCTCCCCGCCCGGGCTCAGCTCCACCGGCGTCAAGTGCGCCACCACCTCCAGCCCATATCGCTCGGCCAGCCGATCAAACGCATTGTGAAACGTCACCAGCCGCCCCCCGCCACCGTCACCCCCACCACCAGCGCCTTGCCCCAGCGCCTGCTCATACGCCTCGTGCACCTCGCGCACCGACGCCGCCACCTCCGCCGCGCGCTCGCGGAGCCCTGCCGCATCGTCCGGGTACCGCTCCGCGAGCGCCTCGCCCAGGGCCATCACATACCGCTCCGCGAGCACCGGATCCAGCCACAAGTGCGGATTCGCCGTCCCTTCCCCATGCCCGTGCTCATGCTCATGCTCGTGCCCCTCCCCTTCCCCCTCCCCAATTCTGAATTCTGAATTCTCAATTCTGAATTCTCCCCCCCCCACCATCTCCGCCATGCGCAGCACCTCCGCCCCGCCACCCCCGCCCGTCCGCGCGGCCGCCCGCTCCGCCCACGAATCAAACTCCATCCCCACAACCAGCACCACGTCCGCCCGCGCCAGCCGCCCCACCCGCTCGCTCGTCAGCTCAAAGCCGTGCGGCGTCACGCCCGGCGGCACGAGCACATCCACCTCCGCCGCGTCACCGGCCACCTGGCGCGCCAGGTCCGCCAGCGGATAGATGCTCGCCATGATCCGCACCCGTCCGTCGTCCGGCTCAGTCCCGCCGCACGCCGACAGCACCACCAGCGCCGCCACCAGCAGCAGACCCAGCGCCCGGCTGGAAGCCGTGGCGGGGGCGGGGACAGTGGCGGGGGCGGGCGATTGAGGATGACGAACGTGCATGGCCACAGCAGCAACTCCCGGCCGCCCACCATGGGCGGGGCATACCAGATGATAACCCGTTCTCACTAGAAATGCGCCCGCCCACTCGTCACCCCGCCGAGCGCCCAGTAGAACCGCGAAGGAGCGAAGGAAGCGAAGAACGCGAAGCAAGCAAAACAATTGCGATCCGAACGAGTGCTACTCGAGCCTCTTCCTCGCGCCTTGACCCCCTTCGCGCACTTCGCCGCCTTCGCCCCTTCGCGGTTCCTCCAAAATCCGAAATCCGAAATTCAACCCCTCGCCAGTTCCACCAGCATCCCCAATCCCTCCTCCAGCATCGCGTCATCGCACGCATAGCTCAGCCGGAAGTGTGTGTCCCGCTCACTGAACACGGACCCCGGAATGATCAAGAGCCCGCGCTCGACCGCCCGCTCGACGAACTGCGTCGCCGTCAGCCCCAGCCGCTGCGGCACCTTCACGAACGCATAGAACGCCCCGCCGGGCACGGCCAACTCATAATGGGCCGACAACCGCTCCACCACGCGATCACGTTTACGCCGATACGCCGCCACATGCTCGCTCATGTCGACGTCCAGCGCCACCGACCCCGCCACCTGCGCCATCGACGGGGCGCAGACGAATGAGTATTGCTGGAGCTTGGTCATCTGCTCGACGATCGCCGCCGGCCCGGCCGCGTAGCCCAAGCGCCAGCCCGTCATGCCGTACGTCTTGGAGAACCCGCGCAGCAGCAGCACATCCGCGCTGTACGCCGCCGGCGAAGGCAGGCGGGGCGGAATTTCGGATTTCGGATTTCGGATTTCGGATGTGGGAGCGGACGTCATGGCGGGGGTGGCTGGGGTGGCGGGGGCGGGGTACCAGAACTCGTCGTAGATCTCGTCGGAGAGGATCAGCACGTTGTGCTTCGCCGCGAGCGCCGCAATCTCCCGGCAGGCCACCTCCGACGCCACCACCCCCGTCGGGTTGCTCGGCGAGTTAAAGAGCAGTAGCTTCGTCCGCTGCGTAATGTGCGGCTCAATCCGTTCGGCCGTCAGCTCGAAGTCCGCGTACGTATCCACGAACACCGGCGTCGCCCCCGCCAGCGTCACCAGGTGCCGGTACATCACGAAGTAGGGATCGGGGATCAGCACCTCGTCACCCTGCTGCACGCATGTAAGCAGCGCCAGCATCAACCCGCCCGACACGCCGGACGTGACCAGCAGCCCGGCGTCGCCGCGCCCCAGCGTCTGGGGAAACTCGCCCGCCAGCCCCTGCGTGATCTTCTCGCGCAGCTCGGCCATGCCCTGCGTCTGCGTGTACCGGTTGACGCCCTGCTGGATCGCGACGCAGGCGGCGTCCTTGACCGGCCCCGGCACGTCGAAGTCCGGCTGGCCGATCGACAGATTGATCGGCCGCTCGAGCTTCGCCGCCAGGTCGAACACCCGCCGAATCCCCGACGCATCGATCCCGCGCACGCGATCGGAGATGAACCGCTCGTAATCAAGCATGACGTCGTCCATGTGGATAGCCACGAAGGCGCGAAGGGCACGAAGGCCGCACGAAGGGCCAATGGCCTATGGCCAACGGCTAATGGCTGACGGCTCTCCATGCAACAGACCCACGCCGCGCACGACGTGGGCCTGGTCAAAAATCACACCCACCCGCTCACGTCACTTCTTCTTGCCACCGGCCACAACCTTGCGGTGGCCGACCTTGGGCAGGCCGAGCGGCGTGTCCTTTTTCATGTCGAACTTGCCGCGCGACGCGAGGCGCGCGATGCGCTCGGCCCGCGTCAGCACATTGCGATGCCGCTCCAACCCCGACGCCGTCCGCAGACTTCTATCCAGACTCATGGCTGATTCCTTATCGCTTGAAGCTGATCAATCAAAGTTCGGGTTTCACCGCGAAGGCGCGAAGTTCAGTGGTGCACCCGACGGTGCATCAAATCCTACCGTCTGCTCGCCGCGAAGGCGCCCACCCGGGCCGCCTTCATCTGCCTTCCTTCGCGCCGCTTCGCTCCCTTTGCCCCTTCGCGGTTCACTGGTGCAGCCGCGGGTACATATCCTCGAGCGCCTCGCCTCGGCCGTCGTTGTGCTGCCGCCAGGCGCGTCCCAGGGTCCGCAGGTGCTGCTCGTAGTCCTGCCACTCATCGCTGGTGCGCTGGCCCCGAGCGTAGCCGCGGCCGACGGCGACGACATCGACGAATCGTTGATTATCGCGCAATTCGAGCAAAACATCAAGCCCGTGGCCCGCCAGGAACGTCGCCAGCCGCTCACCCTGCTCCGGCTCGCGGTAGGCGAGGACCATGTAGTTGAGCCCCGCCTGCCGCGGATCGCCGTCGCGATGGGCCAGCCAGACCCGCCCGCCTCCCCCCCCGCCACTCGCGCCACCGCCGCCACCGCCGCCACTTGCCTCAGCACCCGCGCCACTTGCCCCGGCCCCGGCGCTCTGACCGGCGTTTTCCGGCCGGGCCACGGGCTGGCCCGGGCCGCCGCCGGCTGGACGCAGGCCCGCCGACGCCGAGCCGACCTCGGCGGGCGCCTCGCGCGGGACGTGGCCCTGCTCCGCGACCATGGCCGCCTCTGCCGCCCCATAGCCCCGCGTGTGGCCCACCCAGTAGCCCAGCCCCGCGACGCCGATCACCGCCACCAGCGCCGCGACCGCCACGCCGCGCGGCACACGCAGCACCACCGGCTCGCCCACGCCCGCCCAGTTCCACCACGCTGCCGTCGACCCCCGCCCCCGCAGCGGCGTTGGCGATCCCGCCTCCTCGCCCCCCTCGATCGCCGCGCGCGCGGCCGTGGCTTCACGCTCCGGCCAATCCGCACCCTCCGGTCCCGCCTGGTTCGGCGGCGCAGGCGCGTGCGCAAGCCCGCCCGCCGGCGGCTCCTCGCCGCCTCGCTCCACGCCCCCCCTGCCCATCACCTCAAACGGCGTGGCCCTGTTTCGTCGCGCTGCCATAGCGAGCCTCCATGCGATGGGAACCAAGCGGATATTCTACCACGGCGCGGCGACCTACCGCGCACCGCCCAACGCCCGTCCCGGGCGAGTCGGCGAGCGAAGGGCGGGATCGCCCCGGTGCTCAAGCTTCGCGCTGCACGCCGAGCGCGATCGCGCTCGCCATCGCCATCCCGGCGACATGGCTGATGCTCAGTGTCCATCGGCAGACGCCCAGCGTGTCGGCCACTGCGGCCGCCCGGCCCGCGAGGTGAACCCCCGGCGCGCCCGTCGCCGCCCGCTCGATCTCCACGTCCAGCCACGTGATCCCCCCGGCGAGCCCCGTCCCCAGCGCCTTGAGCACCGCCTCCTTGGCGGCGAAGCGCCCCGCGACGTGCTCCACCCGCCGGCGATCGCTAACGCGGGCGAAATACGCCCGCTCGGCGGCGGTGAAGCAGCGCTCGAGGAAGCGATCGCCATGCGCCGCGATCATCCGCTCGATGCGCTGCGTGTCGACGAGGTCGATACCGTGGCCGAGCACGTCCATGGCGGCCAGTGTAGCCCGCCGCCGCCGCCCCGCCGCTTGCGGCTTCGCCCACGTCGCCCCCCCCCCGCGTCGGCCAAGCCGACCGCTAACGCCCGTGCATCATCGCCCTCCTGCACTGCCCGCGCCGCGCGACTATCATGGCGTGCATCATGGACCCCGCCCTCGCCCCCATCGCCGAGAAGGTCTACGCCGGCCAGCGCTTGAGCGCCGACGACGGCTTGGCCCTGCTCCAGTCGCGCGACATCTGGACCGTCGGCCAGCTCGCCAACCACGTCCGCCTCGAGCGCCACGGCCGGACGACGTACTACAACATCAACCGCCACCTCAACTACTCCAACATCTGCGCGCTGTCCTGCAAATTCTGCGCCTTTCACCGCAAGCGCGGCGACGCCGGCGCGTACGAGTTCACGGTCGACCAGATCGTCGAGCAGGCCAGCAGCGCCGCCCAAGGCGGGGCCACGGAGATGCACATCGTCGGCGGACTGCATCCCTGGCTGCCCTTCGACCACTACACCGACATGCTCCGCGCCATCCGCGAGGCCGCGCCCACGCTGCACATCAAGGCCTTCACCGCGGTCGAGATCGTGCACCTCGCCCGCATCAGCAAGCGCCCACGCGACCTCCACGGCGTGCTCCGCGACTTGAAGGACGCCGGCCTCGGCTCCATCCCCGGCGGCGGCGCCGAAGTCTTCGACGACCGCGTTCACGACGAAATCTTCAAAGGCAAGATCCGCTCCGACCGCTGGCTCGACGTCCACCGCGCCGCCCACGAGATCGGCCTCTGCTCCAACGCCACGATGCTCTACGGCCACGTCGAGTCCGCTGCCGACCGTATCCACCACCTCTGCCTGCTCCGCGAGGCCCAGGACGAGGCGATCGAGCAGGGCCACGCCGGCCGGTTCCAGACGCTCATCCCGTTGCCCTTCGTCCCCGACGATTCCGAGCTCGAGCACCTGCACGGGCCCACCGGCCTCGAAGACCTCAAGATGCTCGCCGTCAGCCGCCTCATGCTCGACAACTTTCCCCACATCAAAGCCTTCTGGATCATGCAGACCCTTGAACTTGCCCAGCTCAGCCTCGACTGGGGCGTCAACGACATCGACGGCACCGTCGTCTGGTACGACATCACCAAGGTCGGCGGCGCGGACAACCACCAGGAGGTCACCGTCGACCACCTCTGCCGCGTCATCCGTGAAGCCGGCTACGACCCCGTCGAGCGCGACACCCTCTACCGCCCGGTACACCGCAACGGCGTCGAGTGGCACACGGAAGGCCTCGCCCTGCCGGCATAGGGCGCAACCAAGCACGACCGTAGGGTGGGTCGAGCGAAACGAAACCCCCTACGAATGAACCTGCCATGATCGAAGCCGTCACCGTTTACATCACCGCCAGCAGTGACGACGAGGCCCGCCGCCTCGCCACGGGGCTCATCCAGTCCCGCCTCGTCGCCTGCGTCAACATCCTGGGCAAGATCGACTCGGTCTTCTACTGGGGCGGCAGCATCCAGCGCGAGTCGGAGGTGGCGCTCGTCGCCAAGGCGTTGCGCAGCGACTTTGCGGCGATCAATGGCAAGGTGCGCGAGCTGCACAGCTACGACTGCCCGTGCATCGTCGCCTGGCCCATCATTGAGGCCGACGTCGAGTTCCTGCAATGGGTCGCCGACGAAACCCGCGGCAAACGCCGCCCCCCCGCCCCCGCCACGTCCACCACGTCCACCCCCGCCACGTCCACCACGTCCACCCCCGCCACGCCGATCCCGCCCGCGGACACCGCCGACGCCGACCCCGTTTAGCCGCGGCGCCCACCCGCGTTCCCCCTCTCTGCCCCCTGCCCTCCCCCGCCCGCCCCCATTCCGCCCCGATTTCCCCCTTCCCACCCATCCTCGTTACCATGGCCTCGCACCCCAGACCCCGGAGGCTCCCATGGATCGCGTGAAGGTCGGACTCGTCGGCTGCGGCAACATCTGCCGGCAATATTTTGAGCGTGCCAAGCAGTTCCCCATCCTCGATATTGCCGCCTGCGCCGACCTCATCCCCGAGCGCGCCCGCGAGGCCGCCGAGAAGTACGCCATCGCCAAAGCCTGCACCGTCGAGGACATCCTCGCCGACCCCGCGATCGAGATCATCCTCAATCTCACCATCCCCGCCGCCCACGCCCCGCTCAGCCTCCGCGCCATCGAGGCCGGCAAGCACGTCTACGTCGAAAAGCCGCTGGCCACCACCATCGCCGAGGGCAAGCATGTGCTCGACGCCGCCCACAAAAAGGGCGTCCGCGTCGGCGGCGCGCCCGACACCTTCCTCGGCACCAGCCACCAGCTCTGCCGCCAGCTCATCGACGACAACGCCATCGGCAAGCCGGTCGCCGTCACCGCCTTCTTCCTCTCGCGCGGCCCCGAGCCCTGGCACCCCGACCCGGCATTCTTCTACAAGCCCGGCGGCGGGCCCATGTTCGACATGGGGCCCTACTACCTCACCGACCTCATCAATCTCCTCGGCCCGATCAACCGCGTCGTCGGCGCCGCGGGCATGCAGATCCCCGACCGCGTCGTCGGCAAGGGGCCCAAGCAGGGCACCAGGCTCGACGTCGAGACGCCCGACCACGTCTCCGGCCTCATCCACTTCGCCAGCGGCGCCATCGGCACGCTCGTCACCAGCTTCTCCTGCCTCTACGCCCAGCACTCCGGCGAAAACCCCATCACCATCTATGGCAGCGAAGGCACGCTCGCCGTGCCCGACCCCAACCGCTTCGACGGCCCCGTCAAGCTCCGCCGCGCCGGCGAGGAAGAGTGGCAAACCCTCACACCCGAGCACGACCACCCGAACGGCCGCAGCCTCGGCCTCGCGGAGATGGCCCACGCCATCCGCGCCGACCGCCCGCACCGCGCCTCCGGCGAGCTGATGTTCGCCGTGCTCAACGCGATGGAGAGCTTCCTGACCACCTCGACATCGGGCCACTACGCGACGCTGCCGGACGGCGAGAACGTCCGCCCGGCCATGATGCCGGTCGGTCTCGGCGAAACGGGCGAGCTCGAAGCCGCCCTGGCCTCGGGCTGATGGCCGTCCGTTTCTTCGTTCGCATGTAGGGGGCCGCTGTGCGGACCTCCCGCGCGTCCGCACGCGACAGTGTCGTAGGGTGGGTCAAGCGAAGCGCACCCACCGCCCCCTCGCCCACGCCACCCCGATAAACTACCCCCATGTTCACCGGCCTCGTCGTCGCCCAGCTCCCCGTCCGCGCCTTTGAGCCGCACCCCGCCGGCGCCCGCCTGACGCTCGACGCCGGCGGTCACCGCTTCGCGCGTCAGCCCCAGCCGGGCGATTCAATCAGCGTCGCCGGCGTCTGCCTCACCGTCACCGGCTTCGACGCGGGCAACCTCACCTTCGACATCATCACCGAGACGCTCGGCTGCACGACGCTCGGCCAGCTCGCGCCGGGGCAGCGGGTCAACATCGAGCCCGCCCTCGCCGCGGGCGACGCGCTCGGCGGGCACTTCGTCCAGGGCCACGTCGACGCGGTCGGCCGCATCACCGGCCGCACCGCCGACACCGCCGAGCACCGCCTCACCATCGAGCCCGCCCCCGCCACGCCCGCCGTCCCCGCCACACCCACGTCCGCTGACCTCATGGAGCTGATCCCCCCCAAGGGCTCGATCACCATCGACGGCGTCAGCCTCACCGTCGCCCGCGTCACGCCCACCCAGTTCGACGTCGCCTTGATCCCGACGACGCTCGAGTTGACGACGCTTGGAGACCTCATGCCGGGTGACCAGGTGAATCTGGAGACCGACATCCTCACCCGCGCCGTGGTGCACCATCTCCGCCGCCAGAAGCCGGCCGGTGGCGAAGGCGTCACGCGCGACCTGCTGCGCGAGGCCGGCTACATCAACGAGTGAGCCCGCGTCCCGGTGGTGGATCCCGCTTCGCTCCACGCACCCCATACGGTCGTTGAAAAGGATCTCACGCATGCCCACCGCCACCGAACCCACCGTCGACACCGATATCCCGGCCGGCAACGCCGTCATCGAGCAGGTCGACGGCGACACCATCCACCTCCGGCCGGACCTGCGCGACACCGAGGGCCACTGGTTCTACTGGCACGTCCGCGTGCGCCACGCCGGCGGGCACACGCTCCGCTTCCAGTTCCCTAACAACCAGTGCATCGGTGCCCGCGGCCCGGCGATCTCCATCGACGCCGGGCGCACCTGGCGCTGGCTCACCGACCACTTCCCCCACGCCGACCACTTCGACTACGCCGTCCCCGACGCCGCCGACGACGTGCGGCTGTGCATGACGATCCCGTACGGTCCGGAGCACCTCGACGCGTTCCTCGCGACGCGTCGTGCCTCCAACCTCGTGCGCGAAACCCTCTGCACCAGCCACGCCGGCCACGCCGTGCCGCTGCTGCGGGCGGGCAACCTCAGCGATCCCGACACGCGCATCCTGGTCACCGCGCGCCACCATGCCTGCGAGTCGATGGCCTCCTTCGTTCTCGAAGGCCTCCTCGCGGCCGCGCTCGCCGACGATGAGCTAGGCCACTGGTTCCAGCACCACGTCGAGCTCATGTGCGTCCCCTTCGTCGACCACGACGGCGTCATGCACGGCGACCAGGGCAAGAACCGCGCCCCGCACGATCACAACCGCGATTACGCCGGCGACAGCATCCACGCCGAGGTGGCGGCGATCCGCGAGCTCGTCCCGCGCTGGTCCGCAGGCAGGCTGCGGGTGGGCCTCGACCTGCACTGCCCCTACCTGCGCAACAACGTGCACGGCCACGGCCAGAACGAAAAGGTCTACCAGGTCGGCGGCAAGGACCCGGCGCGGTGGGGCGAGCAGCAGCGCTTCGGCGGCGTGCTCGAGCAGTGCGCCGCGGGCGCGCTTCCCTACGCGCAGGCCAACGACCTGCCCTTCGGCCAGGACTGGAACACCGGCGCCAACTACGGCCAGTTCAAGTCCAGCACGCGCTGGTTTGCCGAGCAGCCGGGCGTCCGACTCACCACGACATTCGAGATCCCTTACGCCAACGCGCAAGGTGTCGAGGTGCACATCGAGCCCTGCCGGGCGCTGGGGCGCGACATCGCGCAGGCGCTGAGAAGCTACCTCGCCGGTTGAAGCGCGAAGCGCCGCGGGCGGTCCCGCGATCAATGGGTGTCACGGGAAGCCGCGTGCTCGATGCGCGGCGCCCGCGACAGGTCGACGGGCAGCGCGTGATCGGCCCGGGCGCGCGGGCGCAGGGCCGCGGCGGGCAGATCGTGCAGGGGCTCGAGCAGCGTGGTGACGGCCGCGTGCAGCGCCGCGCCGTCGACGCCGAGGTCGCGGGCCGGCGCCTCGCCGCTGCCGAAACGCCGGGCGGTCCGCGCCAGCAGCATCAACGCCCCGCGAGGGTTGCCCCGGCGGGTGTGCTCCAGTGCGACGGCAAGCTGGATGAGGCCCTGGACGAAGCGGCGGCGCGGGCCGTGCGGCAGGTCGAGCCAGAGCGATTCCCACGTCTCATGGGCCTCGAACCAGCCGCCCGCGTTGAACTGGGCGATGCCGCGCTCGAAGCGCTGCTGCTGGTCGTCGTTCAAGGGTGGCGGCGTCGTGGTCACTGGCGTCACCTGTGGCACGGCGGGCGCGCGGCGGGGCGCCACCACCTCATGCCTCCGGCGGCTCGTCGCCCGGGCGCTTCCGGTAGAGGTCGAGGTAGAACTCGAGCAGCTCCTTGCCTTGCATCGCCTTGGTGCGGTTGTGCTGAAAGCCGACGTGGTCGAAGAGGTCGACCGCAGCGTCGTGCTCGAAACGGGTGTCGAGCACGACCTTGAGGTAGCCGTGGTGCTTGCAGTGGGCGACGGCGGTCTGGAGCAGGGCGTGGGCGACGCCGGTCTCGTGGTAGGACGGGTCGACGCGCAGGCGGCGGATCTCGGCAGTGTCGCGCTCGTCGCTGGCCACGCCGATCATCCCGACCACCTGGCTGTGGACCTCGGCGACCCAGAAGTGGTGGCGGGGGTTGTCGAAGTAGGCGTCGTCGATGTTCTCGATATCGGCGCCGGTGTCGTTGGGCGCGAGCTGCCCGGCAAGCAGGCCATCCGTGTACAGCCGCGCCACGATCGGCTGGTCGTCGGCCTCGAACGGGCGTACGGTCAGGCCGTCGATCGTCTCCGTGGGATGTCGATCAGCCATCGCAGGTTCCGTGGCCCGTCCGGGTGCCGCTTTGACGCGGGCGGTGTCGTCCAGCTTATCACGTCCGTGCCGCGGATGTCATCGCGGCGGCAGGGTTAAAAAGCGCAGCTCGTCGCGCGTGGTGTCGAGCAAAGCGACCGTGTGCTCCCGGGCGCGGTGCAGCGCGCCGGGGTTGATCACCCGCGTGCTCCGCTGCCGCGTGTCCGACGTCTGGTGCGTGTGCCCGTGGCAGAGGTAGCGCGGCTCGGCGGCCAGCGCCTGCGCCAGGACGGCCGGCTCGTGGCCGTGGCAGAAGGCCAGCCGCCCCGCCTCGACATCGACCGATCCCACCGGGTGATCGACCATGATGCCCAGCGACTGGGCGTAGCGGGTCAGGGCGGGCAGGTCCCAGTCCGTGTTGCCGAACACGACGTGCGCCTCGAGCTGGCCCGCGTCCGGCCCGGAGCCGCCGGGGCGAGGCTCCGCGACGGGCGCTTGGACCGCGAGGGTGTCGATGACCTCGACGCCGCCGACGTCGCCGAGGTGCAGCAGCATCTCGGCACCCTGGTCCAAGAGGAGCGCGACCGCCCGCCGCGTCATGTCGGCGCGGCCGTGGGAGTCTGACAACAATCCGATTCGCGGCAATACCTCATCCCCCACATACCACGCCCAGGCCTGCGCGTGGTGCAACTCGACGGCTAACCCAACGCGGCTTACGCCGGCGAGGGCAGGGCCGGCGGGGTGTCGTCGTCCAGGCCACCCCTGGGGCGCGGCACGGGCTGGGTCTGATCCTCGCGGGGGCGGTCGCGCTCGGCCTGGAGCAGGTCAGCGACGGTCGCCTTGTTCAGCGGCTCGCCAGCCATCACCTTGTCGACCTCCTCGCGCGTCAGCGTCTCGTACTTGAGCAGCGCCTTGGCAAGCGCGTCGAGCTGCTGGCGATGCTCGTCGAGCATGCGCCGGGTCTCGGAGTAGGTGCGGTCGATGATCTTGCGCACCTCCTCGTCGATGAGGCGTGCCGTCTCCTCGCTGTAGGGCCGTTCCTGGTCCCACGGGCTGGCGGACGTGTCGTTGAGCTGGCCGTAGAGCAGGAACCCGAGCTTGTCGCTCATGCCATACTCGGTGACCATCGCGCGGGCGATCTGCGTCGCCTGGCGGATGTCCATCGCCGCCCCGGAGGAGACGTCGCCGCAGAACATGTCCTCCGCGAGGCGGCCGCCGAAGGTCACGCGAAGCTGGCCGAGCAGTTGCTCGCGCCGGAAGATGTGGCGGTCCTTCTCGGGCAGCATGAACGTCGTGCCCAGCGACTGGCCACGCGGGATGATCGTCACCTTGTGCAGCGGCTCGGAGTTGGGCTCGAAGTACATGACGATCGCGTGGCCGGCCTCATGGTAGGCGATGACCTTCTTCTCGTCCTCTTCGATCTTGTGGCTCTTGCGCGCCCGGCCCCACTTGACCTTGTCGCGCGCCTCCTCCAGGTCCACCTGCTCGATGAACTCCTTGCCCTGCAGCGTCGCCGCGATCGCCGCCTCATTGATGATCGCCGACAGGTCCGCACCGGAGAACATGGGCGTCCCGCGCGCCAGCTTCTCCATGTCCACGTCGGGGCTCATCTTCACCCGGCGGGCGTGGACCTTGAGGATCTCCATCCGGCCCTTGATGTCCGGCAGCGACACGTGGATCTGCCGATCGAACCGCCCCGGCCGCGTCAGCGCCGGGTCCAGCACGTCCGCGCGGTTGGTCGCCGCCATCACGATCACCTGGTCGGACGAGTCGAAGCCGTCCATCTCGACGAGGATGGCGTTGAGCGTCTGCTCGCGCTCGTCGTGGCCGCCCGAGCTGAACCCGGAGCCGCGGCGCCGGCCCACGGCGTCGATCTCGTCAAGGAAGATGATGCACGGCGCCGAGTCCTTGGCCTGCTTGAAGAGATCGCGCACCCGCGACGCGCCGACGCCGACGAACATCTCGACGAAGTCGGAGCCGGAGATCGAGAAGAAGGGCACGTCCGCCTCGCCGGCGACCGCCTTGGCGAGCAGCGTCTTGCCGCAGCCGGGCGAGCCGATCAGCAGCACGCCGCGCGGCACGCGGCCGCCGAGGCGCTGGAATTTCTTGGGGTTCTTGAGAAACTCGACGATCTCGTTGACCTCGTCCTTGGCCTCGTCGACGCCGGCGACGTCGGTCAGCCGGACGTTCGAGTGCTCCTTGCTCAGCAGCTTGTGCTTGGACCGCCCGAAGTTGCCCAGCATCCCCCCCGGGCCGCCGCCGGCGTTGCGCAGCGAGCGGAAGACGAAGAAGTAGATGAGCAGGGCGATGAGGATGAACGGCAGCCACATGACCAGCATGTTGACCAGCACGCTCGGGCCCCCGCTCTCCTTGAGTGGGATGCCCAGCTCATCGAGCACGTGCAGCCGCATCGGCTTCGATTCGGTCGAGATCGGCGTCGACACGCGGTTGTTGGGCACGTGGTCGAACCGGTCGGCCGCCTGCTCGGTGAGCTCGGCGACGATCCGGTCATCACGGACGTCCAGCGGCTTGGCGAAGATCTCTTCGTGTTCCGCCGCCCGCGCCAGGGCATAGAACTGCTGCCAGTCCAGCTCCTTGGCCTGGTTCTGGGCGTTGTTGAACATGAGCAGGATGACCACGGCGAGCCCCGCCAGCAGCACCCAGCCCAGCACGCCGCGCGACATGAAATTGGGGTTGGACGGCCCCTTGCCGTCCTTGCCCGCCTCCTTGCCGGCACGCTGCTTGTCACCGTCGCCCTCGCCCTCGGGCCGGTCGTCGCCGGCGGCGGGCTCCTGACGCGGGTCGTTCGGGTCCTTGTGATCAGCCATTGAACATCCTTGAAACACCCCCGCCACCGAAATTCAGCCCCGCGCCCCGGCGGTGCATGGGCGTCGTGGTACCCCGCCCGCCAGTGCCATTCTAGGCCCGTCCCGGCCACCTGGGGCGTTATCGTCCAGATTCGCTCCGAACATCGAGCCGGGGCACCCCCCATCCGCAGCCGCCCTGATCACCACGAAGCCTGCATCGTCGCGACCATGTCCTCCGCCAGCCGCTGCACCGCCTGGTGCTGCGCCGACTCGAACCGTTGGCCGACCGGCCTGGCGGGGGCATACCGGCCCACGGCCTCGAAACCCTCGCGCTGCCGCAACGTCTCGCCCGTGCGCTGATCGCGCCACGCGAAGTCGACGACGATGGTCACCTCCATCTCCTCGGGCAGTCCTCCGGGTCTGTGACGGGCGACCATCACCTGGTCGATCTGCCGGATGCCGCCTTCCAGGATGGTGTCCGCCGAGCCGGCATCGGTCACCTTGTACGGCGTCCGCTGCTCGATCTGCTTGACGAGCGCCTCGGCCAACTCATTCTCTACGCGGCGATGGAAGGTGTGGTTCTCAAAGATGGGAACCGCAACCGTGCGATACGCCGCGGGATACGTGCCCCCGCCCGTGTACCCGCACCCGGGGAGGACGACGGCGATGATGCAGAGCAGCATCCACGCCGCTTCCAACGCCGACCGGGCGCGGCGGCGAGACGTGGCGGCGGCAGGACGGGCTGCGACCAGCGGCATCACGGCCCGGCCTCCCCGTCGCGCCAATCGGCGGGCAGCACGCGCTCGACGTGCGGGTCGTCCAGGGCCTCGAGCCACGCTCGGGCCCGCTCGCCGGCCTCGGTGTCCGGGAACTGACGCGCCAGGCGGTCGTAGACGTAGGCGGCGCTGACCCGCTCGCCGCGCTGCACGTACCACCGGGCCGAGTGCTCACGGTTGCTCGCCAGCTTCTCGTCCAACTCGCGGTCGACCGCCTCGGCGTCCATCTGCTGCGCGAGGGCGGGAAATTCGCGGGTGAGGGCGGCCAGGCGCTGCTGGGCCTCGATCAGCCCCGCCGGGTCGTACGCCGGGCCGCGCCACCGGTTGACGTTGGCCTCGACGAGCCGCTGGCGGGCGTGGGCGCGATCCGCCGAGCGCGGGTAGAGGTCGAGGAACACGTCGTACGCCTCGGCCGCCTCCTCCCAGCGTCGCCGGCTGAAGTAGTAGTCGGCCAGGTCGTGCCCGGCTCGCTCCGCCAGCGACGAGCCCGGCGCGCGTTCCTGGATGCGAATCAGCAGCTCCTCGCCCTCGCCCCGCGCCGGCAGGATGGGCAGCCCCAGCAGCCGACGCCGCTCGCCGGCGAGGAACCGGTTGGCGATCTCGTACTCCCGCTCCATCGCCACATGGAACAGTTCCGTGTCCAGGTGCCGGCGGATGACGTACTCGTAGTCGTAGAGCGACCGGTAGAGGTGGGAGCGCAGCCGGCGGGCCTCGCCGCGGATCATGTGCGCCTCGGCCTGGCGCGGGTGACGCGGGTAACCATCGATCCACCGCCCGGCCCGCTGCTCGACCTGACGGTATTTCTCGTCCGCCAGCAGCCGGCGCAGCTCGTCGAGCTGCGCGTCGGCACTGGCTGCCGCCGGCTCGTCGCCCGCCTGGTCGACGGGTCGCCACGCGCCGTCCTCGCCGAGGATGTAGCGCTGCGTCGGCTGCGGCTCGGCGGCGGTGTCCGCGCCCGCCGCCGCCACGGCGGTCAACAGCGCCATCATCACCAGCATCACGCGGAACGGTGCAATCAAGGAATCAACTCCTGGGTATGATCAGGGATGGTAAGCCGGGCCGGCGCGGTGGGCAATCGTCGGGGAACGCGGGGCACGGCGGCCCGGGCGCTCGCCGCTGCCGCCCCTTCCGCCCGGGAGGGGGACCGGAACCGGCACGGCTCAGACGCAGACGAGGATTGATCATGGGCTTTATCTCCCCGATCTCCGCTCTCATCGCCGCGGCGATCGCCGTGCCGGCGCTCGTTGCGCTCTACTTCCTCAAGCTGCGCCGGCGGGAGGTGGTGATCCCGTCCACGCTGCTGTGGCGCAAGGCGGTGCAGGACATGCAGGTCAACGCGCCGTTTCAGAAGCTGCGGCGGAACCTGTTGCTGCTGCTGCAACTCGTCATCCTCGGGGCGCTGCTGGTGGCGATGGCGCGGCCGGCGCTGGATGCGGCCGCGGCGCCGGGGCAGCGAGTGGTGATCCTCATCGATCACTCGGCGTCGATGAACGCGACGGACGGCGAGCCGACGCGACTGGACGAGGCCCGCCGGCGGACGCGCGAGCTGGTCGACAGCCTCGATGGCGGCGCGGCGATGATCGTCAGCTTTGCCGAGCAAGCGCGGGTCGTCGAGCAGTTCACGAGCGACGCGGGTCGGCTGCGCGCGGCGCTGGAGCGCGTCGAGGCGACGGACCAGCGGGGGCGGTTGATCCCGGCGCTGCAGCTCGTCGAGCCTTACGCGGCGGAGGCGGCGGCGAGCGACGAGGTGGAGCTGATGGTGTACGTCGTGACCGACGGGCGCGTGCATCGGCCCGCCGAGGCGCCGCCGCTGTCGCTGCAGGGGGCGCAGGTGCGGTACCTGGCGGTGGGCAGCCGGGACGCGTCGGCGGTGGACAACGTGGGCATCGTCGCGTTCGCCGCCAGGCGGGCGTTTGACGCGCCGGAGCAGGTGCGCGTGCTGGCGCGCGTGGCCAACTACGGACCAAGTGCGGTGGCGACGGACCTGCGGCTGCGCGTCGACGGGCGCACGCGGCGGGTCGAGACGGTGCGCCTGGGGCCCGCCGGCGACGCGGCGAGCACGGAGATGGTGCCGTTTTCATTCGCAAGCCTGGACGCGGCGATCGTGGAGCTGACGCAGGAACGCGGCGACCAGCTCGCGGCCGACGACGCGGCGCGGCTGATGCTGGCGCCGGCGCGTCAACTGCGGGTGCTGCTGGTGACGGAGGGCAACACGTTCCTGGAGCGGGTGATCGACAGCGTGGGCGTGCGCGAGCGCGTGACGATGCCGCCGGACGTGTTCGAGCAGCAGAGCGCCCATGCGCTGCGGCGCGGCGGCTGGGGCACGGATGATGCGGACGAGGGTGAGACCGGGTTCGACGCGATCGTGTTCGACGGCTACAGCCCGGAGGCGGTGCCGCTGGTGGACAGTCTGTACTTCGGGGCCGCACCGCCGATCGAGCGGCTGGCGCTGCGGGCAGGGCGTGAGGACGACCCGGCGGCGCAGGCGGTGCTGGACTGGCAGCGGGCGCACCCGGTGCTTCGGCACGTGGCGCTGGACCATGTCGTGCTGCGCCGGCCGGGGCGGCTGGCGGTGCCGACGGACGGGCGCGTGCTGGCGACGGCGCAGACTGGGCCGGTGCTGGCCGAGGTGCAGCGCGCGGGAGTGCGGCACGTGGTGGCGTCGTTCGACGTGATGGAATCGAACTGGCCGCTGTACGTAAGCTTTCCGGTGTTCATGAGCAATGTGACGCACGTGCTGGGCCTCGGCGCGCTGGCGGACGAGGCGGCGCTGGCGTACCGGTCGGGCGAGGCGGTGGCGCTGCCGGTGACGGTCGACGCCGATCGGCTGCGCTACGAGGGGCCGGCGACGCTGACGGCGCGGGCGGGTGGCGAAGGTGGGGGCGGAGGTGGCGCGGTGCTGCCCGCGTTCCCGCGCGTGGGGTTGTACGAAGCGCGCGGCGTGGCGGTGCAGCCGCCTTACGACCGGTTGGCGGTGAACCTGCTCGACGCGACGGAGAGCGACATTCGCCCGGTGCACGAGCTGGCGCTGGTGAGCGGTGGCGGTGGCGGGGGCGGGGGCGGGTCGGGGCAAGCGAGCGCGGCGCGCGATGAGGATGGCGTGCGGCGGGAGGTGTGGCCGTGGTTCGCGGCGGCGGCGCTGGTCGTGCTCATGATCGAGTGGGTGGTGTATACCCGGCGGATGCACCTGTGACGCGCGGGGCATGCGTAGCGGGTGGGGTGCCACTGACAAGCGGAGTCCGCGGAGCTTGTCAGTGCGAATTGCCGCCAACACGGACAAGGCCGAAGACGGCCTTGTCCGTGGCACCCCGCGGCAGTTGAATTGAACGCGCGCTAAAACTGGTCGAGAATATCGCGCAGCGGGTCGCGGCGCTCGCGCGGGCGCTCGTCCTCCTGCTCGTCCTCGTCGTCATCGTCCTGCTGCGGTCGGTCGCGGCGGAAGACGCGGTCGAGGATGTCGCGGGCTTCGTCGGGAAGGGCTTCCTCGGCGGCGGCACGGGCAGCGAGCTGGGCGACCTGGCGGCTGAGGCCGGCCGTATCGAGCCGGGGCTCGTCAAACGTGCCGGCCAGGGGAACCTCAAGATGCTCGTCCGGGCGCATCACGTCGGCGAGGGGGCGGTGAAGGCGGGCAAGCGCGCTGCCCGGGATGCCGAGGCGGAGGTTGTAGCGTTCGTTCGTGAGGTCGACGTCGCCCTGGAAGCGGAGGCTGAGCTGGTCGATGGTCATGACGAAGTCGCGGTAGCTGAGCCGGCCGTTGGTCATGGAGAAGTTCATGGGCGAGAACGCGGCGTTGTAGCGGTCGCCGGCGCTGAAGCCGATGGCGCTCAAGGCACCGAAGAAGCGCTGGGTCAGGCCGGTCTGACGAAGCTCGAGCGTGCCGGGGTCGAGCGAGCCCGCGGCGCGGACGGTCTCGAGAGCAAAGGGGGCGAGCGGCAGGGCGAAGTCGTCGGCGGCGATCGTGACGACGATGGGCTCCTCGCCGGCGGCGGCGTTGATGAAGGGGTTCAGCCGCGTCAGCACGGCGGCACTGAGCTCGGGCGTGACGCGCAGGCGTGCGGTGGCGGCCTCGCGCAGGCGGACGGTGGCCTCGTCGTCGATCTCCGCGAGCAGGGTGGCATCGGCGTTGTCGGCGCGAACGTTGAGATCGACCGGGCCGCCGGCCGCGCCGCGGTAGTCGAGCGACGCGGTGGCGCTGGTGCGCGGGCCGAGCACCGCGCGGAGCGTGCCGCCCTGGTCGAGCAGGGCGTCGAGCAGTGACGAGGGCAGGTTCTCAACGGCCGACTCGTTCTGGATGCTCGCCTCGCGCGGCTGCCACTGGCCGGTGTCGCTGAAGAGGTTGGCGATCTGCGTGGTGGACCGGATCGAGCCGGCGGGGTCGGCGTCGCCCTGCCCGGGTTGGGGCTGGGCCTCGTCGCGGGCCGGGGCGATGAGCTCGTCGACAAGGGCCTCCAAGTCGATGCGCATGATGTCGCGCAGGTCGGCGACGGTGATCTCCACGCCAACCTGCTGCATCGTGTACTGCCCGTCGGTCATCGCGTTGTGGACGTTGAGCTCGTCGACGGCCGCGCTGGCGCGAAGCTGGAATCGCTCGGGGTCGATGAAGGCGAGCGCGCCGGCCGGGGCGTCCTCCTGCGCGGCCGTATCTCGCAGGCCGACGACGAGCTGCGCGAGATTCAATCGCCAGCGGCTGTCGGCGGTAAGCGTCAGCCGGGCGGGCTCGTCGCCTTCGGTCAAGGCGGCGTAGCCGTCGGGGGTGAGCGTGAGGTCGATCGGCGAGGGGGTGTTGGTGGTGAGGAGCCCGGCGTCGGGGTCGAACGCGCCGGCGAGCGGGCCGGCGATGTGTGGCGCGTCGAGCTCCGCGGTGAAGTTGAGCACGCCGGCGTCGTCCTGCCGGGCGGTGAGGCGGGCGGTGAGCGTCTGGCCGATCAACGCGACCAGCCGGCCCTCCTGCTGCGCGAGAGCGTCGGCGAGCACGACGGGCAGAGCGTCGGCCTCGGCGGCGAGGGCCATCGGCGCGTCGGCCATCGCGTTGTCAATGCTCAGCGAACCCTGCACCGGCTCGGTGACATCGTCGACCTGGGCGTCGGCGCGGAGTTGGCCGCGCACGCGCTGCCCGATGGCGTCAGATTGCAGCGACGCCTGCAGGCCGCGCAGGGCGAGCAGGTCGCGGTCGGGCACGTCGAGCTCGATGTCGTCGCTGTCGAGGGCCAGGTCCAGCGACGCCGCGGCGAGGTCCAGGTCGTTCCCCGCCCGGGGGATGAACAGCTCGCGCAGCTCGGCGCGGATGGCGAACGGCTGGCGGAGCGTGGCGGGGGCGTCCGGCGGCGCGGCTTGCTCCTCGCCGTCGTCGGCAGGGGCCGGCGTGGCGGGAGTGGTGACGGAGGCGGGGGCGGTGAGGGCGGCGAAGCTTTCGGGGGTGACGTTGAGCGTGAGCGTCGAGCCGGGCTGGCTGCGCAGGCCGTCGGCTTCGCTGGTGATGGCGAAGTTGGCGCGGAAGCGGTCGCTGGTGGCGCTGACGTTGGCGGTGAGGTCCTCGAGTTGGCCGGCGGCGGTGAGCTCGGCGTCGAGCTCCTCGCCGAGCAGCGCGACGAGCCTGCCGTCGAGTTGCAGCAGGCCGTCGAGCATCGCCAGCGGCAGCGTGACAAGCTGAGCCCCGCCGTCGACCCGGGCGGTGCCAAGCTGCGGCTGGCCGTCGGCGTCGAAGGCGTCGTGGAGGGTGAAGTCGGCATCAATGCGGCCGGGACGATCGCCGATGCGCACATCGCTGGCGATGCTCAGGGCGATGCGCTCGAGACGCTCGACGTCGAAGGCAGCGGTCAGGTCGGTCAGCTCCACCGGCTCGACGTTGGGCGCTTCGTAGCGGATGCGCTCGGCGGTGACGCGGAGTTGGACGTTGGCGTCGGCGTCGAGTTCCGCGCCGGGATCGTCCGGGTCGGTAGGCGCGGTGGGCTCGACGGCCTGGGCGAGGTTGGTCGGCTCATCGGGCCGCTGGGTCAAGCGCACGTCGGCGACGTGGATATCGACGCGCCCGATGCGCTGCGAGCCCATCGCGACCGGGAGCAGTCGCAGGTCGGGCGCGTCGATGCGCGGCGCGTGCAGCACCTGCTCGCCGGCCGGGTCAAAGAGGCGCAGGTCGGTGACGGACTGGCCGCGGAACCATGTGAGGGCGACGGCCTCGGCGTCGACGGAGCCGCGGATGCGGTCGTTGACGACGCCGAGGATGGTTCGCTTGCCCATCTGCGTGCTCAGGAGCGTCGGGACCAGGGCCACGCCGATCAGCACCAGCACGACGAGCAGGGCCAGGGCCAGCAGTTGCCAGCGGCGTCGGCGGGGCCGGCGGGGCGCGGGTGTGTCGTTGGCGTCGGAAGTGGCGTTGGACGCGGCCGAGGGGGTCATGTGGTGGCTCCCGGGAGGCGAGGCGGGGCGGGGCGGGGGCGGCAGCGCGTCGGCGTTGCCGCGTCCGGGATTAATCATAGACGCGTCGACGGGTGCGCCGGCGCGTCGTGCAGCAAGCATCGCATGGGGTGGGCCCCGGGAGCGGCGTAGGGTTCGCCGCCGCTGTGCGGACCGTGGCGCTGGCGCGCTTGCGAGAAGAGGGTCCGCACCGCGGCCCCTACGGCGAGGCGGGGAAGGTCCGCACAGCGGACCCTACGGCGCGTCTAGAGGCGGTCGACGACGAGGGAGGCGAGCTCACTGCGTTCGCTTTTCGCCAGCGTCACGTGGCCGACGAGTGCGGAGCCCTTCAAGCGTTCGACCATGAACGACAGGCCGTTGGATGAGCTGTCGAGGTAGGGGTTGTCGATCTGGGCGACGTCGCCGGTGAGGACGATCTTGGTGCCTTCGCCGACGCGTGAGACGATGGTCTTGACCTCGTGGGGGGTGAGGTTCTGGGCTTCGTCGATGATCATGAACTGGTGGGGGATGGAGCGGCCGCGGATGTAGGTCAGCGGCTCGAGGACGAGCTGGCCGGCGGCGGTGAGCTGGCTGATACGCTGCTCGGGGTTTTTGGACTCGGCGTGCTGTGAGCCGGCGCCGCGGGTCGAGAGGAGGTAGGTGAGGTTGTCGAAGATGGGCTGCATCCAGGCTTCGAGCTTTTCCTCCTTGGTGCCGGGCAGGTATCCGATGTCGCGTCCCATGGGCATGATGGGGCGGGCGACGAGCAGCTTGTCGTAGCGCTGCTCGGTGAAGACCTTGAGCATGCCGGCGGCGATGGCGAGCAGCGTCTTGCCGGTGCCGGCGGTGCCGAGGAGGGTGACGAGCTTGATCTCGTCGTCGAGCAGCAGGTCGAAGGCCATGGTCTGCTGGACGTTGCGCGCCATGATGCCGGTGACGGGCTTGCGCGGCCCCTGGACGGGGATGAGGTGCTCGGTGTCGGCGAGTCGGCGGGCGAGGCCGGTGTGCGATTCGTCGAGCGCGTCGCGGAGCTGGACGAACTGGTTCTCGTGGATGTGCAGCTCGCGCTTCTGGCCGTCGGGCGTTTCCTCGAAGAGGTGCTCGACGAGGTCGGCGAGGTCGAGCTGCTTTTCTTCGTAGAGCGCGTCGATGATGTCCCCGGGGACGTCGAGCTGGGTGTAGCCGGCGTAGAGATGATGGATGTCGACCTTCTGGGCTTCAAAGTCCTCGGTGTGGATGCCGAGCGCGTCGGACTTGATGCGGACGTTGATGTCCTTGGTGACGAGGATGGCGCGCTTGCCCTGCTGAGTCAGCGCCCAGGCGACGCCGATGATGCGGTTGTCGGGCAGCTCGTCGGAGAGCCAGCGTGGGCGTTCGTCCATGGAGAAGACGACGCGGACGGTGCCGCCTTCGCCGTTCCACGGCACGCCCTCGGCGAGGTGGCCCTTGACGCGCAGGGCGTCGAGCTGGCGGATGACCTCGCGGGCGTTGCGGCCGACGTCGTCGTTCTCCTTCTTGAACTTGTCGAGCTCCTCGAGCACGGCGAAGGGGATGATGACCTCGTGCTCCTTGAACATGAACAGCGCCGCCGGGTTGTGCAGCAGGACGTTCGTGTCGAGGACGAAGTGCTTGATGTCGTCAGCGTCGGGGGCCGTGGCGGGGGCGGGGGACTCGCCGGCGGGACGCTGCTGGGTTGGAGCCTTGGGTTCAGCCATCGGTATTGGAAACCTCTCGAAGGGCGAGTATTGGCGAAGCGTCAGGCCTGTCGTGGGTCGTCGCCTTCGACTGGGAAAGACCGACCAACGGCGTCGATCAAGGGAGGAAGGTCGTCGCACACGGTCTTCCAGAGCACGGCCGTGTCGAGGTCGAAATACACATGCACGATCTGGTTGCGCATCGCTCGGATGTCTCGCCAAGGCAGTTCGGGGATGTCGGCCTGCGTCTGCTCACTCAACCGGGCCGCCGCCTCGCCGATGATCTGCACGCAGTGCGCCACCGCCATCTGGAGCTGCAAGTCCGTGTGCAGATCCTCCTGCGTGCGGCCGGCCAGAAAACGCTGCGCCGCTTGGGCTGCATCCAGCATGTGGCGCAGTCGCGCTTGGTCGTCAAGCGGCGGCATAGAGCGGCTCCGCGGCCGCGAGAACCTCGCGACGGAAGTAGCGACTCACGCCCTCGGGCGTGCGCAGGTCCACCTGCCGCCCGAACATATCACTGAGTTCATTAATCATCCGTCCGATCGTGAAGTAACCGGGCGTCGCACCTGGCTCAAACTCCACGAGCACGTCGACATCACTTTCAGGCCCGAAATCTTCGCGCAGGACCGAGCCGAACAGCGACAGGCGCTTGATCCCATATCGCCGACAGAAGTCGGCGATGACTTGGCGGTCGATGTCGATTTGCGCTGCCATGTTAATGACTCTGGTCAAAGCGAGCCGGGCGGTGCCAGCCCATGAATCTGCTCACTGCGCATCGCTTTGGTGATCATACTCGCCTGCTGATGCGCCTGCTGCCATCGCTCGGCATCACGGCTGCGCCGCCGTCTCGCCGTCGCCCGCCTCCACGGCGCTCGTGGCCGAGACCTGCCGCACGTCCACGCTCTTGAGGCGGTTGATCGCCGCGATGTACGCCTTCGCCGCCGCCTCGACAACGTCGGTCGAATAACCCCGGCCGCGCACCACCTGGCCGTGGTGGCTGATGCGCACGGACACCTCGCCCTGGGCTTCCTTGCCGCCCGTGACCGCGCGCGACTGGTAGTCCTCCAGCGACACCGCGACGTTGGTGATGCGCTGGATGGCGGAGTAGACCGCGTCGATCGGCCCGTCGCCGGTGGCGGCATCGAGCGCCTCGGTGCCCGAGGAGTCGCGCAGCACCACCGTCGCGGTGGAGATCACGCCCGTGCCGGACGTAACCTGAAAGCGGACGAGTTCCCAGAACCAGCGGTCGGTCTCGAGCTGCTCGTCGAGCAAGGCCTCGATGTCCTCGTCGTAGACGTCCTTCTTCTTGTCGGCGAGACTCTTGAACTGGTTGTAGACGCGGTCGAGGGTCTGCTCGTCGACGGTGTAGCCGAGGTCGCGGATGCGCTGCTTGAGCGCGTGGTGGCCGGAGTGCTTGCCGAGCACGAGCTTGCTTTCGGGCACGCCGAGGTCGGCGGGGTCCATGATCTCGTAGGTCGAGCGGTGCTTGAGCATGCCGTCCTGGTGGATGCCGGCTTCGTGGGCGAACGCGTTCTCGCCGACGACCGCCTTGTTGCGCTGCACCTGCAGGCCGGTGAGGTTGGCGACCATGCGCGAGGCGGGGTAGATCTTCCGGGTGTCGATGGTGGTGTTGAAGCGGCCGAAGTAGTCCTTGCGCGTGCGCAGGGCCATGACGATCTCCTCGAGCGCGGCGTTGCCGGCGCGTTCGCCGATGCCGTTGATCGTGCACTCGACTTGCCGGGCGCCATGGCGCACGGCGGCGAGCGAGTTGGACACGGCGAGGCCGAGGTCGTTGTGGCAATGGGCCGAGAGATAGATGTCCTTCTCGTCGATGGCGGGCAACTGCTCGCGGAGGTAGGCGAAGATGTGGCCATATTCCTCCGGGACCGCGTAGCCAACCGTGTCAGGGATGTTGACCGTGGTGGCGCCGGCGTCGATGACCGCGCCGGTGATCTCGACAAGATAGGCGAGCTCGGTGCGCGAGCCGTCCTCCGGGCTGAACTCGACATCGGCGACGTGATCGCGGGCGCGCTTCACGGAGTCGACGGAGATCTGCACGATCTGGTCGAAGGCCTTGCGCAGTTTGTGCTCGAGGTGGATCCGGCTGGTGGCGCAGAAGACGTGGATGCGCGGGTGGTGGGCGTCCTTGAGCGCTTCGGCGGCGCGGTCGATGTCCGCTGGAACGCTGCGCGCCAGGCCGCAGACCGTCGACTGCGTCAACTCGCGGCCGATGGCGTCGACGGCGTGGAAGTCGCCCTGGCTGGTGATGGGAAAGCCCGCCTCGATGACGTCGACGTGCATGGCCTCGAGCTGGCGGGCGATCTCCATCTTCTCCTGGTGGTTCAGGCTCGCGCCGGGCGACTGCTCGCCGTCGCGAAGCGTCGTGTCGAAGATGCGAATGTGGGTCGGGTCGGCGTCGGGCATGACTGCTCTCCTTGCACGCGCCCTTGTCGGTCCTCGGCCTGGGCGTCCATCAAAAAACCGCCCTGCCGGGTTGAGCCGGGCAGGGCGGTTGGTTTGGCGTGTCGCGGGTAAACCGTCCCTATCCGGCGCGGAGCGTCAGGCTCAGGGTAAGCAGCAGCGTGCGGGGGGTCGGACGGTTCATGGGAAGACATCGTACCTGTGGCGGGCGCGGGGGTCAATGGTGCGAATGAAGGTTATGCCGTCTGCTCCTCGACGGCCTCGTCCTCGGCGGGGGCGGGGACGGCGTCCTGGTGCTCCCAGTGGATGAGCCCCGGCACAGGGGGGCGGCCGAAGAAGTTGCCGCCCGGGATGATGCGGACGGCGAAGCCGTAGCGCCCGCTGTTGCCCGCGTCGATGCGGCCGACGAATCGGTGTCGGCCCTTGCCGAGGTTGCGCTCGTGCTTGAGGTCGACGGGCTCGCCCTGGGTCAATCGGTTTTCGTTGTCGATCAGGCCGGTGTACGCCTGGACGCGCAGCTCGTCGGGCTTGAGCTCGCCGAGGTGGGCGACGACCTTGATGGGCAGGTGCTCGCGGACGTTGATCGGCTGGTCGATGGGCGCTTCGACCGATTCGACGCGCAGCTCGTGCCAGGCGTCGCGCAGGCGCACCTTCTGGCGCGCGACTTCGACGGCGTTTTCCAGTTTGCCGGCGTTGAGCGTCCGGGCCCGCGCCAGGGCCGGCAGGTAGAGCTGCTCGGTGTACTCCTGCAGCATGCGGTTGGTGTTGAAGCGCGGGGCGAGGTTGGCGATGCAGCGCTTCATCCACTGCACCCAGGTGCGCGGGATGTTCTGGCTGTCGCGGTCATAAAAGAGCGGGATGATCTCGCGCTCGAGCAGGTCGTAGAGCGCCTGGCTTTCGAGTTCGTCGGCGACGGCGGGGTTGGCGTACTCCTCGCCGCGCCCGATCGCCCAGCCCAGGTCGTTGCGGAACGCTTCGTCCCACCAGCCGTCGAGCACGGAGCAGTTGAGCACGCCGTTGAGCGCGGCCTTCATGCCCGATGTGCCGGAGGCTTCCATGCCCCGGCGCGGGGTGTTGAGCCAGAGGTCGCAGCCCTGGACGAGGTAGCGGGCGACGTTGATGTCGTAGTTTTCGAGGAAGACGATCTTGTGGCCCGCTTCGGAGTCCTGGGCGAACTTGACGATGTGGCGGATCAGCTCCTTGCCGCCCGAGTCGGCGGGGTGGGCCTTGCCGGCGATGAGGAACTGGATCGGGCGATCGGTGTCGGCCAGGAGCTTGAGCAAGCGGTCGGCGTCGCGGAGGAACAGGTTGCCGCGCTTGTAGGTGGCGAAGCGGCGTGCAAAGCCGACCGTCAGGGCGTTGGGGTCGAGGGCTTCGAGTGTTTCGCGGATGTTGTCCGGGTTTTTGCCGCGGGCCTCGAGCTGGGCTCGAAGCTGACGCCGGGCCCAGACGATGAGCTTCTGGCGCCGCCGCTCGTGGACGCGCCACAGTTCCTCGTCGGGGACTTCCTCGACGGCGTTCCAGACGCTCTGGTCGGCGGGGTTGTTCTGCCAGCGCAGGCCGAGGTAGCGGTCGAGCAGGTAGACGAGGTCGCCCGAGAGCCAGGAGCGGGCATGCACGCCGTTGGTCACGTGGCTGACGGGCACCTCCTCCTCGGGGATGTTGGGCCAGATGCCGCGCCACATGTGCCGGCTGACGCGCCCGTGCAGCTTGCTCACGCCGTTGGCCCAGTCGGCGGTGCGGATGGCGAGCACCGCCATCGAGAAGAACTCGTTGCGGTTGAAGACGTTCTCCCGGCCGAGCGCGAGCAGCCCCTCCATGTCCAGGCGCAGCGAGCCGTGGTAGTGGCGGAAGTAGCGCTCGAGCATGTCGGGCGGGAAACGGTCGATGCCCGCGGGCACGGGCGTGTGCGTGGTGAAGACGAGGCTCGCGCCCGCGGCCTGGCGCGCTTCGTCGAAGCTGACGCCGTGCTTCTCGATGAGCTTGCGGATGCGCTCGAGCGCGAGGAAGGCGGAGTGGCCCTCGTTCATGTGGCAGACATCGGGGTCGATGCCGAGGGCTTCCAGGGCGCGAAGGCCGCCGATGCCCAGAACGATCTCCTGCTTGATGCGCAGCTCCATGTCGCCGCCGTAGAGCTGGGCGGCGATGTGGCGGTCGGCTTCGTCGTTTTCGGGGAGGTTGGTGTCGAGCAGGTAGAGCGGGATGCGGCCGACCTGCACCTGCCAGATGCCGATGCGGACCTGGCGTCCGGGCATTTCGACGCCGACGGTCAGGGGCTTGCCGTTCTTGTCGAGCACCTGGCGCATGGGGAGATTCGCGAGGTCGAGGTCGGGGTAGTACTCCTGCTGCCAGCCGTCGGCGTTGAGGTACTGCTGGAAGTAGCCGTGGCGGTAGAGCAGGCCGACGGCGACCATGGGCAGGCCGAGCTCGGCGGCGGACTTGAGGTGGTCGCCGGCGAGGCAGCCCAAGCCCCCCGAGTAGACCTGCAGGCTCTCGGCGAGGCCGAACTCGGCGCAGAAGTAGGCGACGGTGAAGTCGCCGGTCTCGTGGCCGGTGGACTGGAGCCAGGGCGTGCGCTCCATGTGTCGGCCGAGGTTTTCGAGCACGCGGGCGAGGCTGGTGAGGTAGCCGTCGTCGCGGGCGAAGGCGTCCAGCGTCTGCTGCGGGACCATGCCCAGGAGCTTGACAGGATTGTGGTGGGTGGCGTGCCAGAGGTTGCGATCGAGGCGGACGAACAGCTCGACCGCCTCGGGATGCCAGGTCCACCAGACGTTGTAGGCGACGTCCAGCAGCGGCTGGAGGGGCTTGGGCAAAGACGGCACAACCTCGAAGGCGCGGATCCTGGCGAGTTCCGGAGTGAGCATGGTGTGGCTTTCGTGTCAGCGCGATGCCGGGTGGGGCCTGGGCCAGGCCGGGTTGTTGAGGTTATAGCCCTGTAAGCAATGTCGGGAAAGGGGGCGCACACATTGAGGACGGCTATGGGATGCCCCTTTTCTGGACGAGAGGCCCGCATGAGGCAGACCGGTCAAGCCCCACCAGCGCCGGGCCGCGGCCGGCGATCGCGGGTGGCAGGTGGCGGCCTTTGTGCCGCGTCAGGCCCTGGGTCGCTCAGAGCGCGCGTCCGCCTGCGACGGGACCACCGGTCCCGGCTTTGTGGCGGAGGTGGCGGCGGCGGCAAGGGCTTCGAGCCGGGCGAGCGTCCGGTCGATCTGGGCGCGGAAGGCGTTGTAGGGAAAGAGCGTGAAGACCGCGATGACCAGCCCCGCGGCCGTGGTCAGCAGGGCCTCGGCGATGCCCTGGCTGACCTGCCGCGGATCGGTCGCGTCGGGGCGGGCGCCGAGCAGGTCGAAGCTGGCGATGATGCCCAGCACCGTGCCGAGGATGCCGAGCATCGGCGCTGCGGTGATAATCGTCGAGAGCGTGGGGAGGAACCGCTCGATCCGCCGGCGGTGGCGCTCGATGACGTCGAGGGCCGACGCCTCGCTGACGGGGGGCAGGAGCAGGTCCGCAACGAACGCGGCGTAAAGCCCCGGCGCGTCGCGGGCGGCGGTGCGGGCCTGGTCGCGGTCGTCCTGCCGCAGCAACGTGCCGAGACGGGCGGCGAGGCGGAGTTGGCCGGGGCGGTTGATGCGGATGAAGAACCAGGTGCGCTCGAAGAGGAGCGTCAGGGAGACGATGCTGAGCAGCAGCAGCGGCCACATGGCGATGCCGCCGCGCGCCATCAGCTCGGTGAAGGGCGTGATGAGCGCGGCGGGGAGGATGGCGGCGGCGGGCATGCGGGAAGGATAACCCGGATGCCGCCCCCGGGGCATTAGCGGTCGCCCTCAGGGCGACGTGGGGGGGTTCAGTCGGCGTCGGCTTCGTCGCCGGCGCGGATGTGCAGCAGATCGGCGAAAGTCAGGCGGCCGAGGATGGGCCGGGCCATCAGCTCGGCGGGGTCGATCGGAGCGGCGGCGGGCGGCGCATCGATCGGCGGCACGCCGGTGAGCGGGGTCGCCGCCTCCGGCACGGGCTCGACGTCCGGAGCGGTCACGGCCGGAATCGTGGCCGCGAGGGCGGGGGCGCCCTCCCCCAGCCCCTCCTGGAGGGAGGGGGAATCGATCGCGGGCGCGGTGGGGGTGGCCGGGGTGGCGGCGAGGCTCTGCTGGGTAACGGCGAAGGCGACGAGGCCTGCGACGCCGAGGGCGAGGATCGCCAGGGCCCAGGAAATGGCGGACATGATGGTGAACTGCCGCTGGCTGCGGGAGAAGAGTTGGCGCATCTGCTGGTCGGACTGCTCGCCGCGGTCGGCGAGGCGCTGGAGGACGGCCGTGCCCGCCTGCGAGGAGTCGGTCATGCGGCCGAGGGTGTCGCTGAGCGACGAGAAGCTGGAGAGGATCTGCTCGCCATTGTGCTGGCTGGCGTCGAGCTGCTGTTGGATGATGTTCATCGAGCGTTCGTGGTTGTCAGCAGCCTGGGCGAGGCTCGTGATCGCCTGGGTCAGCCCGGCGGTGTTGCGGGACTGCTCGGCGAGGTGGCCCTGGATGGCTTCGAGGGTGCGCGTCTGATTGCGCTGGGCCTCGGGGAGGCTCTTGAGGGCCTCGGGCAGGCCTTCCATCATCTGGAGGAGGCGCTCGGAGCGGTCGTTCTGAGCCTGCATGTGCTGCTGCATCGAGGTCATGAGGCCGACGACCTCCTCGTACGCACCCTGGAGCTGGGCGATGGCGCGGTCGCGGGGGGCGACCTGGCGGGCGAGCTGCGTGTTGCCGTCGGCATTGCCCTCGCGACGAAACCAGCTAGTGAGATAAGTCCATCCTGTGGCGAGACCTGACATGGGAACTCCTTTCCTTGGCGCGAACGAATCAGGGCTTGGGCCGGGGCGTCCAGCCGGCGGCGCGTCTCTCCTGAAGAGAGATCGGCGTCGGTGGGCGACGGGCTCCACGTTTTGGGGCGGCGGCCCGAGGGAGTGCGCTCCGTGGGCTTCCTGAGCGCCGCGTGGGCGCGGCGACGAAACAGGGAAGCGGTCCACACCGCGGCCGCTACCGATGCAGGCATTGGGCAGAGGGGCGATGGCGCGCGTAGAATGGGCTTATGGAAGACATGACGCCGGAGACAGGGAAGTCCGGGCTGGAGACCGTCGAGCCGATCGGCAAGCGGGTGCTGGTCCGCAAGGACGAGGACAAGAAGCAGACCAAGAGCGGGATCCACCTGCCGGACAAGATGGAGATCCCCACGCTGACGGGGCGGCTGGTGGCGATTTCCGCCGAGGTGGCGGCCGACTCGAACTACCCCATCGAGCAGTATGACCGGGTGCTGTTTCACCCCAAGGAGGCCATCCCGGTCGACTTCGAGGGGGACAACCGGCTGTTCGTCGTACCGGTGGAGAGCGTGGTGGCGGTGTTCCGGCGGTCGTGAGGCGGGGGGATCCGGAGGGGTGTTGGTTCGCGAAGCCGGGAGCGGGTTGAGTTGAGAGGATGTTGCTTGATGAGCGTGGGCCTGCCGGAGGAACTCGAGGTGGAGCCGGTCGGCCGGCCGTTCGACGTGGCGCTGCGCCTGCCGGGGTCCAAGAGCCTGACGAACCGGGCGCTGCTGCTGGCGGCCCTGGGCGAGGGGGAGTCGGTGGTGCGTCGGCCGCTGGTGGCGGATGACACGCAGCGGATGCTCGACGCGCTGGGGGAGCTGGGATTCAAGGTGACCGAGGCGCAGGCGGGGGCGGTGGTGCGCGTGGCGGGGCGCGGCGGGTTGATTCCGGCCGACGCGGCGACGCTGGAGCTTGGCAACGCGGGGACGGCGATGCGGCCGCTGACCGCGGCGTGCGGCCTGGGTCGGGGCGTGTATCAGCTTGACGGCGTGGCGCGGATGCGCGAGCGGCCGATCGGCGAGCTCGTCGACCCGCTGCGCGAGCTTGGCGCGCGGGTGCGGTACCTGGGCGCGGAGGGGTATCCGCCCGTGGAGGTTGCCGGCCGGGGGCTGCGCGGCGGCGAGATCATCATGCGGCCGACCCTGTCGAGCCAGTTCATCACCGCGCTGCTCATGGTCGGGCCGTACATGCGCGACGGGTTGACGATCCGCTTCGACGGGCCGGTGACGAGCCGGCCGTACGTCGAGATGACGATCGGGCTGATGGCGCGGTTTGGCGTCGAGGTGCAGGTGGACGCGGGGTGGCGGGTGCTGCGTGTCGAGCCGGCCCGTTACGCGGCGACGGATTACACGGTCGAGCCGGACGCGAGCAACGCGAGCTATTTTCTGGCCGCCGCGGCCGCGCTGCCGGGCAGCCGGGTGTTGATCGAGGGACTGGGGCGATCGAGCCTGCAGGGGGACCTGGGGTTCGTGGACGTGCTGGCGCGCATGGGGGCGCGGCTGACGTTGACGGAGGGCAGCGTGGCGGTCGCGTCGCCGGCGGATGATGCGCCGCTGCGGGGTGTGGACGTGGACCTCAACCACATGCCGGACGCGGCAATGACGCTGGCGACGCTGGCGGTGCTCGCCGAGGGGCCGACGACGATCCGCAACGTGGGCAACTGGCGCGTGAAGGAGACGGATCGCATGGCGGCGATGCACGCCGAGCTGAGCAAGCTCGGGGCGCGGGTGCGCGTCGACGGCGACGACCTGCACGTGGCCCCCCCTGCCGGCGGGCGCATCACGCCGGCGGTGATCGACACGTATGACGACCACCGCATGGCGATGAGCTTTGCCGTGATCGGGCTGGCGCAGCCGGGCGTGGTGATCCGCGACCCGGCGTGCGTGGGTAAGACGTTCCCGGGGTTCTTCGAGCACCTCGCGCTGCTGCGCGGCGGCGGGGCGGGGGGTGAGGCATGAACGCGTTCTGGGGCTTCGCCAGGCAGATGCTGCACTACCGGCGGCTGATCGCGCTGGGTTTCACCGCCGCGCTGATCGACGCGGCGAGCGCGTTCGGCGGGTTCGCCGCGCTGCTCTGGATCATCGACCAGTTCTTCGGCGACGACCAACCGATGATGCGCGAGACGGCCGCGCAGTGGCTCGCAGGCGATCACATCGAGCGCTTCCTCGGCGACGTGACGCACTGGGCGCAGATCATCCCCGCCAGCCCGTTCGGCGGCATGGCGTTCATGCTGGGCGTCGTGCTGACGCTGGCGATCATCGGCTCCGTGATGCGCTACGTCTACCAGGCGTCGATGCTCACGGTCGTGCTGCGCACGATCATGCGCATCCGCAAGAACGCGTACCAGCACCTCATCCACGCGCCGCTGGAGGTGCAGTGGAAGCACGGCTCGGCGGATCACATCAACCGGGTGGTACGCGACTGCACGCAGTTGTCCAAGGGGCTGATGGCGCTGATGGGCCGGGCCGTGCGGGACGTGCTGATGGGCGGGGCGTTTCTGCTTCTGGCGGTGATCGTGGACTGGCAGCTGACGGCAATGTTCCTGGTGGCGGTGGCGGCGATCTACGTGGTGATCCGGAAGTTCGGCAAGCGGATCCGCAAGGCCAGCCGCCGGGCGTTTCGCGCCTTCGGGTGGATGACCGGCGCGATGCAGGAGGCGCTGCAGGGCGGCGCAGCGGTCAAGGTCCACAACGCGGAGGGGTATGAGCGCAGGCGGTTCAACACGATCAACCGGCAGGTGCTCAAGCAGGAGCTTCGGGCGCGGACGGTCCGGGCGCTCGCCTCACCGGTGACGGAGCTGATCGCAATCGCGGGCGTGATCGCCGTGTCGCTCGTGGCGACGCACATCGTGCTTAACGATCCGGCGCGCGATCCGACGAACCTGCTCAACGTGCTGCTGCCGCTGGCGATGGCGGGCAACAGCGTGCGGCCGCTGGCGCGGCTGAACAACGACCTGCAGGAGTCGGCGGCGGCGGCGGAGCGGGTGGCGGAGGTGATGACGCTGCCGGTCGAGTCCAACGTCCGCCGGCGCCGCGCGGGCGCGGGGCGCGGGCGTGCGCTCGCGCGGCATCACACCTCGGTGCGCTTCGAGGGCGTGACGTATCGCTATCCGGACCAGCCCGAGCCGGCCGTGTGCAATGTGAGCATGGCGGTGCAACATGAACAGAAGGTGGCGATCGTCGGGGCGAACGGCTCGGGCAAGAGCACGCTGCTGAGCCTGCTGCCGCGGCTGGTTGAGCCGCAGGCGGGGCGCGTGCTGATCGACGGCGTGGACATTGCGGAGGTGAGCCTGCGATCGCTGCGCGGGCAGATGGCGCTGGTGAGCCAGCAGACGGTGCTGTTCGGCGGAACGGTGGCGCAGAATATCGCCTACGGGATGCGTCACGCGTCGGCGGCCGCGATCGAGCGGGCGGCGAAGCAAGCGCACGCCCATGAGTTCATTGTCAACCTGCCTGCGGGGTACGACGCGGTGCTCGGCGAGGGCGGCTCGGGGCTCAGCGGCGGACAGCGCCAGCGGCTGGCGCTGGCGCGGGCGATCCTGCGCGACCCGGCGATCCTGATGCTCGACGAGGCGACGAGCCAGGTCGACACGGAGTCGGAGGCGAAGATCGGGCAGGCGCTCGCGGCCGTGCAGAAGGGCCGCACGACGTTCGTCATCGCCCACCGCCTGAGCACGGTGCGCGACGCGGATATGGTCGTGGTGATGGAGTTCGGGCGCATCATCGATGTCGGAACGCACGCGGCGCTGGAACAGCGCTGCGAGGCATACCGCACGCTCGCGGCCGGCCAGTTGCGGTCCCAGGCGGCGAGCGTGGCGGCGGGAAAGTGACCGCAGCAGAAGTGATCGCCGAGGCACAGAGGCAGGAGCGGAGCAGGAGAACGTCTGGCTTGTGGAGCGCAACGGGACGACCATTGGGCTCCTCGCCCTGTGTTCCGCCTCTGTGTCTCCATGCCTCGGTGGTCGTTTTGCCGCCTTTGACTGACGCGCCATGATTGACGGGCTGGATGAGAATGTGCGGGTCGAGTTTGCGCATCGCGTGCACTTTGCACGTGACGTGCTCGACCCGGCGAGCGAGGTGCTCGCGGCCTGCGTCGCCGGCACGGACGCTGTGGCGGGGGCGGGGAATGTGGCGGGAGGTGTGGCGGGGAATGTGGCGGGGGGCCCGGGGCGTGTGCTGGCGTTCGTGGACGCGGGGCTGGTGCGTGCGGGGGCGGGGCTGCCGGAGCGCGTGGTGCAGTACGCGCGGGCCCACGCGTCGCGCATGACCCTGGCGGGGCCCGTGCAGCGCGTGCCGGGCGGCGAGGCGTGCAAGAACGAGCCGGCCGAGTTGCGGCGCGTGCTCGAGGCGATTCACGCGGCCGGTCTCGACCGGCACAGCCACGTGCTGGCGATCGGAGGCGGGGCCGTGCTCGACTGCGTGGGCTTCGCGGCGGCGATCGCGCATCGCGGCATTCGCCTCATCCGCATGCCAAGCACGACGCTCGCCCAGTGCGACGCGGGGGTGGGCGTCAAGAGCGGCGTCAACGCGTTCGGCAAGAAGAACTACCTCGGGGCGTTCGCGGTGCCCGCGGCGGTTATCAACGACGAGCAACTGCTCACGACGCTGAGCCCGCGCGACTGGCGCAGCGGGTTCAGCGAGGCGGTGAAGGTTGCCCTGCTCAAGGACCCGGCGCTGCTGGCGCGGATCGAGCGCGACGCGGCCGCCATCGACGGCCGGGACATGCGGCGGGCGCGTCCGGTGCTGCGCCGCGCCGCCGAGCTGCACGTCGAGCATGTCGCGGACGGCGGTGATCCGTTCGAGCTCGGCAGCGCGCGGCCGCTGGACTTCGGCCACTGGGCGGCGCACAAGCTCGAGCAGATGAGCGGCTACGCCCTGCGGCATGGCGAGGCGGTGGCGATCGGCCTCGCGCTGGACGTGAGCTATGCGGAGTTGGTCGGCCTGATGCCCGCACGAACGGCGCATCGTGTGCGACAGTGCCTCACGCAGCTCGGTTTCGCACTGTTTCACGAGCGGATGGCCCCGACGGGGGCGCTGCTGCGCGGGCTCGAAGAGTTTCGCGAGCACCTCGGCGGGCGGCTGACGATCCCAATGCTGCGCGACGTGGGCCAGCCGGTCGACGTGCACGAAATCGACGCGGATGTCATGGAACAGGCGGTGCGGCTGCTCGCGGCGCAGGCGGCGGGCGTGGCGGGCATCGTCGGCGCGCGAGCCGGTGAACGGTCATGATGGGAGGCGCGAGATGGAACGGATGAATGCGGGCGGCTGCGCGATGAGCCGGGCGGCGGTGATCGATCGATACTTTCTCGAGCACCGGGCAAAGCTGCTGGACGTGGCGGCGTTCCTCGATCGCGTCGACCGCGCCACGCCGGGCAGCGAGGAGGCGGAGGATTACCGCGTCGCGGCGCTGCGCCGGGCGATGGCGGTGCTGCTGGAGCGCGAGCCGGGGCGGGCACGGCGGGTGCAGGAGGCGCTGAGCGATCCGACGCGCGAGCCGATTACGTCGGCGGCGGGGATGAAAGGCGCCGCGGGGGCGTGGCGCGGGGAAGCCGGTACCGGCGGATGAGGACGGATGGACACGGATCGTTCATGAAGTACATCGACCCGCACATTCACATGGTCAGCCGCGTGACGGACGACTACGCGCGCATGGCGCAGGCGGGGTGCGTGGCGGTGACGGAGCCGGCGTTCTGGGCGGGGTTCGATCGCTCGTCGCCGGCCGGTTTTCACGACTACTTCCGGCAGCTTGCGGACGTCGAGCCGCGGCGTGCTGCCGGCTACGGGATCGCGCATTACGCGTGGATCTGCATCAACCCCAAGGAGGCGGAGGACGTCGGCTTCGCGCGCGAAGTCATGTCGCTGATTCCCGAGTTTCTCAGCCGCCCCAACGTGCTGGGCGTCGGCGAGATCGGGCTCAACAAGAACAGCCGCAACGAGCTGACGATCCTCGAGGAGCAGATCGCGCTGGCGGATCGGCACGGGCAGCTCATCCTCGTGCACACGCCGCACCTGGAGGACAAGCTCAAGGGCACCCGGCTGATCCTGGACGCCATCCGGCGCAACGGCCGCATCGAGCCGGGCCGCGTGCTGATCGACCACGTCGAGGAGCACACGGTCGAGATGGTGCTCGACGCGGGCCACTGGGCGGGGATGACGCTCTACCCGGACACGAAGTGTACGCCGCAGCGCGCCGCCGACATCATCGAGATGTATGGCAGCGAGCGACTGTGGATCAACTCGGCGGGCGACTGGGGCGCGAGCGATCCGCTGGCGGTGCCGAAGGCCCGGCAGGAGATGCTGGCGCGCGGGCACGGCGAAGCGTCCGTCGCCCGCATCACGTTCGACAACCCGGTGGCGTTTCTGAGCCAGTCCGAGAAGTTCAAGACCCACCACAGAGGCCCGGAGACACCGACGTAGGCGCTTGCTTTTTATGATTCACGCGAGGATGTACCATCCGCGATGCTGGGGAACCCGCGCGTTCGGATGTGAAAGCGTAGTTTGTGTCTTTGTGTTTCTGTGTCTTTGTGGTTTTTCATGCCGAACCCTCGCGACTGCTCCGCCATCCTCGGCTACTGCACGAACGTGCACGCCGGGGTGACGTTCGACGAGACGCTGGCGAACCTGGAGCGGCACGCGGTCGCGGTCAGGCAGCGGTTCAGCCCGGACGAGCCGATGGGCGTGGGGCTGTGGCTTTCCGCCGCCGCGGCCCGTAGGGTGCTCGACGACGGGCGCGTCGACGAGTTGCGCGATTGGCTCGATGCGCACGGGCTGTTCGTGTTCACGCTCAACGGGTTTCCGTTTGGTGATTTTCACGAGCCGCGCGTCAAGCATCGCGTCTATGAGCCGGACTGGGCGGATCCGCGTCGCCTGGCCTACACGCTGGACCTGGCGCGCATTCTCGCGGCGCTGCTGCCGGAGCATGGCGAGGGAAGCATCTCGACGCTGCCGATCGGTTGGCCGGCGATGATGGACAGCCACGATGGCAAGCGCGACGCGGCGAAGCAGTTGCTAGACCTGGTGCACCACCTGGCGCGTCTCGAACTGGACACGGGCAGGCTGATTCACGTCGACCTCGAGCCGGAGCCCGGCTGCGTGCTGGGCACAAGCGAGCAGGCGGTGGCCTATTTTCACAAACATCTGCTCGGCCACGCGGACGACGCGAGCGTCAAATCGTATCTGCGCATATGTCACGATATCTGCCACGCGGCGGTGATGTTCGAGGACCAGGGCGAGGCGCTGCGGCGATACGACGACGCCGGGTTGCTCGTCGGCAAGGTGCAGGTGTCGTCAGCCCTGCGCATCACGTTCGATGAAATGACGCCGCGCGATCGCGACGCGGCGCTGCGGATGCTGCGCGGATTTGCGGAGGATCGCTATCTGCACCAGACGTGCGTGCGCGATGGCACCGGCGTGGTGCGGTTTTTCGAGGACCTGCCCGAGGCGCTGGCGTCGGTGGGCGGCGGCGAGGCACGCGGCGAATGGCGCGTGCACTTTCACGTGCCGATCTACCTCGATAGTTTCGCGTTGATCGGCACGACGCGCAGCGCGATCGAGGCGTGCCTGCCCGAGGCGCTGGCGCGGGGCGTGCGCGCGTTCGAGGCGGAGACGTATGCGTGGCCCGTGCTGCCGGCGGCGCTGCGCGTCGATGATCTGGCGGACGGGATCGCCCGCGAGCTGGCGTGGCTGCGCGCGCAGGTGGTCGGGCCATGAGCGCGCGGCTGCGGGCTTGGATGGAGCTGGCGCGGGTGTCGAACCTGCCGACGGTGTGGTCGAACGTGCTCATGGGGATGGTGCTGGGGTTCCTGGCGGGCGCGGCGTCGGGGCAGGTGTTCGTGCCGCCGGTGGAGCGCTGGCAACTCGCGGTGCTGGTGATGAACGAGAGCCTCGGGCTGCTCGTAGCCATGAGCCTGCTCTACGTCGGGGGGATGATGCTCAACGACGTGGTGGATGTCGAGGTCGACCGGCGCGAGCGGCCCCCCCCGCCCCGCGCCGCGGGGGGGGTGAGTGTGCCGGCGGCGGGCGCGGCGGTATGCGCCTGCTTCGCCGGCGGGCTCGCGCTGCTGATGACGCATGAGCAATGGCAGCGCATGCTCGTGCTCGGGCTCGTGCTCGTCGCGGCGATCGTGCTCTACGACATCGTGCACAAGCGATCGGCGTGGGCGGCAGCGCTGATGGGCGCTTGCCGGGCGCTCGTCTACATGACGGCCGCGTCGATGTTCCCGGCGAGCGCGGCGGCATGGGGGGCGCTGGTCGTACCGGCGGCGATCGGTCTCGCCGGGTACACGACCGTCGTGACGCTGATCGCGCGCGGCGAGGCGACAGACGCGCGGTCGCGCGCGGGGGGGCGGGTGCATGCGGCGGGCGCGGTTGCGATGGGCCTCGCCCTGCTGCCCGGGCTGGCGCTGGGGGCGGAGGCGGGGGCGGGGACATTCGACGAAATGATCGCGCTGGCCGTCGCGGCGGCGCTGCTGGTCGCGTGGCTGGCGTGGGCGTGGCGGCTGCTGGCCATCGGGCAGACGAAGCGTGCGGTCATGGGGTATCTTGCGGGCATCGCGCTTTTTGATGCGTACGTGCTCGCCCTGGTGGGCTGGTGGACGGTGAGCGGTGTGGCGGTGGCGTGCTTCAGCGTGACGGTGCTCCTGCATCGCCGCATCGCAGGGACGTGAGCATGGGCGCGGCATCGGGGCACAGCGGCTAGACGGAAAGATTATGGCGCATCCAACGGCGGTGCTCAACGTGGTTGGCTTGACGCGCTCGCTGATGGGTGCGCACACGCCGCACCTGCGCGCGCTGGCGGAGCGCGGGCGGGTGGTGGACCTCGTGCCGACGCTGCCGGCCGTCACGTGCACGGTGCAGGCATCGATGCTCACCGGTGCGCCGGTGCGCGAGCATGGCATCGTCGCCAACGGTTGGTACTTTCGCGACATCGCGGAGGTGCGATTCTGGAATCGGTCGAGTCATCTCATGGCCGCGCAGCCGGTGTGGGCGGCCGCCCGTCAGCGTGATGCGTCGGTGACGTGCGCCAACCTGTTCTGGTGGCACAACACCTACGCGAGTGCCGACGTCGTGCTGAACGTGCGGCCGATGTACAAGGCGGACGGCCGCAAGCTGCCGGACTGCTACAGTGAGCCGGGCGACCTGCGCGACGAGTTGCAGCGCGAGCTGGGGACGTTTCCACTTTTCAGGTATTGGGGTCCTGCGGCGGACATCACGTCGACGCGGTGGATCGTCGACGCGGCGATGCACGTGCAGGAGCAACACGACCCGACACTGATGCTGGTCTATCTGCCGCACCTGGACTACCCGCTGCAGAAGTGGGGGCCGCACGATGAGCGCATCGCGGGCGAGGCGGCGGCGGTCGACGCCGAGGTGGGCCGGCTGGCGGCGCACCTGGAGCGTGCCGGTCGACGGGTGATCGTTGTCAGCGAATACGGCGTCGAGGCGGTGGATGATGCGATCGCGATCAACCAGGTGCTGCGCGAAGCGGGGCTGCTGCGTGTGCGCGTCGAGGATGGACTTGAGCTGCTGGAGGCTGGGGCGTCGGATGCGTTCGCCGTGGCGGACCACCAGGTGGCGCATGTTTATGTGAAGAATGCCGGGCAGATCGCGCGCGTGTCGGCGTTGTGTCGCGCAACACCGGGCGTCGACGAGGTGCTCGACCGCGAGCAGCAGGCGACGCGGGGGCTCGATCATCCGCGATCGGGTGAGCTGGTGCTCGTCGCCGGGCACGGGCGGTGGTTCTGCTACGACTACTGGCTCGACGAGGCGCGGGCGCCGGACTTTGCACGCACGGTCGAGATTCACCGCAAGCCCGGCTTCGATCCGCGCGAGCTGTTCATCAACCCGGCGTGGCGCTGGCCCGCGGCCCACGTTGGCTGGCGGCTGTTCAAGCGCAACGTGCTGGGGCTGCGCTCGCTGCTGGATGTCGTGCCGCTGGACAACAGGCTGGTGCGCGGCTCGCACGGGCGCGTCGATCAGCAGGCGGGGCAGGGGCCGGTTATGATCCTGCCGTCGCACGTGGCGGGGGATGTGGCGGGGGATGTGGTGGGGGTGGCGGGGCAGGCGGTGGCGTGTGAGCGCGTGCGCGAGGTGATCTTGAGCTCGCTATTTGATGACGGCTAATCACGCAGGTCAACTTCGCATCGGCGTCGACACGGGCGGGACGTTCACCGACCTCGTCGCGGTAGACGCGGATCAGCGACTCCTGGGGACCTACAAGCTGCTCTCGACGCCGGGCGACCCGGCCCAGGCGGTGCTCGCCGGCATCGACGCGCTGCTCGCCGCGCTGCAGCTCGGCCCGCGACGGAAGTCGACGCCCAACGTCGTGCATGGCTCGACCATGGCGACCAACGCGCTGCTGGAGCATGCATCAGCGCCGGCGGCGCTCGTAACGACCGCGGGATTCGAGGACGTGCTTGCGATCGCGCGGCAGGATCGGCCGGAGCTCTACGCGCGCGTGCCGCGTCGCGAGCCGGCGCTGATCGGTGCGGATGCGCGGCTGGGCGTACGCGAGCGCGTGACGCATGATGGACAGGTGCTCGTCAAACCGAGCGTGAGGCAGATCGATGAGATCGCCGGCCGGCTGCGGGCGATGAAAGTCGAGGCCGTGGCGGTGTGCCTGCTGCACAGCTACGCCAACAGCGCGCACGAGCGACTGGTGGCGGAGCGGCTGCGCGGCAAGCTTGGCGCGGACGTTCACCTGACCGTGTCGCACGAGTTGCTGCCGGAGTATCGCGAGTATGAGCGCACGGCGACATGCGTGGTCAATGCCGTGGTCGCACCGCGCATGGTGCGTTACCTCGATCGATTGACGCGTGAACTCGGCGAATCGCGGCTGCGCGTCATGGCGTCGCACGGCGGGACGTTGCCGCCGCGGGCAATCCGCCACGCACCGGTGCGCACGGTGCTGTCGGGGCCGGCCGGCGGTGTGCTCGGCGCGGCGCAGGCGGCGCAGATGGCGGACGCGGCGTCGGCGGGGGCCGTGGCGGGGGCGGAGGTCGCGTCGGCGGGTGTGATCACGTTCGATATGGGCGGCACGAGCACAGACGTCGCGCTGTGCCGCGGCGATCCGCTGCTCACGAGCGAAGGCGAGGCGGGCGGCGTGCCGGTGCGCCTGCCGATGATCGACATGCACACGGTGGGCGCCGGCGGCGGATCGATCGCGTGGATCGACGAGGGCGGCGCGCTGCGCGTCGGGCCGCGCTCCGCGGGCGCCGAGCCGGGGCCGGCGTGCTACGGGCGGCAGCGCGGCGAGCTGCTCGCGACGGTCACCGACGCGCATGTCGTGCTCGGACACATCCCGGCGGACCAGCGGCTGGGCGAGAGCCTGCGCGTCAATCGCGGCGCGGCAGTCAAGGCGGTGCACCGCGTCGCGCAGCAGGCGGGGCTCAACATTGAGCGCACCGCCGCGGGGATTCTTCGCGTGGCGGAGGCGACGATGGCGCGCGCCATTGGACGCATTTCGCTGCAGCGCGGGCGCGATCCGCGCGACTACGCGCTCGTGCCGTTCGGCGGCGCGGGGGGACTGCATGCCTGCCGCCTCGCCGAGGCGATCGGCATGCGTCGCGTGCTCGTGCCCAACCATCCGGGGTTGCTCAGCGCGGTGGGCATGCTCGGCGCGGGGCCGCGGTACACGTTCTCGCATGCGCTGATGCTCACGATCGAGCCGACGGACGCGCAGGCGGAGCCGATCTCGCAGCGTGGTGACGTCGCGCGGGCCCTGGCGGCGCTCGAGGCGCAGGCGGATGAGGCGATGGCGGCGGAGACGGCGGCGACGCACGATCGCCACGATGCGCGCGCGGTTGATCTGCGCTATGCCGGCCAGTCGTATGAGCTGACGGTTCCGCTCGACGACGGCGACGTGCTCGATGCGTTTCGCCGGGAGCATCAACGGCTGTACGGCTACGCGCCGACGGATCGGGCGATCGAGGTCGTTACGGTGCGCCTGACCAGCGAGGTGCGCGGCCAGCCGGTGCGCATGCCCCGCCTGCCCGGGCGCGAGGACACGACGGCCCGGTGCGCCGGCCGCAAGGTGGCGGTGCATGACGGGGAGCACACGCTGACGTACCGGCGGCTGACGCGCGACGACCTGTACGCGGGTGATCGCTTCGACGAGCCGATGATCGTCGCGGAATACTCGGCGACGACGGTCGTTCCGCCGGGATGGTCGCTGGCGGTCAACGCGATCGGACAGTTAATTCTCGAGCATCTCGGAGCAGGCGATGACGGAGATGGATGACCGTCGCGATGACGCTCCGGCGCTCGACGCGATCGAGTTGGAGGTCTTCAAGCACCTGTTCGCGTCCGCCGCCGAGGAGATGGGCGTGCGGCTGATGCGGTCGGCCTATTCACCGAACATCAAGGAGCGGCGCGACTTTTCCTGCGCACTGTTCGACGCCGCGGGCCAGATGATCGCCCAGGCGGCGCACATCCCGGTGCACCTGGGCTCGTCGCCGCTGTCGGTGCAGGCGATCATCGAGCGCTTCGACCCCGGCACGATGCGGTCGGACGACCGCTTCATCGTCAACGACCCCTTCGCGGGCGGCACGCACCTGCCCGACATCACCGTCGTCGCGCCCTGTTTCGTGGGCGGCGAGGATCGGCCTCGCTTCTTCGTCGCCAACCGCGCCCACCACGCGGACGTGGGCGGCAAGACGGCCGGGTCGCTGCCCATCAGCACGAGCATCGACGAGGAGGGCGTGCGCATCGCACCGGCCCGCATCGACGACGAGCTGATCGACTGGCTCTGCGAGCGGACGCGCACGCCCGGCGAGCGACGCGGCGACCTGCGCGCCCAGCTCGCGGCCCTGGACGTCGGCATCGATCGCCTGCAGTCGCTTTGCGACCGTCACGGCGCAGCGCGCATCGCGCAGGCGGGGGCGGCGCTGATGGACTACACCGCGAAGTTCACGCGCAGCCTGATCGCGTCGCTGCCCGACGGCGTGTACCACTTCCGCGACTACATGGATGACGACGGGCACGGGACGATCGACATCGCGATCCGCTGCACGCTGACGATCGCCGGCGATCGCGCGACCGTCGACCTGACCGCGAGCGATGACCAGGTGACGGGCCCGGTCAATGCGGTGCGGGCGATCGCGCTGTCGGCGGCGATGTACGTCTTTCGCTGCCTCGCGCCCGCGGAGATTCCGAGCAATTCAGGCGTGCTGCGCAGCGTCGAGGTGCTGACGCGCCGCGGGAGCGTCGTCGACGCGCTGCCGCCCGCCGCGGTGGCAGGAGGGAACGTCGAGACGAGCCAGCGCATCGTCGACGTGATCTTCGGGGCGCTGGCGCGGGCGCTGCCGGACGTCGTGCCCGCGGCGTCGGCGGGGTCGATGAACAACCTGACGGTGGGCGGGCGCGACACGCGCGTCGAGCCGGCGGCGCCGTTTGCCTACTACGAGACGCTCGCTGGCGGCGCGGGCGGCGGGCCCGACGGGGCCGGCGGCGACGCGCTGCACACGCACATGACCAACACGCGCAACACGCCTATCGAGGCGCTGGAGCACGCTTACCCGCTGCTCGTCGAGACGTACGCGATCCGGCGCGGCTCGGGCGGCGCGGGGCTGCACCGCGGCGGCGATGGGCTGGTGCGCCGCTACCGGTTCGATGTGCCCGTGGAGCTGACGCTGCTGACCGAGCGCCGCCGACATCGCCCCTATGGGCTGGCGGGCGGTTCACCCGGAAAAGCCGGCGTCAACACGCGGATCGGCATCGACGGCACGCGCAAGCCGCTGGCGGCCAAGTGCACCGTGGATCTGGCCGCCGGCGAGGCCGTTGAGATCGAGACGCCCGGCGGCGGGGGATGGGGCCAGCGGTAAAGCGCGTTCAATCCAACCGTAGCGGATGGCACGGACGGCTTGTCCGCCCGTGTGGCGCCAAGGCACTGGTGGACAAGCCACCAGTGGCACCCGATGCGCGACGAATGGCGAAGGTGCTCTACGCCTCCGCCTCCAGCAGCAGCACCCAGTCCCGGTCATCCGGCGCGCGCATCGCATCGCCACCGTCGCGCACCGTCCCCGCCACCTGCCGCGTGCCGTCGCGCGGGTCGACCCACGTCGCCCGCATGGGCGCGGGCAGTAGTTCTGGCTGAAACGGTGCCTCGCCGCCGACGGGCAGGTAAGCGACCACGGTGCGGCGATCGGGCGTCGCGGCCGCGGCGATGAACGCGCGCGGGTCGACGTCGTCCGGCTGGTTGACAAGCTCGCGCGCGGGCGTCAGCTCGGTCCATGGCAGGCTGTCGAACAGCCGGCGCAGGACGGTCATGCTGCCCACGCCCGGCGGCTCGAGGCCCTCGCGCCACGACTGGGCGGGCAGATCGCCATGCCCCGGCGCGGGGCCGGCGTCGTCCATCCAAGGCCAGATGCCGTTGTTGCCATAGGTCACACCCGCGGTCGGCATGACGAGCAGGCTCCAGTAGCTGGCGCGGCGGACGTCGTCATCGCGATGCCAGTGCTCATGCTGGCCATAGGCGCGATGGTTTTCATAGTTGGGCTCGAGGTTGATCGAGGGCAGGGTTGGCTCGTGGCGCCACTCCCGGGCGGGGTCGCCCAGCACGGCCCAGCGCCGGTGCTCGTCGCTGTTGCCGTGGCCGGTCTGATAGGTGCGGAAGCTGTACCAGGGCTCGCGGTCGAACTCGCCGTTGAGCGTGACCTGGCCACAAGGATGGATGGTCGCGAGCACGTGGGGCTGATCGTGCAGCACGGCGCGCCCGATGTTGCGCCACCGCTCGCCCACACCCTCGCCGGGGCGCAGGTCGCCCGCGAGCATCCAGATCGGGTCGTAAGCCTGCCAGCGGGCGATCATGTAGCGCGTCAGGCGGATGATGTCGGCCTCTTCAAGCTCGACGCCGGGGTCGCCCTTCATGTGCGCCCAGAGCGCCACGGGCGCGGGGCGCAGGCCGGCGTCCGCGATCGCCTGCACCGCCGCGTCCATTCGCTGGAAGAACGCGGGCCGGGGCTCGACGTGGCGCTCGCCCTCGTACGCCAGTTCATCCATGTAGGCGCGCCAGTGGGTGCACACGAACTGGATGACGGTGAAGCCCTGGCGGGCGCGCAGCTCGAGGTATTGCCGCCAATCCTCCGGCCTGGCTTTGATCGCGCCGTTCCACGCGGTGTCGGCGAGGAAGAAGAACGGCGTGCCATCCGCGTGGGCGAAGTGGCGTCGGCTCTCGCTCAACCGGAGCGGGCCCCGCGCCATGCCCCCTGCCAGAGACTCGATCGTTCCTTGCGCCGCCAGCGCCTCGTCCTGGTCGCACGTGCTATGCCACGTCCACGTGCCCGGCTCATCGGGGCTGAAGCGAAAGCGCCACACATTGCCGCCGTCCCAGAACGCCTCGATCGTCCGGCGTCTGCCGGTGGGCGAGGTGAGCTGTACGCGCACCTCGACCTGCTGCAGCGGCTTGTCGAAACGCTCGGCGCTGCGCAGTTCCGCTTCAAAAACGCCATGCAAGGGCACATCTGACATGAGCTGCCTCCGGGTCGGCGAAGTGCGGGTCGGCAGGCAATCTAGGCTGATGGCGCGTGTGCCGCAAATGCCGCCGCCGTGAGGCGACCCCGCGCCCGGCGTTGTACAATCCGCACTCATGTCCACCACCGCGGTCGCCCCGCCGATGACGCTCGCCCCCTACCGCACCCGCACCGGCCTAACGCTCGTGCTCGTCCGCCACGGCGAGAAGGGCCCGCCCGACGCCCCGCGAATTGAAGGCTTCCGTGGCCCGCCGCTGACGCCTCGTGGCCACCGCCAGGCTCGACGTCTTGCACGCCGCCTCGCGGGCGAGACGTTTGACCACATCTACAGCTCCGACATGGCGCGGTCTTACCAGACCGCCGAGCACGTGCGCGAGCACCACCCCGACAGTAAGCGTCTCGTGATCTACACCTTCCCCTGTGCTGGCGCAGTCGACATGATGGT
>JBBDRN010000009.1:0-54050 GCA_040905445.1 Phycisphaeraceae bacterium | reverse complement strand
AATCCCCCAATCCCGCCAACCCCACCCCAACCGCGTCAGAACACCCTGATCCCGCGCCCCCGGCCTTAACCTTTTGGCAGGTTCCTGCCGACCATGCCTTTGATACCGTCCCCGGCACTCCTATACTGAAATCACCGAGCGACACCTGCGTCGCTTGGCGAGGAGACAGGCAGCGGATTCCATGCAACTGCAAGCGCCACAAAAGGTAGCGCCAGCTTCCGATGCGCCGGCGACGACGTCGGCTTCGCTGCGCGCCATCATCCTCCTCGCCGGCACGCCCCGGGCCTCGGCCCTGGTCGCCGGCGTGCAGCGCTCGCCCGTCGACCTGCCCCTCGATAACCAGCGCCTCCTGCTCGACCTCTGGATCGAGCACTGCCGTCAGCTCGCCCGCCACCTGCCCGGCTCGCCTCTCCACGTTCGCGTCCTCGTCAACGCCAACACGCCCGCGCCACGCCCCCGCGACCTGCTCGCGGGCGACCAGCCCGACCTCCACGTCACCATCGAGCACGAGACCGCCTCCTTCCGCGGCTCCGGTGGCGCCGTCCGCGATGCTGCCCAGCATTACGACGACAACGACCGCATCCTCGTCGCCAGCGCCGGCCAGGTCCTCGTCCAGCCGCTGGCCACGCTCTTCCACGCCCTCGAGCAGTCCAGCGCCGACGTCGCCGTCCTCGCCCACCGCGACGGCACGCCCGGCGGACTGACCTACCTCCGCTGCGGCTGCGTCCGCGACCTGGCGCCCCGCGGCTTTGTCGACCTCAAGGAGCAGGCCCTGCCCCGACTCGCGCGCCGGCACGACGTCCGCGTCGTCCAGGACGCTGGCGGGACGGTCCTGCCCGTGCGCACGCGGGCCGACTACCTCGCCGCCCTGCGCTGGTACCACCGCCAGAGCGACGCGCACGCTGCCGCCGACGCGATCAAGATCGAGTCCCCCTTTGCCGAGGACTGGCAGCGCACATTCGCCGTCGTCGAGCCCGACGCCGTCGTCGACCCGACCGCCTGGATCCACGACTCCGTCGTGCTCGCGGGCGGACGCGTCGAGGCCGGCGCATCCGTCGTCCGCTGCGTCATCGGGCCGGGCGGCCGCGTGGCGAGGCGGGGCCGGGCCGTGGACGAGATCGTCACCGCCGACACCAACGGGAGGCACCGGGGCTGATGCTGCCAAGGAGCTGGAGAAGAAACGGCTGGAGCCCCTGGCACCTTGTCGCCGCGGCCGTTCTCGCGGCGCTGGCGGTCGGTGCAAGCTTCAACGCCTGGGCCGACATCATGCGCATCGGCGTCATCGATGAAGAGTCCAGCCACATCTTCCTCGTCCCGATCGTCGCCGCCTGGCTCGTCTGGGTCCGACGCGCCCGCATCAGCCAGTGCCGCCCCGTCGGCCTGGCGGTCGGCCCGCTCATCCTCGCCCTGGGCTGGTTCCTCTCCTGGTACGGCTACCACAACGGCTACCAGTCGCTCTGGCACGGCGGGGCCGTCCTCACCCTCATCGGCGCCCTCTGCTCCGTGCTCGGTCGCGAAGTCCTCGTCCGCTTCCTCCCCGCCTTCCTGGTGCTCGGCTTCCTCGTCCCCATCCCCGGCATCATGCGCCAGCAGATCGCCATCCCCCTCCAGACCGCCACCGCCCAGATCACCCAGGACCTCGTCGAGCTCGGCGGCGCCAGCATCGACCGCACCGGCAACCTCCTGCGGATCAACGGTGTTGACGTCGCTGTCGCCGAGGCCTGCAACGGCATGCGCATGGTCTTCGCCCTCGTGCTCGTCTCCTACGCCTTCGCCTTCGGCACGCCCCTGCGCTGGTACGCCCGCGGCCTGGTCATCGTCGCCAGCCCGCTCGTCGCCCTCGTCGTCAACGTCATCCGCATGATGCCCACTGTCTGGCTCTACGGCTATTCGCCCCAGCATGTTGCCGACGCCTTCCACGACTGGAGCGGCTGGATCATGCTCGGCATCGCCTTCCTGCTGCTCATGGCCATCCTCCAGATCCTCCGCTGGGCCATGATTCCCGTCACCCGCTACACCCTCGCCCAGGACTGAGCCCGCATGAGCCCCCGAAGCCGACAACAGCTCGCCATGTTCGCCTTCCCGGCCCTGTGCCTGGTGATGCTCGGCGCCGTGACGCTCGAGACGATGTCGCGCCCCACCGCTGACGACGCCGAGCCCTATCACCGCCGCGTCGCCCAGGTCATCGACACCATTCCCTACCAGATCGGCGACTGGGTCGGCATCGACGAGCCCCCGCCGCGCGAGGCGATCGCGCTGCTGCGTCCCAACACGATCTTCTCGCGGCGCTACGAGAACATCGACACCCGCGAGCAGGTCTCGGTCGTGCTGGTCCACTGCCGCGACGCCCGCGACCTCGCCGGCCACTACCCGCCCATCTGCTACCCGGCCCACGGCTGGACGCAGGTCCGAACCGACCCGCTGACCCGCCAGCTCGGCGACCAGCGCGTGCCCATGATGCGATACGAATTCACCATGGACCGCACCGCTGGCCGATCTCGCATGATCGTCGACAATTTTCTCGTGCTGCCCGACGGCCGCATCGTCCGGGACATGGACGAAGTCCGCCGCGCCGCCGGCAGCTACACCCGCCGCATCTACGGAGCCGCGCAGGTCCAGATCGTCTACCGCGCCGACGGCTCCGACGAGCGCCGCGAGCAGGCCTTCGACACCCTGCTCGGCCCGATGCGCGACGCGATTCAGACCATCCGTGCCGGAGTGGCCCATCCATGACCCAGTCGGATCCCTCACCCAACCCCGATCGCGCCGTGACCGGCGGGTTGCCCGCCCCCGCGGGCGACGTGGTCATGCGCTCGCTCGCCCGGCCCGCCTCGCGCGTCGACGACCACGCCCCTCACCATGAGGTGACGCCGCTGACGCGCATGCACCGCATGCTCCGCGGCCGATACCACTGGGCCATCCTCCTGGGCATGATCGGCTTTGCCGCCGGCGGCTACGGCGCCGTCCAGCTCTACGAGCCGGAGTACCGCAGCCAGGCCCTGCTCCACTTCGCTCCCGTCATCCCGCGCGTTCTCTACAACACCGATGAAACCGGCGTCATGCCCCGCTTCGACGCCCACCTCCAGTCCCAGGCCGCGTTCCTCCGGCAGGGCCGCACCGTCACCCGCGCCATGGAGAGCCCCACCTGGCAGCCGTTCAGCAACGGCATGTCGCCCATCGAGATCCAGGCCTTCGAAGACGCCCTCAGCGTCCGCGTCAACCAGGAGCTCATGTACGTCGGCTTCGATGACCGCAACCCCCGCCGCGCCCGCGCCGGCGTCCAGGCCGTCGTCGACGCCTTCCGCGACCTCTACGACGACCAGCACAGCCGCGACGATCCCGAACGCATCGCCATCCTCGAAGAACGCCGCAGCGCCCTCAACAACCGCATCCGCAACCAGCGCACGCGCATCGAGTCCCTCACCGGCGAATTCGGCTCGCCCCAGGCGCTCGAGCAGATGTACAACCATCGCCTCAGCGAGACCGCCCGCCTCGAAAGCCAGCTCCAGGACCTCCACCTCAAGCTCGCCGCCATCGCCTCCGTCCGCGAGATGCTCGCCGACCAGCGCGGCGAGGACGGCGCCATCGATCCCGGCAGCCTCAGCCCCGAGGAAATCGCCCAGTTCGACCCCCAGATCCGCCACCTCCTCGAACGCCGACGCAACATGGTCGAGATGCGCGACCGGCTCGACGCCGGCCTCGGCCCGCTGCACCCGCGCACCCGCAGCGCCGACACTGACCTCGAAGTCCTCGACGCCCGCCTCCAGGAGGCTGTCGAGCAGTTCCTGCACAGCTTCGATGGCGACGAGCTCGCCACGCGCGCCGATCAAGGCCTCATCGGCCGCGACGACCTGCGCCGCCTCCACGCCCAGGAGCGCCAGCTCGCCAGCTCCTTTGAAGCCATGCGCAACCAATCGCGCGACCTCGCCCAGCGACAGCAGGAGATCGTCCGACTCCAGCACGAGCTCGCCGGCGAGCAGGCCCGACTCGAGCTGACCGAGCGCCGGCTCGAGGAGCTCGACGTCGAGTCCGGGATCCGCAGCCGCATGCGCGTCGTCACCCACTACACCGACCCCACCGCACCGCACAACCGCAGCACCAAGCGCCAGCTCGCCCTCTTCGGCGCCGTCGGTGGCGGCAGCGTCGGCTTCGGGCTCATCCTCCTCGTCGGGTTCATGGATCGCCGGCTGCGCTCCCCGCTCGACGCCGAGGCCAGCATCGGCTCGCTCCCGCTGCTCGGGCTCCTGCCCGCCATGCCCGAGGACCTCGCCGACCCCGACCAGGCCGCCATCGCCGCCAACGGCGTCCACCACATCCGCACGCTCCTCCAGGTCGGCGCCCAGCACGACCCGCGACGCATCTTCACCATCACCAGTCCCGTCTCCGGCACGGGCAAGACCAGCCTCACCATCGCCCTGGGCCTCTCCTTCGCCTCCTCCGGCTCACGCACCCTCCTCGTCGACTGCGACCTCCGCGGCGCCGGCCTCAGCCATCGCGTCAACGCCATCACCCGCCGACGCATCGGGCAGATCCTCCTCAAGCACGACTATCTCACCCAGGCCGTCCTCGACGAAGCCCTCGTCCACGCCCAGCGCACCGGCCAGCGCCTCGGCCAGGCCCTGGTCGACCGCGGCGACCTGACCCAGGAACAGCTCGACCAGGCGCTCGGCTTCCAGGAGCAGTCGCGCCTCGGCATCCTCGACGCCATGAACGGCGAGCCCGTCGAGCATTGCATCGCTGATAGCGGCATCCGCAACCTTGCCGTCCTGCCCGTCGGCGCCGCCGAGGGCGAGGACGCCGAGCAGCTCTCGCCCGAGGCGCTGGCCCGCGTGCTCGATGCCGCCATCGACCGCTTCGACACGATCCTGATCGACACGGGCCCGGTGCCCGGGTCGATCGAGGCCTCCATCGCCGCCTCCGTCGCCGACGCCGTGGTGATGACCGTCTCCAAGGGTGAGCAGCGCGCCCCCGCCGAACGCGCCGTCGAGCACCTGCGCGCCGTCGGTGCGACGATCGCCGGCTTGGTGTTCAACCGCGCCGACGAGGCCGACTACCACCAGACGAGCTTCGCCTCGCTCTCGCGCTCGGCCGTCTCCACGCGCAAGGAGCTCGCGCTGACCCGCACCAACGGCAAGGCGCGCAGCCGCTTCGGCCCGCTCGCCGGCGCCGTCGCTCCCAACCGCAATGGCAACGGCGCCGCGCCGCCCGACGCACCCGAGGCCAAGCGATGACCCAGACGCTCGATCACCCCAACCCGACCCTCGAGCCCGCGGCTGACGCCGGCGATGACGGCCCGGCCGTCCCCACCCTCTGGGGCCTGACGCCCATCCAGCTCCACGACCGCTTCTGGGCCGCCCGCGGCGTGCAGGTCGTCCGCCAGGGCCAGGACACCGAGTTGGTGCCCAACGCCGAGCTCTTCCTGCTCGCCACGGCGCGCACCATGACCGTCTGCCGCCTCGCGCCGCTGGTGGATCGCCTGTCGTGGGAGCGCCCCGAGCTGCTCTGGCTGCGCCTCGTCGACAACCACGAAGGCAGCTACCGCGAATATGCCATGCACGACGCCGACGGGCGACTCATCGGCTTCGAGCGCCAGTACCCCGCGAGCCAGACACGCATGGGCCGCGTCGTCATGACGCCGGAGCGTGGCTTGGCGGAGCTCTGGCAACGCGCCGCCAACCCCGCCCAGGGCTGGGCCCGCCTCCGCCGCGCCACCTCCCGGCGCCGCCGCGCCGTGGCACGCCTGCCCGGGCGCGTCCTCAACGCCGACGACCCGCGCGAGCTCATGCAGTGCATCCGCGACCTCGTCCGCGTCTGGAAGCAGCCCGACTCGACCATCACCCGCATCCAGCGCGCTCCAGCCTCCGTCTGGCGCGACGACACCGCCAGCGTCGACCCCGCCACCAGCTTCGTCGGCCCGGTCTGGATCGGCGCCGGCCGACGCCTCGACCGCGACACCCGCGTCGTCGGGCCCACCGTCCTCTGGGACGACCCGGCGCACCGGCCCGAGCCCGCCATGCTCGTCTGGCACGAGATCGAGCCCGGCGAGCGGTTGCGCCAGGCCCGCGAAGCCGCCGAGCCGCGCCCCGGGCTCTTCGGCAAACGCGCCTTCGACATCGCCTCCGCGCTGCTCGCTTTGGCGCTCACGCTCCCGCTCTACCCGCTGGTCATGCTCGCCATCTGGCTCGAGGACGGCCGGCCGTTCTTCTTCACCCACCGCCGCCAGGGCAAGGGCGGCACCACCTTCCCCTGCATTAAGTTCCGATCCATGCGCAAGGACGCCGACCACATCAAGCACCAGCTCGCCGGCGCCAACCAGGTCGACGGCCCGCAGTTTTACATCGCCTCCGACCCGCGCCTGACGCGCGTCGGCCGCCTCATCCGCTCGCTCAACATCGACGAGCTGCCCCAGTTCATCAACGTCCTGCGCGGCCAGATGAGCCTCGTCGGCCCGCGCCCCAGCCCCGACGCCGAAAACCAGTACTGCCCGCCCTGGCGCGAGGCGCGCCTCAGCGTCCGGCCCGGCATCACCGGCCTCTGGCAGGTCCGACGCTCACGCGAGCCCGAACTCGATTTCCAGGAATGGATCCGCTACGACATCGAGTACGTCGAGAACCTCTCCTGGCGCCTCGATCTTCAGATCATCATCGAAACCTTCCGCGTTCTCCTCCGAGGGACCTGAGCCCATCATGAAGCTGCGAACCAAGACCAAGCGCCGACTCACCATCCTCACCGCCATCGTCATCGCCTTCGCCGCGCTCGGTGGTGGCACTTACTTCTACCTCGACACCCGCCGGTCCCAGTCCTACCAGGACCACCTCGACGACGGCCTCGCCGCGTTCGAACGCGGCGCCTACGAGCAGTCGCTGCACCACCTCGGCTCTTACCTCAACAGCGTCGACGACCAGGACGTCGACATCCGCTACAAGTACGCCGTCTCCCGCCTCCAGGTCCCGCGCGACCGCGGGCAGCACATCGGCGACGCCGTCGCCCACTTCCGCCACATCCTCGAGATCGACCCCAGCCACCACGAGGCCCGCGAGCACCTGCTCCAGGCTTACCTCGACATCAACTGGAACACCGAGGCGCTCGAAACCGCCGAGCACGTGCTCGCCCGCGACGAGACGCACCGCCAGGCGCTGCGCACGCAACTCATCGCCACGGCCCGTCTCGGGCAGGACGCCGTCGCCCTCGAGCATGCCCGGGCGTACCTCGCCCGCTACCCCGACGACGTCGAGATGTACCCCGGGATGCTCCACCTCATGCAGCGGCGCGGGGCCGGCAGCACCGAGATCCTCGCCGCCGCCGACGCCCACGTCGAGGCGCTCGACGACGAGGCACTCGTCGCCCTGCTGCGCGGCCTGAGCCATCGCACGGTCCAACAGTGGGCCGAGGCTCGTGACTGGTACGCCACCGCTGCTGAACTTGCCCCCAGCGACGACGTCGGCTTCGTGCGCATCCTCACCGGCGAGCTGATCGCCACCAATCAGGCCGGCCTCGCCCTCGACGTGCTCAAGCGCGCCCACGACCAGACGGACGACCCGCAGTTGCACCGCATGCTCGTCCGCCGGCTCTGGGAGACCGGGCAGGTCGACGAGATGATCGAGCGCATCGGCTCTGCTGCCACCGACGACGACAACGACCGCGCCGAGCTGATGCTCTACCAGATCCTGGCCCTCTGGCAGCTCGATCGGCGCGACGAGGCGCAGCGTGCCTTCGACGAGCTGCGCGCCTTGGATGACGCGTCGCTTGCCGATGTCTGGGTCCCGGTCCTGGAGGTGATTCAGAACCCCGACGCCACCCAGGCCCAAATCCTCACCGCACTCCGCACCGCCGCCGGGCAGCGTCCGAACGATGCGCGGCTGCACTTTCTGCTCGGCCGGGCCTATGCCGCCGTCGGCGAGCCGGAGCTCGCGCAGCGAAGCTGGCGCAGGGCCGCGGAGCTTGCCCCCGGTTGGCCGCTGCCGCTGCTGACGATCGCCCAGGCCCTCGCCGCCGAGGACGACAGCCAGGCCGCCACTGAGGCCGCCGCCGCCGCGCTCGTCCATGGCGAAGGGCGCGTCGACGCGGTGGTCAGCGCGATCGTGGCCCGCGTCTCGGGTCTCGACCCCGCCGACACGGAGACCGCCCACCGCCTGCTCGACGCGATCGCGCAGGTCCGCGAGGCTGTGCCCAACGAGTCGCGTACGCGCCGCATCGAGGTCATGCTCCACCTGAACCTTGGCCAGCGCGCGCAGGCGACGCAGGCGATCGACGACGCGCTTGCCGCCGAGCATCCGCTGCCCGAGCAGGAGCTGCTGCAGTTGGCCGCCGTTGCCCAGGAGGCGGACCTCGAGCGAGCGGAGACGTTGCTCGACGCCGCCGAGGCGCATCACGGCCGCACGCCGCGCCTCGTTGCCGCCCGCGCCGCGCACCTGGCGCGCCGCGGACAACCCGACGCGGCGCGCGAGCTGCTCGAAGCCGCGGTCGCCGACGCGGCCAGCGAGGATCGCATCGAGTGGCAGATCGCCCGCCTGCAGTTCCTCGATCGCCTCGGGCGCGGCGACGCCACCGACTGGGCCGAACTGCTCGCCCGCCATGAGATGGACGCCACGCTCCTCCGCGCCGCGCTCGGCTCGCCCGCTGTCGTCGCCGACCGCCAGTTGACCGAGCAGGCGATCGAGCAGTTGCGCGAGCTGACCGGCGAGTCGGGCGTCGCGTGGCGCGTCGCCAAGGCCCGCTGGTTCCTCCGCTCCGACCACGCCGAGCGCGACGCCGCCCAGGCCGCGTCGCTGCTGAACCAGCTCATCCGCGACCAGCCAGAGCACGTCGACGCCCGTCTGCTGATGGCCCAGGCGCTGCTGCGCCTGGAAAACCCCCGCCGCGCCATCGACCAGCTCGACACGGCCGTGGCGATTGCGCCGGACAACCCGCTGCTGCGGCTGCACCTGGCGCGGCTGCTCCAGCACCAGAGCCGATTCGACGAGGCGCGCGGCCACCTGCGTTACGTCGCGGAGTCGCCCGCGATGCCGCGCGAGCACCGCCGACAGGCCGCGCTGCTGCTCAGCCAGCAGGCGGACCACGAGTACGCCGCCAACGCGCTGTCGCAGTTGGCCAGCGCCGACGACGCAGGGGCCCGAGCCGAGCGTCTGGCCCTGGCCGCGCTGCACCAGCGTCAGGGCCGGTTCGACGAGGCGTGGCAGATCGTCGCCGAGGTCCTCGCCGACGACGACGCGCCCGAGCCGGGGCTGATCCTCTTCGCCGCCCGGCTCGCCCATGAGCGCGGCGACGCCGATGCCGGGCAGCGCCTGCTCGAGCAGCTCGATGAGCTCGAGATGCCCGAGTTCGCGCGCCACCTCGCCCGCGCCGACTTCCACGCCGCCGCCGGCGACATCGACGCCGCCATCGACCACGCCACGCAGGCCGCGGATATCGCCCCCGACCACCCCGCGCCGTGGCGGCAGATCATCCTCTATCACCTCAGCGCCGGCCGCATCGCCGACGCCATCGACCAAGCCGGCCTGGCGCGTCAGCACCTGACCGAGGCCGACCCCATCGTCACCCTTGTCGACGAGCACCACGAGCTCTTTCGCCTGCTGGAGGAGCGCCAGGGGCTGGCCCCGATCGTGCGTGCCGCCCTGCAGGAAAGCGCCCACCGCGAGGCGGCGCTTCAGGTGCTGCGCATCGCCCAGCGCGTGGCCAACAACGAGCTCAACGACCGCGAGGCCGTGCAGGCCCTGATCGACCTCGCCGACGCGCACCCGCGTTTCGCGACGTTGCAGCGTTTCGCGATCGAGCAGGCGACGTTGCTTGGCCAGCCGCGCAACGCGCTCGAGCGCGCGCGCGACGCGATCCACCGCTTCCCCGCCGACGCCCGCATCGCCGAGCTCGCCGCCCACATGCTGTTCGCCGCCGGCGAGCACGACGAGGCCCTCGCCGCCGCCGACCAGTGGCGCCATCGGGTCGCCGGCCGCACGTTCGAGCCCGACCTGCTCGTCGCGCGCGTCCAGCGCGCGCGCGAGCGATCGGACGCCGTGCTCGACCGGCTCGCCCCCCACGCCGAGCGGGCCCGCATCGACCCGGCAAACCACCACCAGTGGTACGAGTTGCAGACGTGGGCGCTCGTCGACGCCCGGCAGCACGATGCCGCCGCCTCGCTGCTGCGGCCGCTGCTGTCGCAGGACGCCTCGTGGCGCGTGCTCTGGCGCGGCCGTGCCGAGACGCAGATCGCCGACCCCGCCGTCGCAGCGGCCTGGCTCGATGAGCTCGATCAGCACACGCCCGCCGACGCCCTGATGGAGCGAGTCGCCTTGGGCGGCGCGTGGCAGGGACTCGGCCAGCGCCTCGACGAGCCGGGCTTCATCGACCGCGCCCGCGAGCGCCTCGACGCGCTGGTCGCCGCCCACGACACCGAGGCCGTCGTCCACTTCGCCCGCGGCCTGCTCGGCGAAATCGAGCAGGACGGCGACAGCGCCGCCCGCCACTACCGCCGCGCCCTGGAGCTCGGCCCCGACAGCCCGCAAAGCCCCGTCATCCGCAACAATCTTGCGGTCGTCCTCACCGAGCACACTGGCGAGCTCGACGAGGCCCGCGACCTGGCCCAAGCCGCGATCGCGACGGCCCCCGACATGGCAACGTTCCACGACACGCTCGCCCTCGTGGAAACGCGGGCCGAGCGATGGGACCACGCGCTCGCCGCGATCGACCGGGCGATCGAGCTCGAGCCGGCCAGGGCCGAGTGGCGCGTCGCCCGGGCCTACATCCTCTTCCGCGCCGGCCGCACTGACGACGCCCGCGCCGCTCTTGCCGACATCGACGGCCGGAACCTCGACCTTGCCAACCTGACCGAGCGGACCCAGACCCGTCTCCAGACGTTGCGCGACGAGCTCGCCGCCGAGTTGTCGCAGCGCTAGAGATCGCGGCTCAGTCCATCAACGGGTGCCACGGGTGCCTCGCCCACCCGTGCCCCGCCCAACCGAAGCACTGGCACATAAGCCGTCGGAGGCCTCCAGCTTCCGGCGTTCCCGAGTCAGGCGTGGCCGCCACTCCGCGCACGGCGATCCGCAACCGGGGCATCGTCCTATAAGCCGCTCGCGGCCCGGCGAAGTTCCGATAGCTTTTCGTACCCAGGCTCGTCTCCGTCCCCGCGCGACACGCGGTACCGTCGCGGCATGTTCACCACATCTGTCACATCTTCTGATCGGTGAGACAGTTGTAGCCGTCACACGTCGGAGTCGACGCCGCCGGATGGGAAGCTGGGCAATTTCACCCGCCGCCCCGCGCCCGCTCGGCCGCACCTGATGACAAAATTTTCATGCTCACCGGCGGTAAACCCTTGCATCAACCCTGACCATGGCGTAATCTACAGGCTGAGCTTCGGGCCTGGAGCCCCGGAACATCAGGAGTTGGAGATCAGGAGAGGATAAAGATCGGGGGGAACGATGAAGGGGGGAGAAGTCCCTTCACGCGATTCCCAGCCGACAACGCAGGATGTGCCAGCGCTGCAGCGAGCGGCGCTTTCGGGTTTAGGTGAAAGTTGTGCCGTAGCGAGCACGTGACTCCTACGGCGTCCAGCATGTGTATCAGGGAGGAAGACTCCCGGGAAAGGAGAGCGGAATTATGCGATCAGGAAATGGGTTTAAGACCAGTCGACTAACCGGCCTCATCGTGGCCGGTACGGTCGGCGCAACGATGTCCTTTGGCGCCGCCGCCGAGGCCAACACCGTCAACGAGATTCTCTTCAACTTGGCCGTCGACGCGGGCACGTTGAACCAGTCGACGACCTACCGCTTCCGCGATGCCGACTGGGGCATCGTCATGGAGGAGGACGGGGCGGGCGGCCTCGTCGCCAAGGATCCCGCCAGCGGCTTCGCCGTGGGTGACGTCATCCTCGGCTCGTTCCAGATGGACTTCGTCCGCACCACCGTTGGCGCGACGAACTACACCGAGTTCTTCGGCCAGGGTGGCAACAACCACCTGTTCGGTCGCTACGCCATCGAGATCAAGTCGGTGGTCGGCACGACCGTTGAATTCGGCGTGGCCAACTCGGCCGGCGTCGACCCGTTCGGTACGGGCGACGACACCATGTTCGAGTTCTGGGAGTCGGCGACCAATCCGTTCGCGGGCGCCGGCAACGTGCCCGATGACAGCACCCTCGCCGGGTGGAACTCGGTCGGTGTCGCCGGCCAGGACCTCTGGGCCAGCGCCGGTTTCGATCACGTCGATGACTCGTGGGAGTTCGACGTCAGCCCCGCAGCGGTGACCCAAGGCTACACCACCATCCAGGAATGGTATGACGCTCCCGGCGGGCAGTTGCTCGCGCTCGGTGGCGATCAGATCATGAGCTGGATCATCGGCCCGGACCAGGGTCTCAACGGCGGCGCCGTCGGCGGCTTCGCCCCGCGTTGGCTGACCCTCACCAGCTTCAACATCGGTGGCTCGGGCACCGCGAATGACGGTGTGTTCGGCAGCGACGGTGTCGTCTATGCCGACATGACCATCATCCCCCTCCCCGCCGCGGCGTGGGGCGGCATGGTCCTGCTCGGAATGCTCGGCGCTGGCCGGACCTTCCGTCGCAAGTTCATCGAGCAGGTCTGACCCCGGCGTCAGTACCGACCACAACCCGGTTTCTTCAAGGCCGACCCGCAAGGGTCGGCCTTTTTTATTGGATTCATCTGGGATTTTCGGGACCTGACACCGACCCCGCGCCGCATCGCAATGACCGGCGCCCGACTTCAGCCCCGCAGGGGCTGCGGGTTGCCGTCACGGGTGCAGGCAGCGGAACGAATTCATCATTGAACCGCGAAGAGGCGAAGCAGGCGAAGGGCGCGAAGAGACAGAATTACGCACATCACAAACCCTTCGCGCCCTTCGCCTGCTTCGCTGCTTCGCGGTTAGCGAATTGTCAGGGCCTGACGCCGACCCCGCGCCGCATCGCAATCGCCGGCACCAGACTCCGGCCGCGCAGGGGCTGTGGGGGTGTAGCCCGGGTGGATCGCAGCGGAACCCGTGGGACGTGGCGACGGGGGAGTCCTCCTGTCCCGGCAGGGGCAGCGGGGGCTACCTTCGCCCCGCGGCCGGGACGAACGCCGACGCCCCACGGGCCGGTCGTCCCCCTGCCGGGGCTGCGACAAGGCTCGGCGCGACGACGTTTGTCGTCCCGGGAAATCCGAATTAATTATATAACTCCTGTCCCCAAGGTTCATTAACCATGGCACACAACCTACTTATTGACTAAAAGCCCCATTTAAGCTAAGGTGAAGTTCTATGCCCTCCTCCTCAGCCGCCACCACAAAAACCTCGACCGGTTCCCGCAGCTCCAGCCGCCACCGCAAGACGCCTTCGGGGCGAAACAGCCGCGCCAAGCCCACCGATGCGGGTGACATCACGAACTACACGACCGCCCTGCGCTGGCTTTACGACCACGTCGACCACGAGCGCATGCGCCTGGTCCGGTACAACGAGGACACCTTCAGCCTCGACCGGATGCGCCGTCTGCTCGCCGCGCTGGGCAATCCGCACGAGCAGCTTCGCTGCGTCCAGGTTGCCGGCACCAAGGGCAAGGGCTCGACCTGCACCATGCTCGCGTCGATGCTCCAGTCGTGCGGGTACGCGGTCGGGCTCTACACCAGCCCGCACCTCATCGACCTGCGCGAGCGCATCACCATCAACGGCCAGATGGTCAGCTACGGCGACATCGCCGACATCTTCCGCCTCATCGCCGAGGTTGAGCAGGAGGCGCTGGGTGAGCAGCCGCCGACGTTCTTCGAGATCATGACGGCCGCGGCGTTCAAGCACTTCGCCGACCAGGCCGTCGACGTCGCCGTGCTCGAGACGGGCCTGGGCGGCCGGCTCGATTCCACGACCGTCGCCAACCCGCTGGCCACCGGCATCGCCCGCATCAGCCTCGACCACACGAACATCCTCGGGCCGGACCTGCCGTCGATCGCACGCGAGAAGGCGGGCATCTTCAAGCCAGGCGTTGCGGCCATCAGCGTCGAGCAGGACCCCGCCGTCGCCGCCGTGCTCACCGAGGTCGCCGAGAAGGTCGGCGCGCCGCTCTCGTTTACCGGCCAGCAGATCGACTTCTCCTACCGCTTCGAGGCCAACCGCGAGCTCGGACCTCACACCCGCGTCTGCATCACCACCGAGACCAGCCGCTTCGAGCACCTGCCCGTGCCCCTGCGCGGCGAGCACCAGGCGCACAACTGCGGCCTGGCGCTGGCGCTGCTCGACACGCTCAAGGCCCACGACTTCAACATGCCTGAGGAGCGCGTCATCGCCGGCCTCGAGCAGACCGTCCTGCACGGCCGCATGGAGCAGGTCTGGAACCAGCCGCGCGTCATCATCGACGGTGCCCACAACGCCGACTCCATCCAGGCCCTCATCCGCGCGCTGGGCGCCCACGTCAGCTACGACTCGCTCGTCGTGGTCTTCGGCAGCAGCCAGGACAAGGACATTCCCGGCATGCTCCGGCAGCTCTCGCTCGGTGCGGACAAGGTCATCTTCACCCGAGCCAAGTCCAACCCGCGGGCCATGGAGCCCGAGGAGCTGATGACGCGCTTCACCGAGATCTCCGGCAAGATGGCGCAGACCGCCGCGGCCCTGCCCGACGCGCTGAAGCTCGCCGGCCGCGCCGTCAGCCGCGAGGACCTCATCGTGGTGTGCGGCAGCTTCTACCTCGCCGGCGAAGCCCGCAAATACTTCCTGGACGCCTCCCAGAAGCCGCGCACCCGCCGCTGAGCCCCGCTCCGTCACGCGGTGTTCGCCGTGGTCCCCCGGGCGACGCGTTCCGGACGCGTCACGCCCTGTCGCGCGCCTCTGGCACAACGCGGCCGCGGATCCTAGGATTATCTGTGTCGACCAGGAGCCGCCCATGCCCACGCCCATGCGCCCGCTCAACGTGCCCCGCGCCATCGTCGCCCCCGCCGTCGCCGGCCTGTTCCTGCTGACGCTGCTCGCCGTGCGGCAATACGGGCTCGTTGGCGGCCCGGAGTTGCTGACGCTCGCCATCATCGCCGCCGCCCTGACGCTGGGCATCGTCGCGGGCCTCATCTACGCCAACTACGACTCGTACGCCCGCCCCGGCAGCCGGCGCTGCCACAACGGCACGTCGTAGCCGCGTCGCACGCCCGGCTCCCGCCGGCCCCCAACTGCAACGAGCCCCCGCCCGTGCGCCCCGCCACTAAATCGCGGCGATTTAGTGGCGGGGCCGCTACACTTGCCGCTTTCGGTCCACGCGAGAGCCCGCCATGCCTTCAGACCCGCCGTCGTCCGCCTCCGCCACCTCCTCCAGCGCTGCCAAGTCGATGGACGACATCGTCGCGCTCTGCCGTCGCCGCGGGTTCATCTGGCAGTCGTCCGAAATCTATGGCGGGATCAACGGCTTCTGGGACTACGGCCCGCTGGGCGCGCTGCTCAAGAAAAACCTCAAGGACGCCTGGTTCAACGACATCGTCACCAGCCCACCCGACGGGCCCGATGGCCACCCGTTGTCGATCGTGCCGGTGGATACGACGATCATCATGAACCCGCGCGTGTGGGAGGCCAGCGGGCACGTGGCGGGGTTTAATGATCCGATGGTGGATGACAAGGAAACGCAGCAGCGATTCCGCGCCGATCATCTTGTCGGGTTGTTTTTGTTGCCGGAGGGTCCGCATTCTCCTGGCCCCGATAGGCCGCGTCTTGAGGAAGGTGAGTCACTGTTTTTGGCTGCGGCGATCATTGGTGGTTCTCTCGAGGAGGCGTCTGGATTTGTTGCGGAGAATCCGGGCAACGTGCGCCTCGATCCAAGCTTCGGGATCAAAAAACTGAAAAAGGTCGAGGTGGGCGAACGCATACCAGATCCGCGAGGGACGCAGATCAACCTGCAAGTTCATGATCCGGCCGGCAGAACGCACGTCGCGGTGATGCGCGAAATCTCTGTGCAGGAATTGACTTCAGCACATCGGAGTATTCCATCGCCATATACAGGCCAGGCCGGAACCTTGACTGCCCCTCGACAGTTCAACCTCATGTTCACCACATTCATTGGCGCTTTGCAAGACGAAGACGCCAAGGCCTACCTGCGCCCCGAGACCGCGCAGGGCATCTTCACCCAGTTCTGGAACGTCGTCGACACCTCGCGCGTCAAGGTGCCCTTCGGCATTGCGCAGACGGGCAAGGCGTTTCGCAACGAGGTTACGCCGCGCAACTTCACGTTCCGCTCGCGCGAGTTCGAGCAGATGGAGATCGAGTTCTTCATCCCCGACCCCGAAGTCGTCGGCGAAGATGTGGCGCAGGCGCAGCAGTGGTACGCCTACTGGCGCGACATGCGCTACAACTGGTGGCAGGGCGTCGGCCTCGCGGGCGACAACCTCATCCTGCGCGAGCATGACCGCGACGAGCTGGCTCACTACGCCAAGGAAGGGGCCGGCACGAGCGATATCGAGTACCGCTTTCCGTTCACCGCGCCGGGCTTCGGCGAGCTCGAGGGTGTGGCGCATCGCACCAACTTCGACCTGCGGCAGCACGCCGAGGCGTGTGGGCAGGGCGACAAGCTGCGCTATTTCGACCAGGAGCGCAACGTGCGTTATTTCCCGCACGTGATCGAGCCGTCCGCCGGGGCGGATCGGGGGACGCTGGCGCTGCTGTGCGAGGCCTACACGCCCGACGACTCGCGGCCAAGCAAGGTGTACATGAAGTTCACGCCGCGCATGGCGCCGATCAAGGCGGCCGTGTTCCCGCTCGTCAACAAGGACGGCATGCCGGAGAAGGCCGAGGCGCTCTACCGCGAGCTTCGCAAGCGCTGGAGCGTGCAGTTCGACGTCAAGCAGTCGATCGGCAAGCGCTACGCGCGCATGGACGAGGCGGGCACGCCGTACTGCTTCACGATCGACGGCCAGACGCTGGAGGATCAGACCGTGACCGTACGCGAGCGCGACACGCAGGCGCAGGAGCGGATCGGCATCGACAAAGTCGAGGCGTATCTGGCCGACCGCATCGGGTGAGTGGCCGAGTGTGGCGGGGGTGTAGCGGGGATGTGGCGGGGGTGTGGCGGGGGGCGCCGGGTTTGTTGATGGGCTACACGTCGCGGACGCAGCGGAAGCCGTTGTTCGTCGTGCTGCTGTCGGGCGTGTTGCCCGTGCGGGCCGCGACGCGGTAGCGATTGCAGTAGCTGCGGTGGCAGAGGTAGGAGCCGCCTTTTTGCAGCTTGTGCGTGCCGGCGGGCGGGCCGTCGGGGTCGCGGCGGGTCGCGTCGCTTTCGGGCAGGTGCCAGTCGGGGCTGAACCACTCGAGGCACCACTCCCAGACATTGCCCGAGACGTTGTGCAGCCCGTAGCCGTTGGCGGGAAAGGCGTCGACGGGGCAGCGGCCGGCGAAGCCATCCTCGCCCGTGTCGCGCTCGGGGAACCTGCCCTGCCAGATGTTGCACATGTGCCTGCCGCGGGGCGTCAGATCGTCGCCCCAGGGGTAGATGCGTTGATCCAGCCCGCCGCGGGCCGCGAGCTCCCACTCCGCTTCGGTGGGCAGCCGCTTGCCCGCCCACGCGGCATAGCGCACGGCGTCGTTCCATGACACGTGTACCACCGGGTGGTCCATCCGCTGCTTGAGGCTGGATCGCTCGCCCTCGGGCTTGCGCCAGGACGCGCCGGGCACGGCGATCCACCAGGTCAGGCCCTGCACGGCGTTGGTCTGCGCCAGGCGGTCGGCGTACTTGGCGGGCAGGTGGCCGCGGAAGACGAACGACCAGCCGAAGCGCTCGGCGTCGGTGACATAGCCGGTGGCATCGACAAATCTTTCAAACGCGGCGTTCGTCACGGCACACGCGTCGATGTAGAAGGGGCTGACCTCCACCGGCCGGACGGGGCCTTCCCCGTCGGAGGGCCAGGCCTCGTCCGAGTCGGTGCCCATGCGAAACGCGCCCGGGGCGATGCGGACCATGCCGTCCGTCGAGCCGGCCCGCGCCCGACGCTCGGCCTCGGCCAGGGACAACGCGGGCGCGGCCTGGGGCACGCCGCGCGGCGTGGCAGGCACCGGCGCGGCCTGGGCGGCAGGGGGGGCCTGGGCGTTCGACGGCGTGCAGCATCTCTTCTTTGCCGGCTGGTCCATGGTCAAACGCCCCATCATAACAGCGGGTGGGCATGGGGGCGGCCCGATACGCCGACCGGTGCCCGTCGCCCGGCTGACCGGGCCTTGCTCGCGCGCCACCGCCGCCGCCCCGGCGGTGGCGCGCGGTTTGCACCCCTGCTCCCACAGACGCGGGCAACACCGCGCGGGCGAGGGACGCAACGGCTGACGCACCCCGCCCCGCCTCACCCGCCTCACGCTCCAGGCCCGCCACACCGTGCGTCAGCCAGGGAGATCATCCGCCATGCTTTACTGGGCCATCATCTTTTTCGTCATCGCGCTGATCGCGGCGCTGTTCGGGTTCGGCGGCATCGCCGGCGCTGCCGCGACCATCGCGCAGGTGCTGTTCGTCCTCTTCCTGATCCTGTTCGTCGTGTCGCTGATCGTCGGGCTCGTCCACCGCGGCGGCCCGCGTGGCCTGTGAGCGGCGTGCTGCCGGGAGGACTGAGCGATGATCAAGGCGACGCCCACCGGGTTGAGCCTCGAGACCTGTCGCCGGTTGCAGGCCCTCGTCCAGGAGGACCGCGCCAGTGAGGCGGACTTTCGCAACGTCGGCGACAGTCTCGAGGACGCGGAGTTGACGGCCCTGTGCTACAGCCTCGCCCACGAGCGGCGCGACTTTGCCCGGGAGCTCGAGCAGCTCATCGAGCAGCAGGGGCAGGTCATCGACGAGGCGGCGGGCCCCGCCGGCCGCGTCCAGGCGTGGTGGCGCGGGATGCGCACGCGGCTGACGTGGGGCGAGCGGGCGACGCTGCTGCAGGCGCTGGAGCGCAGCGAGGCCCGTACGCGCGGCCGCTACGACGCGGCGATCCGCGACGTGCCGCGATGGCCCGTGCGGGAGCTGCTTCATCGCCACCACCGGAGCATCCGTGAGACGCACAGGCGGCTCCGGACGCTGCGGAGAAGATATGCGGAGCACCCCGTTTGACGGGGCAACCCCGCAAGCCGCGGCTTCCCGAAAGAGAGGCTGTGGCTTTTTGATCGGCCGAGCCGCCCGCCCGCCCGGCCGCATGTCTGATTGACCCTTGCCGCCGGCCGCGACGACACCGCGGGGGCCCTGCGTGTATCATATGGGTTCGCCCGGCGCCGTTCGCGCGGCCGGGCTCGCCCGTCCTCGGGGTCGATCCAGGAGATTCATCCATGACACCGCTCACCGTCTTCCTTTTCGCCGTGCTGGTCCTCGCCGGCCTGCTCGCGCTGATCGTCCTGCTGTTTGTGATCCAGTATTTCAATCTCTGGCTGCAGGCCCAGCTCTCCGGCGCCCGCGTCCGCTTCGTCGACATCATCGGCATGCGCTTCCGACGGGTCGACCCCCGCACGGTCGTCCTCTCGCGCATCCGCGCCGTCAAGGCGGGGCTCGACATCTCGACCGCCCAGATGGAAACGCACTACCTCGCCGGCGGCCGCGTGCCCACGATCGTCACCGCCCTGATCGCCGCCGACCGCGCCAAGATCGCCCTGCCCTGGGACACCGCCTGCGCGATTGACCTGGCCGGCCGCGACATCCTCGACGCCGTGCAGACGTCGGTGAACCCGAAGGTGATCGACTGCCCGAGCCCGACGTCCGGGCGGGCCACGGTCGACGCGGTGGCGCAGGATGGCATTCAGCTCAAGGCCCGGGCCCGCGTCACCGTGCGCGCCAACATCGCCCGTCTCGTGGGCGGTGCGACGGAAGAGACGATCATCGCCCGCGTCGGCGAAGGCATCGTCACGACGATCGGCTCATCGTCCAGCCACAAGGCGGTGCTCGAGAACCCCGACCGCATCTCCAAGACGGTGCTCGAAAAGGGCCTCGACGCGGGCACGGCATTCGAGATCCTGTCGGTGGACATCGCCGACATCGACGTGGGCGAGAACATCGGCGCCCAGATCCAGGGCGACCAGGCCGAGGCCGACAAGCGCCGCTTCCAGGCCGAGGCGGAAAAGCGCCGCGCGATGGCGGTGGCGGAGGAGCAGGAGTACCAAGCGGAGGTTCAGAAGAACCGGGCGCTGGTCGTGCTCGCCGAGGCGGAGGTGCCCAAGGCCATCGCCGAGGCGTTCCGCAGCGGCAACCTGGGCATCATGGACTACTACCGGATGCGCAACATCCAGTCCGACACGAGCATGCGCGACTCGATCGCCGGCCACGACCAGGACGGCACCGACGAAGGCCAGGGCGGCCGCTCGAAGTAGCCGCGCGGTTCCAACGCCAAGGTGCCATAAGGGGGGCAGAGCGCCAGGGGGGCGTAGGGTCCGCTGTGCGGACCTTGTTCCCGGATCGCCGGGTGCCGTGGTCTGAGCGAGTCCGCGAGCGAAGGCCACGCGCGCCGCATCGCGAACCGGGCAGTTCCGCACAGCGGGCCCTACACGTATCGCGCCCACGTCATTGACGCCTCACCACCCAGCAACGCGCGCAGCGTCGGTGAAAACGCCCACCGCCGCGGCGGGTGCAGCTCCGCGAGCCCCAGCGAAGCGACGATCCGCTGCTCCAGCACGTCCACGCGGTCCCCACGCTCGGCGCTGAGCGGCAGGGGGGTGGCGGGCGATTCCGAATGGCGGATGTCGAACCCCGACAGAGCCGGCAGCATGTCGGCCTTGTTGAGCACGTACAGGTCCGCCTCGCGCGGCAGGGCGCTGGGCTCGGGCCAGTCGGTCGCCGGGTCGCGCATGGCAATGAGCAGGTCGGCGCTCGCGAGCGTGCGGCGTGCGGCGGTGATGGCGGCGGCTTCGACGCGTCCCGCGTCCTGCCGCAGGCCCGGCGTGTCGAGCCAGCGTACGTTGATGGCTGATTGCTGATGCCTGATTTCTGATTGGGCCTTGAGCTCGACGGTGGCGCCGACCCAGTCGCGCGTCGTGCCGGGCAGGTCCGCCACGAGGCTCACCGCGCGCCCGAGCAGCCGATTCGTCAGCGTGCTCTTACCCACGTTGGGCCGGCCCACGACCACGACCGTCGGCGGGTGGACGAGGCGGTCGAGCACGTCGGAGCGGGCGAGGATCTCGCGCGCCGCGTCGCTGCCGGGCGTGGGCCGCGGCTCATCCTGCCACAGCGCCGCCTGCGCCAGCAGCAGGTCGACCGCCGCCGGGCTCGCCGACCGCGCCAGCGTCGCCAGGGCGTCGGCTTCCAGTGGCGAGTCGGCTTCGGGGTAGAGCGTGGCGGGATCGGGCTCGTGTGTGACGGCCGCGCCGAGGCTCACGAGGTGCTCGATAAGCCGCGATGTGATGCGCGACCCGCCGTGGGGCATGAGTTGCACCAGCTCGTCGCTGAGACGCACCGCGAGGCCCTCGTCGATGTCGGCGAATCGTGCCAGGCGCAGCCGCCCACGCGGCCAGTCGCCGGCGATCCCCGTCAGCGCCGTCAGCATGCGCAACGTTCCGGGCCCGGCGAGTTGCACGATCGCCACCGCCCCCGCGGCAGGGGGAGTCGCCAACGTCAACTCAACGGCGTCATGCGCGTTCAACGTGGTCTGCCTCGTACAAAGCCGGGATCGGCGATCCCGGGGGACGCGGCGGTTACCGCACGCCAACCGCAGGCGTCATCGTCACGCGCGGCGTGCGGTGACGCAACCGTGTCGGCGTGACGTGGTGGCACGCGCGCATCTTCAGCGCGTTTCGCCGCTGCCCCGGGACCACCGGTCCCGGCTTTTTACGGGATGCGAGGCGGCGCGGGTTGCAGCGGCTTGCCCGTGGGAAAGTTGACGATTTGCAGGATGATCGCGACGGCGGGCACGATCAGGCCCGGCGCCAGGCGGCCGGTGACGAGCACGGCGATGAGGCCGACGATCGCGGCGCCTTCGAGGGCGCCGAGGTAGATGATCGTGCCCGTGATGTAGCCGTTGACGCTGACGGCGTCGCCCCGCCAGTTGGCCTTGTACGTCTGCTGGCGGGCGATGTGCGCGACGGGCACGGCGACGACGAGCACGGCCACAGCGACGTAGCCCAGCAGCGGGTGCAGGTCCGGCGAGCCGGCGAACCCGCCGTCGAGCGTGAGGTAGATAAAGATGCCGGCGACGACGAGTTGCCCGAAGAGAAGCGCGCCCCAGATGATGCGGACGATGGTCAGCGCCTGCTGCGGTGTGGGCGTGGGTGGGGACATGATGAAGGCTCCGGGTGCATTGCGGCGCCTTGGCGTTTTACGCGTTTTCCTGCTCGACGGCCACGCGCCACGTCACCGCCAGGCCCGTCAGCGTCAGGTCGGGCGCGACACGGTCGACGATCTCGTAGTCGCGAAAGAGCAGCGGGCTGTCGCCGCCGGTCGCGACGACCATCGGATACGCGCCGAGGTGCTCGGCGTAGGTTTCGACGAGTTCGCGGACCATGCCGCGCAGGCCGTGGTAGACGCCGCAGCGCATCGCCTGGCTGGTGTTGTGGCCGATGGGCTCCTCGGGGCGGTCGAACTCGACCTCGGGAAGCTGGGCGGTGCGGTTGTGCAGGGCGTCGAGCTGGAGCTGGGCGCCGGGGGCGATCGCGCCGCCGTGGAACGTGCCTTGGCCGTCGACGACGTCGATGGTGATGGCGGTGCCGGCGTCGATGATGACGCAGGCCTGCTTGAGCACGTCGTAGGCGGCGGCGGCGTTGAGCAGCCGATCCTCGCCGACGATCGCTTCGGGGTCGAGTCGCCGGCCGATGGGAATGGGCAGGTCGCGCTCGACGCGCTTAACCGTGCGCTTGAGGTGGCGGGTGATGTTGGCCTCGACGAGGCGGGCGGCGGGCGGGTTGACCGACGCCATGACCACCGGCGCCTCGTCGTTCTCTCGCAGCGGGCTGAACGCGTGGTCCATCGCCTCGGTGATCGCGCTCTCCTGGCGGTTCTCGAACGTGGCGGACTCGACGAGCTGGCCATCCACAAACGCCCCGAGGCGGGTTCGCGTGTTGCCCACGCTGACGGCGAGCAGGTTGAGCTTGATCATCGAGCGCCCTTGTTAGCCGGTCACTGCTGGCCGTCAGCCTTTAGCTGTTCGCCTTTTGCCCCTGACCTTTTTCCCTTGGCCGGATCATTGCGAGGGGGTGGCGCAGCCCGGTCCGATGGCCGGCCGTGCGGCGGGCCAACAGTTGTCGTGGTGATTTCCCCCAGGCTTTGCCATCCTTCACTCACCCTCCTCCGCCACGGCTCCATCCCCCATCGCGTCGGTGCCTGGTGCCTCGTCGGCGACCTGGCGCCAGAGGGCTTCGAGCAGCTCCGGGAGGCCCTCGCCCGACGCGGCGCTGATCGCCAGTACGGGCCGGTCGAGCGCCTCGGCGATGAGGCGGGTGGCGGCCTCCCGGTCGCCCGCTTCGCCGACGAGGTCCATTTTACTCGATACGACCAGCTCCGGCTTGCCGGCGAGCAGCGGGGTGGCGGCCTCGAGCTCCCGGCGCACGAGCTGGTAGTTCTCCACCGGGTCGCTGCCGTCGGCGGGCTCGATCTCGATCAGGTGCACCAGCACGCGCGTGCGCTCGATGTGGCGCAGGAACCGCGTGCCGAGGCCCTGGCCGGTGTGGGCGTTTTCGATGAGGCCGGGAATGTCCGCGACGACCAGGCGGCGATGCCCGGACAGCTCCGCGATGCCGAGCTGCGGCTCAAGGGTCGTGAAGGGGTAGTCGGCGACCTTGGGCCTGGCACGGCTGATGCGCGCCAGCAGCGTGCTCTTGCCCGCGTTGGGCTTGCCCACGAGCCCGACGTCGGCGATGAGCTTCAGCTCGAGGCGCAGGTGCAGTTGCTCCGCGGGCTCGCCCGGGGTGGCGGTGCGCGGCGTCTGGTTGGTGGCGGACTTGAAGTGCTCGTTGCCCTTGCCGCCCTTGCCGCCGCGAGCGATGAGCGTCCGTTGGCCGGGCTGGGCGACGTCGGCGAGCAGGTCGCCGGTGGCGTCGTCGTAGACGAGCGTGCCGGGGGGCAGGTGGATCTCGAGGTCGTCGCCGTTGCGACCGTGGCGCGAGCGCGGGCCGCCGGGCTGGCCCTTGTCGGCGGGCCAGTGGTGTCGGCCGGCGAAGTCGAGCAGGGTGTTGACCTGCGGGTCGGCCAGGAGGTAGACGCTGCCGCCGTCACCGCCGTCGCCGCCGTCGGGCCCACCCTTGGGGACGTACTTCTCGTGTCGGAACGAGATGCACCCGTCGCCGCCCTTGCCGCTGGTCACTTCGATGGTGGCGGAGTCGATGAGCATGGTTCGGTTTTCGTGTTAAACGCCAAGGCGCCAAGGGGGTCGGAGCGAGATCGTCAAGGGTAGGATAGCGGGTTGGGCAGGGGGACCGGGTTGCGCGGCGGCAAAACAACCACAGAGACACAGAGGCACAGAGGGCGGGCGCGGCGGGTGGCACTGACAAGCCGTCTGCGGGCTTGTCGTGTTTGCCGTCGTTCACACACTGACAAGCTCCGCGGACTCCGCTTGTCAGTGCCACCCAGGGGCGATTCGATCTTCTCCTCTCTCTCTTCTCTGTGTCTCTGTGCCTCGGTGGTCGTCCCCCCACGCGCGCAGCAAAAAAGCGGGACAACGTGTGTCCCGGCTTCTCGCTGGTGTTCGTGATGTGCTGCCGCCGGCGTCAGTAGACGATCGCGGTAGCTTCCTCGATGACCTCGATCGCCTGGCGGACGTGGAAGGGTTTGCGCAGGTAGCCGTCGAAGCCCTTGCTCGTCAGGTGCTGGCTCTGGCCTTCGGTGAGCTTGGCGCTCATGGCGATGACCTTGGTCAGTTGCAGGTCCTCGTTGTCGCGCACGAGCTTGAGGACCTCCTCGCCGCGCAGGTCGCTCAGGTGCATGTCGACGAGCATGACGTGCGGCCGGAACTTTTCGCAGTTGATGCCGGCCGCGAAGCCGCTGTGCGCGGCGCGGACCTCGTACTGGGCCTGCTCATGGAGGACCTTGGAGAGGACCTCGATGATCTCCGATTCCTCATCGACGATGAGCACGCGCATGGTGCCCGACTGCAGGCCGTCCATGGGGATCTGGTGCGCCTTCATGAATCGCACGAGGGCGCTCAGTGGAATGCGGCGGTCCTTGGACCCCGGGATCCGGTAGCCGCGGAGTTGACCCGAGTCGAACCATTTGCTCACCGTGCGTGGCGCGACGTTGCAGATCTTGGCCACTTCCCCGGTGGTGAGAATGTCTTTTTGCCTTGGCATGTGTAGCTCGCCCCTTCTCCTGGACCTCGCGCCCATCTGAATGATCAAGTGCCTGACAGCCCATTGATCGGCTTGATGGACGTTGCGATTAACCGCGCGGGCGCGAAAAAGCCGGTCGTGACGGCGAGGCGAGTCCGAGAACATGCGCACCGGCACAAGCCCGTCAATCATCGGCGCGGTTGCGTGATGCGCTGGACCGGTCGAGGGCGCATGCGCTTATCGGACCGGACGATGCCGCCCGTTTCGCCGCCGCGCCCAAGCGGCGCGCGGCGGTTGGCATCATGAAGACGGTGGCGAGAGGCGAGGCCGCATCAGCGCACGAGATCGCGCACCTGCGTGCGGTAGGTCGTCTGGCTGTAGCTGTCGTACACCCGCCCGCGGAAGGTGCGCTGCCGATCGCGCGTGACCGTGACGCTGCGCTCGTAGACGGCCGGCTCGACGCCGAGGCTCACCGCGAAGCGTGCATCGCGGCGGGCGATGTACCACGGCAGCGCCGCCTCGGGCCGCACCGCGTCGGCGCCGCGCTGCGCGGGCGCGTTGAACACGATGGACCGGCCGGGCGTCGCCACGCCGCGCCCCGTCGACGTCGTCGCCGACTGACACCCCGCCAGCAGCGCAGGCATGACGAGGACCAGGATGAGGGCGTAGCGCGGCATGCCAGCACCATGGGCGAATGTCGTGCCGCGGCGACGCCCGCCTGCCGCCGCGGCCGATGTCGTGCACCCTCAGCATGTTACGCACGCGGTTGGCGCCCGGCGCGGTTGCGCGGCGACGACCGATCGCGCCCCCATGTTCACGCCACGCCACGTGCTCCGGGGCGGGCGAGCCCTCGATGTTGCGTTCACGCGACGCGCCGCGGCCTGTCTGCGCGTGATGTGACGGTCCGGGCGGCTGGGCGATCGTCTGCCGCCACATCTTGCCCCGCCTGCCTTGCTTGCCGCATCGTCGTATCGTCCAGTTGTCAGGTTCGTGGATGGCCGTGCCTGCGGCGGACCGGGAAAGACTTGCGAGGCTGTGAACGGGGATCGCATCATGAATCGACGAGACCGAATGTTGCTCTGTGGGGGGCTGATGACCCTGCTGGCGGCGCCCGCGCTGGCCCAGTCGATCGACCCGGACACCGAGTCGATGTTGCTGTTCGGCATCGACCGGACCACGGGGGAGCTGCGCAAGCACGACTTCGCCGAGCGCGAGACGACCGGCGTGGGGACCATCCGCACCGCCGACGGAGCGGTGCTGAGCGGCATCGACGCATCCACGCACCTGCCCGAGCACCTGAACCTGATGGCGTTCTGGAGCGATCCGGACGAGGGCCACGCCTGGCTCGTGTATGTCAACGCGGAGACCGCGGCAGCGGCGCTGGTCGGCGAGGGGTTCGGCGTGGGACACGTCGCCGGTGCGGCGGCGGCGCCGTCGGCGGCGGATCCGGCGAAGTGGAACGTCTTCGCCGTGCAGAATCTGGACGCCGAGGCGGACGAGCCGATCGAGTTCGACATCGATGAGGACCGCGTCGTGCCGCGCGAGTCGTTCGCGGCGCGCGTCACGGTCATCGGCGCGGCCATCAGCTATGCAGGTCAGTACGAGGTGCCCGTGACGACGCAGTTGCGCGTCGGCGGGCAGCCGATGACGCCGTTCGGTCCGTTCGGCGATCCGGAGGCGGGCAACGTCAACGACGGGCACAACCCGCGGCAGTTCATCCTGCCCGACGAATACGACCCCGGGACGCCCATCGACGTGCTGGCGCGGTCCTGGGTGCGCCAGAGCAGCGGGTGGTGGGGCTGGTCGTGGCAGCAGTTCCTGAGCGTCGACGGGTCAAGCCATGGCTCGCAGCAGTTGATCGTCCTGCGCAACGGGGATGCCGTGCCCGACATCGAGGGCTTTCAGAACCAGGGCAACGTCCGCGACTTCGTGGGCGACTACATCGACCCGGTAACCGACACCATCGTGCTTGATCAGAATGAGGCCATCTTCCTCTTCGAGCTCGGCACCACCGACATGGACAGCGAGGCGGCCGACTTCCAGGACCTCGTCGTCCTGGTCACGCTCGCCAGGCACCGCAGCGAGCTCGAGGATGACGGCGGCGACGGTGACGGCGGCAGCGAGCACGTCCGCTACGTCGTCGAGAACCACGGCCGGCGCGTCAAGTTCGAGGATGCCCCCGTCGGCCTGGGCGAGGATGGCGCGCATCAGTCCGACCGCTTCGTGATCGACGTGCACAACGGCGGGCAGCAGGTGGGCGTCATCACCAAGGCCGCCTGGGCACAAGACGCAAACATGCTCACCGGCGTCGGCGACGAGGTGCTCGACTCGCTCGGTTTTCGCACCAGGCTCGTGAGCATCGACGGCGGAACGTATACCCTCGTCGTCACCAGCGAATCCAATCAGCACGCCCTCAGCCACGTCGAGTTCGACTTCGGCCCCGGACGCGAGGTGCAGTCGCCCGACGACGAGTACGACGCCGTGCGCAACGGCGCAAGTGACAGCGATGGCGGGCCCAAGGCGCGCCTGCTGAGGGTCAACCACATCACCGGCGGCTACGAGCAGCTCATGACGCTCGCCCGCCCCTACGACAGCCTGGCGACGCTCAATGGCCGCACGTTCTACGCCACCGCCGGCACCGAGCTGGTCGAGCTCGACGTCGATGATCAGACCGAAACCCTCATCGGCTCGACAACGCACGCCAACGTCTTCGGCCTGGCGTTCGTGAACCTGAGCCTCCGAGGCTTTGAAAACGCCGGCGACAGGCTCGTGCCGATCGACCCGGTTACTGGCGGGCCATTGGCGACCGGGATGAGCATCGGCCTCCAGAACCTGGGCACGATCGTCTTCATGCCCGCCGCGGCCGATCCCGCGGGCAAGCCCCGATCGTATGACTGAGCCGGCTTGAGTGGCGTGGCGGTGGTGGGGTGGCGGCGGCGTAGGGTCCGCTGTGCGGACCTTCCCCCGCGTGCCCGCCGCCGCAAAGGTCCGCACAGCGGACCCTACAACCACGAAAAGCGCGCACGGTGGGTCGTCCCGCCTACACTGGCGCCACCCATGGCCGACCCGCGCATCCCCCAGTTCGTCTCCGCGTCGCTCGAGCGCCTCGACATCGCGCTGGCCGACGCGCAGCTCACCCTGCTCGCCGACTACGTCGACCGCCTGCTCGAGGCAAACCAGCGCATGAACCTGACCGCGGCCCGCGAGCCGGACGCGGCGTGGCAGCGGCTGATCCTTGACAGTCTCACGCTCGTGGCCGGGCTCGAGTCGGACCCGGCCGGGGTGCAGCTCATCGACGTGGGCACGGGCGGCGGCATCCCCGGCATTCCGCTGGCCATCGCCCGCCCCGACATCCGCGTGACCCTCCTCGATGCCACCGGCAAGAAGGTGCGATTCCTCCAGGAGTGCATTGATGCCCTGCCGCTGGCCAACGTCCGGGCGATCCAGGCCCGTGCCGAGGAGGCGGGGCAGGACCCGGCTCATCGCGAGCACTACGACCTGGCGGTCTGCCGAGCCGTCGGCACGGTGGCGGAGGTGCTGGAGTACACCCTGTCGCTCGTCGGCGTACGCGGGCGGGTGCTGGCGATGAAGGCGTCGCAGGCGGAGCGCGAGCTGCGCGACGCCACCGACGCACTGGCGATCCTGGGCGGGGGCGAGGTGCAGGTCGTCGAGGCCTACCCGCCCGACTTCGAGCAGGAGTTGGTGGTGATCAGCGTGCTCAAGGAGCGGCCGACGCCGCCGGACTACCCCCGCCGGCCGGGGATGGCGAAGCAATCGCCGCTGTAGGGCCTTCCGGAGGGGGGGTAGGAGTCGACCTCAAGAAAACCACTGGACGCGGCCGCCGCGGCGCGCAACCATATGAGGGTCGGCGCAACCTTCCGGCACGTCCACTTTCCCCCTGCGAGGCCGTTATGAAGTTTCAATATTCCGAGTTTGACGGCCAGCCGTTCCAGGGGCCAGACGCGCTGTTCCCCGACGCGAAGGTCGCCCAGTTCATCATGCAGTACGGCCAGCAGGCGCTCGACGCGATGCAGAAGCTCGAGGGCGACGCCGAGCAGCAGTACATCCAGGACATGATCGACGCCGGGCTGCTCGAGGAATCGGAGGACGAGAACGGCAAAAAGAGCCTCAAGCTCACGCCGCGCATGGTCAAGGGGATCCGGCACAAGGCGCTACTGGAGATCTTCCAGGGGATGCAACGCGGCAACAAGGACGGGCACCCGACGGACGACCCCGGCCGCACGAGCGAGCGCGTCGAGGGCACCAAGCCTTACGAGTATGGCGACCCGCTCAGCGAGATCGAGTTGGCGGCGACGATGCGCAACGCGGTCGCGCGGCAGGTCGCCGAGCGGCGCGTGGCGGGGGAGGCGGGCGACGCCTCGGGCGTGGCGGGGAGTGCGGCGGGGAGTGTGGCGGGGGGGCCGACGCTGCCGGTGCACATCAACGCCAATGATTTCGAGCTGCACCTGACCGAGGGCGCTGCCGACTGCGCGACGGCGCTGCTGATCGACCAGTCGGGCTCGATGATGCGCTGGGGCCGGTTCTACCAGGCCAAGCGCGTGGCGCTGGGGATGGCGGAGCTGGTCCAGCAGCGCTTCCCCCAGGACACGATCGACTTCGTGGGGTTCTTCACGCTGGCAGAGCGCATCCTCGAGCGCGACATGCCGCTCGTGATGCCCAAGCCCATCTCGCTGCGCGACTACCAGGTGCGGCTGCGTGTGCCGCTGGCGCAGGCGCAGCAGAACCAGGACCAGATCCCGCTGCACTTCACGAACCTGCAGCTCGGCTTGCGGCTGGCGCGGCAGATGCTCGCGCGGCGCGGCGCGGCCAACAAGCAGATCTTCATCATCACCGATGGCCAGCCCACTGCCCACGCCGAGCCCAACATGGCCGCGCCCACCGAGGGCGAGATGCTGTATCTCCTGTACCCGCCCAACGAGCGCACGGCCACGGCGACGCTCAAGGAAGCGCTGCAGTGCCAGCAGCAGGGCATCCGCATCGCCACCTTCGCGCTGATCGAGGACTACTGGGGCATGGACTGGGTCGGCTTCGTCGACCGCATGACGCGCCTGACGCGCGGCATGGCGTACTACTGCACCAGCGAGGACCTGAGCTCGACGATCATCGAGAGCTACCTCGCGGGCAAGAAGAAAAAGAGCGTGATTGGGTAGGCGTTAGATCGCCTCCAACCCATTCGTAGCGGGTGGAGTGCCACTGACAAGCGGAGTCCGCGGAGCTTGTCAGTGCGAATTGCAACCAACACTGACAAGACCGAGGACGGCCTTGTCAGTGGCACCCGCGGTTGGATCGAACGCGCTCTAGCCGCTGCGCGGAGTGGGTGTGTTGTTGCCCGATGAAGGGTCGAGCAGTTTCTGAAGCTCTTCCGGGTCGTGCGCCGGCGTGTCGGGCTTCCACGATATGCCGAGCCGATCGGCGATCCGCTCGCCCAGGTCGCGCACGTAGTCGCGGTCGCCCGACTCGCCGAGCTGGATCGCGCGAGCGTTGGCGTTTGCGGGGCGGACCCAGACTTCGTAGCGCGGCTTTTCGCCGGAGCTGCTTGGATCGGGGATCGCCAGCGCCTGGCCTTCCGCGATGAATTCGAGTTCGTCGGCGCGGTATGCCGTTTCCCGCTCCCAGTTCAGCACGCCCATGGCCACTCGCCGGCGCAACCGGAGTTCGCGGGTCACCCCGTCGGCGATGTAGCTGACGCGCAGCAGGGCGAACCAGAGCCCAACGATGACGAAGACAAGCCCGATGCCGGCGACCGCGATGGCGATCAGCCCACCGGGGAAGCCGAGCGCGTAGCCGAGCCATCCCGCCCCTTCAAGGATGCCGAGTCCAGCGACGGCAAAGGTCAGAGATAGCAGACGCTGGTTGGTCGGTCGGACCAGCGTCAGCGTGCGGCCGTCGTCGTGATCGAGCTTGATCGTTGCCCAGCCGTCGAACATGTCCGGTCCCCTTATTGCGGAAGGGACGGCGCGGTGGTGAAGGAGGGGGCCGCGGCTACACGCCCAGGTCGTCCTCGCTGAAGTTGTAGGGCGCCTGCTGCAACAGGCCGCGCCAGCGCTGGGCGGCCGTGCGGACGGTCGCCCAGTCGGCGTCGCCCACTGCGTCGGTCACCGCCGCCGGGACGGACCCGCCACCGCCGAGCTCGGCGTGCAGCGTCCGCAGCAGGTGGTCCGCCAGGGCGATCGTGTCGGCGTACTGCTGCTGGCGGTGCTCCTCGACGGCGTCGGCTTCCAGGGCCGTGGCCAGCAGGTCCATGTACCGAACTGCCGCCCGGGAGAGTTGCCGCATCGCCGCCCGGGGCGGGTTGTTGGACCCGGCGGAGAGGAGCTGGCGAAACAGCTCCTGCATCGCCGCACGCTCGGGCTGCACGGAGCTGCCCGGACGCTCCGCGTGCAGGCTCACGCGGTGGTTGATCGACTCCAGCAGCGGCTGAGCGCCCACGTCCACGGGCAGCGCGATCAGCGCCACGAAAAGCTGTTCCACCACCGCGGTGGCGTCCTCGGCCTCCAGTCGGCCCGTCAGGCGGTTGAGCATCGCCTGCTGCTGCCCGGCGCCGAGCCCGCCGGCGGTGGCGACCTCGCGCACCGCCCGGGCCGCCCAGTAGCGCACGGCGGGGCTCGAGTCGTCGAGCCCCGCGTCGATCAGCGCCTCGGGCACCCGCCCGGGCATCCGCGTGATGAGGATCATCGCGTTGAGGCGGACGAGCACGCGGTCGCTGGCGAACGCGGCGTCGAGCCGGGAGGCGATGGTGTCGCGGTGGTAACCGAGGAACGCGGCGGTCGCGCCGTCAACCTGAAAGGGCTCGTAAAGGTCCCGCCGGGCCTGCGACACCTCGAGCGGCTCGCCGTCGACGAGCTGGGCGGTGCGATGGGTGACGAAGGCGTCGATCGTCCCCTGCTGCTGGTTGGTGAGGCTTTCGGCGGTGATGATGGCGGTGGGAAGCTGCGGGGCGTCCTGTGCCAGGGCCGGCGAGCCGGCGATCAACCCGAGCGCGACGGCGATCAACATCGCCAGGGCGTCGGGCACACGTCGGCTAAGTATCATGGGCTTGCTCTCCGACTCACAGACCTGGTTGGAAGGCGTCGGCGGCGGCCGATGGGACGAACGAAACATCAGCACACACCGGCACTAAGCCACCAAGGGCCCGACCCTATCAGCCGGCCCACGCGCTGTCAAACAGGTCGCCTGCCGCGGCCGGGGCCCGCGCGCCGGTACAATCGCCGCATGCCCACCCCCGCCAGCATCACCGCGATCACGCCCAACCGCGACGACCCGTCGCGGGCGAGCGTGCGCGTCGGGCGGCGGATCGTCGCGACGCTGTCCTGGAGCCGGCTCGAAGAGCTCGCCCTCGCCGTCGGGCAGGCGTGGGACGAGCCGCTGGCCCAGCGCGTCGCCGACGCCGCGGGCCAGGACAAGGCGATGCGCGACGCCCTGCGCCTGCTCGCCCGCCGGGCGCAGAGCCGCAGCGAGCTGGTGCAGAAGCTCCGCCGGCGGGGGCACGGCTCCGAGACGTGTGAGCGCGTCGTCGAGCGGTTGGCTGACCGTGGCGAGGTCGATGATGAGGCGTTCGCCCGGGCACTCATCCGCGAGGAGTTGGCTCGCAAGCCCGCCGGGCCGATGCTGCTGCGGCAGAAGCTGGCCCAGAAGGGGGTGGACCGCGCGATGGCGGAGCGGGTGGTGGGCGAGGCGTTTGCCGAGGCCGACCAGGTTGGGCCGGCGGTGGAGCTGGCACGCAAGCGCTGGCCATCGCTGGCGCGGTTCGACCCGGCGACCCGCAGGCGACGGCTCTACGGCGTGCTCGCGCGGCGGGGGTTCGACGCCGACACGATCAGGCAGGCCCTGCAGAGCGTCGAGGGCGACGACGACGCCCCCTTCTGACCCCCGCCACCGCCCCGCCACCGGCCCCGCCACCTACCCCGGCTGATCGGCCGCCTGCGGATGGCCGGGCTCGACCAGGTCGGCGGCGGCGGCGTTGTCGCTTACCTGCTCGGGGGATTTGCACCCGGGGATCACGCACGTCACCGCCGGATGCTTGAGGCACCACGCCAGGGCCCACCGGGCCATCGGCACGTCGGCGGGCACCTCCTCCTTCTTGATCTTGCGCACCTTCTCCACCACGTCCGCGATCTGCTGAGCGTTGCGCCGCGAGCGGACGTCCGAGTCGGCGAAGCGGGCCTCGGCCGTGTACTTGCCTGACAGAAAGCCACTCGCCAGCGGGACGCGCACCAGGACGCCAAGGTCATGGGCCTGGCACAGGTCGAAGGTGCCCAACTCCTCGGGGCGGCGTTGCAGGCGGTTGTAGACGATCTGGACGGCCTGGAGGCCCCGCTCGCGGGCGGCGGCCACCTGCTCGTGCTGGTCCTCGTGGTCGCGCACGGAGTTGCCGAGGTGACGGATCTTGCCCGCGTCGCGGGCCTTGTGCAGCAGGGCGAGCACGTCGTCGTCGAAGAACTCGTCGCTGGCGTAGGAGTGGTACTGGTAAAGGTCGATGACGTCGGTGCCGAGCGCCTTGAGCGAGTCTTCGAGCTGCTCGGCGATGTCCTCGGGCTGGCGGGGCTCGGTGCGTTCGAGGTGGCCCTGGAACTTGTGGCCGAACTTGGTGGCGACGACCCACTTGTCGCGGTCGCGGGCGATCGCTTGGCCGCAGAGTTGCTCGGAGAGGTGGTCGCCGTAGCATTCGGCGGTGTCGAGGAGGTTGATGCCCGCGTCGCGGGCGGCGTCGAAGACGGCGTCGACCTCGGGCTGGGTGTAGTCGTGGCCCCACTCGCCGCCGAACTGCCAGGTGCCGACGCCAATGACGGAGACGTTAAGGCCTGTGCTACCGAGCGTCCGATAATGCATCAAGGCTTACTCCCTCGCGGGGGATGTGTGTAAAGGGGTCTCGCAGCGTGAATCGTAGCAGGGCAGGGGGGCAGACGGCAGGGGGTTAAGACGGCGGGGGGCCGGGGGTGGGGGAGGGTGTGATGTGGCGTGGCGCGAGCGGGGCAGCCGAGTAATGGGTTGGGGGGGGTGAGGGGTCTGATCGGGTTGGAGGTCGTCGTGATGGTGCGAAGCTGGGAAAACCTTTGCCGCGATGGGCGTGGCGCATCTATAATGGGGGCGATCCACCGCGAGGGGAGCCGTCCGGGGCCGCGCGCCCCGGTTGCGTCCGCGTAGCCGTTGGCCGAGGAGGTTGGCTTGCTGTGGCTCACCCCGCCGCGCCCCGCCACCCCGCCGTCCTGCCGCCCGGCGCGTTACCGACCCGCCGACACCCGGCCGCACCCAGGCCCAGAAGCATCGGCCATGAAGACAGACCCACGGTTCAACCAGAACACGGGACAGGCGATCTTTAACGGGACCGAGTTGCTCGTCAAAGGCGCGCTGGAAACGCCCGGGGGCGTGCACCTGTTCACCGGCTATCCCGGCTCGCCGGTCGCCGGCTTCTTCGACACGCTCCAGTCCATCGGCCCGCTGCTGCGCGAGCGCGGCATGGTCGCAAAAATGGCGACCAACGAGGCGCTGTCCGTCGCGATGGTCAACGGCGCGCAGATGGTCGGCGGGCGCGCGATCACCTGCTTCAAGAGCGTCGGGCTGCACGTCGCCGCCGACGCGCTGGCGCTGGGCGTGCTCGCCGGGACGCGGGACGGCTCGGGCGGGCTGATCATCGTCGGCGACGACCCGTGGAGCGATTCAACCCAGGTGCCCGCCGACTCGCGCTTCCTCGCCGAGCACGTGCGCCTGCCGATGATCGAGCCCTGCTGCCCGCAGGAGGTCAAGGACTGGGTCGACCTGGCGTTCCGCATCGGGCGCGCGGGGCAGATCTACATCGGCTACGGGATGACGGTCACCACCGCGGACGGCGGCGGGACGGTCACCTGCTACGAGAACCATTTCCCGGAGATGAGCGAGCATCAGAAGCGGTCGCTCTCGTACGAGCAGGACATCGAGCCGAACCTGGACCAGACGGTGCTCCTGCCACCACGGTCGTGGAAGCGCGAGGAAGCGCTGCACGAGCGGTTCGCGGCCGTCAAGGACGAGGCCCGTCGACTGGGCGTCAACCGCATCGTGCACGGCCCGCAGCGCGGCGAGACCGTGCCGCTGGGGTTCATCGCGTCGGGCACCGGCTACGCCTACCTCGCCCACGCACTGGCGGAGATGGGTCTCGCCGGGCGGCTGCCGATCCTCAAGCTGGGCATGTGCTACCCGGTCGACGAGAAGCTGGTATTGCAGTTCGCCCGCCAGTGCGGGCAGATCGTCGTCGTCGAGGAGCGGCGAGGCTTCGTCGAGCGGCAGGTGCTGGAGATCATCGACCCGCTGCGCCAGACGGGCGAGCTTAAGACGCGCGTCTACGGCAAGCGATTCCCCGACGACCTGGCGCCGATCCCCGAGACGCGCGGGCTCAACCCGTCGCTGCTGATGGAGCGCCTCATCCCGCTTATCCGCGCCCAGGCGGGTCTGCCGGCGGAGCTGACCAACGGGCGGCTGAGCGGCGAGCTTGAGCGCCTGGCCGCGACCGCGCGGTACGACGTGCGCATCCCGTCGCGCACGCCGACGTTCTGCCCGGGCTGCCCGCATCGCGACTCGTCAAGCGTGTTGCTGGAGCTGCGCCGGGATCTGCTCGACGCCGAGTACATGCTGCGCGAGCACAAGCGCAAGCCGGTGGACCTCGTGGCGCACGGCGACACGGGCTGCTACACGATGCTGATGTTCGAGCCCACCAAGCCGCTGATGCACAATTACTCGGGCATGGGCCTGGGCGGCGCGACGGGGGCGGGCGTCGACCCGTTCATCGAGAACAAGCAGCTCGTGTTCATGGGCGACGGCACGTTCTACCACAGCGGGCAGGTGGCGATCAGCCAGAGCATCTACAACGCCCAGGACATCACCTACATCATCCTGGACAACAAGACGACGGCGATGACCGGCCACCAGGGCCACTCGGGCATCGAGCTGGACCTGACAGGCAACGAGATGAACCCGCTGGAGATCGAGCGCATCGTTCAGGGCATGGTGCCCAAGGCCGTGAAGCGCGACGTGCGGATCGTGCGCATCGACCCGTCGGATCGCAACCGGTACCGCAAGCTGCTGGAGCGTACGCTGCTGGCGAACGGGGTGAAGATCGTGATCGCGGACAAGGAGTGCGGCATCACGAGCCAGCGGCGGATCAAGCGCGCGGAGCGGGCCGAGGCGAAGGAAAAGGGATACCTCGCGCGCAAGACGCACATGAACGTGGCGACGGAGGTGTGCGAGTTCTGCCTCGAGTGCACGAACCAGACGGGTTGCCCGGGGCTGAAGGTCAACGACACGGATTACGGGCCGAAGATTCAGACCGACTTTTCGTGGTGCGTCAACGACGGGGCGTGCCAGCGGATTCACGCGTGCCCGAGCTTCGAGGAGGTGACGATCCTGCGCAGGCAGCCGGAGCGCATGGGGGACGTGCATGTGGACCTCGACGACCTGCCGCCGCCGCGCCCGCCGATCCACGCGGAGCAGGAGACGTGGCGCTGCTACCTCTGCGGCGTGGGCGGCATGGGCATCGGCACAGCCACTGGCATCCTCGTGCTCGCCGGGCACGAGATGGGCTACGAGGTGCAGTTCCTCGACAAGAAGGGGCTGGCGATCCGCAACGGCGGCGTGTTCTCGCAGCTCGTGTACAGCAGGGGGCAGGGGGCAGACGGCAGTCTGCAGTCGGCGGAGAGCAACGGCCATGGCCGAAGTCCGAAATCCGAAATCCGAAATTCGAAATTCACGACCCCCCTCATTCCCTATGGCAAAGCCGACCTCCTGCTCGGCGTCGACATCCTCGAAGCTGTGCGCGCCATCGACCCGCAGCATCCCTACCGCGTCGCGTCGGCGGGGCATACGACGGCCGTGGTCAACACCGCCAAGACGCCGACCATCCTCAGCCTCATGGGCCGCGAGGACTTCACCGTCGACGAGCTGGAGCGCAGCCTGCGCGAGCACACGGTGGCGGGCAACTACACGGCGTTCAACGTCGGCGACCTGTGCGAGCGCGTGCTGGACACCAAGCTCTACGCCAACATCATGATGCTCGGCATCGCGTTCCAGAAGGGCTACATGCCCCTGCACCCGGAGGCGATCGAAAAGGCGATCCGCACCATCACCCGCGACCAGGCGGACCGCAACATCCGCGCCTTCCACATCGGGCGCAAGATCGCCGTGCGGCCGGACCTGTTCGTCGTCGAGCCGCAGCGGCAGTACGAGTCGGCGCGCAAGTGCCTGCGCCGCAAGATCAACACGCTGCAGGCCTGGTACCGAGGGCGCCGCGGCGAGCAGCTCGCACGCCAGTATCGCGTGCTGATGAAAAAGACCTTCCGTGCGACGCGCGGCCTGCGCGTCGAGGACGAGCTGATGCGCGACGTCATCATCCGCGCCTACGACTGCGTCATCTGGGGCGGCATCGACTACGCCCGCGAATACTGCAACCGCCTCGTCGACACCTTCCACAAGGACGATGCCCGGCATGGCTACGCGATCACGCGCGCCGTCGTGTGGAACCTTGCCAAGGTGATGCTGATCAAGGACGAGGTTTACACGGCTGCGATGCTCACGAGCCCCGAAAAGTACAAGCGCGACCGCAGGCGGTTCAACGTCAACCCGGAGCGCGGCGACAAGATTCTCTACAAGCATCACAACCGCCCGGAGTTCGAAGTCCTCGGGCGCACGATCCGGTTCGAGTGGAAAAGCCGCGACTGGCAGCTTCGCGCGATGGCGGGCTGCGGGTTCCTCCGCAAGCTGCTGCCACAGTGGCACCGGCGCGAGCGCGAGTTCCGCGACTGGTACGCGCAGCTCGTCGACCAGCTCGACTGGCACGGTGAGCGCGACTACCAGCGCTGGCTGGCGATCCTCTCGACGCCGGAGCCGGTCACGGGTTTCCGCGAGGTGCGCTACCCGAAGATGGAGGCGGCGCAGCGCAAGGGCGAAACGCTGCTGGACACCGACCCGGAGTCGTACGACCCCAGCGACGAGCCGAAGGCGGGCGACACGACGTCGGTGCCCCTGCCGGTGCTGACGGGCGCGGCGTAAGGTCCGCCGTGCGGACCCTCAGAGCCTGAACATCGGATCGGCCCCCGATCCCGTTCACCACGCCAGCTCGCGGGCCGGCCGGCGCTGCGTGTTGCGATGTTCGCTGGCGATGTGGCCATCGGAAAGGCTGACGACGCGGTCGGCCATTTCGGAGATGACGGCGTTGTGGGTGATGACGGCGGCGGTGGTGCCCAGCTCGCGGTTGACGCGCTCGATCACCTCCAGCACGACGATGCCGGTGGGGGCGTCCAGCGCGCCGGTCGGCTCATCGCAGAGCAGGACGGCGGGGCGCTTGGCGACGGCGCGGGCGATGGCGACGCGCTGCTGCTCGCCGCCGGAAAGCTGCGAGGGGAAGTGGTCGACGCGCTGGCCGAGGCCCACGAGGTTCAGCGCGTCGGCCGGAGCCATGGGGTCACGCGCGATCTCGGTGACAAGCGCGACGTTTTCGCGGGCGGTGAGGCTGGGAATGAGGTTGTAGAACTGGAAGACGAACCCGACGTGGTGCCGGCGGAAACGGGTCAGGCCGGCCTCGTCGCTGGCGACGAGCGGCTCGCCGAGGTAGCGCAGCGAGCCGGCCGTGGGCACGTCGAGTCCGCCGAGGATGTTCAGCAGCGTCGACTTGCCGCTGCCCGAGGGCCCGAGCAGGACCAGCAGCTCACCGCGGTAGAGGTCGATGTCGATCCCGCGCAGCGCGTGCACCTGCACCGCGCCCATGTCGTAGACCTTGGTCAGCCCGCGGGCTTCGAACACGGCCTCACCCCGCGACGCGGGGGCGGGCTGCTCGGCCGCGTTGTCGGTGATGCTTGGCAAGGGGAGGGTACCGCCGGGGCGCGCCGTGGATTCGATGCGGTGATTCTACGCCCCGGCGGGCGCGCCCGCAGCATGTGTGTCATGCTTCCGCGCATGGGCGGCGTCGCCGCGTCCCGGCGGCGCGGCTGTATAATCCCGGACCGGCCCGCGCGTACAGCGGGGTGAACCGCGGAGCGGCCAACCGGGTATCAATCAGTCAGCGTTGGCGCTGCGCACGCGGAGCAACGCTCCGTGCTTCGCACGCCGGCCCCACCCCCCGGCGCGGGGCGTTGCGCCTCACGCCACCGGATCCATTCATGCCTGCGGACAAGGGAACCAAGCGTCACGGCCCGAGCTGGTGGCCGACGATCCTCGGTGTCGTGCTGGTCGGCGCGCTCGCGGCGCTGCTGGCGTTCGTGGCCTTGCGCGAGACCGAGGAGGAGCCCAGCGACGGTGGCGGCGACCGCCGACCGCCCGTCGAGCTCGCCACGGTCGAGGTGCTCACGCTGGAGGAGACGATCCGCGGCGTGGGGACGCTGCAGGCGACGCAGCGCGTGGTGCTCCGTCCCGAGATCGCCGGGCGCATCCAGGCCGTCGGCTTCGAGGAGGGCGGGCGTGTCGAGCAGGGGCAACTGCTTTTCGAGATCGACGCCGAGCGCCTCCGCCGGCAGCGCGAGGCGAGCGCGGCGGCGCTGCGCTCCGCCGAGGTGCGTCTGAGCAACGCCGAGCGGACGCTGGACCGGCAACGCCGGCTGCGCGAGCAGGGCGTTGTGGCCGAGGACGAGCTGGACCGGGCGCAGTCGGCCTACGACGAGGCCGCCGCCGAGCGCGACCGGCTGGAGGCGGAACTCGACGTGCTGGACGAGGAGCTCGACCGCACGCGCATCGAGGCGCCGTTTGCCGGCGTGATCTCCGAGCGCGAGGTCGACGTCGGCGCCTACGTCCCGGTCGGTGAACCGCTCGCCACGCTCTACCAGATCGACCCGATGCGCATCAGCTTCGCCGTGCCCGAGCGGCACCTGGCGCGCCTGCAGCAGGGCCAGAGCGTGCGGCTGAGCGTCGCGGCCTACGCCGGCGAGGTGTTCGAGGGCAACGTCTCGTTCATCAGCCCGGCCGTCGACCAGGCGACGCGCACCGTCCGCGTCCGTGCCGAGATCCCCAATCCCGACGGCCAGCTCGCGCCCGGCACGTTCGCCACCGCCTCGGCGACGCTGAATGTGCGCGAGGACCGGCCCGTCGTGCCGGAGGAATCGCTCGTCGGCACACGCCAGGGCTACCGCGTCTACGTGGTCGACGAGGACGACCAGGCCCACGCCCGGGCCGTCCGCACCGGCCTGCGCCGCAATGGCGTCGTCGAGATCCTCGAAGGCGTCGAGCCTGGCGAGCGCGTCGTCCGCCTCGGGCACCTGCGCGTCAGCGACGGCGACCGGGTGCGCATCACCGGCGAGCGCGACGCGGACGGCGACGCCGAGGCCGACGTGGATGACGCGGCGGGGGATGATGTCGTGGCGGGGGATGATGTCGCGGCGGGGGGGGTGCGATGATCTGGAACTTCTGCATTCGCCGGCCGGTCCTCACCATCGTCTTCTTCCTCGTCGCCGGGGTGTTCGGCGTCTACGGCTTCTTCCAGATGCCCGTCCAGGAGAGCCCGGACGTCGAGTTCCCCGTCGTCAGCGTCAACGTCGTCCTGCCCGGCGCGTCGCCCGAGGTCGTCGAGTCCGAGCTCGTCGAGCCACTCGAGGGCGAGATCAACACCATCGAGGGCATCCGCGAGCTGACGTCGTCGGCCAGCCAGCAGACGGCGCAGATCATCGTCCAGTTCGAGCTCTGGCGCGATCTCGACGTCGCCGCCCAGGACGTGCGCGACGCTGTCGAGCGCACCCGGCGACAACTGCCCAATGACGCCGAGGCCCCGATCGTCCGCAAGCTCGACCTCGGCGCCCAGGCGATCATGTGGGTCACGCTGCGCGGCGACGAGCGCTGGTCCGACGTCGATCTGAGCGACTATGCCGAGAACCAGCTCCAGCAGCGCATCGAGACCATCCGCGGCGTGGGGCAGATCCAGATCGGCGGCCTGCGATCCTACGCCGTGCGCATCCGCCTCGATCCGGACCGCCTCGCGGCGCATGGCCTGACGGTGCAGGACGTCGTCGAGACCATCCAGCGCGAGAACGTGGACATCCCCGCCGGCCGCATCGAGGGCGAGCGGCGCGAGTTCCTCATCCAGACGCGTGGGCAGTTCGCGCGCGCCGAGCCGTTCAACAACCTCGTCGTGGCCTACCGCGACGACGCGCCGATCCGCCTCGCGGACGTGGGCGAGGCGGTGGACGGCATCAGCAACGACCGCCGCGTTGCCCGGTTCGCGGGCGATCAGGCGGTGGGCATGGGCATCGTCAAGCAGGCCGACGCCAACACCGTCGAGGTCGCTCGGAACGTGCGCGAGCGCATGAACGAGCTGGCCGAGAACTTCCCGCCCGGGCTGTACCACACCGTCGCCGTCGATCAGTCCGAGTTCGTGCGCGAGAACATCCGCGACCTGGTCGTCACCATCGCCATCGCGACGCTGCTCGTGGCCCTGGTGGTGCTCGGGTTCCTGCGGTCGTGGCGCGGCACGATGGTCACCATTGTCGCCATCCCCACGTCGCTGCTCATTGGGCTGGTGCTCATCAGCCAGTTCGGCTTCTCCATCAACGTGCTGACGCTGCTGGCGCTGATCCTCGTGATCGGCATCGTGATCGACGACGCGATCGTGGTGCTGGAGCGCGCCTACCTGCACATGGAAAACGGCGCCGAGTCCGAGCCCGCGGCCCGCATCGGCACGACGGAGGTCGCGTTCCCCAACATCGCCAACACGCTCGCGCTTGGGGCCGTGTTCCTGCCCGTCGCGTTCACCGGCGGGCTGATCGGGCGGTTCTTCCTGGAGTTCGGCGTGACGGTGGCGGTCACCGTCTTCGCGTCGACGCTCGTGGCGCTGACGCTCACGCCGGTGCTCTGCTCGCGGGCGCTGCGCGTGCCGGAGACGCATGGCCGGGTGTTCCGCTTCTCGGAGCGGGCTTTCGCGGCGGTCGACCGTTCCTACCAGTGGATGCTGCGCCATGCGTTTCGCCACCGGGGCCTGACGGTGCTGCTCGGCATCGCGGCGTTCCTGGTCGGGTTGCTCGCATTGACGGGCGTGTCGCGCGAGTTTGCCGCGGCGGAGGATCGCTCGCAGTTCATGATCATCTTCGAGGCGCCGCGCGGCGCGACGATCGCCGAGACGGACGCGTTCGCAAGGCAGATCGAGGCCGAGCTCGCGGACATGGACGAGATCCGCCACCAGTTCCTTGCGATCGGGCTCGGGCGCGGCGGGCCGGGCGAGCCCAGCAGCGGCATGGCGTTCGTCCGCATGACCGACCGCCACGAGCGCGACGCCCACCAGGTCGAGGTCATGCAGGCGCTGCGCGAGCGGCTGGACAACCTGCCCGCCGGCCGGGCGTTCGTCATGGAGATGAGCCCCGGTGGGATGGGCGGCGACCCGATCGCCGTCGTCCTCAAGCACCCGAGCATCCAGCAGCTCGACCAGCAGCAGGAGCAGCTCATGCAGTGGATGCGCACCCAGCCCGACTGGTTCGTCGGTGTGCGCACCGACCTGCAGATCAACAACCCCCAGGTCGACGTCCACATCGACCGCGACCGCGCCGCCGAGGCTGGCGTCAGTGTCGCCGACATCTCCAACACGCTCCGCCTGCTGTTCGGCGGCACGGAGATCTCCAACATCGAGGTCGACACCGACCGCTACGACGTCATCGCGGAGATCGTCGGCCGCGGCGCGATGGCGCCCGAGGCCCTGCGCAACATCTACGTCCGCGGCGCCAACGCCAACGCCGGCGGGGGCGGCGAAGGTGGTGGGGGTGGCGGAGGTGGTGGGGGGGCGGGCATCGTCTCGCTTGACAGCCTCGTCACCATTGAGGAGACGATCGGCCCCAGCGAGATCCACCGCTTCAACCGCATGCGCGCCGCCACCATCTCCGCCAGTGTCCCGCCCGGTGTGGCGCTCGGCGACGCTGTCGCGCGGCTCGAAGCCTACCTCGACGAAAACCTGCCCGCCGGCGCCGAGTACGAGATGGCCGGCATGTCACAGCTCTTCGAGGAGTCGTTCTTCTACCTCACGCTGGCCATCGGCTTCTCGATCCTGTTCATCTACCTGATCCTCACCGCCCAGTTCGAGTCGTTCGTCTACCCGCTGTCGATCATGATCTCGCTGCCGCTGGCGACGATCGGCGCGTTCGGCGGGCTCTTGCTGTTCGGGCTGACGCTCAATATCTACGCCTACATCGGGCTCATCATGCTCATGGGCCTCGTCGCCAAGAACGCCATCCTGCTCGTGGATTACACCAACGTGCTGATCGGGCGCGGGCTCGCGCCGATCGACGCCGCGCAGCAGGCCGCCCAGGTCCGCTTCCGCCCCGTGCTCATGACCGCCGTCTCCACCGTTCTGGGCATCACGCCGCTGGCGATGGGCCTCGGTGCCGGCGGCGAGGCGCGCATGCCCCTCGGCGTCGCCGTCGCCGGCGGACTGGCCGTCTCCACCGCGCTGACGCTGCTCGTCGTCCCCGTCGTCTACACCCTCTTCGACGAGCTGCAGGCCGGCGCGCTTCGCTTCCTGCGCGGCGAGCGGCGCGACGACCGCGTCCACACACCGCGGGAGGCGCCGGCATGAACCTCAAGCTCGTCCAGATCCACGTCCACTTCGAGTACACCGACGCCATCGACGTGCTGCTGGAGCACGCCGGCGTCCGGCAGTTCGTGCGCTACCCGCTCATGGAGGGCAAGGACCACGAAGGCCGGCACCATGGCACGCAGATCTTCCCGGGCAACCTCACGGTCTTCCAGGCGATCGTCCCCGAGGCCGACGTCGACCGCCTGTTCGCCGACCTCGAGCACTTCCGCACGGAGAAGCGTGCCCACGAGCACCTCCAGGCCCTCGTCCTGCCGGTCGAACGCCAGCTTGGCACCGACGCCGCCGCGGCGGCGACGCAGCGACGCGGGCACGAGGGTCGGTGAGCGTCACCCAGGCGCCTTCCCCCGCCACGCCCGCCCCACCCCGTGCGCCCTACCATGTACGCATGCTCCGCCTCCGGCGACACGACCACGCGGCCCGCGTCGAGCTGCTGCCGCTGATCGACGTGGTATTTCTGCTGCTGACGTTCTTCATCTACAGCCTCGTGCTCACGGTGCAGGCCCAGGTGTTGCCCGTCGAGCTTACGGGTGTCGTGGGCACGCAGCGGGCGGAGCCCGGCCGGGCGCATGCCGTGACCATCGACCGCGCGGGCGCGATCTACTGGAACCGGCAGCCGATCGGCGACGACGAACTCGACGAGCGGCTGGCGGAGCTGGCGGACGCAGCCGAGCCGGCGCAACTCTTCGTGGCGATGGAGGAGGCCGGCCGCGGTGGCGGCGAGCTGCGCGGTGACGCGGCGGTGGTGGATCGTGGCCCGATGTTCGTCGACCTGGTCGCGCGCATCGAGCGCGCCGGCGTGCGCGACTTCGCCATCGTCGGATCGGAGGCGCCAGGCGATGAGTGACCGCGACAGCTCCATCATCCTCGCGCTGGGCCTGCTCGTGGCGGTCGTCGTGCACGTGGTCGCGCTGGGCGGCGCGCAGCAGTGGGGCCTGGCGCGGGCGGCGGACGACCGCGAGCGGCGGCGCGACGGCGAGCGCATGCCGATGCTCGAGGCCCCGCTGGCGCTCGGCCGTGCCGACGCGACGCAGGCCCGCGTTGCCTGGATCGCCCACGACGACTACCGCGAGCTGCTGGCGCGGCAGGCGCGGACCGAGCAGCCGGCCCTGCAGGACGAGGTCGACCCGACCGACGACGCTCCGCTCAACATCGAGCCCGCCCCCGCCCCCGCCCCCGTCACCCCCGCCCCCGCCACCCCGCCACCTTCCGCCGCGGAAGGTGGCGGGGCGGCGGTGTTGCCGGGCACGGCCGGGCTGGCTGCGACCGACCCGCTCGCGCTCGGTGAGCTGCCGGGCCCCCCCGACGGCTCCGCACCGCCCCTGCCGGGGCCATCCCGCGACGCCGCGGCGCCGTCCACCGACGCGGCGGCTGAGACGAGCGCTCATGAGGTCGAGCTCGATCGACCGACGGCCGCGCCGCGCGCCGACGCGGCCGTCGATCCGGTCCGCATCGACGGCTCCGAGCTTGAACGCGTTGGTGAAGTGCTCGTGGGACCGGGGATCGAGGTGACGCCCGCCCGGGCGCAGATCAGCGCGATTTCATGGATGACCTCGCGCCCGCGAGACACGCGTGTCACGATGACGTTCTCGCCCGGCGAGGGCAGCGTCATCGAGGCCCGGCTGCTCCGCTCGACCGGCTACGCCGACTGGGACGCCGCGATCCGCACCAGTCTCTACCGCTGGCGCATGGCCGGCGAGCGGATCGAACAGGCCGACCGCTCCATCGTGCTGGAGATCGACTACCGAATCGAATAACACCCCCAACCCCGAATCCCCAACCCCCAGACATAAAGCCCACCCATGCAACGCGAAGAAGACGGCGGCATTGTCATTTCCTGCGACTTCTGCGGCATCGACTGGGACGAGGTCAAGCCGATGCTCGAAGGGCATCACGGCTCGATCATGTGCCTCGACTGCCTGCGCCACGCGCTGGAGCAGGCCCAGCCCGCTGACGCGGCGTTCAAGTGCGCGATGTGCCTGCGCGATCGCGACGAGGCGGTGCGCGCGTGGGCCCATCCCGCGCCGACGCCGGCGCCGGGCCTCAACCGCGAGGCGATGGCCTGCTGGGACTGCATCCGCCTGGCGGCGAAGACGTTTCACAAGGACAAGGACATCGACTTCCGCTGGGAGCCGTCCGACTATCCGGGCCCGACGGCGTGACGCGGCATAAAGCCGGGACCGGTGGTCCCGGCCGAGGCGGCAACCGATGCACTCCACCGGCGCGGTCCCATCGTCGCGCGCCGCCGCGGAAGACCGCCCAGCGCCCGGCGCGACGACATCGTCGCCGAAAATCGCGCCGCTTCCTCCGGGACCACCGGTCCCGGCTTTCTACGTCGCGGTCGCTTCGAGCAGCTCGTCGACGTTCGCCTGCACCTTGGCAATCGCCTCGGCGATGCGGTCGAGCGAGGCATCGTCCAGCAGCAGCAACTGGTGGGCGAAGGTGCACACCTCCTGCTTCGCCAGCCGCTCGGCGACGGGGCAGCTCTGCGTGCGGTACTGGCAGTTGGTGTACTCGCTGGGCACGTCCATGTTCCGGAAGAGCGGATACGTGTGCAGCGCGCTGCCGTAGCCCTTGCCCGCGACCTTGACGCCCTCGGCGCGAATCGCCTCGAGGAACCGCTCGCGCGGCAGGCCCTTGAACGCCTCGGCGTTATAGCGATAGATGTAGTAGTAGAACCCCCGGCGCGTGATGCGCGCATCGGCGGGCTGGGGCTCGATGCCGGGGATCGCGCCGAGCTTCTCATCGAGCCGCTTGACCGCGACGTTGCGCCGCTCGACCTGCTGTTTGAAGCGGGGCATCTGCGAGAGCAGCAGCGCACCTTGCAGGTTGGTCAGCCGCAGGTTGGAGGACATCTCGTAGAACTCGTACTGCCCCTTGTGCTCGAGTCGGCCGAGGTTGTGGAAGCGGTAGGCGGCGCGCCAGCGTTCGATGTCGTTGGTGACGAGCATGCCGCCCTCGCCGGCGGTCAGGGACTTGAACTGCTGGAAGCTGAAGGTGCCGAAGTCGCCGAACGTCCCCACGCCGCGGCCGCGCCATTGCGAGCCGTGGGCGTGGGCGCAGTCCTCGATGAGGGCGAGGTTGTGCTTGCGGGCGATGTCGGGGATGCGGTCCATGTCGGCCGGGTAGCCGCCGAAGTGCACGAGGCAGATCGCGCTCGTGCGCGGGCTGATGGCCGCCTCGATCGCGTCCGCGTCGAGCTGGCCCGTGCGCGGGTCGACGTCGACGAAGACGGGGTAGGCGCCGACCGGCAGGCAGGCTGAGCCCGTGACGACGAAGGAGAGGTCGGGGACGATCACCTCGTCGCCCGGCTTGACGCCCGCGGCGCGGAGGGCGATCTCGACGGCGGTGGTGCCGCTGTTGACCGCCAGGGCGTGCTCCGCGCCCTGGAACTCGGCGAAGGCCCGCTCGAACTCGCCGGTCTTCGACGCGGCCTGCGACTCGATCGTCCCGCCGCGCCACCACGTGCCGGAACGGAAGGCCTCGACCAGCGCCTTTTCGTTAATGTCGTCGAACGCGGGCCAACGGGGCATGGTGACGTCGCCGGCGGCCGGGCTGCCGCCGTGGATCGCGAGCTTGGGCATGGCTGGAGACTCCTCGTCGTGGGCTGTGCACGGAACGATGGTTAGTCTACCGTATTGGCCGGCGGGATTGGTGCAGGAGGCGACGGAATGATGCGAGTTTTTGTGTGCCTGGCGCTCATGATGGGATTTGTCGCGGCGACGCTTTCGCCCGCGGTGGCGGATCGACCGGCGATGGAACGCGCCCGGCTCGACGACCCCGCCATGGAAATCTCATGGCGTGATACGTGGGGCGAAACCTACGAGCTCAACCGTCAGCGGTTCGACGAGCAGGTCAGCGACGCCACCGACGACGCACGCACCGCCCAGACGCGCCTCGAGCGCCGCCTCGTCTATCTCGTCGAGCGCATGATCGACCGCTTCGACCCCGTCGGCGACGAGCGCCTCGCGGCCTACGAGACCCTCGTCGAGCACCTGCACCGTGGCGCGCTGCACCACCCGGAGCTCGATTACCTCAAGCGCATCGCCACCGAGTTTCCGGGGCGCGTCGATGCCGCGACCGAGGCGCTGTCGACGTTGCTCAGCCGCGCCGGGGCGATGGCCGACACGGTCGAGGGGGCGCGCCATCACCGCGACGCCGCTGAGCGGCTGCTGGCGCTGGGGCGGGCGGGCCACCTGCCGCCGGGCGACCCGCTGATGGCGCGCGCGCACCGCGCCCTGGGCGAGGCGTACCGGGACGAGGGCCGGTACTTCGAGGCGGCCGCCGCGTTCGCCGCCGCGCTCGCGGCCGGCGAGGACGCGCTGGACGTCGCGCTTGCCGAGGCGGCCATGCTGGCGGACCTCGGGCGGCTGACCGACGCCGCGGCGCGCTATGACGCGCTGTTGCAGGGCCACCCGACCGAGAGCGACGCCGGGCGCGCCATCACCGCTCGGCTGCAGCGCGTCGAGGCGCGCCGCGAACGCTACACGTTCGCGCCGTCGTTTCCGCAGGAGGCGGGCCTGGGCGGACGCTGGGACGCGCTGCGCCGGCGCGGCGACGACGCGGGCCTGGCCGACGAGATCCAGCGGTTGTTGGAGCGCGATGTCGCGGGGCAGAACGTCGTGTCGCAGCGCGAGCGCGTCCGACAGTCGATCTGGCGCAGCATCGAAGCGCTCGTGCTCGAACGCCCCGGCCTGCGCGAGGCGCTCGCCGCGGCGCAGCAGGAGCGTGCGGAGCGCGCGCTTGCCGACGCCGCCGGCGACGAGGCGGCGACGCTCGCCGCGGCGCGGCGCTACCCGTGGGCGAACGCGACGCAGGCCGCGCTGCTCGAGCTTGGCGAGCGCGCCCTGTGGGACGGGCGCCTCGGCGCGGTCGAGCGGCACTTGGACGACGTCCTGCGACGGGCGGGCGACGCCGCGCAGCGTGAGACGGCGGAGCGGGGTCTGGCGATGGTGCGCCGCCACGCGCAGCTCCCGCACGCCGGACCCGAACCGTCGCTCGGGTCGCTGGCGTACCTGGGCGTGCCGGTCGACGCGCCGCTCTGGCCGACGGGGTTCCTCAACCGCGTGCCCGCGGCCGCGCTCGACCCGCTCGTGCCGCTGCCGCTGGCGATCGTCACGAGCGACGACGCGGCGCACACGGCCGTCGCCGGCCCGGGCGGCCTGGCTGTGTACGGCCCGGGCGACACCACCCCGCGCTGGGCGCGCGTCGCCGGCTGGACCAGCGGCATGAGCCGGGGCAGCTCCATCCGCCGCGAGATCACCATCCCCGCGCCGATGCGCCCGGCGATCGACGGCGGGCGCGTCTACACGCTCTGGGGGCTGGACACGAGTCGGCGCCACCCGGCCGGGCTCGCCGCGTTTGACATTCGCACCGGGGAGATGATCTGGTCGACCGACGGCGATGACGCGCTGGTCGACGCGCAGCTCGTCGGTGACCCGGCCGTCGCCGACGGGTTCGTTTACTGCCTGGCCGTGCGCCAGGGGCTCATCACGCCCATCGAGCTCGTCGCCCTCGACGCTGCGACGGGCGAGCTGCGCTGGCGGCGCCGCCTGGCGACGCAGACGCCGGAGCTGGCCGGCCCCGACTCCGGCCCGCTGTCCGACCGCGAGATCGACCTCGTGCGCTACGGCAGCGGCGTGCGCGTCGCCGGCGGCTACGTCTACGCCAACACCAACATGGGCCTCGTCGCCCGCCTCGACGCCCGCGACGGCGTCATCGACTGGATCCATCAGTACCCCCGCCTGCATCTGGACGACCAGTGGCGGCAGACCGTCCGCCGACGCGGCGGCGCGCCGGTGGTCGTCCGCGACACGCTCGTCGTCACGCCCCGCGACAGCAGCGGCGCGATCGCGCTCGACGGCCAGACCGGGGCCATCGTCTGGGACGCGCCGCTCATCCCGGGCGAGCAGATGCTCGGCGTCGTACGCGACGCGGTGCTGCTCGCGGAGGGCCATGTGCTCGTGAGCGTCGCCGTGACTTCGGGCGAGGTGCGCTGGCGGCGCAGCTTCGATGCGCCGATCCGCGCCGAGCCGGTGCTTGCGGGCGATGAGCTGCTCGTGGCCGCGGGCGATCGCCTGCACCGGTTTGATGCGCGCACAGGCGGGCGCATCGAGGAGGCTCCGCTCGACCGTGAGCCGACGGCTCTGCGGGCGCTGGGCGTGCGAGGCGGGCAGGTCGTCGCCATCAGCGATGAGCCCGCGGCTGCGCCGGCGGAGGCGGACGCGCCAACTGCTGAGCCGGCCGTCGTGCCGCCCGGACGCTGGTTTGACGCCGACGAGGACCGTCGGCTCGAGTCGCTGCCGACCTTTCCGCTGACGCGGTTGGGGCTGCTCGCCCGCGCCGAGGCGGAGCTGCTCGTGCCTGACGCCGAGGCGGCGATGGGCGACGATCTCGTGCTGCACTCGCCGGGGCTCATCGAGCGCATCGACCCGCGCGATCCGACCGCGCCGCGCTGGCAGCGCACGGTCACGCGCACCGTGCGTGAGGTGGCCTGGGCGCCGGGGCTCATCCTGCTTATCGGCGATGACTCCATTCACAGCCTCGATGCCGCGACCGGCCGCACCGCGTGGCGCTACGATCCGGCGATGCCCATCAACCGCTGGCGGGCCTTCGACGACCAGTTCGTGCTGCTCAACGAGTCGGGCACGAGCGGCCCGCCGCGCCTCGCCGCGATCGACCGCGCGACCGGCCGCGAGTTGTGGACGCGCGACCTCAGCCGCGACTTCGGCAGCTTCCGCGTGCGCGAGCTGCTGGCCGACGAGGGCACGCTGCACCTGCTCGGCTACTTCGTGCGCGGGCGCAAGGCCGCGCTCAAGTTTGACCTCGCCGACGGCGCCTACACCGGCGAAGGGCCTTACCTGGGCGACCCCGACGACGTCGCCCGCCCCAGCCGCACCATCAAGGTCGTCGGCCGCGTGTTCTACTACACGGGTGAGGACCGGCGGCTGTATCGCTGGGAGCTGGGCTCGATCGACGGACCCGAGCGATTCGAGCCGACGTTGAGCGGCGCGTTCCGCTACGGCGCGGCGATGCGCGTGCACGTCGACGGGCCGTGGATCCAGGTGCGCCAGTACAACCGCGACGGCACGCCCGACTACGAGCACTGGACGTTTCATCGCGACGACCCCGACACGATGATCCACCGCGATCGGCCCGGGCTCATCCACGAGGCCCGCATCTACGAGATGCACGGCAGCCACGTCGGCGCCTACAACCTGCGCACCGGCGAGCGCGTCGCGACCTATCGCCTGCCCCCGGTCGAGCACGCGTGGGCGCCGCGCGGCCTCGGCAACTGGATCGCCGGCCTGCCCGGGTGGCTGCACGGCCGCTACAGCCTGCGCTTCAGCCCCGGCGCCCGGGCCGCGTGGATCGACGACGGCCACATGCTCGTCGCCACCGGCTTTGGCGGCCCCGGCTGGCCGCACCCCGCCGACCGCCTCCGCCTCGACCGCTTCGACCTCGACACCGGCGAGCGCGTCGGCAGGCAGATGCTGCCCATGACCCACGACGCCTTCACCCAGCTCGTCTACCGCGGCGGACACCTGCTCGTGACCGACCGCGACGGCCTGCACGCCTTCGCCCCCGCCACCGCCCTCACCACCCCGCCACTTTCCGCAGCGGAAGGTGGCGGGGCCGCCCCGACCGCGCCGGGCAGCCGCGCGTGGCTGGCCCATCACCTGTCCGAGGCCCCCGACTTCCGCGGCGCGTCGCCCGCCGCCTGGGGCGCGACTCCGTACACACTCACCGACGCCGCCGGCCGCGACGCCCGCCTCGTGCTCGGCCACGACGACGAGTGGCTCTACGTCGCCCTGACCCACCGCGCCGACGCGTGGCGGCCGGTGCGCGGGCACGCCGCGCTGGCCGGTGGCCACCGGCTTGAGGTCGCCATGCGCCTGAGCAACCGCCGCGACTACCGCTTCGCCATCGGCGTCGACGCCCGCGGGCGCGTGGTGCATGATGCGATCGACGGCAGCAACGCCGACCGCGTCGAGGCGGCCGTCAGCTTCGACCCCGCCGCCGGCGAGCTGACCTATCGCCTCAAGATCCCCGCCGAGACGTACGGCGACCGGCGCTATAACAACTGGCGGCAGCTCAGCCTCGCGCTCGTGGCCTGGGCCGAGCCGGTGGACGGCCAGCGCGAGCGCGTCGTCAGCTTCGGCGGCGCGGCGCTCACCGGCCAGCATCACCCGGGCGTCGGCTTCGAGGAGCTCTACCTGCATGATCGATCGCTCGCCGCCGAGCAGGCCCTGCTCGATCTCGCCCACGAGCTGCCGGACCTGCCCATCGCCTGGCAGACGCTGCAGGGTGCGACGCGCGTGCGCCAGTCGATGGTCTCGACGGAGCCGGCAGGGCTGTTGCGCGACTTTGTCAGGGCGAATCCGGACCGCGCCTACACGGGCGACGCGCTGGCCCGGCTCGATCAATTCCTGCGCCAGACGGGCACGCGCAACCCCGTCGACCAGGTCGCCTCCTTTGCCGTCCAGGTCGGCGTGCCGGAGCCCGTTATCGAGCGCTACCGTCGGCAGGCCGTCGCGGAGCTGCGCCACCACGTCTACGCCGACGAGGGCGACGACGCGCCGAGCACCGCCTACCTCGGCCTGCTGCGGCCGGGCGATTCGTCGCCGGTGCGCGCCATGTTCTGGGGCTCGCCGCAGGGCGACATGGGCTCGCACTACACAACGCCACGCGCCCGCTTCGGCGGCACGGAGCCGATCGGCGGCACGTGGACCGAGCTGCGCACGCCGCTCATCGCGCTGGACATGCACGATACCGCCATCGCGGGCGTGCGCTTCGAGAGCTACGGCGGCACGACGCGCTGGGGGGCGACGCGCCTCGCGCTAGCCGACGACGAGTCCACGCTCATCCACGACGCGACACCCGACGGCGACACGCACGGCACCTGGCGCTGGCACGACGCCCCCGCCACCTCCGTCACGGCGACGCGCGTCCACACGGCCGGCGACGGCGACGACAACCAGCGCCACGGCATCACCGCATTCGCCCAGCCCGTCACCGCCCACCTCGTTCCGCCCGCGGCTGGGCCGATGCTGACGGTCTGGGTGCGACTGGCCGACGACGCGCCGCCGCACACCCTCGCGTTGCAGCTCTACGACGGCAGCACGTGGCGCCGCGCCACGTGGGGGCGCGTTGTCGACGAAAACGCTCGCCACGTCGGTGAGCTGCCTAATGCGGGGACGTGGCACGAGCTGCGCGTGCCGCTGGCGTGGGTCGACGCGGCCGGGCTGCCCATCTATCGCATCGCCGTCGGGGCCGCGGGTGGTAGCGCCCACTGGCAGGGGGTCGCCATCGAGCTACCGGGCGGCGAGCGCCTGCAGCTCATCGACACCGCCGAGACCACGGCCGGCGAGACCAGCTCCGACTGGCAATGGGGCGGTACGCCCGCGCGCCCCGGCCCCGGCGCGCCGTTCACCGGGCCCGCGTCCGGGGACCTCGCCACGCTCGTACTCACGCTCGACGCGCCCGTTATGGGCCACCTGCGCGACGACCCGGCCCGGGTCATCGACACGATCAAGGCCCACCTGCCCCGCCTCGGCGACGACGAGGCCGCGTGGCCGCTCCTCCAGCTCGCCCGGCGCTTCACGGACGGGAGCGACGAGGCGCGTTACGCCCTCGACCTCGCATTCGCCGCCGCCCTGCCCGCCCACGAGCGCACGCCGGGGCTTGTCGAGGGTGTCGTGGAAGGTCGCCTCGACGCAGGCGAGGCCGCCGGCGACGTGCTCGACGACATCGACGCGATGCTGAACCTTGACGGTGCGCTGCGCTACCGCCTGCGCCGCGAGCACATCGAGCACCAGCCGGCCTACCTGACGCGCTTCCGGGCCATCGGGCCGTTCACGGACGACGACGTTGACGATGCGATCGCGATCGAGGCGCCGCCGGAGCGCGCCGTGCGACTGGGCGACCGGCACGGCTGGCTGCGATGGCGCGAGCATCGCGAGCGCGACACGCCCGTCGACCTCGCACGCACGGTGGAGGTCGACGACGAAGGCGTGGCCTATGCAGTGACGTGGGTGCGCAGCGACGACTGGCGGCCGGCGATCATCGAGCTCGGCGCCGGCGGGGCGGCGCAGGTGCGGCTTAACGGCCGGCTCGTGCTCGACGCCGACGAGGCGGGACGCGCCAGTCCCGGCCGCGACACCGCGCGCGTCAGCCTCGCCCCGGGCTGGAACGAGCTGCTCATCAAGTTGGCGGGCCCGGCCCCGGACCGCTGGCGGTTCTACGTCGAGCTCGTCGACCCCGACACTGGCGCGCCGCTCGAGCTGGAGCAGCGCGACGACGCCCCGGCCGATGGTTGACCTGCTGGCCGACGGTGAACCCGGCGTATTGATCGTAGACGAGACCGGCTTTCTGA
>JBBDRN010000008.1:0-55956 GCA_040905445.1 Phycisphaeraceae bacterium | reverse complement strand
GGTGCCACTGACAAGGCCGTCCTCGGCCTTGTCAGTGTGGGTTGCAGTTCGCACTAACAAGCTCCGCGGACTCCGCTTGTCAGTGGCACCCCCGCCACCCCAGCCGCGACGAATGGGTTGAAGGCGCTCCAACGGCCCCGCCACAGGGAGGGGGGTCGGAGATGCCGTCGCTCGGTGGCCTGGTCGCTGACGCATGCGCAACGCGGCGCTCCTTATCGTTGGAAGATCGGCAGCAGCCGGTTGGGCATCTGCAGGACGATCAGCGCCATCGCGGTGGCGTAGCTGTCGCCGTGGTTGGAGGTCCATCGGCCATCGCCCTGCTGGTTGTCGATCAGGGCGTCACGGGCGCGGGGGAACCAGTTGCGCCAGTGGTCGCCGCCGGCGAGGTACATGGCCTGCCCGGCGTAGTACTGGCCGTAGAAGTAGTGCCCGCCGCTGCGGTAGCCGCCGTCGTTGGCGGTGCGTTCGAGGTAGTTCAGCCCGCGCTCGATCGCGTCGTCCTCGTACAGCCCGGCGTAGAAAAGCGTGGCGACGCCCGCCGCGGAGCGCGGGTAGGCGGACCCGCCGGCGTTGAGCATGTAGCGGAAGCCGCCGTCGCTCGGGTTCTGGCAGGCCTTGACGTAGGCGACGGCGCGGTCGATGGTTTCGCTCGGGACGCTCAGGCCGGCGTTGCGCGCCGAGCGCAGGGCGTGGACCTGCGTGATGGTCACGGAGATGTCGGCGTCGATGGGGATGGGGTGGTAGCGCCAGCCGCCTTCGTCGTTCTGGGTGTTGACGATGAGGCGGACGGACTTGAGCAGGGCCTCGCGGACGCGCGGGTCGTGCGTCTGGCCGTAGATCTCGCCAAGGAAGAGCGTGGCGAAGCCGTGGCCGTACATCGGGCCGTGGGACGTGTCGGCGGCGATGAGGCCGGACTCGCTGGCGGAGTCGAGGACGAACTCGAGGGCGCGCTCGACGACCTGCCCGTACTCACCGCGGCCGGGCAAGTGGCCGTCGGCCATGAACGCCAGGCCGGCCACGGCGGCGGTGCCGACGTGGCGGCCGTAGCGATTCGCGGCAAAGCTGCCGTCCTCGCGCTGCTGCGCGGCGAGGTAGGCGAGGCCTTCGTCGACCGCCTGGCGCAGCTCCGGCGTGATCTCGGTGAAGCCGACCTGTGCCGCGTCGGCGGCGCCGGGCAGGGCGTCGTCGCCGAGCGCGGGGCTGAAGCCAAGGGCGAGGGTGAGAATGGCGAGGATGAGCGACGCCAGGGGCCACCGGGCCGGGGGAGGCGCGGCCGCCGCCTCGCGAGCGGGCTCGATAGGCGTAGGTCGTTGCCGGTGGCTCATTCCTCTTCCTCCGCCAGGCGTCGGTAGTAGGCCTCGGTCAGCTCGCGGTAGACGGGGCTGTAGGGTTGATCGAGGCCTTCGCTGATCTCGTCGCGCAGGCGCGGCGGGAGGTTGCCCCACTCGCGCTGCAACTGCTCGAACGGCGTACCGTCAGCGTCGGCGTCGCGCACCTGGCCGGGCGAGAAGCCGCCGCCATGCTCGCCTGCGCCGGCCTGGGCGCTGGCCGAATCGCCGTCGCCCTGGCCGTCGGCGGGGGACTGCTCGGCGACGTCGCCCGCACCGGTGTCGCCGTCCCGCGGGCGGGCCTCGCCTTCACCTCCGCCGCCACCGCCACCACCACCCTGGCCCGCCTGCTGGCGCCGCGCCGCGGCGATGACCTGGTCGAGCTTGTCGAGGATCGCCTGCTGCGCCCGCTGCGTGCTGACGCTCGCATCCAGCCGCGCCTCCAGCCGCTCGGCGACGTCGGCCATCTCGCCCACGGCCTGGCGGAACGCGTCGGCGGCCGCCTCGCGCTCCCGCTCGAGCAGCCGCCGGGCCTCGTCGTCCAGCGGGTCGGGGGCCGCGTCGCCAGGCGGTGCAGTGGCGTCAGGTGATGTGTCCGGCTCACGGCGCGGCCCGGCCTCGTCGCGCTGCGCCGGCTCGGGGCCGAGGTCCAGCAACTCGTCGAGCGTCGGGCCATCGGCCGCGGCCGGGGCGGTCAGCGTCAGCGCGGCCAGCAGCGCCGCGACGACCACGGCGATCCGGCTCCCTTCCCCTTGGGTGCGGTTGCGGGAGCATGCCTGCCCATCCCGGGCGGATCCGGCAGGCGGGTCGGAGGGATAGGCGGCGAGCTGTCGGCGATTCATGGCGCATCCTCCGGGCCGTCGGGCGGTGACGGTTGCTGCTGCTCCTGCAACTGCTCGATGAGGCGCTCACCGAGCGATGCGAGCTCGCCCTGCTCCTGGCCAAGCTCGCGCAGGCGGGCGTCGCGACCGGACGCCGCGTCGTCGTCGCCGAGCAGCCGCGTCTCGTCGTAGATCACTTCCTGGAGCTCGCGCAGCACGCGCAGCTCGGCAATGGGTGGCACCAGTTCGGGTGGCTCGCCACCCCCGCCGCCACCCCCGCCGGCGTCGGCATTCGCGAATTCATCGTCGCCGGCGTCAGTCTCCAGCGCGGCCGCGGCCGTGCGCAGCAGGCGGGCGATCATCGCCTGCTCGGCCGTCACGACGTCGCCCGTCTCGCCCTGCTGCAGGCGGCCGGCGGCGCTGGACGCGAGACGGTCGACGCGCCGGTGCAGATGGTCGAAGAGGATCACGTCGGCAACCTCGTCGCCGAGCCCTGCCGCGTCCTCGCGCAGCGCCTGCTCGTCGCGGCCGAGGCGGATCAACTCGGCGCGCTCCCGGCGCCCGAGCGGTTCGGCGTCGCCAAGCTGCTCGACCTCGTCGCGCAGCGCGTCCTGGCGGTCGGCCAGCGCTTCGTAGCGCTCGCGCAGCTCGCGGCGCTGCTCGTCCTGTTCATCCCCCTCAGCCTGGCGCTGCTGCTCCTCGATCGCCTCCAGCGCGGCCTTGAGCCTGGCGAGCGCCTCCCCCTGGCCCAGCTCCGCGGCCGGTCGGTCGTCACCGCGCAGCGCGAGCACCGCGTCGCCCTGGGCATCAACTGCTTCGTTCAGGGCGTCGGCGGCGGACTGAGTCTCCTCGGCCTGGCCGGCGCGGTGGGCGGCCGCGATCGTCCGCTGGCGCAGCGCCGCCTGGCCGTCCTCGAGCTCGGGCAGGTGGTTGGCGTCCTCGAGCGCGGCGATCTGTGCTTCCTGCCGCTCGATGAGCTGGCGAATCGTCCGGGCGAGCTCCTCGAGGCGACGACGCAGCATCGCCTGCATGCGCTCGTCCTGGCGCTGCTCGAGGCCTTCGAGCATCCGCTGGATCGTCTCCAGGCTCGCCTGCTGGTTCTGCCCCGCTTGCGAGAGGCGGTTGGAGCGCATCGCCTCGGCGGCCTCGTCCATCCGCTCATCGAGGCCCTCCTGCTCGGCGAGCTCCGCCGCTTCGTCCAGCGCCTCGGCCTGGGCGCGCTGCTCGTCGGTGGCATCCTCCGTCTGTGCGAGCCGGCGCGCCGCCTCGCGCATCTGCTGCATGAGCCCGCCCGCATCCTGCGCCGCCTCCGCCTGCGCCTGGGCGAGCTCGGCCAACGCCTCGCGCAGGTCCGCGGGCAGGTCGTCGAGGTCCTGGCCCACCGTGCGCGGCAGCAGGCGACGGGCCGCCAGCTCCAGCGCCTCCTGCTCGGCGCGCAGGCGGCGCAGCTCCAGTTGCAGCGTCAGCGCGTCGCGGCCATCGTCCAGCAGCGCGATCAGCTCGCGCAGCGCTTCGTCAACCTCCGCCTGCTCGCGCCGACCGGCGGTGAGGGCGTCGTCGTCAGCTTCGTCGTCGGCGGCCTGCTGCATCGCGTCGCGGGCGCGCTGCGACGCCCCGCCGGCGCGGTCGAGCAGGCCGCCGGCGCGGTCGAGCATCTGCTCGAGGGCCGGGTCTTCGAGGCGGTTGCGCTCGGCGCGGTCGTCCAAGCGGTCGATCACGCTCCGCTGGGCGCCGGCGCGGTCGGCGATCTGCCGCTGACCCGCGAGCGTGTCGGCCGGGTCGCGCTCGGTCAGCTCGGCCTGCTGCTGCTGGAGGCGCACGGCCTGTTGGCGCACGGCGGCAAGCTCCCGGCGGATGGCGTCGATCAACTCGCTTTCGCCGATGATCTGCAGGTGGCGCTGGACCGATTGCACCGGCTCGTGACGCTCGCCGTCGCGATCGTAGACGTCGCGGGCCTCGGCATAGATGGCGACGGTGTCGCCCGGCTCGACGTCGAGCGACGCGAGCTCGAGCGGCTGGTCGAGCGTCAGCTCGGCGCGGCGGCCGGCGACGTCGGCGAGCGTCCGCCGCTCGGGCCGGTCCTGGTCGCGGCCGGGGCGGTGGACCTCCGCGCGCAGGGAGAGCCCCGCGAGGCCGACGTCGTCGCGGGCGCGGCTGGCCAGGTCGACGGTGGCGCGGGGCATCACGGCCTCGTCGGCGTCGGGGGCAAGCAGGCTCGCGATCGGCGGCTGGTCCTCCAGCGCCTCGACGCGGTAGCGCCGCTCCGAGTGGCTGGCCAACCCATGCTCGTCCTCCAGCTCGATCGTCGTCTCCAGCGTGTCGTCGAGCGTCACGACCGCCTCGAAATAAGGCGCCTCCCCCGCCACACCCGCCACACCCGCCGCGCCCGTCCCAATCAACGTCGCGCGCCCCGCAAGGCCGGGCAGCGCCTGCGAGAGCGTGCCCTCGTCGACGGGCAGCGGCTTGTTGAGCTCGACGCGCACGCGCAGCTCGCTGCCGAGGAGGGCGGCGACGCTGGCGACCGCGCCGCCCTGGCGACCGAGCTCGAGCCAGCGCGGCTCGATGAGGCCGTCCGCGTACGCGGGCGGCGTGACGTGAACGCGCAACGCCGTGACCCGCGGGCGCTCGACGAGCTCGATCTGACGCGGCTCGGTGCGGTGGTCGCCGGCTTCGAGGTAGTACTCGAGGCTGACCGCCCGGCCGGCGAGGCCCGAGGCCAGGTGCTCGGGCAGGTCGACGAGGCGCTCGAAATGGCCCCGGCCGGCGGGGTCGGCCTCGCTGAGCTGCTCGCTCATGAGCACGGCCGTCCACCGCGTCGTCGCACCCGGCTCCTCGATGCGGTAGTGCGCCCAGACGCGCATGTTCACGAGGTAGCCCCGCTCGATCGCCGCCGCGAGGCGGACGGAGGCGTCGGCGGGACGGACGCCGGCGTCGGTCAGGTCGGCGACGTGCACGCGGCGGGGCCACTCGGCCCCGCCGAGCGGCGCGAGCCAGCGCTGGGCGGCGAGCGCGGCGTGGGCGGGCGCGGCGACGACGATCGCCAGCAGCACCACGCTCGCGAGCGCGGCGAGCAGCAGCGATCGGCGGGTCTGGGCCGGATCGATGATGCGACCGAGCCGGGCCGGGTCCACCCCGCCCCGGGCGCCGCCCACGGAGGCACCCGCGAGCGCGGCCGTTGCGGGCGGGGCGTCCGGTAGGGCGTAGGCGCGCGGGTTGAGCGAGAACTCGACCGCGCTCGCCAGCCGCCCGGCGAGGTCGGGCATCACCCGCTCGGCACGCAGGGCGAGCTCGCCAAGCTCCGGCCAGAAGCGGTAAGCCCGCGCCAACCGCGGCCCGGCCCACGCCACGAGCCCGGCCACCGCGGCGACGCCCACGATCAGCCGCATCCACCCCGGCAGCCGCAGCAGGTAGTCCAGCATCCCCAGCGCGACCACCAACACGGCGGCTGCGGCGAGCACCTGCGCCACCCGCTGAGCGACCAGCAGCGACCAGCCCTGGCGGCGGATGCGGGCGAGCTCGCGCGTGACCTTCTCCATGGGCGAATCGCCTTTCTCGGAACCATTTTACGGCGACAACCGCCGCGGTACAGCAGCGGGAGATTTAGCCACAGATGAACACCGATGAACACGGATGAACACGGATGCGGCGGGTAGGGTGAACGGGATTGGCACCGGCTGCGACGTCTCTGCCCTTCCCTGCCGTTATCCGGCTTCATCCGGGATCTCTGAATAACCGCGAAGCAGCGAAGAACGCGAAGGGCACGAAGGGATTGCGGTTGCGTCACGTCTGTTTCTTCGCGCCCTTCGCTCGCTTCGTCGCTTCGCGGTTCAATTCCCCCCTCTGTGGCCTTTGTGGTTAGCGCCTACCCCAGCTTCGTCCACGCGAACTCCTCCAGGTGCCGGCGCAGCGCCGTCATCGTCGCGAAGCGCTTCAGGATCAACGTGCGCTTCAGCCCGCCGATGATCCAGCGCAGCTCGTCCGCCTGCTTCGCATAGTGCCCCCGCCCGCCCAGGCAGTCGTAGAAGACGCGCACGGCGTCGACGATGTCCTGCTTCTGCTTGAACCTCGCCGGCGGGCCCCAGTCGTAGAAGTCGATGAGCTTGAGCTCGAAGCCGACGCCGCGCGGCTGGACGAGGATGTTCTGCACGTGCACGTCCGAGTGGTACTCCCCGGCCGCGTGCACCGCCTCGAGTCCGCGCACCAGCTCGTAGAACAGGCACAGCGCCTGGTACGGATGCAGCCGCTTGCCCCGGTGGGCGTTGACCCACTGCTCGAGTTGCCGGCCGGGACACAGCTCGCTGATCATCGCGACCACCGGCTGCCGCGCGATGATCATGATCTCCGAGTGGTGGTACTGCAGCACGATCGGGCAGTGGCGCAGGTGGTTGAGCTTCTGCGCGTGGCGCACCGCCAGTTGCCCGCGCGGGTCGCGGTGGGCGAAGTAGAGCTTCGCGGCGCGGAGGATACCCGTGCCCAGCTCGCGCACCTGGTAGACCTCGCCCTCGCTCCCACTGCCGAGCGTCGACTCGATGACATACCGCCGGCCGATCTTGCGGCCGGGCGCGAGCGCGAAGCTGGTGGTGCGAGCGTGCGGCATTCAATGCACAATGAGCAGGGCACAATGGACAAGCCACCAACGCGACGCGCGCCGACGGCGCGCCGTTCGGCGGCCGCGGCCCATTGTCCCCAGTCCTGCGCAGATTGGAAATGCCCCCGCGACGCACCTCACCCGGCAGCACCACCTGGGAAGGTGGGTCCGGTGCGACGACAAACGAAGTGACTCACAACCCCCGTGCGATGCCTACGAATTCGCCGCCTCCGTCTCCGGTGCGGGCGCCGGCGCCGGTACACGGGCCGGCTTCGGCGCGGCGGGCTTGTCCGGCTGCTTGGGCTTGCGGTCCGGCGAGAGCACCATCGTCATCCGCCGACCCATCATCTTCGGCGACGCCTCGACCTTCGCCACCTCCGACAGCCGTTGGAATATCTGCTGCATTGTCCGGATGCCCAGGTCCTGGTGCGCCATCTGCCGGCCGCGGAACAGCATCGTGAACTGCACCTTGTCCCCGTCCTCCAGGAACTCGTGAGCCTTGTTGACCTTGATCTCGAGGTCGTGGTCATCGATGTTCGGGCGCAGACGCATGCCCTTGAGCTCGCTCTGCTTGGCGTGGCTCTTGGCCTTCTGCTCCTTCTTGCGCTGCTGGTACTTCCACTTGCCGTAGTCCATGACCCGGCAAACAGGGGGCTTGGCCTGCGGCGCCACCTCGACCAGGTCCAGGCCTGCGTCGCGGGCGCGGCGCTTGGCCTCGTCCAGCTCCACGACACCTACCTGCTCGTTGTTCTCGTCAATGAGGCGGATCGGCGAAATGCGAATCAAGTCGTTGACGCGCAGGCTCTTGCCCGTGTCGCGCGGCTGCGGTCGAAATCGTCCCCTTGCGATGATCAAGTCTCCAGTTACATGGACGAGAACCCGGCCGGCCACACCCGGCCGCGCGTTCCCCGTCCCGGACATTTACCGCTCAATTATACCACAACCACCCCCCCGGCATCACCCCGACCCGCCATTTTCCAATAACGCCCCCGCCTCCCCCCCCGGCCGCATCCCCATGGGGTCCGCTGTGCGGACCTCCCGCGCGAAAATCAGCTATCACAAATCGTCACCGCCCCCCGCGCCCCTGCACGAAGTGCAGCTCCAGATATCGCGCCACGTAGTCGATGATGCTGCTCGCCTCCGGAATGTCCGGGTTCGACGTCGGCCCCAGCGGCTCAAAACGCATCCCCTTGAACCGCGCCACCGCCTCCTCCAGCGGCAAGCCGTACTGCAACGCCAGCGAAAACGCCCGGCAGTACCCCTGCACCAGCCCCGACAGCGTCGACCCCTCCTTCGCCATCTTGATGAAGATCTCCCCCGGCTGACCGTCCTCGAACAGGCCGATCGTCAGGTAGCCCTCGTGCCCCATGATCTGGAACTTGTGCGTCACGCTGTGACGCACAGGCGGCAGACTCTGACGCTGAGACGTGATCGGCGGCGGATCGTCCACAACACGCCCTCCCGATTCGATATGGTCGACCATGGTCGGCAGCCTAGCCAAACCCACTCCGCCCCGCCACCCCCACCACTCCCATCCGAAATCCGAAATCCGAAATTCCCCCGCCCCCTGCGGCGTGTCAGCATCATCATCAACATCTTCATCTCCCACCCCGCGTACAATCCCCCCATGGCTGATTCAGCATCTCCCCCATCGCCCGAGCCCTGGTACGCGCCCGGGCTGCGGTTCGAGTGCACGCAGTGCGGCAACTGCTGCACCGGGCCCTCCGGCTTCGTCTGGTTCAGCGACGAGGAGGCGGCCGCGATCGCCGCCCATCTCGGCGTCACCGAGGCCGAGTTCCGCCAACGCTTCGCCCACCGCGAGTTCGGCCGGTGGACGCTCAACGAGATCAAGCTCAAGCGGGGCCAGTATGACTGCGTCTTCCTCCGCCGCGACGACACCGGCAAGGCCCTGTGCTCCATCTACCCCGTCCGCCCCACGCAATGCCGCACCTGGCCGTTCTGGCCCGGCAACGTCCAGTCACCCCAGGCCTGGCAACGCGCCGCCCGCAACTGCCCCGGCATGAAGCAGGGCGACAACTTCTACCCCGTCGAAAACATCCGCATCATCCTCGAGTCCAACCCCGACGGACTGTAAGGGAGGTTCTCGCAAAGGGCGCAGAGAGCGCTGAGGCCGCGGGAAGGAATACCGGGTGGCGGCTGTCCCGGCTCCGTGCTCTCCGCACTTTACTGCGCCCTTTGCGCTCTCCGCGACCTTTGCGAGAGCCTCCCCCGCCCTTTCGATGACCATGCTCACCGCCGAACGCGATCCCGCAACCTGGCAGCAGTGGCGCGCCGCCGCCCGGCAGCCGGCCGTCGACGTCGAGCTGCGCGCCCTCTATGCCGAGCTCGACGCCGCCGTCGCTGCCCGCGGCCCGACGTGCTGGATCAGTGGCCGCTGCTGCAAGTTCGCCGAGTTCGGCCACCGCCTCTTCGTCACTGGCCTCGAGATCGCCTGGTTCCTTCACCACGCCCCCGCCACCCCCGCCACCACCCCCGCCACGCCCAACTCGTCCGACGCCCAAAATCCGAAATCCGAAATTCCCCCCGCCCCCCTGCCCATCCTTGGCGACAACATCGAAGCCTGCCCCTACCAGATCGGCGGCCTGTGCAGCACGCACACCACGCGCCCGATGGGCTGCCGCATCTTCTTCTGCCAGCACGGCACCGAGCAGTGGCAGCAGGAGCTCTACGAGCAATACCTCGCCCGCCTGCGCGACCTCCACGACACCCACGCCCTGCCCTACCGCTACATGGACTGGCTCCACGGCCTCCACGCCGCCGCCGCCGCCTCCGATCCCGTAGGACGACCTTGTCAGTGCCACCCGCCGCCTGATCGCTAATGGCACCGGGAGGGGGGGGGCGGAGGGTGCGTCCAAAGCACCGCCCCACCGCGGCTTGCCGCTTCGCCACGCGCGCAGCAAAAACCCTCGCCCCTGCTGGCGACGCGTGGTAGAATAGATCGCTGGCCCTGAACGAAACGACGACGACGCGGCGCGGAACCGCCGCAGCCTACAAAAAACCAGCGAAGGGGCCGCGCCCTACCGTCGAGCCTGCCAGCAGCAGCGGAGCCTGGGTCAGAGACGTCCGATCACTGATGCCTGCTGGCGACCATGCTTCGGTGCCCGTCCCTGGGCCGCCCAAGCTTGGCATAACTCGACCGGGGGCGACGGCAGCGAGTCCGTTCTGAACCTTCGCTGGCGCTTCGGGCCGCCCGGCCCTGACCGGGTTGTCGGTCGCCGCTTGAGCCAGGCCTGCTCGCTTGGCTGCCGCAATCCGTTGCGGCCGCGGGTCTTCCGTGTCAACCAAACGCGACCCGTCCTGGATCGCTTCGAAAACCGTTCATCAGCCGCGCATCGCGCGGCGGGGGTTCATCAACACCTCGGGCTTCTCCGCGAGCACCTGCGACACATACTCCGTCCAAGCCTGCCGATCGTGCACCTCCAGATGATCCTTCACCCCGAGCAGCACAACCTCCGCGCCGAGCCCCGTCTGCTTCAGGAGCGTCTCCGGCAGTCGGACGCGCCCCTGCCGATCCAGCTCCACCCGTCTTGCCAGGGAGAAGAACAGCCGCTCGTAGCCCAGCAGCTCGCCGGCGTCGAGCTGCGAGCTGTCCAGCTCGTCGGCCCGGCGCTCGAAGTCCCGCTCGGTGTAGATGCAGAGCGTCCGCTGCTCGCCGAGGGTGACGTAGAGCGGAACCGCTTCGCCTTCGAGCGTGCCGACCTCGCGCTGGATCTGGCTGCGAATCTCGCTCGGGATCGCCAGGCGGTTCTTGGTATCAATCGCATGTTCGTAGGTGCCCGTGAAGACCAAGGTGGAATCCCATCGGTCGTTGAGATGGGATGCTAACCCACTTTGCCCCACTTTGCAACACTATTTGCCCCAGGTCCCCCACTTTCCGGGCCCAAACGGGCTCTCGCGCAGCGCCCGCGCGACGCTAAGCACTGGCAAGCGCCGGAGAAGCGCGCGCCGGTGGGCGCGACAAAAAAAACTTGAATCTTTTCGCGCGAGCCTGTCGCGGGCCCGATAGGCGAAGGCGGGTGCCCCTCTCGCCTACGATTCCACCAGCGCCACGACCCATCCCCGCCACCCCACCAACGAGCGCGTCGCCATGGCCAACCCCACCCAGCGCAGCATCGTCAATGCCGCCCTCCACGAACACCCGCACACGTTCGCCGACGAACTCGGCGGCGGGGGGATCAAGAACACGCCGTCGTCGCTCTACCGTCTGCTGTGCTTCGCTCACCTCGCGAGCACGCGCATCCGCCACGACATCGCCGTCGCCGCTGCCCGGGCGCTCTTCCGCAACGGCTGGACGACGCCGCGGCGCATGCTCGACACCGACTGGGGCTCGCGCGTGAAGGTTCTCAACCACGCCGGCTATGCCCGCTACGACGAGAGCACCGCCGAGCGCCTGGCCTACAACGCCGAGCTTCTCATCAAGGAGTACCGCGGCGATCTGCGCCGCCTGCGCGACGCGGCCGACGGCGACCCGGCCGACATGCGCCGCCGACTCAAGGCGTTCAAAGGCATCGGCGACGTCGGCGTGGACATCTTCTTCCGTGACGCCCAAGCCGTGTGGGACGAGCTCTACCCGTTCGCCGACCGCGTCGCCCTCCGCGCCGCCGATCACCTCGGCCTGCCCGACAGCGCCAAGGCCCTGGCCGGGCTCGTCGAGGACGACCCTTTGCGCTTCGCCCACCTGCTCGCGACCCTGGTGCGCATCGAGCTCGACAAGGAGCACGAGCACATCCGCGCCGCCGCGGCATGATGCGCCGCCCACCGGGAAACCGTCCACACCAGGCGGCGCGTCACCGCATCGGTCCCGCCGTCCGCCACGGGTCGGCGCCCGCGCCGCCGCCAGCGCAACAGCCGCACGCGCCCCCCGCGCAAAATCCCTTGACCGCCTCAACGCCCACCGATAGACTTGCCTCACCCATTGCGAGGCTCCGCCACATGCCCATGAACCGCCCCTTTGAATATCACGCCTGTCGGCCGCGGATCGCGAGCGGGTAGCGCCTTGCACGGATTATGCACGTGTCATGGACGTCCCCGCTCCGCCCCAGGCGAGCGGGTTTTTTCATGGCCCGCGCCCCCGCCAGCCTCCGCCCCCGCCACGCTTCCGTAGGGTCCGCTGTGCGGACCTTCCCCCCGCGACTTCCGTCCCTCCGTGCCTTCTTCACCAACCATGTCCCTCCGCTACAAAACCTCCACCCTCTGGCACGCCATGGCCGGCCAGCACCTGCGCTACGCCGCCGCCGTCGCCGCCATGCTCGGCGCGACTGTCGTCAGCTATGTCGAGCCGCTCATCCCCGCGCTCGTGATCGACGGGCTGATCCAGGACGACATGACGCAGAGCCCGGCGATCGTCGCCCACCTCGTCGCGCTGCTCGGCGGGCGTGAGTTCCTCGTCGCCAACCTGTGGCTCCCCGCATCACTGCTCGTCGGGCTCATGCTCGTCGCCGGCTCGATGCACTACGCCCGCGCCCGCCTCGCCGCCCAGGCGAGCGAGACCGTCTGCCGCAACCTGCGCGACCGCCTCTACCAGCACCTGCAGTCCCTGCCGGCCGCCTACCACGAGCGCGTCGAGACGGGCGACATCGTCCAGCGCTGCACCAGCGACGTCGAGACGCTGCGCATGTTCCTCTCCCAGCAGGTCGTGGAGATCGGCCGGGCCATCCTGCTGCTGGCGGCGGTCATCCCGTTCATGCTCTGGATCGACGTGACCATGACGCTGGTCGCGCTGGCGCTCATCCCCGTCATCATCGTCTTCGCGACCGTCTTCTTTACCGCGGTCAAGCGGATCTTTCAGCAGGCGGACGAGGCCGAGGGGCGCATGACAGGCCGGCTGCAGGAAAACCTCACCGCCATCCGCGTCGTCCGCGCCTTCGCCAGGCAGGACTATGAGAAGGATCGTTTCGCGACGCTCAACAGCGACTACCGCCACCACCAGCAGCGCCTCTACAACATCATGGCCGCGTATTGGTCCAGCACGGACTTTCTCTGCCTCATCCAGGTGGGCCTCGTGCTGCTCGTCGGCGGGTGGCGCGTCATGGAGGGCGAGCTCTCCGTCGGCGCGCTCTTCGCTTTCCTGGCCTACGTCAACATGCTGCTCTGGCCCATCCGCCAGATGGGCCGCATCCTCACCGACTCGGGCAAGGCGGTCGTGGCCATCGGCCGCATCGGCGAAATCCTCGACGAAACGCCCGAGCACGACCCGCGCGCCGACGAGCAGGCGACGCTGCCCGAGCCGGTCGCGGGCCGCATCGAGCTCGCCCATGTGTCGTTCAGCTTCGACGGCGACGACCACGTGCTCGACGACGTCTCGCTCGCCATCGAGCCCGGCCAGACGCTCGCCATCCTCGGCCCGAGCGGCGCGGGCAAGTCGACGATCATCCACCTGCTCCTGCGCCTGCACGACCCGGACGCCGGCACCATCACCCTCGACGGCGTGCCGATCGACCGCCTGCCGCGTCAGCTCGTGCGCAAGCAATTCGGCGTCGTCCTCCAGGAGCCGTTCCTCTACTCGCGCACGGTCAGCGAGAACATCCGCCTCGGCCAGTGGAGCGCCACGCAGGACCAGCTCATCGAAGCCTCCACCTCCGCGGCCGTCCACGAAGCCATCGAGCAGTTCACCGCCGGCTACGACACCGTCGTCGGCGAGCGCGGCGCGCGCGTCTCCGGGGGCCAGCGCCAGCGCATCGCGCTGGCCCGCGCGCTGATCAAGAACCCGCCGATCCTCGTCCTCGATGACGCGCTGTCGGCCGTCGACACCCAGACCGAGCGCGTGATCCTGAAGGCCCTGCGCCACCGCCACGACCGCCGGACGACGATCGTCATCGCGCACCGCCTGTCGACGCTGATGGAGGCGGACCGCATCATCGTCCTCGACGCCGGCCGCATCGTGCAGCACGGCACGCACGAGACGCTGGTGCGCGAGCCGGGGCTGTACCGCCGGCTGTGGAACATCCAGAACGCGCTGGAGGTCGATCTTGAACGCGATTAATCGCGAAGACGCGAAGGGGGCGAAGAGAGCACGAAGGAAGGCGGGAGGAAGTAGCCACAGATGAACACGGATGAACACAGATCAAGGCAGGGGAATCACCACAGAGGCACAGAGATGCAGAGGCCTGCTGAAACGCAAGCAGCCGCGCCTCCCTTTTCTGAATTTTGAATTTTGAATTTTGAATTTCCCAAGGACCCGCCCCGTGGCTGACGACGCCATCCTCAACGAGCAGCTTCCCACGCGACTCAATCTCGCGCTGTGGCGCAAGATCCTGGTGTTCGCGCGTCCCTACTACAAGCTCCTCGCCCTGCTGGTGACGCTCGGCATCTGCGTCGCGACGGCCGACACGCTCCTGCCGCTGCTGATCCGCTACGTCATCGACACGGCCGTCGCCACTGCGGCGTCCGATGCGGCTTCGAGCATGCGCCCGCTCTGGCTCGCCGGCTTCGGCTTCCTGGCCATCATCACCGTCCTCGCCGGGTCCGTCTTCATCTTCATCGGCGTCGCCGGGCGCATCTCCAACGGCCTGTCGCACGACATCCGACGCGCCTGCTTCGCCCGCCTCCAGGAACTCAGCTTCAGCTTCTACGACCACCACGCCACCGGCTGGCTCATGGCCCGACTCACCAGCGACTGCGACCGCCTCTCACGCGTCTTGGGCTGGGCGCTGCTCGACATCACCTGGGGCACGTGCCTCGTCGGCGGCGTCGCCGTCATGATGCTCATCATCGACTGGCCCACCGCGCTCGCCATCCTCGCCGTCGTCCCCGTCCTCCTCGCCGTCAGCGCCTTCTTCCAGCGGCGAATCCTCCTCTCGTCGCGCGACATGCGCCGCATCAACTCGCACCTCACCGCCGAGTTCAACGAGGCGATGAGCGGCATGAAGACCACCAAGACACTCACGCGCGAGCCGGACAACTTCACCGACTTCACCGCCCACTCCGGGGGCATGTACCACGCGTCGATGCGCAACGCGATGCAGACCGCGATCTTCCTGCCGCTCGTGCTCGTGCTCGTCACGCTCGGCGAGAGCATGGCGCTCGGCGTCGGCGGCAGCCGGGCGATCGCGGGGGCGATCACGGTCGGCACGCTCGCGAGCTTTCTCTACTACGCCAAGCTCCTGCCCGACCCGATTCGCGAGGTCGCGCGCATGCTCACCGAGGCCCTCGCCGCGCAGGCCGCCGCCGAGCGCGTGTTCACCCTGCTCGAGACCCGGCCGGAGATCCAGGACCGTCCGCATGTCGCGGCCGCCATCGCGAGCCACACGCAAAGCGACAAGGCCGGCGACCCCACCCTCGCGCCGGACGGCATGCTCAACCGCCTCGGCGTCATCGAGTTCCGCCACGTCAGCTTCGCCTACCAGGACGGCACGCGCGTCCTCGACGACTTCAACCTCACCGTCCAGCCTGGCCAGACCATCGCCCTCGTCGGGCCCACCGGCGGCGGCAAGTCCACCATCGTCAACCTCCTCTGCCGGTTCTACGAACCCACGGCCGGCCACATCCTCTTCGACGGCGTCGACTATCGCGATCGTTCGCTCGGCTGGCTGCAGTCCAATCTCGGCATCGTCCTCCAGTCGCCCCAGCTCTTCTCCGGCCCCGTGCGCGAGAACATCCGCTACGGCCGGCTGAGCGCCACCGACGACGACGTCATCGCCGCTGCGAAGATCGTCGACGCCCACCGGTTCATCACCGGCCTCGACGCGGGCTACGACACCGACGTCGGGCAGGGCGGCAACCGCCTCTCCGCGGGGCAGAAGCAGCTCATCGCCTTTGCCCGCGCCGTCCTCGCCGAGCCGCAGCTCTTTGTCATGGACGAGGCGACCGCGTCCGTCGACACCGAGACGGAGCAGACCATCCAGTCCGCGATGCACCATGTCCTGCACGGGCGCACCAGCTTCGTCATCGCCCACCGTCTGTCGACGATCCGCGCCGCCGACCGCATCCTGGTCATTGAAGCCGGCCACATCGCCGAAGCGGGCAACCACCACGAACTGCTCGCCAAGCGCGGCCACTACTTCGACCTCTACACCAACCAGTTCACCCGCGAGCACACCCACACCATCCTCAACCGACCCAGCCAGTGACTCCGCAACGCGCCGCACACCACGTTTCGCGGCCGCGCCCACGCGGCGCACGTGCCGCGTACGAACAACCGCGAAGGCGCGAAGCAAGCGAAGGCTCTGCTTCCAAGCCCCATCTTCACCTCCTTCGCCCCTTCGCGGTTGCGCAAAAAGCCCAAGGCCCCCCTACACCCCCCTCTCCCGACTCAGCCACCGCGTCACCGGCGCCGCCGTCACTCCGTAGACCACGACCGACACCGCGACGACCAGGCTCACCACCGGCCAGACCACCTCCGACGCGAGCGGGCCGACCTGCCGCTCGACGTGCAGCGCGTAATAGATCGCCGCGACGCCCATCGGCCCAAACCACCCGAGCAGCACCGCCTCGCGCCCGTCGCGCACCACCCCCATCCACCGGCGCATGGCCCACACCGCGGGCAGGCGCCGCAGCACCACCAGCAGCACCGCCAGCGCCACCACCGCCCACCCCAGCTCGCGCCATGCCCCCCATGGCAGAACCATCCCGAAGAACACGAAGATCGGCAGCAGAAAGAACCGGTTCACCGCGTCCTGCACGCGCTCTTCCTCGTTGCGCTCGTGCACCGTCACGACGCCCGCGAACGCCCGCCCCGCGACGAACACCGCCAGGATGCCGTTGCTGTTGACCAGGTCGCCCAGCCCGAGCACCACCAGCGACAGGGCAAGCGAGTACGCCAGCAGCGACGTCTGCTCGATCGTGTGATGCCGCTCGGCCCACTTCAGCAGCCGACCGGCCGCGTAACCCAGCCCCGCGCCGATCGCCACCGCGCCCAGGACCTCCCACAGCATCACCTGCACCGCCCAAAGCCCCAGCGCCGCCCCCGTCGACTCGGTCAACAGCAGCACGGGCAGCATCACGAACACCACCGCCAAGCCGTCGTTCGCCCCCGACTCCGCGGAGATCGTCTCGCGCACGCCTTCGGGCAGGTGGCGCTCGGCGAAGGGCCCGACGACGATCGCGCTCGCCAGCACCGGGTCCGTCGGCGTCAGGGCCGCGCCGATCAGCAGCGCCGCCAGCCAGCCCACGCCCAGCACCGCCTGCGTCAGCCCGCCGCCCACCAGCCACATCGCCAGCATCACGGGCCCGAGGATCACGAGCATGCTCGGCACGTGCCGGCGCAAGAACCGCGGCGGCAGGCGCATCGCCACGCCCATCAAGCCCACCGCCATCGTCAGCCGCGCCACCAGCTCCATCATCTGCCGCTCGTCGCCCCAGCGCTGCGGTTCGAGCCATCCGAGCACCGCCGGCCCGAGCACCACCCCCGCCACGAGCGCCAGCATGTGTTCCGACACCGCCGACTGGCGCAGCCACCCCGAGAACAACCCGATCACCAGCACCACCCCGCCGATCACGGTGATCGCGACGTCAAACGCCATATCTCACCATAGCGCGGGAAGCCCGCGAATTGCAATGTCGGGCGCATGAACCGCCCCGCCACTCGAGCGCGTTCCATCCAACCGTAGCGGGTGCCACTGACAAGGCCGCCTCGGCCTTGTCAGTGTGGGCTGTCATTCGCACTGACAAGCTCCGCGGACTCCGCTTGTCAGTGGCACCCCCCGCCACCCCCCGCCACCCCATCGCGCAAGAAGCCCACGGACCAAAGTCCGTGGGCTTCTTCTTTTGTCGTGACTTGTCCATTCGTAAAGTCCTTGAAAATCGGTGGTTGCGTTCATCCCGCGGCACGCTGCCGCGGATTCTTCGCTGATCGTTCGCTACTTCCGTTTCCTGCCTCCGTCCCGGGTGACGTGGTGTTCACCGTCGCCTCCTGCTGCACCGCCGTGCCGAAGTTCACCCGCTGGATGGACGCCGCCACGTCGTCGGCCTGCGGATGCAGATAGCGCTGGGTGGTGCTGATGCGTCGGTGGCCCAGGAACTTCTGGAGATGGGCCAAGGACACTCGGCCGTCGTTGGCCAGGAAGGTCGCCCCGGTGTGCCGGAAGGCGTGAAGACCCCGGCGGGGGGCACCGATCGCGTCCAGCCGGTCATGCAGCCGTCGACGCAACCGCCCGTACGTCCACTTGCCTGTCTGCGCGCCACGGGTCCCGTCGATGTCGAACAGCCAGGGTACGCCGGAGGCTCGCTTCAGCCGGTGCTGCAGGACCTTCGCAGCCTCGGGTGTCAGCGGGACGACGCGAGACTTGTCGTGCTTCGGGGTCCACTCCGCGCCCGTCTGCTGGCACCGCTTGCGACGGATCATGAGACTCGTCCGCCCGTCCGCGTCGGTCACCACGTCATCGACAGTCAGCCAGGTGAACTCGTTGGCGCGCAGGCACGTCTGGAGGAGGACCTTCCACGTGTCGCCCATCTCCACGTCGTTGTACAACCCGGCCAACTCCCCGGGCGTGAAAATGGTGATGTTGGCGCTCGGCCCGGGTGGCAGGTCGTAGCCGGCGCTCGGGTCCTGGTTCAGCAGGCCCCGCTTGATCGCGAAACGGATCAAGCCGCGCGCGGTCTTCATCGCGTCGCGGACGGTCTTGGGCGCCAACGGGCGGCCCCTGCGGCGGATGCCGTGCTTGTCGGGCAGGCCGATGCCCTTCGTCCGGAGCCGCTCCTCGAATTCTTCGAGGACCGTCGGGGTCAACTCGGCCATCGCCGTGTCGCCGCCGCGCGGCAGGAATTCGATCAGCTGGCGGTCGAACCGCTCGTAAATCGCGATGGTGGCGGGCTTCCGGCCGAGTTCGGCCAGGCGCTTGCGGCGGCTCGCCGCCACCTGCGCCACGGTCTGTCGGCGTCCTGGGCGCGCGGCCGTGCCCATGACCAGCTCGGCGCTCTTCTTCTCCGCCAGCTCGCGGGCGAGCTTCAATACGTCGGTCTTCAGGGAGGTCTTGATCTGTCGCCCGTGTAAGTTGTATTGTAGTTGCCAGTAGGGCGACTTCTTGGTGTCGATGAACAGGGTGGTCCTGCCCACGCGATGCCGTGCCTGCTGTTCTTTCTTGCGGGGGGTGCGTTTTCGGGGCACTTGCGTCTCCGTCTGTTCGACCGCCCGTGTGTTGCGGGCGACGTCTGATCTCATTCATGCGACGCACGTCCACCGGTGAGCAGCCACTCGACGTACCTGTCGCGCAGCAGCCGCAACCGTCCGAGGTGCTTCGTGGCGAAGTCGTCGAGCCTCTTCTGGCTCGACCACTCGTACACGGTCGCCTTGCTCACGTCGCCGATCTCGGCCGCCTGCGGCACGCTCAGCATCGGCGGATAGCTCTTGCCGTACTCGGCGATGGCCTGCTGGATTTCCTCCTCAGTCACATGAATCTCCTGTTACGTGCGGGGCCGGTAGAATGTCCGGCGCTCGCCTGGATCCGATCAGCGGGCGACATCCGCTCGCCATTGAGATCCATGCTCGGCGAGGGCGCTGAGTTCAGGCTGAGGTGAGTCTGAGGCGAGGGAGAAGATGTCCGAGCAGTCCGCCACACGAGCCACCGTCGCCGCCTTCGACCTGGGCCTGCACATGGCGGCGTTCAGGTGCTACGCCGAACACTGCTGGGCGAGCACCTCGACCGACGAGCAGTCGTTGTCGCCGCTGTACACCGCGATGCAGCAGGCCCGCCAGGCACTGGACGATCTCACGGACGCGGAGTGGGACTCGCCGGACCTCGCCTCTATCAGGCAGGAGGTGGAGACCGAGTACGGCACGTTCCGGGAAGCCTGGGTCGGCAAGACGCGGGGTGGCTGGGTTGTCGCCCTGGCCAACGTCGACGGTGAGTTCGAGTTCCCGGCCAGGTGCAAGGCGTTGGAGAGCATGCCCATCGATGCGGCCACATGGGACCGCATTGACCGGACGGTGGAGCGCCTGGGCAAGACCCTGGATCCGACCGCTGAGGTCTGCCTGAAACTGAGTCGTGTACTCGGCCGCGAGCTTTTCGGTTGTGTCGGCACCGGCGTGCTGACGCGCAGCGCCGACGAGGAACGTGCGGCCATCACGGTCGCCCTCGCTCAAGAGCTCGGGAAAGCGATCGAGGAGGCCCGCGTCCACCTACCGGCGCTCACCGGCGTGAGGGTGGATCTCACCTCGTGTCGCGACTCGTGGGAGGCCCGGCCAAGGCTCGCGGTGCTCCGCGATGAGATTCGCCGCCGCCTTGAGGCGCCCGGGACAAGCCCGGGGCACCTCGGCCTCGTCGTTGACCGCGAGAAGGGGCAGATCAGCCGGGCCGGGTTCGGGACGATCCGGCTCGCGGGCCAGGGCCGCTGGGATCTGTTGTGTCACCTGGCCCGCAATGGTGAGACGCTGACGTCCGCGGATGAACTGAAGGCGATCCACCACCGCGGCGGCAATCTCTCGGATACCCGTGCGGACGCGCTCCAGCAGATGATCACGAGTCTCCGAAAGGCCCTGAAGCCCCTGGGCCTCACCGTCAGCAAAAGCTACGGCAGGGTGGGGTACCGGATCGAGGAGACTACGGTCGAGGCCGGTTGCTGAACGCGGCGCCTGGGGAGCATGTCGGCCGGGGATGCGAGGTGTGCGTCGCCTACAGTCAATTGTACCAGAAGGCGTGGCGTGCCTTGAGCGATGCGATGGCTCCCTGGCGGACGCGGGCCGTCGATCAGCAGCAGCCCGCCTGCACTGGGCGCCACTCCTCATGGGTGCTGAAACCGCCAAGGCGAGCATGGGGATCACCGGCGCGCGCGTCGGGCAATTCGCCAAGATGTCGGGTCGAGCCGCCCACTGACGACCTTCACCACGCTCCCGTGGAGCAGCCGTCGCACGACGTTGGCGTGGCCCGCGAGAAACCTCTCCGGGTTGTTGAGGAGATCGTTCGCGGCCACGTTCGAGAGGACGATGGTCGCCATGTCGGGCTCGTCGCCGGCGACAGTGCGATCGTACCGCTGGCGGATGAGCTCGACGAACGGGTCGAGCTGTGCGAAGTCGGGGTGGGGATGAATGAAATCGTCGAGGACGAGCAGCCCCTGGTGCCGGACGAGATGGTGCAGGAGCGTCGCCGACACCGTCTCCGCCTCGTAAGCCCAGGCTCCGAGTTGCCGCATCATGCCGTGGACGACGCGGGTCTTCTGCTCGTCCTGTCGTACCTTCGACATGTAGGTATCGTCCGTCAGCAAGCGAGCAAGGTCGGTCTGGGAAACGTAGGCAGCGGTACGACAGGCCTTGGGGGAGGCGCTTTCGGCAGTCCAGCCCATGCGGGGGTCGCCGTCGTCGACATCGGCGCGAAGCCGCTCGACAACCGCACGGGCGAGTACGGATTTGCCGCAGCCAGGCTCGCCGTGAAGGTAGCACCACCCCCGGCCGGGCAGTCGGTCCGCGACCGCGCGCATCTTGTCGGCCCCATGGTTCCAGTACCTGTCCAACAGTCGGTGGTCTTCGCTGGCACCGAGTTCCGGGATGTGGAGGAGATGGGTGTGGATCGAATCGCCCGGCGGCTGTGTACGCAGGGTGCCGATGCGCGCCTTGATGTCGATTTTTTTGGTGTTGGGTGGAGCCGGGAGGTTGCTACCGGCGTGGCTTTCATCAGGGTCGGGACCGTGTTCTGCCAGGGGCGCGGCAGTGGCTGTACCAGGGGCGGCTAGACCCGAAGTGTCGGGCGGTGCGGGGTCAGCCGGATTGAAACCGAGGTGTCGGCGCCGTAGAAGTCGACGTCCGTGAAGGCCAGACTCCAGCGGGGGCTGAGGACGCAACTGATTGCCTCCAAGATCGTCGTCTTGGTGGAGTCCCCAGGCCCGACTAGACAAAGGAACGAGCCATCAACGGCCCAGTCAAGTTCCCGAATGCCCCGGAAATTTCGGATCAGAAGATGGTGTAGCCGCATCGGCCCCCCGTGATGGTGCGGTAGTGAGGCGGTCGGACACTGCGCCTGACAGTATCTCCGGGTCGGGCGGGTGCCGCAACAGTGCCCGGCAGCAGCGAACGAATTAGGCGCTCCACCATGTTCGCTTTACTGCGGTGCCGGGCGGTTCCGGCCGACTCAGTCGCCGTCGCGGGCCTGCTCCCGCCGCAGCCGGGTCAGCACGCTCGCCACCGTCCCCTTCTTCAGGCCCAGGTCGCGAGCGATCTCGAACGGACGCTGGCCCGCCATCGCGAGCTCGCAGATCTGGCGGTGGACCGGAACGGGAACACCGCCACGCGGGTAGCCGCACAGGGCCCGCCAGGGGTCGGCGTCCGGCTGCTCGGGCCCGCAGTGGACCGGCGCGTTCATCGGTCGTGCTCGTAGGCTGTCAAGCGGTCGTGGTCATAGCACCGACGTGGGCTTGGGTGGCCGCCTCAGAGCCGTGAACAGTGCGGCGGGTGGCTGTTGATGATTCGCGATCGGGCGTCAGGAGGATGGGTGGCCTACGGCTGGCACATCCGATCTGACTGATCCCGTGCATGCCGTGCATGAGGTCAGGTCGGGGGTGAGGGGCAGCGTGCCATGCCAAAATGCCGGGTTGGGCGAGGAGAAGGCGGTGAGTCAACGCCGGCGCAGCAGCATCAGGCCGCCCAGCCCGAGCAGACCCAGGCTGCCCGGCTCTGGCACACTGCTCACGCGATCGCCCCCGACGAGTAACTGCACGAACGGCCCGACATCCACCGCGTCGAGCACGCCGTCACCATTGACGTCGCCGACGACTGTCGGCTCGATGTCGTACTGGACCTCGTACGCCTGCGGGTCCGTCAGCGCCAGCACGAAGGGGGTGACGTCGACCGCGTCGACCACTCCGTCGAGGTTCATGTCGCCCAGCAGGTGGCCGAAGGTCAGCGCAACGGTGCTGTCGGCGTAGTGCACCGACCAGCGGGTATCCGGCAGCGACAGACCAGCCTCATCGAACGCCCCGGTGATCGCGTCGGCCGTAAGAATTTCGAACGTCTGCCCCGGCGTGGGCGACGCGTCGGCGAGCAGCTCCACGCTCAGGCCGCCGGCGAGGCTCGCATCGCCTTTGACGTCGAGCGCTCCGTGGCCGAGCTCGTCGATGGCGATGCTGAGCAGGCCGTCCTCGAGCTGGTCGTAGCTGCCGTCGATGGTGAGCGTGCCGATCGCGTCACCGGGGGCGACGTGACCGCGGCTGGTGACGTCGGCGATGACGGCGCCGCCGGCTCCGGCGAGCGTGCCGGTCTCCCAGATGGTCAAGCCGGCCGGGCCGTCGGCGATGACCTGGCCCCCATCGCTGACGGTAAGGCTCGCCGTGCCCTTGCCTGAGGTCTCGTCCCCACCGACGTAGAGGCCTTGGCTGTTGTTCCAGGTGGCGCTCTGACCGGAGACGGTGGCGGTTGCGACGGCAAACGGATGAAGCCGGCCGATGTAGCCGACGGTATTGGCGACGCTGCCGCCGGATTCGATGGTGAGCGTTGCGCGCCCGTACCCGCCGACGGTCAGCGGGCCCGTGTTCGTCCAGCTCGCGCCCGCGCCGGTGAGAATCACCGCTCCATCGATCAACCGTTGATCGGCGATGTGGCCTTCGGTGCTGAGGACGCTGCCGCCCGCTGCGATCATCAGCGCGCCGCCCACCTTCAGCGAGCCGTTGTTGGTCCATCGCGTCTCCGGACCGGTGACAGTGACGGTGGCGGAGGGGCCGTCGAAACCACCGGCGACGAGGGCGTCGCCGTTGTTGACGCTGCCGCCTGCTTCGATGGTGAACGTGCCCGGGTCAACGCGGAGCGAGCCGCTGTTGGTCCACGTCGAGCCCCCGCCGGTGACCGTCACCGTGGCCCCCGCCCCAACGAGCCCGGTCGTGGAGGCGACGGTGATGCCGTCCGCGATGGTGAGTGATCCGGCCCCCTTGCGGCCGGCCCCGAGCGCGCCGGTGCCATCAACATCCAGCTCCAACTCGCCGCCGCTGCCAAAGGCGATCGTCTGCTGCAAGCCGTGCGTGCTGTCGAAGACGAGATCGTGGTCCAGCACGACGCCTTTCGCGTGGATCGTGCCGTTGCCATGCAGGTCGCCGAGAGACGCCTGCAAGGACCGGGTCACCACGACCCCGCCGTCGGCCACGGTGAGGCTGCTGCCATCGCCGACATACATCTCATGCTCGTTGGTCCAGGTGGACGGGCTGCCGTCTGAGTCGGCGCCGCGGACGATTGCCGTGGCGTCCGCCATCGAGGACCGTGCGACATTCGCGGACGCGGTGCTGACCCTGCCGCCGTCTTCGATTTTGAGCACGCCGACGCCGCTGCGGCTGATCGTCAGCTCGCCGCTGTTGCTCCAACGTGTGCCCTTGCCGGCGACCGTGACCGTGCCGTGAGAACCGTGGAGGTACCCGACCGCGCCGCTGGTGCTGCTGACGCGGGCGCCCGCGTCGATGTTCAGCGCGCCGGCGCCGTGCCTGCCGACGACAAGCTGGCCGCTGTTGGTCCAGCTCGCACCCACTCCGGTCACGGTGGCGGTTCCGTCCGAGCCGCCATTGCCTCCGACCGAGCCCCCGGTGCTGCTTACACTCGCGCCGGCTCCGACGAGCAGCGTGCCAGTGCCCCAACTGCCGACGGCGAGTCCGCCGCTGTTGCTCCAGGTCGCATCCTCACCCGCGACGCGGACCGTGCCGGTCGAGCCGCTCGCTGTTCCCACCGAGCCTCCCCCGTTGCTGACGCTCGCACCGGCCTCGATGGCGAGCGTGCCCGCGCCACGGTAGCCGACGAACAGCCGCGCCGTGTTCGCCCAGGCAGATCCATCTCCGGTGATCAGCGCTTCGCCGCTTGCCCCGGCGTTCAGCCCGAGGTAGCCCTCGCCACGGCGCATGTGAACCTCGCCGACGGTGCCCAGGGAAGTGGTACTGTCGCCCGCATTGGTGAGCGTGCTGCCACCTTCGACGACAAGCCGGCCCGACTCGCCTTCAAGCGAGCCGATGGCAAGGCCCTCGATGCCGACGCTGGTCGCACCGTTCGTGAACGTGAGCAGCGGGTCGTTGGTCGCGTGCGTGACGAACAGCCCAGCCGCGGGGTCGAGGGTGAGCACATCGCCGGGCGGCGCCGCCGAGCCATCGACGGTCGTGCTCTCGGCGATGAAACGATCGTCGGCCGCCGCGACGGCGGCGAGCGCGTGCGTGAGCACCAGCACCGCACCGGCGACGACAGAGACACGCCCGGCAAGTGGATTGGAGAGCATCGGCAAAACTTATCCTTCCAAAGCACAAGGCTGCACTCCGGCCGGTGCCGCTCCGGAAACCACTACGGGGCCGGCGTCAGCCAGTATGACCACGCGGCCTGACGCCGGTCAAGCGTCAGGTTCAAGGTTTTGCCGCTGGCGTCCGCGGGCTCAATCGTCCCACCGCAATTCGGGCTGGTCGTCGGCCTCTTCACGGCGGGCGTGGTCGACGAACTCGCCATCCGCCTCGTAGCGGACGCCGGCGTCGGCGTCAGGCCGCGGCCGAACGCCCCGGGGCAGCGGGACGGGCGGGTTGCTGGCCGATCGCGGGGCGGCCCCGCGGCGGGGGCGGGGGGCGTGGCGGCGCCCCGGGGTGGCGTCGGTGGCGACGAGGATGTTCCGCCGCGGGTCGCCTCCGCGCCGGCGACCGCGGCCAGACCGGCTGGCGGTCACGGGGCCCGACTCAGTCGCCGCCGCCAGACAGCTCCCGCCGCAGGGTCGTCAGCACGTTGTGCACCGTGCTCTGTGTGCATCCCAGCTCCCAGACGATCTCGCATTCCCGCCACCCGCTCATGGCCAGGCGGCAGATCTCCCGCCGCGTCGCCACGGACACCCGGCCGCGGACCATGCCGCAGAGGACCCGCCACGGAGCGTCGCCGGGCTCGTCCGGGTGCAGGTGGTGCCAGTGCTGATGGGCATACTGCACAACCTCCCGGGCGATGCCCAGCCGCTTGGCAATCTCCGCGTACGTCAGGCTCTCCTCATGACGCAGGCGGGCGACCGCCTCGGCGTGCGGCTCGTACACCTCCCGCCGTATCCGTCGCTCGCCGGGCAGGGTTACGCCGGAACGACTGTGACGCCAGGCCTGTTGGACGGCGTGGGCGCTGACGTCGAGTGCCGCAGCCGTGTCCGCTACCGAGTCTCCCGCCTCGAGCATCTGGGTCACCTGCGGGGCGATCCGCTCGTGCAGCGGCAGCTTGATTAGGGGCAGCTCACCCGTGAGCGGCATTGTCCACTCTCGTTGATACAGGAACTCCCAAGACAACGACGATGGACAATTTTTCCGCCCCGCCGCCTGCCGCAGCAGGGGCAGGACGTCACCCCTCACGGACGCGGTCCACTGCGGCCTGTCATAGCCGTCCATCTCTACCTGCTTGATGGCGATGGGCCCGGTGATCTCCCTGATCGCCCGGGCGGCTGCGGGGATCTCCTGCTCGAGCAGGCCCCGCACGTCCTTGAGCAGCTCGAGCACGTCATCGCGCGTGAGCGGCGGGGGCACCTCCGCGTTCGTCGCCTCCAGTTCCTGACGCTGTCGCCGCAGGTCCCTGATCTCCGCCTCGAGCTTGCGGAGGCGCTCCTTGACGGCCGCCAGATCACCCGCTTCACCGTCGGCGAGCACGTCGACGAGACGGTCACGGCGGGCAGTGGCGTGCTCGATGGCCTTCGTCAGGGGGGCGGTGTCCGTCTTCGGGCGATCTGCCTCCTGGGCGAGGTACTCGTTCGCCCGCTTCACGAGCCGGCCGGTGTGCTCGGGGGTCAACAGCCTGTCCGTGAGCCATCCCACGAGCACGGGCTCGATGATGCCGGCGCTCTTGGACGTCTTGAGCGTGCACCCATTGCGGTGGGCGCGCTGAGCCTTACAGAAAAACTGCTTATGGGCACCGGCGGACCTCCGCAGGACCAGCGGCTGCCCGCAGTCGCTGCACACCAAAGTGCCACTGAACAAGGTGGAGGGGTACTCGTCCCGCTGCCGGTCAGCCGGCATGGTTTTCCCCGTGTGCGGGTTGTTATTCCGCACCTCGGTCAGCCGCTGCTGAGCACGCTTCCAGAGGCGCCAGGGAAGGACCTGCAGCTGGGGCTGTCGCTGCACCATCCATTCCGACCGCGGGTTCGTCGTCGTCTTCCGTGTGCCCGTCTCGGGATCCACCGTCTGCCGCCGCTCGTTGTATACGCGGATACCGACGTACAACCGCCGCCGGAGCATCTGGGTGATGGTCGCGCCACACCGACTCGTCCGGCCCCCGACTTGCCGCTGATTCATGTCCCGGGCAATCCGGTTCGCCGACCATCCCTCGTCGGCAAACCGCTCGAAGACCGTACGACCTCGTCGACATGATCGTCATCGACGGCGTAGGTCCTTATCACCTTGCCGTCCTGGTCGGTGACGGGATTGCCGCCGGCGTCCGTCAGGGGCACCAGCTTGTACCCAAATGCTGGCTTGCCGATGGCCGTCCCCCGGCGGAACGCACCCCCCATGCCGCGGGAGACCTTGCTTCTGAGCTGGGTGATAAACCATTCGTTCATCATCCCGTAGACATGGATCTGCATCCGCGACTGCGGCTGGCCGCTGTCGAATCCGTCGGACACGCCGACGATGCGCTTGCGGAGGCCATCCACCTGCCGTCCGAGCCTCAACGATTCGATGCTGTCTCGCGACGCCCGGCCGAGCTCGTCGATGTACAGCGTCTCGACCTCTCCCGGGCCGGTGATCGCCAGCAGCCGCTTGGACATCTGGTATCCCCGGCGGGCACCGTGGGTCGCGGTGATGGACGAATCGGCGAACACGTACGCCCATGGGATGAACCGGCTTTCCTGCCGGGCCCGCCGCAGTTGCAGGACGAGTTGATCGTCGAGGGAGCGGGGGTTGCTATTGTCGTCGGAGTACCTGACGTACGAGGCCGCCAGCGCCTCCCACGGTCCGGCGTCGGTGGCGAGCTCAACCGGCGCCACCCGGTCCGCGAGGAACCCCTGCCGGAACTCGTCGGCGAGACCCTCGACGACCTCGTCGGTGGGCGCCGGCAGCAAGCCGCTACTCACCAGTTCAGGCCAGAGCTCGCGCTGTGTCTCAAGCCACACTCGGGCCAGCTTGTTCAGATTGTCCGGCTCCGGCAGCCCGCGGTCCGCCGCCGGCTGCCGGCCGTAGCCGGTGCCATTCGTCCGCTGTTCGTTCGCTACATGCGGCGCGAAAACACCCGTATCAGACCGAAGAGATTCCAACTGTCCCGAAAACGCAAGCTCCTGCGAATCCTTACTTTCCAGAGCCAAACCCGACGATCCCGAATCACCCCTAAAGCGGGCTTCGAAATCCGTGGGCTTCTTTTGGCTTCTTAAACTCTGAATTTCAGGCTCACGCCTTCGCCGCCTCTGTCTGCGCCCACGCGATCAGCACGTCCGCCACCTCCGGCCGACTGAACTCCTCCGGCGGACGCTGGCCGTTCTGCAGAAGCTCGCGCACCTTCGTTCCCGACAGAAACACCTGGTCCCCCTCGATCCTCGGAAACGTCTTGCCCGACACCATCCCCTTGGCGCGCTTCGAATACGCCGCGTGCTCGAACTTGAGCGGCTCGATCCCGATCTCGTCCGGCGCGAACTCGTCGAAGATCTCCTGCGCGTCATACGTCCCGTAGTAATCGCCCACGCCGGCATGGTCCCGCCCGACGATGAAGTGCGACACGCCATAGTTCTTCCGCACCAGTGCGTGCAGCACCGCCTCACGCGGCCCGGCATAGCGCATCGCCGCAGGCATCACCGACAGGATCGTCCGCTCCGGATGATAGTAATGCTCGATGATCGTCTTGTAGCAGTCCATCCGCACCTCGGCGGGAATATCCCCCGGCTTCGTCTCGCCCACCAGCGGGTGAATCAGCAGGCCGTCCGTGATCTCCTGCGCACACTTGGTCAGATACTCGTGCGCCCGGTGGATCGGGTTGCGCGTCTGGAACGCCGAGACCGTCTTCCACCCGCGCTTCTCGAAGATCTCGCGCGTCTTCGCCGGCGGCAGGCGATACTCCGTGAACTGCTCGCCCGGCTCATGCTCCGGCGTGACGGTCAACACATGCACGGGGCCTGCCACCAGCCAGTCGCCCTCCGCCTGCACCGCCGCCGCGCCCGGGTGGGCTGTGTCCTCCGTGCGGAACACGTTCGGAATTTCCAGCTTCTTGTCGTGCGGGTAGAGCTCCTCGACGTCGATCACCGCCAGCAGCGTCGTGTCCGGGTGGTACAGCGCCGCCTGTCCGCCCACCTTGAGTTGACCCTTGACCGCGTCATCCACCGCGAGCGTGATCGGGATCGGCCAGACCGTCCCGTCCGCCAGCCGCATGTTCCTGCAGATCGACTCGAAGTCCGCCTGCCCGGCGTAACCCGTCAGCGGACTAAAGGCCCCGATGGCGATCATCTCCAGATCGCATGCCTGCTTGAACGAGAGCGTCACACGCGGCAGCCCCGCCGCCTGCTCGCGCAGCTTCTTCGCGTCCGCGTCCGACACGAAACGGTTCACGAGCCTGCCCCCGTGCGGCGGAATCAACCCTGTCTTGGCCATCTGTTGGAACTCCCTGTCATTCAATGAGTGAGCGGAAATCAGGCGAGCCATGCATGCTAATGACCCCCGCTCCACCCCGCAAACCACCCCCGCCGTCCCCCCCGCGCCCTCTCGTCCCCGACCCCACCCGCCCAGAGATAAGGACCTCCCCTTGACCAATCATCCCCCAGCCCCGATCCTATTCCTATGGTGGTTCACCTCCACCCCGCGGCGTCAGGGCGACGCCTCCGGAACAAGCCATGACCACCGCATCGCAGGCCAGCTCCGATCACGTTCCGCCCGTCTGGGAAGTCGAGCGTTTCTGGGTTCTCGGCCAAGGGGTCACGCTCCTCGCCGACCACGACAACACCACCGGCAGCCTCACCCTGATCGAGGCCATCACGCCGCCCTACGCCGACGGGCCCCCACCCCACTACCACAACAACTGCGATGAAACCTTCCACCTGCTGGAAGGCCGGCTTGAGCTCATGCGCGGCGACGAGTGGCGCACGCTCCAGCCCGGCCAAGCCGCCAGCGTCCCCCGCAACGTCGTCCACACCTTCCGCAACCCCAGCAGCACGCCCGCCCGCTTCCTCTCCGCCTACACGCCCGGCGGCTTCGGCCGGTTCTTCCGCGACTTCGGCGCCCCCGCCGACGACTTCGCCACACCGCCGCCCAACGTCGACGCCCGCACCATCGAGCGCCTCCTCGCCACCAGCGCCAACTACGGCATGATCATTCCCAGCCCGTACACGTGAGAATTCAGAATTCAAAATTCAAAATTCAGAATTGAGAGCCGGAATCCGCACAGCACCGCCCACACCTTCCGCAGCATGCAATCGCTCCGCCTCCCCGTTCTGAATTCTGAATTTTTAAGTTCATCCGGGATTTCCGGGGTCGGGCGCCGACTCCGCGCCACATCGCAGTCGCCGGCACCATGACTCAGCCCCGCAGGGGCTGCGGGTTGTAGCCACGGGTGGAGCGCAGCGGAACCCGTGGAACGCGGCGGAGAATCCTCCTGCCCCGGCAGGGGCAGCGGGCGTTGCCTCCGCCCCTGCCGGGGCGGGACGAACGTCCACGTCCCGGCCGCGTGTTCGATGATGAGCATACGCCGCCGCCTCGGGACCAGCGGTCCCGGCTTTATATGCCCGCGATCAACGCCGGATCCGTATGAATTTACTTCTCAATTCTCCACGCTGTACCACGGCTCGCGCCCGCGCAGCACCGCCCACACGTCGCGCACCACCCAGCTCATGTTCGCCAGCGCCTGCTCCGTCCGCGACGCCAGGTGCGGCAGCAGGCGCGCATTGGCCACGTTCCAAAGCGGGTAGTCCGGCCCCGGCGGCTCGGGCTCATGCACGTCGAGCACCGCCCGCGCGGCCGGGTGCGCCTTCAGCCACGCCGCCAGCGCCGCCGCGTCCACCACGAACCCGCGTGACGAGTTGATCAGCAGGCACGAAGGCTTCAGCCGCGCCATCGCGTCGGCCCCCACCAGGTGGTGATTCGACGCCCGCCCATCGACGTGAATCGAAACGATGTCGCTGCCCGCGTACAGCTCATTCGCCGCGACGAACGCGAACGGATACTCCACGGCGTTGCGCAACTGCGCCTCGGGCAGCACGTCGCACACCAGCAGCTTCATCCCCAGCGCCTGCGCCACCCGCCCCAGCCGCTGACCCACGCGGCCGAAGCCCATGATCCCCAGCGTAAAATGATCGAGCTGCTGGCCCACCTCCGTCTTGCGCAGCCCGTGAAACGTCGCGCCATCGGCACGGGCCGGCAGATTCGTCCGCGGCCGGTGCGCGTCGAGCATCAACCCGACCACGTACTCCACCACCGCCTGCGTGTTGGCCTCGGGCGTGTAGACCACCCGCACGCCCCGCCGGGCGCACGCCGCCACGTCGATATTGTCCAGCCCGACCCCCCCGCGTCCCACGACGCGCAAGCCTGGCGCCGCGTCGAGCAGCGCCTCGTCGACCTGCGTATACGTCCGCACCACGAGCCCCGCCGCGTCGCCCAGCGCGTCCCCCAGCTTCGCCGGACCATCCAGCGGGCATCGGACGACCTCCGCCCGCTCCGACAGCCACCGCTCGGCCGGCTCCGCCAGCGTCTCCGTCACCACGACCCGTGGCCGATCATCAGACATGCAAAAGCTCGGGTTCCGGGTGCCGGGACCCAGGTTCCGGAAAGTGCGACGCCATCGACCGTGTGTGACCCGGCTCTACCCGATCCCGGATCCCCGAACCCGGAACCCGAACCCGTGTCTTACGTGTAATACGCCGTGTTCTTTTCGATGTAGTCCGCCCATTCCTCGGGCAGGTCCTCTTCCGGGAAGATCGCCGTCACCGGGCACTCGTCGACGCACAGGCCGCAGTCGATGCAGGTGTCCGGGTCGATGTACAGCATGTCCTCCGCCTCGAACTCCGGCTCATCCTTGGTCGGATGTATGCAATCCACCGGGCATACCGCCACGCAGGAGGTGTCCTTCGTCCCGATGCACGGCTCGGCAATGATGTGTGCCATAGCAATCAACTCCATCCTTGATGAACAACGGAGTATAGGCCACGCCCCCGCATCAGCAAAACCCCGCCCCCCCCCACCACCCCCCCACCTTCGCCCCACTTGTAAAGGTGGTGCCGGCCACATCGCGCGCGCATCACACTATCTACTTGCGAAAAGCGCGCGCCCCCGTTACCATCGGGCCATCCCCCCCCCCGCAGGAGCACCCCATGGCAGGAAGCCCCGCCGCTCTCCCCACCAACACCCTCGTCACCGGCGACTGCATCGACACGATGAACGCCTGGCCCGCCGACTCCGTCGACCTCATCTTCGCCGACCCGCCCTACAACATCGGCTACAGCTACGACAAGTACGACGACCGCCGCGCCGACGACGAGTACATCGCCTGGACCGAGCAGTGGATCGACGCCTGCACGCGCCTGCTCAAGCCCACCGGCTCACTCTACATCCTCATCGGCGACGAGTTCGCCGCCGAGACCCGCCTGCACCTGAAAGCCCTCGAACGCGACCGCCAGATGCTCTTCCGCAACTGGATCATCTGGCACTACACCTTTGGCCAGCGCTGCAAGGCCAAGTTCAACCGCTCCCACGCCCACCTCTTCTACGCCGTCGGCTCCGCGGCGCTGAGCAAAGCCGGCAAGCCCCGCAACGACATCACCCGCAACCCGCCGTTCACCTTCCACTACGACGAAGTGGCCGTGCCGTCGGCCCGCATGACCACCTACAACGATGCGCGCCAGAACCCCAAGGGCAAGCTGCCCGATGACACCTGGGTTGGCCGCTTCCCCACCACCCGCGACTGGCACACCCGCCCTGCCGAGGCGCAGCAGGACGGCCACTTCGCCGCGGACGACGACACCTGGGCCCAGTCGCGGCTCTGCGGCACGTTCAAGGAGCGCACCGACTGGCACCCCTGCCAGCTCCCCGAGGCCCTGCTCGAGCGCATCATCCGCGTCAGCTCCAGCCCCGGCGACATCGTCTTCGACCCCTTCGCCGGCTCAGGCTCAACGCTCACCACCGCCAAACGGCTCGCCCGCCGCTGGCTCGGCTGCGAGCTCAGCGACGACTACGCCACCAAGGCGCTCAGGCGGGTGAAGGAGGTGAAGGTGCGCCGCCCGCCGTCGGGGCTGACGCTGGCAACGCCGACGCCGCGACCGCCCCGGCCAGCAACGGTGCGTTGGTCGGCTGACCGGCTCCGTTGTGCCAGCACCGCCGCTTGGTTCGCGAACAACCCGCCATGACCATGCTTCCTCGTGACATCTCGTTCGACCACTGGCTGGCGCACGTCTTCGATCACCCGGTGCCCGCGCCCGGCAAGTCTGAGTGGTGGTTCAGCCTTGAGATCGAAGATTGGGACGCCGAGGCCGATCCGTCGCGGACGGTCCGCTACCTGACGCTGTTCTTTCGTAAGCCCGAGGTGCTCACCCCGCGCTTCAGCCGGGGGCAGATCGACCAGGGCCTCGATTACCTCGTCAGCCCGGGCGCCTCCAGTCACATGCACGCGTGGACCAACACCGACCTGCCTTGGCCGCCGCGGCGGACGTGCATCGGGGCGATGTACACGCTCTACGAGAAGCTGATAGCCCCGGTCTATGGCAACGACCTCGCTTCGGCGGACCACGGCGACGTCGACCGCCGCAACTACGCCTGCCACATGTGGTGGGACGTCATCCCGCTGTGGCCCGACCGCAAGCACCCTGACTACCAGGGGCTTCTCGACGCCGTGCTCGGGGTCTTCCGCCGCACGCTGGAGCTCGAGTCCGAGGCGTGCCTGGAAAGCGTCCTGCACGGCCTGGGGCACTGGCACCACGACGTGCCGGAGCGCACGGAACCAATCGTGCGTAATTTTCTGCGCAAGCGCCGCGACATCTCGCCGGAGTTGCGCGAGTATGCGGAGCGCGCCGCGGTGGGGCAGGTAAATTGAGGCGCGCACGCAAACAGAAGGCCCACGGACTGCAGTCCGTGGGCTTCCGCGTGTGATCCGATCTTTCACGCCCCCGCGTCCCCTTCCCCGTAGGGTCCGCTGTGCGGACCCCCCGACCCCGGCATGCGGCCGCAAGGTCTGCACAGCGGACCCTACCCCGCCACGCCCCCGCTCCCTCAGCTCGGCCACGTGCTCAGGTTGTCGTAGCTGATCTTCGCCGACTTGATCGGATCGTCGTCGATCCAGTTGCGGTCCTGCTCCACGACCAGGTAGCGCACGCCGTGCTGCGCCGCCTCCGCCACCATGCCGCGCAGGTCCAGCACGCCCGTGCCGACCTCGGCAAACGTGTTTTCCGGCGCACGCGTCATGTCCTTGACGTGCACCGTCGGCAGCCGGCCGGCGAGCTTGCGCATCCACTTGAACGGGTCCTGTCCCGCCTTGGCGACCCAGAAGAGGTCGAGCTCGAACTCGATGCCCTGGCCTTCCTTCGTCAGGATGGCCATCCCCGTCGATTCGTCCGCCAGCTTGTCGAACTCGTAGGCGTGGTTGTGATAGGCGATCGTGATGCCTTCACCCTTCGCCTTGGCCGCCGACTCGCTGAGCAGCCGCGCCGCCTCGCGGAAGCCCTCGGCCGTACGCTGCGCCTCGCCCAGCACCGGGCAGATGACGAGGTCATAGCCCAGCGTCTTGGCCTGCGCGAGCGTCGCGTCGAGCTCCTCCGTGCAGCGTTTGAGGTTCTCGTGGGCGGCCATCGGCTTGAGCCCGAGTCCCTCGAAGAGCGTCTTCGCCTGCTCCGGCGAATAGTCGCCCAGGCCGGCCAACTCGACGTGCTCGTACCCGATCTCGGCGACCTGCTTGAGCGCCGCTTCGAAGTCGTTCTTCATGGCCTCGCGGATCGTGAACAGTTGCAGCGCAATCGGCAGACTCATCGTGTGCTTCCTTCCAATGGCGGTGGCGTTGATGCATCCCGGCCATGCACCCCCGGGCGAGTCCGTCGAGCGTAGCGAGCCCACCCCCCTCACGCAACGCCCCCGCCACGCAACGCCCCCGCCACCATCATCATTGCCCGTCCGGCGCATACCAGTAGACGCGTACCGACGAGTGCGGCTGCTCGATCCGGGTGTCGAAGTAGGCCTTGAGCTCCGCCTCCCGGTCGATCCACGCCTCGGCCGCGCGCCCCTGGGCCGTCTCGACAGCCGTGACCAGCCAGACGCCGGGGGCCCCGGTCTCGTCCATCGCCGCGGCCGCTCGCGCCTCGAGCTGGGCCGGCGAGTCGGGGAAGCCTTTGACCCGCCGCGGGTCGTCCTCGAGGTAATAGAACCCGGCCAGCGTGAAGTTGGTCATCACCGGCGCCCCCGCCACATGCCCCGCCTCCCCCGCCACATGCCCCGCCTCCGGGTCCGCCTGGGCATCGACCCACGCGAACGCCTGGCCCCACATCGACCGGAAGCCCTGCCCGCCGCTGTGGTAGAAGTAGCTCATCTGGAGCAGGGCGACGACGACGACGGCCGCGGGGGCGCAGGCGAGCACGGGGCCGCAGCGCGGCCGAAGACGCGCCTCGATCCGCGTCAGCCCGGCCGCGGCGAGCGCGAGATAGGCGAAGTAGGCGAAGAAGCCGTAGCGCGTGTGGACGAACGTCTGGTCCGTGGCGGTCAGGTAGAACAGCGCCCCCAGCGGCGCCGCCGCGGCAAGCGAGAGGTACCAGCCCAGCCGCTCGCCACGGCGGATCAACGCGTAGGCGGTCAGCCCGGCGAGAACCATCAGCGTCGCCTGCCCCATGTAGGCCGTGCCCGCCAGCAGCATCGCCGGCCCGTGGCCCCGCGGCTGCTCGGCGAGGTGCTCCCAGCTTGCCGACAGCAGCGTCATGTCCAGCGCGAGCAGCAGCGCGCACAGTCCCACGCTCGCCACGGCCGCGATCCATCCGACGCGCTCCAGCCGCAGCGGCCGGCCCATCCACCGGGCGATCAGCCAGTCGGCGGGCAGCACGGCCGCCAGGAAGATCGCCGGCGCGTGGTGCAGGTAGGCGATGACGAAACAGACGATCGCGGCGACGATGTGCCACTGCGAGCCGCGGCGCGTGCCGTGGTAGTAGAGCGTCAGGAATGCCGCCACCGCGATCGACAGCGGCATGTAGAACCGCGCGTTCTGCGACCAGTAGACGTGCCACGGCGCCGCCGCGATCAGCAGCGCCAGCAGCAGGGCGCCGCGCCGGCCGAGCATCGGCAGCGCGAGCACCGCCAGCAGCGGGATCGCCACAATGCCCAGCACCGCCGGCCCCAGCCTCGCCGCACGCTCCGTCAGCCCCAGGCTGCGCCACGCCCACGGCTCGTCGGGGTGTGCGCTCGCCAAGTCCGCCCCCGACAGCCGCAGGCTCAGCGCGCTGCTCCAGTGCGACCAGCCGCGCCACGGCGGGCTCGCCGGCGCGTCGGACGCGAGTGCGCTGAGCGTGTACAACTCGTCGGCCCAGAAGCTGTGGGCGTCGAGTTGGTACAGCCGCAGCCCCGCCCCGAGCGCGGTCGCCAGCGCCAGGCCGAGGATGAACACCGCGATCGTCCGCGGCGCGGCGCGGGCCGCCCCAGGCGCGGGGCTGCGTTCGGCGCGGGTGGACTCGGAGCCGGCCCCCTCGGGCACGATGGCGGCGGTCGTCACGTGCTGCGGCGCGTCGGTTGACACGGCAGGCCCCTTTCTGGCACAGCCGAGCCACGCATGCCCGCGGGATTGTTCCGCCACCCCGCGTCGAAAACAACCGCGATTCACACAATGCGCGTCGCCCGCGCGGCGACGGCTAACCCGCCGCCGGGTCCGCCATGCCGAGTTCGGCGAACGCCCGTTGGCGCACGAGGCACGCGTCGCAGTGGCCGCACGGCCGCGCCTGGAGCGGGTGGCTCGCGTCGGGCGGCGCGGGTCGCGGGTCGTAGCACGAGTGCGTCAGGCCGTAGTCGACGCCCCGCGCCAGCCCCGCCTCGATGATCCGCGTCTTGGGCCAGTCGATCAGCGGCGTGTGGATGCGCATGGCCCGGCCCTGCTCGACGGCCGACCGCGTCGCGAGGTTGGCCATGCGTTCGAACGCGGCGATGTAGGCCGGGCGGCAGTCGGGGTAGCCCGAGTAGTCGACCGCGTTGACGCCGATGAAGATATCGCCCGCCTCGATCACCTCGGCAAGGGCCAGGGCGTAGCTGAGAAAGATGGTGTTCCGGGCCGGCACGTACGTCACCGGGATCTGCGCCGCCATCTCCGCCTCGGCGCGGTCCTTGGGCACGTCGATGTCATCGGTCAGCGCCGAATGGCCGAATGCGCGCAGGTCGATCGTCACCCACCGGTGCGACGCCACGCCCAGGTGGTCGGCGACGAGCGCCGCGGCCCGCACCTCGACGCGATGGCGCTGGCCGTAATCGAAGCTCAGGGCATGGCAGGCATAGCCGGCGTCGCGGGCGATCGCCAGCGTCGTCGCCGAATCCAGCCCGCCGGACAGCAGAATGACAGCATGCTCGGGCATGGGGGGAGGATAGGCCCGGGCGAGCGGCTCGGCGGCTACTGTTCGGCGCACCATTCGAACAGGGCGGTCCACTCGCGGCGCTGGAGGGAGACGAGTTCAGCCCAGTCGCCGCCGCGCTGGTGGGCGCGTTCGACGCGGTCGATGAAGGCGTGCGGGTCGTAGTGGCCGACCTCCGTCCCCGAGCCGGCGCCGCCCCCGGCGACGTCGATGCGGTTCATCGCCGGGTGCCAGCCGGCGCGGCGGTACCAGTAATGGCTGTTGGAGAAGTCGCCCTCGCGGCGGTGCATGATGCCGTGCCAGAACGCACCGGTGGGCGACTCGATCGCCTGGCTGACGCGGTGGCTGCGGTCGAGCTCGTCAACGTAGAGCCAGAGTCCCGCCGCCAGCGCCGGCCGATCGCGCAGGGCTGGGTCGTCCAGGATCTTTTCAACCGTGTCGACCGGCGCGCCCTCCGGCGCCCGTTCCACGACGAGCCCGGGCATCGCCCGCTCGACGGGCCAGGCGCGGAACAGCGGCCGCATGAGGTGGTTGAACGGCTCGGGCAGATGCGGGGTCATGACGCGGCGGCCTCCTCGGCAGAAACATCGTCGATTTCATGCGGCGTCTGCAGGGTTCATCGTCAAATCATTGGCGCCGGCGTCGAAAAGGGAAGGGCGGGATTGGGGGTTGGGGAGTTGGGAGTTTCGGCCTGTTGCTTGCTGACTCGTTCAGGACGGGCGTTATGCTTGCCGGGTCATGATTGCGTTGCTCACCGATTTCGGGTTGCGCGACACGTATGTCGGCCAGATGAAGGCCGTGATCGCCGGGCTCGCCCCCGGCGTGGCGGTCGTCGACCTGACCCACGCCGTCGCGCCGCAGAACGTCGCGGCGGGCGCCCTCGCGCTCGATGTCGCCCTGCCGGCCTGCCCGCGCGGCACCGTCGTGCTCGCCGTCGTCGACCCGGGCGTCGGCACCGGGCGACGCGGCGTGGCGATCCGCAGCGACGCCGGGGACCTGACCTTCGTCGGGCCGGACAACGGCCTGTTCACACTCGCGCTCCGCCGCGCCGGCACCTGCCGGGCCGTCGAGCTGACGAACCGGGCGTATTACCGGACTGGCGGCGAAGGGATGTCGCCCACGTTCCATGGCCGCGACATCTTCGCGCCGGTCGCCGCCCACCTCGCCACCGGCGTGGCGCTCGACGCGCTGGGCCCGGCCGTCGACGACCTCGTCGAGCTCCCCCTGCCCGAGCCCGCGCGGATTGCCCCCGGCGAGCTGGAGCTTCACGTCCTGGATGTCGACCGGTTCGGCAACCTCATCACCGACCTGACGGCCGAGGCTCTCGCCGCCGCCGGCGGCGCGATCGCGATCGACCTCGCCGGCTGCCGGATCACCCGCCTCGCCCGGACCTACGCCGACGTGTCCGAGGGTGAGCCCGTCGCCTACGTCGGCAGCTCCGGCCGGCTCGAAGTCGCCCTCCGCAACGGCTCGGCCGCACAGTGGTTCAACATCGGCCCGGGCGCGGCCATCCGCGCCTCGTTCGCGGCAGATGATTAGGCTTCGTCCGAAAAAGCGCGCCCTGGTGGCTCGCCCACCAGCGCTTCACTGCCAGTCGCGCCGGCAACCCCTTATCATGCCCCCGGGCGACGCGTTGCTGACGCGCGTCCCGACACCCCAAGGAGTTCGACATGCCCAAGCGCGCGCTCATCGTCCACGGCGGCTGGGACGGCCACACGCCCCGCGAGTCGGCGGACATCTTCGCCAGCGACCTTGAAGCCGAGGGCTTCACCGTCACACGCCGCGAGTCGCTCGACGCCTTTGCCGACGAAGCCCTGATGAAGCAGCAGGACCTCGTCGTCCCGATCTGGACGTTCGGCGAGCTTGGCAAGGAGCAGTGGCAGGGCCTCGATGCCGCCGTCCATGCCGGGGCCGGCCTTGCGGGATTTCATGGCGGCATCATCGACGCTTTCCGCACCCACACCGAGTACCAGTGGATGACCGGCGGCCAATGGGTCGCCCACCCAGGCAACTGCATCCCCGAGTACGGCGTCGACATCGCCGACGCCGAGCACGAGATCACGCGCGGCTTGGGCCCGTTCACGCTCCGCGACACCGAGCAGTACTACGTCCACGTCGACCCCGCCAACCACGTCCTGTGCACGACGACCTTCAGCGGCGAGCATGGTGACGCGACGCGCTACGCCCCCGGCGCGGTTATGCCCTACGCGTGGACGAAGGCGTGGGGCGATGGCCGGGTGTTCGTCGCCTGCTGGGGGCATACCTACAAGGACTTCGACGTGCCCGAGGCCCGCGAGATCGTCAAGCGCGGCTTGCTCTGGGCCACGCGCCGCTAGCGCGCGGGGAAGCGCCGGGTGCCACGCTTGGCATCCGGATTCGGACGGATGATGCCATGATGGACTGGAGACCGCGCATGCTCTTCCCGCCCGCGCTCCGCCGCCGCCCGCTCGCGCTGGCGCTGGCGGTCGGGCTGGCGCTGGCCGCCGGCGCCGGGTGCCAGGCCCCGCCGGCTGGTGACGACGATGCTGCCCCGGCCGTGCGCTTCGAGCCCGGCGAGCTCGACCCGCCGCCCGGCGTCGACCGGCGGGCGGTCGCCGCGCTGGCGGGTGACGCGCTGGAGCAGGCGCGGCTGGAGCTTGAGGCGGTCGTGGCGAACATCGCCACCCCGCCGGAGTTGCGGGTGGGCAAGCCCAGCCCCGGCATGGGGGATCCGCCCCCGGTCGCGCTGCGGGCGTACGCCGCGGGACGCATCGCCTGGCACGAGGATCAACCGCACCGCGCGATCAATCACCTGAACCGCGCGCTGGCCCACGCCCCCGGGCGGCCGGAGATCCTCAGCCTGCTCGGCCGGCTGCACACGGCCACCGGCAACCGCGTCCGCGGCGCGATGTACCTCAGCCAGGCGCTGGAGGCGAACCCCGACGACCTCGACAGCCTGATGCTGCTCGGCGCCTATGCCCTCGAGCAGGAAGAGTGGGAGCGGGCGATCGCGCTGCTGGCGCGGGCCCGCTCGAAGGTGGCCGGCGATCCCCGCGCCGCTGGCGGGGCGTTCGCCCCGGCGGTGCATCATCACCTGGCGATCGCGCTGACCAACGCCGGCTATGCCCGGGCGGCGATCGCCGAGCATCGCGCGTCGCTGCGTGGTGTCGACATCGGCCTGGGCGGCGCGGGGGCGATCCTGGCCAACCTGACCCGCCAGCGCGGCTCGGTGCAGCAGATGATCGGCGACCTGCACCACCGGCTGGGCAACCCGCGCGCCGCCCTCGAGGCCTACCAGGCTGCCGCCGACGACGCCGGCGATGATCCGACGCTCGCGGCGCGGCTGCTCTACACCCACCTGGTGCTCGGCGAGCTCGCACCCGCCCAGGCGATCGTCGTGGACCGGATGCAGGCCCGCGGGGACACCGGCCTGGCCCTGGCCCGCTACCTGCGCGACCAGGGCGTGCCCGTCGATGACCTCGCCGCCACGCTGGAGCAGATCTACCAGCATCAACCCGACTCGCACGAACTGGCCCGCACGATCGGCGAGCTGCTGCCCGCGCCCCGCGGCCGCACGCTGCTGACCAACCACGTCCGGGCCCACCCCGACGCGGTGGACGTCTACACCTCGCTGCTGCGCGAGCACCTGCTGGCGGAGGACGATGCGGGAGCCGACGGCGAGGCCCTGCCGCGCCGGGACGGGCTTGCGGCGGCGGTGAGCCTCACGGCCGCGCTGCTCGAGCGTGCCGACACCGACGCGGGTGTTGAGCTCGTGATGCGGCTGATGGAACTCGCCGGGCCGGCGGGGCGCCTGCTCGAGGCCGCGGACGACGTGGCGGGGGGTGGCGCCGGGGAGATGGCGGGGGGGACGGGGGAAGGCCGCGTGGACGCGGCGGCGAAACCTGGGGACGGCGGTGCGGACGCGGTGGCGGACGGGGCGGGCGGGGCGGGCGGGGCGGGGGTGAGGCTGTTGCGCGGGCTGCTGCTGGTCGAGCTCGGGCGGGTTGACGAGGCCGAGCGCATGCTGACGCGCGCGGTGGAGCTGGCCCCGGCGCTCGAGTCGGCGCGGGTCCACCTGGCGCGTGTGCTGCTTGCCCGCCAACATCATGCGCGCGCCGCCGAGGTGCTCGAGCCCGTGGCGGACTCCGACTCGCCGCGCGTCCTCGAACTGCGCGTGCGCGTGCTGGCACGTACCGGCCGTGTCGACGAGGCGATGGACCTGCTCGACCGTATCATCGCCCGAGGCGGCGCCGACACGGAAGTCATCCTCCAGAAGGCGATGCTGCAATATGAGTCCGGCGACGCGCCGGCCGCGGAGGCGACGCTGCTCGATGCCATGAACGTGCGGCCGCGCGACGAGGCGCTCTACGAAGCGCTCTTCGACCTCTATGCCCGCGACGACGCGACAAGGCGTCAGCTTGGCGATCTCAACCAGCGCTGGCCCCGGCTCGTCCGCCGCGTGCTGACCAGCATCCCCGACACCCGCATCGGACGCCTGACCTGGGCGAGGCAGATGGAGGCCCAGGGTCGACGCGAGCAGGCCGTGGGCGTGCTCGAGCAACTGCTCGAGGACGACCCGCGCGACCACCAGGCGCTCGACCTGCTGCTGGACGTCTACGTGCGCCTCCAGCGTGAGGACGAGGCCCGCGACCGGCTGGCGCGCGAGTTGGAGCAGCGGCCGCGCGATCGCCGGCTGCTGGAAATCGCCGCGCAGTTCTTCCGCGCCCGGCGGGACGGCGCCGGCGAGGTGGAGATCCTGCAGCGCGTCGCGGTCGTGCAGCCGGCCAGCGCCGCGGAGCTCGCCGCCCGCATGCTCCAGCTCGAGCACCCCCACGAGGCGCTGGCGACGATCACCCGCGCCCTCGATCGACCCGGGCTCCAGGACCCGCGCCAGCTGGCGAGCCTGCTCTGGCCCGCCGCGCGCGGGGCCGCGGATGAGGATGACCTCGCCGGGGCGGTCGACGACGTGATCGATCGCCTCGCCGCGCTGGGCGAGCGGTTTCCCGACCACGCGCCGACGCTGGCGTACGAGCGCGGGATGACCGCTTACACGGCCGGGCAGCGCGAGCGGTCACTGACGATCATGGAGCAGGCCGTCGAACAGTTCCCCGACGACCCGGACCTCAACAACGCGCTGGGGTATACCTGGCTCGAAGAGGGGCGGAACCTGGAGCGGGCCGAGCGCATGATCCGCCGGGCCGTCGACGCCCAGCCCGCCAACGCGGCCTACCTCGACTCGCTGGGATGGGTCCATTACAAGCAGGGGCGCTTCCGCGAGGCGACGGTCTGGCTGCGCCGGGCGGGCGCGGCCCCGGGCGGCGAGGACCCCGTCATCGTCGACCACCTCGGCGACGCCCTCTACCGCGCCGGCGACGCCGCCGGGGCGGCCCGGGCCTGGCGACAGGTGCAGGGCATGCTCGATCGCGCCGGCTCGGGCATGCTGCGCAACGACCCGGAGCTCGAAGGCCTGGCCGACCGCGTCGAGGCCAAGCTCGAAGCCCTCGCCGACGACGAGCAGGTGCCCGTGGCGGCCGCGGCGACCGATACCACCGATACCGATGAGGACGCCGAACCCGACCCCGCCAACCCGGTCGAGGTCGAGGTCGAGGAGGAGGAGGAGGGTTGACCCGGCTGCACGCCGCTACCGCGGCGCGGGCGGGAGGTCGACCCAGGGCTCGATATCGCGCCGGCGGACGGGCCCGATCAGCGGCACATCTTCCAGTTGGCCGACGTGATGGAACTGACCGACCCGGGCCCGATGGTCGATGATGCGCCAGGCGATGCCGGGGCCGACGCCCGGCAGCAATTCGAGCTCGTGTTGCGGCGCCGCGTTGACGTCGAGGCGGTGCTCGAGCGGCCGCGGCTCGATGCCCGCCCGCGTCGCCGGCCGGGCCGTCCAGAGGCCCGCCAGCAGGGCCAGCGCCACGAGCGCCAGGCCCGGCGCGAGCAGCGGAGGCAGCGGACGGGTCGGGATGGGCTCGGGCGTGGTGGGCATCGTCGGTCTCGGGTCGGGGCGGGCAGGCGGTGAGTGTAGCGGCCGATCGGACCCGTGGGGGCCCTGTCGAGGCGGTGGCGGCGGACGATCGTCAGCAAAAGGGACTTGTCTGGAAGCGGGTTGGCGCTTAGGGTGTGATCAAGGTCATCAGATTCGGTCAATCCGGCTCAGGGAAGACTCCATGAACGGTGGACCGGCTCCGGACGAGACGTCCGCGACAGGTTTGGGTGGGGCGCTGGCCAGCACCGCGGGGGCGGCGGCCAGGGGCTCCATATCCACCACCTCCTCCCCCCCTGCCAAACCACCTCCACGCACCCCGGGTCACGAGTCCGGTGAATCCCTCGCCGCGGCATCGCCCGCGCCCGCGAGTCCGTTCGTCGCCGGGCCCGCCGGCCAACTCGGCATCACCCTCGAGCCGGCGCTGCGCCAGGCGTGCGACGGGCGGTTGTCGCCCATCACCTGGTTCCGGACCGACTGGCAGCGCGGCGGGGCCGTGACGGGCTACGCCACTTTTCGTGGCGCCGAGGGTGTTACGCACCCGGTGGTGGTCAAGCTCCCCGTGCCGCCGCGCGAGCGCCGCTGGCTGGCGCTGCTGCAGGCGCATGACATCATCGTCCCCCGCCTCTACGCCCATGGTGAGACGCTGGGCGGCTACGACCTGGCGTGGGTCGTCATGGAGCGGCTGGCGCACGGGCCGCTGGGCTCGGCCTGGGGCGGCGCGGAGTTCGACCTGCTCGTCGAGGCGGCGGGCCGCTTCTACGCCGCCAGCGCCGACGTCGAGCCGACGGGCGAGGCGCACCGGCCCGACTGGACGCAGCTCTGCGACCGGGCCCGCAAGGCGGTGCACAGCGGCAGCGTGCCGGAGCAGCAGCGGTGGAACCGGGCGCTCAAGAAGGCCCATCGCAAGCACAAGGCCTGGGCCAGGCAGTGGGACGAGCGACCATGCGACGACTGGTGCCACGGCGACCTGCACCTCGGTAACGCGATGACGCGCCACGCCCCGCCCCGGGGCCCCGCCCTGCTCTTCGACTTCGCCCACACCCGCGTCGGACACTGGCTGGAGGATGCCATCTACCTCGAGCACCTCTTCTGGGGCCGGCCCGAGCGCCTCGAAGGACGCCGGCTGGCGCGGCAGATGGCGCGGGAACGCAAGAGCCTCGGCCTCGACGTCGCCGCCGACTGGCCGCAGTTGGCGCAGACCAAGCGGGCGCTGCTCGCCATGACCGTGCCCGCCAGGCTCGCGCATGATGGGGACCGGGCGCATCTCGGCGCGTCGCTGGCGGTGCTGGAGGCGGCGGTGGGGTGAGGCGTTCGATGGCCAATGGTGTGATTGCTGATCGGCGGCGGCGTTGCGGCGCGGCTCGGCCACTGCCATGCGAGGCGGGTCGTAGAATGAGTGGTATGGTTGATGACACCGAGCAGGGTGCGACGGGAACACACGGCGGCGCGGGCGCGGAACCGGAATCGGCGGGCGTGGCGGGGGCGGCGGGGGCTGATGCATCATGGCTGGCGCTGATGATCGCGCGCGTGACACTTCGCCTCAGCCGGTACCCGGTTCGGCGGTGGATCGGCGGGCCCATGCGCCGACGGCTGGAGGCGACGGGTGGCTATCCTTTCAACGTACGCACCGCCGACGGCGTGACGCTCGCCGCCTGGTACGCCCCCGCCACCCCCGCCACGCCCGCCACACCGGGCGACGATGGCGACGCGCCGGCGGGCAGTGGTGGGGGTGGTGGGCGTGGCGGGGGTGGCGGGGCGCTGCCGGTGGTGATGGCGCATGGCTGGTTGGAGGTCAAGGAGTTCCACGTCAGCCACATCCGCACGCTGAACCGTGCCGGGCACGACGTCATCACTTTTGACCACCGCGCCCATGGCCGATCGACCGGGCGCGTCGGGACGTTCGGCGTGCGCGAGCGGCACGACCTGGCGGCCGTAATCGACGCCGGCGTGGAGCGAGGCCTGATCCGCGACCGCGTCATCTCCGTGGGCTTTTCGCTCGGCGCCGCCACCGCGTTGCAGCACGCGCCGGACGACGACCGGGTCGCCGGCGTCATCGCCTACGCGCCGTTCGTCGACCTGGCCGCGGCCATCCGCTCCTTCCGCGAGATGCTCGCGCCATGGATCGACGACCGCTGGCTGGCGGCCGGCTTCGAGCGGGCGGCGGCGGAGGCGGACTTCGACATCGCCCAGGCCGACACCCTCGCCGCGATGCGCCGGCTGACGCAGCCGGTGCTGATGATCGAGGGCGGCCGCGACCGCAACCTCCCGCCGCGGTGGCACACGCACAAGCTCGCCGAGGCGAAGACCCAGGGTTCGCTGGAGGTGATGACGATCGAGCAGGCGACGCACTGCGGCCTGTGCCGGCGGGCGAACTGGCCGGGGCTCAACGCGGCGATCCGGCGGTTCTGCGTGAGCGCGGGGTGCGAGGCCGACAGCGGCGAGGCGCCGTGATGAGGATGGGGGCAGAAGCCTACGCGCTCTCGCGGTCGATGATGCGGTAGTCCTCGCGCTCGCCCCGGCCGCGGAGGGGGTAGTCCTTGCGCAGCGGGTGGGCGGGGTAGTCCTCCCAGAGGAGGATGCGGCGCAGGTCCGGGTGGCCGTCGAACCGGATGCCGAACATGTCGAAGACTTCGCGCTCGGTCCATTCGGCGCCGGGCCAGAGGTCGGTGACGGAGTCGACGTGCAGGGCCGGGTCGTCGTCGGTCGAGCTGGTGTCGAGCGTCGGCTCGAGGTGGACCTTGACGAACAGCCGGCGGTTGTGCGCGGTCGAGACGAGGTTGTAGACGACGGCGAAGCGGCCGGTCGGCCCCGGCGCGATATCGCTGGCGGGGTAGCGCAGGTAGTCGATGCCGACGACGTCGGAGAGGAAGTCGTACGCGCAGGCGGGCTCGTCGCGGAGAAAGCGCATGAGCTCGTGCAGGTCGTTGCGGGCGACGACGAGCGTGGTTTCGCCGCGGAACTCGCTGGCGTAGAGCTTGCGGTCGGGGAATCGCTCCTTGACGAGCGGCAGCGTGGGATGGTCGAGGTGGGGTGCGCTCATGGCGGGGCATTGTACAGAAGATGGCCAGAGCTGCGCCGCTCGTCGCTACCGTGCAACGGCCGTGAACAGCGACCAGGCTTCTTCCTCATGGTGTGTCGCGTTGAAGCCGGCGTCACTCAGCCAGTTGAGCCAATCGTCCCGGCCGAACAAGCCGCACGTGTGGCGGTCGTGCTCGATGCGGACGTGAACCGCGTCGGCGGGCTGCTTGATGAGGTAGACGAGGAGGAGCTCGAAGGTGGTGGCGGGCGTGGCGGGTGTGGCGGGGGCGCGGGTGTAGATGTAGGAGACGTAGCTGAGGGCGATGTCGGCCGTGATGTGCTGGTCTGTTTCGAGCTCGTGGTCGCGGAACGTCTCGCGCAGGTAGGTCGGGGCGATGAGAGCCACGCCGCCGGGCACGAGGTGGGCGCGGGCGGTGGCGAGGGCGGCGCGAACGTCGGTCTCGGTCGTCATGTAGTCGATCGCGTCGTGGATGAGCACCGCGTCGAACGCGCGATTGACGCGGAGGCTGCGCATGTCGCCGACAATCGTCTGCGTTGTCGGCGACAGCCGACGGCAGCCCGCGAGCATCGGCTCCGAGAGGTCGACCGCGACAGTGTCGAACTCGTCGGCGAGGTGGACGAGCGTGTGGCCGCCGCCGGCGCCGAGCTCGAGGATCGACCGCCGACCGACGGCCGCGGGCCCGAGCGACTCGTCGATCACGCGGCGGACGATGTCGGCCTCGCCGAGGTAATGCTCCGGCGGGCTCAGCAGAGGCCAGAGCCAGGCAAGATCGCCGTAGAGGCGCGGCGCGGGTTGTGGCGGGTGATGAGCGATGACGGCTCCGATGCCAGCGGGCAGGTCATGGGGTCGCGGCACGTGCTCCCCTCGTGGCGGGAGGGGGACGGAGGGGCAGGTGCCGCCTTTCGCGGCCCCGATGGCGATGATAGGATGATGCCTTGGCCCCGGGTCGGGGCGAACCGGCTTGAGATTGGAGTTTCACCTGAGCCCCAGATCGTCCAATGCGCCAGCGGGGGCCGCGGCCGACGCGTCGAGCACGCGCGAGATCATCGCGCGGCACGACCGGTACATGTCGATCAACTACGGCCGGTTCCCGATCGCCATGGTTCGCGGTGAGGGCGCGACGCTCTGGGACGCCGAGGGCAAGGCTTATATCGACCTCTTTGCGGGCTTCGGCGGGCCGCTGCTGGGCCACTGCCATCCGGAGCTGGTCGACGCCGTGACCGAGCAGGCGCGCAAGCTGTGGTTCGTGGGCAACCTGCTGCACACCGAGCCGCAGACGCGGCTCGCCGAGCGCATCGCGAGCACGGGCTTCGACGGGCGTTCGTTCTTCTGCCACGCCGGCGCCGACGCCAACGAGGCGGCGATCAAGCTCGCCCGGCTGCACGGTCGGGCGCGACCGGGCGAAAAGGGGCCGCGCTACAAGGTGATCTCGACGCTGCGCAGCTTCCACGGCCGGACGTTCGGGGCGATGGCGGCGACGGGTCAGGAGCGGGTCTGGCAGGGCTTTGAGCCGACGCTGCCGGGCTTCGTGCACGTGCCCTACGGGGACGTTGATGCGGTGGCCGCGGCGATTGACGACGAGACGGCCGCGGTGCTCGCCGAGCCGATCCAGGGCGAGAGCGGCGTGATCGTGCCGCCCGATGATTACTGGCCAGGCCTGCGGGCCCTGTGCGACCGGCACGAGCTGCTGCTGATCGCCGACGAGGTGTGGACCGGCTGCGGGCGGACGGGCCGGTGGTTCGGCCACCAGCACTGGAACATCGAGCCGGACATCCTCACCCTCGCCAAGGGGGTCGGCGGCGGGCTGGCGGTGGGCGTCATGTGCGCCAGGCCCGCCGTCGCGGAGTTGTTCGACTACCGCAAGCACGGGGCGGTCGCCCACGCGACGACGCTGGGCGGCAACGCGATCGCGATGGCGGCGGCGGCCCGTCTGTTCGAGGTCATCGAGCGCGACCGCCTCGTCGACCGCGCCGCCGCGCTGGGCGCGAAGGTGATGCAGCGGCTGCGCGGGTTCGCGGCGTCGCACCCGGCGGTGCGCGAGGTGCGCGGCAAGGGGCTGTTCATCGGCATCGAGCTCGACCTGGCCGCGGTCGGCGGCGGGTTCGAGAACGGCCGGCAGATCGTGGAGCGATGCCTCGACCGCGGGGTGGTCATCAACGCCGCCGGCACCGACGTGCTGCGCCTGGCGCCGCCGCTGGTGATCGACGAGGCGGAGTTGGACCGCGGCCTCGAGGTCGTCGAGAGCGTGATCGCGGGAGCGTGATGGACGTGATGCCCATGGTGATGATGATGATGCGGACCAGGCGCGGAACACCCCCCCCCGGCCCCTCCCTCAAGGAAGGGGGGAAGCGCGCGGTCGCGGCCTGGCGTGGCGGATGGCTCTGCCTGGCGCTGGCGGCGCTTGCTGGCGGGTGCCAGGCGGGCGGCGGTGCGCCGGTGATGGCGTTTCCGACGCTCGGGGAGATCGCTTCCCGCGTCACGCCGGTGCTTCCCGCCGATGCCGAGCAGCCCTTTGCCGACGCGCGCTCGCGCTCGTGGGTGACCACCCGTCAGCTCGATCTGCCGCTGGCGGGGTCGGTCGCCGAGGCGTGGGCGCTGGTCGACGACACGGCGATGAGCCAGCAGCCGCGGGCGGCGTGGCGCGGCAACGGCGTGCGCGTCGGCGTGCTGGACCCGGCGCGGCTGGAGGCGTTCCTCGATCGCCTGCCACGGGCGGTGGCGACGCATGAATCGCGCGTGACGGACGCGGGCTATCCGGTGGAGCTGCGGCGCTCGCCGCGGCTGGCGGGCGCGGCGGCGGTGAAGCTGCCGGGCGTCGAGCAGCCGGAGCGCGTCCGCGGCGGGGCGATGCGCCTGTTGGCGCAGGTGCGGGCCCACGGGCCGGGCAGCGTGTCGCTGGCGCTGGTGCCGCACCACCAGGACCACCGGCCGACGCTGCTGCCGCGTGACCCGCTGGAGCGCGAGCTTGACGGGCGGGTGTTCGAGGAACTGGCGGCGCGGGTCGATCTGCAAGCCGGCCAGTGGCTGGTGGTTGGCCTGCACCACGATTTTCCCCTCGACGCCGACGCCGATGCTGACGACACGGAAGGCGAGGCGGAGGCGCCGGCCTCGCGTGAGCAGGCGGAGGAGCTTGCCGCCGCGCTGCCGGACCACCTCGGGCGGGCGCTGCTGACGGCCCGCCGGGCGGGGCACCCGGTGCAGGTGATGCTGGTCATCGCCGTCGAGCCGGTGGTTGTCGCGGGGGACTGAGCGCGGTATCCACCAAGGCGCCTCTCGTCGATTCGTCGCGGGTGGCACTGACAAGGACATCCTCGGCCTTGTCAGTGTTTGCCGTCGTTCGCACTGACAAGCTCTGCGGACTCCGCTTGTGAGTGCCACCCGCCGACCCGGGGTGGCACGACGTCGCAGGGTCCGCTGTGCGGACCTTCCTGTGTCGGACCATCCGCGACCCTAAGAAAGGTCCGCACAGCGGACCCTGCAGGGGCGTGCATCAGCAGGGGGAGCGTTGGCGGGAGCCGGCGGGGGGGACGTCGATCATGGTCTTGAGTCCGGGGGCGATGCGGTCGATCTGCCGCGTCTGGTTGAGCAGGGCGGCGATGGTGCCCGAGTCGCCGGGCGTGGCGCCGGGAATGCGGAGGGTCAGGGGCACCGGGCCGTCGATCTCGATCCTGTCCTTGGCGTCGCGGATGCCGACGGCCATGGTGAGGTCGAGCTCGATCGCCAGGCGGTCGTCCTGCCAGCGGGCGATCTGGTGGATGCCGCCGACTTCGCCCGGGCGGATGAGCCCCATGGCGGAGGGGGTGGGCTCCTCGGCGAGCACGGGCTCGATGACCTGCTCGACGGAGCCGGCGGCGACGTGGCAGCCGAGGCCCGCGGCCAGCATCGCCACCGACTCGACCAGGCCGACGTGACCGACCTCGCCGCGGTCGGCGAGGTCGCGGAACTCGTTGACGGCCATGGTCGCGCCGATCTTCTTCTGCAAGGCGGAGCGCCGGACGGAGGCGTCGACGCGGCGGGTGCAGCGGACGCGGGCCACGCGGCGGACGACGGTGGCGAGCATCACCGGCAGGGCGTCCATCACGAAGCCGGGGTTGGCGCCGGTGCCGAGCACGACGCAGCCGGCATCGCGGGCGGCGAGGTCGAGCCGGTCGGCGAGCTCGCGGTGGGCATACCAGGGCCAGGCGAGCTGCTCGCAGGAGCTGACGATGCTGACGCGGTGGTCCAGCAGGATGTGGAACATCGGCGCCAGCTCGTCGAAGCGCGAGCTGGCGGTCACGATCGCCACGTCCGGGTCGGCCGACAGCGCCGCCTCGAGGGTGGCGCTGACGTTGGGGACTTTTTTCTGTTCGATGTCGAGCGGGTCGCCGGCGACCTCGGCCTGGCCGTCGGTGAAGTCGTCAGCCGACATGCCGTGCTTGGCCGGGTCGACGTCGTAGAGGGCGACGAGCTTCATGTCCGACTCGGCGAGGACGACGCGGGCACACGCCGCGCCGATGGGGCCGAGACCAATGACGGCGACTCGCTGCATGGCGTGATCCTGTGCGATGGCGGTGGGCCACGGCGCGCGCCACAGCGTAGCAGATGGAGCCCGCCGGGGGCGCGTCCCCCGCCCCCACGTTAGCGACCTCCCGATGGACAACCCGCGTTCCTGCGTTCAGGATGTAGGGTGTGTAGGGCGAAGCGTCCGCGTGCTCGCGCCCACGCCGCGATCCCCGCCCACCCAACCGCCCGCGCCCATGAGCACACGGCCACCACTGTCGCCCACGCCGCTCGGCCTCGAACCGACGTTCGGGTTCGGAGACCGGCTCGGCCTCGCGACGCCGGGGCACCTCGACGCCGTGCGCCGTCACGCCGGGCCGATCCGCCCCATCTTCGCTCAGCAGTCGATCCGGGAGATGCAGCGGACGGGGCGGTCGGCGGCGCAGGTGCTCGCCGCCGCCGAGGCCGCGCTCGCCGCCGAGGGCTACGTCCGGCCGTGGGGCGCGGACGGCGACCACCTCAAGACGCCGGCGGACGTCGACACCGTCGCCCGCGCGGGGTTCACCTTCTTCACGATCGACCCGTCCGACCATGTCGACGCGCACGCGGACGACGATGACGCCACGGCGCTCGATGCCAAATTCGCCCGTGTGCGCGACGCTGCGCCTTGGGCCTCGCATTACGAGGGGCGGACGGTGCGCGTCGGCGACGGGCTGGAGATCCATTTCGATCGCACGACCGTTCGCCGGGCCGTGGTGAAGTATGGCCGGGCGATCGCGCACAGCCTCGCGCTCGCGACCTACATTGGCGAGGTGATGGCGGCCGCGGGCCGGGCGTACGAGCTTGAGCTAAGCGTCGACGAGACGCCGCAGCCGACGACGCCGGCGGAGCACTACATCATCGCCGACCGCTTCCGCGAGGCCGGGGTGCGCCTCGTGAGTCTCGCGCCGCGATACGTCGGGGATTTCGAGAAGGGCGTCGACTTTCGCGGGGACGTCGCGGCGTTCGAGCGCTGCCTCGCGCAGCACGCGGCGATCGCTGCGGAGCTGGGGCCCTACAAATTGAGCCTGCACTCCGGCTCGGACAAGCTGTCGATTTATTCGGCGTTCGCACGAATCACGCGTGGGCGGTTCCATGTGAAGACGGCTGGGACGAGCTACCTCGAAGCCCTGCGCGTCGTCGCCCGCCACGACGCGCCGCTTTTTCGCAAGGTCGTGGCGCTGGCGCGCGAGCGCTTTGAGACGGATCGGGCCAGCTACCATATTTCCGCGGAGCTGGGCCGCATCCCGGCGGGGCAGGCGCTGGGCGATGTGGACCTCGAGCGTGTCTACCTGGATGAGGATGCGGGGCGGCAGGTGCTGCACGTGACGTTCGGGTCGGTGCTGACGCGGCCTGGGCTGCGCGATGCGATTCGGGCGGTGCTCGCCGCCGAGCCGGCGACGCATCGCGACGTGCTCGCCGACCACCTGGGGAAGCACCTGATCGCGCTGCGCGGAGGCTGACCGGCGTGGCGCGTCGGGGTCGAGGCAGAGGGCCGTCTCGGGTGTGCGACGGGCGCGGCGGGGGCCCGGCCGCATCCGCGATGAAATTTCCCCGGATTGTCTTGACGGATGCGGATGCCTTCCCCCTGGGGGGCGCATATCATCGGCTGCATCGGGCGGGGCGGGCGAGGGCCGACCGATTTTCCGATCACGAAGAGGATGAGCCATGGGACTGCGCAACATTCAGCCGACACCGAACCGGCCCTGCCGGGTGTTGATCGTTGATGACCACCCGATCGTCCGGCGGGGCCTCGGGCAGCTCATCGAACGCGAGACGGACATGGACCTCGTCGCTGAGGCCGCGTCGCCCGACGCCGCGCTCGACGGCGTCGAGGAGCACAAGCCGGACGTGGTCGTGGCGGACCTGGCCTTCGAGGGTCTCGATGGGATCGAGCTCATCAAGGACCTCAAGGCCCGCTATCCGCAAGTCGCGGTGCTCGTGCTCTCGATGCACGACGAGTCTTTCTATGCCCAGCGCGTGCTCAAGGCCGGCGCGATGGGCTACCTGATGAAGCAGGAAGGCGTCGAGCAGGTGATCACGGGCATCCGCTCCGTCTACCAGGGCCGCGTCTTTCTGAGCAACCGGATGTCGCAAATGCTGCTGTCGAAGATGACCGGCGGCCCCAGCCGGGCGCCCGGCTTCGGCGTCGAGTCGCTGACCGACCGCGAGCTCGAGGTGCTGCGGCTGATCGGCCAGGGGCGGTCGACGCGCCAGATCGCCGAGCAGTTGCACCTGAGCATCAAGACGATCGAGACGCACCGCGAGAACATCAAGCAGAAGCTGCAACTGGAAAACGCCTCGCAGCTCGTGCAGTACGCGGTGCGTTTCGCCCTGGAGCCGAGCTGAGCCGGCGGTTGGCGGGTTCAATGTCAGGCGCCAACGGCGGGGAGAGGCCGCCAAAAGGCGTGAGGGTGGGGTAGGCGAGCGGCTTGCCGCTTCGCGCCGCGGCGGGCGTATCTACAAGGGGGGGCTCCAGCGGGGGGCTCCAGCATCATCATCCGGCTGCTTGACCAGCCACCGATCCGGGCCGGGGCTGCCCCCACGGCGTGCTGGTGCGAAACTCCGGGCGACGAACCCGGCCGTTCCTCGATGGCGGGACGGCTTGGACACCAGACAATGGTCGTGGGCGCGCAAGGGCTTTGTCCGTCGACCCGGTGAGGTGATTCATGAGAGCAGATCGCTTGGACATCCCGGTTGGCTTTGATCCGACACTGCCGCCGCACCTGCGCGAGCCGGCCGGGCCTGAGCCGGCCATGCCGGCGCCCCTCGGCGACCGCGACCCCGCGCTGCCCGGGCACCTGCGGCCGAGCGACCCGCGGCTGAACCGCATCCAGCGCGACATCCTCGCCGGCAGCTACGACGAGGAGTTCCGCATCGAGGCGATGCTCGATCGCCTTGCCGCGGCCCTGGACATCGATCTCGTCAAGGACGACGCGCGGTAGGGGCTCCGCCGGCGTCGTCACCCCGCATCTTTTCAGAGATGGTCCGGCCCGTTGGGCCACATGTGGCTGCGCGGCTCGATGCCGGTGCGCGTCCCCTCCGCGGTGCGCGTGAGCAGATCGCTGGGCACCGTCGCCCGCGTGCGCTGCCGCCAGCGGGCGGCGTCGAAGCGCTCGGTGACATAGTGCACCGCCTCGTCGACGTCGTCGGTGACGTGGAAGAGGTCCATGTCGCCCGGGCTGATCGTCTCGTACTCACTGACGAGCGTGGCGCGCATCCAGTCGACGAGCCCGTCCCAGAAATCATGCCCGACGCAGACGATGGGGAAGGGGTCGACCTTGAGCGTCTGGATGAGCGTGAGCGACTCGAAGAACTCGTCCATCGTGCCGAAGCCGCCGGGGAAGCAGATGAACCCGCAGGCGTACTTGACGAACATGACCTTGCGCACGAAGAAGTAGCGGAAGCTGAGGCTGTAGTTCTGGAAGCCGTTGGGTGTCTGCTCCATGGGCAGGGCGATGTTGAGCCCGACGCTCTTGCCCTCGGCCTCGGTGGCGCCGCGGTTGGCGGCCTCCATGATGCCGGGCCCGCCGCCGGTGATGACTGCGAAGTTCTGCTCGACGAGCAGGCGGGCGCATTGCATCGCCTCGTGGTAGCGGCGATGCTCCGGGGGCGTGCGCGCCGAGCCGAAGACGCTCACGGCGGGCCCGACCTCGGTCATAACCTCGAAGCCGTCGACGAACTCCGAGAGGATGCGAAACAGGCGCCACGTTTCACGCGCGAGCAGATCCTGCTTGTCGGGGGAGTCGGGCATGAGGCGCAGTATATGACATGACTGGTTCCCCGTCGTCCTGGGGGCGGCGTACTCATGCCGCGTCTTAGCGCGCCTTCAATCCAACCGTAGCGGGTGGCTTGAAGGCGCTTTAGAGCGAGTTCAATCCAACCGTAGCGGGTGCCACTGACAAGGCCGTCCTCGGCCTTGTCAGTGTTGGCGGCAATTCACACTGACAAGCTCCGCGGACTCCGCTTGTCAGTGGCACCCCACCCGCTACGAATGGGTTGGAGGCGCTTTAGTCGCCGTGCTTTTGCCGCAGGCGGCCGCTGAGGCGCAGGACGAGGTGGACGCGTTCGATTTCGTCGAGCCAGTCCTGCAGCGTGGCGTCGAGCTCGTTCTGCGGGACGGGCGCGCCGGGCAGCGGGCACGCGTCGCCGAGCTGCTTGCTGGCGAGCGCGCGGTAGCGCGTGAGCGTCCGGTCGCCGAACGTGCTGACCAGCTCGTAGTCCTCGGCGCAGAAGATGAGCACGGGCACGCGATGGCCGGCGTTGATGCTCATCGCTTGCTGGAGGTTGATGTGCTCGTCGCGGTCGAGCCAGCGCAGGTCGATGCGGTCGGGGTTGGCCTCGGCGATGCGCTGGATGAGCGGGCCCTGCTGGACGCAGTCGCCGCACCAGATGCCGGAGAGGGCGATGGCGTTGATCTTGCGGGTGAACGAGCCGACCAGGTGGCGCTGCGCGTCCGTGAGTGCCACCTGGTCGTAGATGCGCTGCCAGTTGCCGCGCTGCTGCTGGTTGCCGGTGGCGAGGTAGTCGGCGTAGGACAGGCCCGCCCGGTGCTTGTCGGCGAGGTAGTCGGCGTCGAGGCCGCGGATGATGGTCGGGTCGTTGGTCATGTCGTCTGCCTTAAACGTGGGCGTCGGAAGGTCCGCACAGCGGACCCGACGCGAAGTCGCGAGCGGCCGGCGTTACACCATGCCGGTCTTGCGAGCGTAGTCAAACACGCCGCCGGCTTCGATGATGGGCTTGACGTCGCCGAGCGGCTTGAGTTTGTAGGTCTTGCCGGTGGTGTGGTTCGTCAGCCGGCCGTTGTCGATGTCGACCTCGACATCGTGGCCGGTGTGGATCTCGTCGACGAGGCGCTGCGTCGATTCACAGGGCAGCAAGTAGCCGCCGTTGACGCAGTTGCGGTAGAAGATGCGGGCGTAGAACTCGGCGACGACGACTGTTGCGCCGGCCTCGGCGATGGCGAGCGGGGCGTGCTCGCGCGACGAGCCGCAGCCGAAGTTGCGTCCGCCGATGACGACGCGGTAGTCGGTCTTGAACTGGCCTTCTTCGACGAAACGGGTGTTGCCTTCGGGCAGCCCCGCCTGGCCCGCGGGCAGGCCGGACATCGCGTACATGCCGAAGTACTTGCGCTCGTCGGCGTCGGCGGGGTTGTAGGAGAGGTACTCGGCGGGGATCACCTGGTCGGTGTCCACGTCGTCGCCGAGCACATAGGCCTTGCCGCGGATCGCGCTTGTCATGCGAGTCGTCCTTTCAGGGTCGAATGTCCCAGTATAGCGGCGGGGCGGGGGGTGAACCACAGATGGGCATGAAAAACCCGTTGCTCGACAATAGCCCATGAGCCGGCGT
>JBBDRN010000007.1:147801-183848 GCA_040905445.1 Phycisphaeraceae bacterium | reverse complement strand
ACCATCATGTCGACTGCGCCAGCACAGGGGAAGGTGTAGATCACGAGACGCTTACAATCCAACGGGGTGTCAACATGCCGCACCTCGCTTTGCTGATGTGCCCCCGGCACCCATAATCTTACGCCATGCACGCCACCCGCTCCACAACCAATCCGGCCTGTCCGCTGCAATTCGAGCCCATCTACAAGGAGAAGGTCTGGGGCGGCCGATCGCTCGAGCGCCTCTTCGCTCGCATGCTGCTGGGCGGCCCGGATACGCTGATCGGCGAATCGTGGGAGCTCGCCGACCTGGCGCAGACCTCCGCCTCCGGTGGCGGCGGCGCGGCCGAACGCTCACGCATCATCAACGGCTCGCTCGCGGGCACGACGCTGCACGACGCCATCGCCGCCCACGGCCGCTCGCTGCTGGGCGATCTGCCGCTGACGACCGCCGGCAACTTCCCGCTGCTGGTCAAGTTCCTCGACGCCCAGCAGAACCTCTCCGTGCAGGTGCACCCGAGCCCGGCGTACGCGGCCGCGCACCCGGAGGCGCACCTCAAGAGCGAGGCGTGGTACATCGTCGACGCCGCACCGGGGGCCGTCATCTACAAGGGGGTGCGTCAAGGCGTGACGGCTGAGCAGTTCCGCGACGCGCTCAAGGCGAACACGGACGAGGCCGTCGTGCCCCTGCTCGTCGAGGTGCCGGTCAAGCCCGGCGACTGCCATTACCTGCCGTCGGGCACGTGCCACGCGCTGGGGGCGGGGATCGTCGTCGCCGAGGTGCAGACGCCGAGCGACACGACGTTCCGCGTCTACGACTGGGGCCGCCAGGGCCGCGAGCTGCATGTCGACGCCGCGCTGGCGAGCATGACGCTCGGGCCGGCCGATGTGGCGCGTCATGAGAAGCAGGTGCGCGTGCCCGGCCGCGGCACGACGCGCACGCAGCTCGTGACGTGCGAGTATTTCCGCATCGACCGCATCGAGGCGGAGGCGGACTACAGCGAGCCGCTGCCGGTCGATCAGCCACTGGTGTGGATGACGCTCGCGGGCGAGGGCGTGGTGACGTACGGCGATAGGACCGAGACGCGGGTGGTGGCGGGGCAGACGACGTATCTGCCGCCGGCGATGCAGGCGGCGTCGCTGCGCGTCGGTGCGGGCAGGCTGACGTGGCTGGAGGTGACGTTCCCGCAGGCGGAGCGTGGGCGTCTGGCGTAGGGTCCGCTGTGCGGACCTTTGACTTGCCGAGGCGCCGAACGTCGACCCCTGCGTTTGGGAGGGCAGCAGGAGTGGTCCGCATAGCGGACCCTACCGCTGCCGCGCGCCGCGCACCTGCATCGGCAGGCCGAACAGGTCGATGAACCCGCGTGCCGCCGTCACGTCGTAGTCGCCCATGGTGAAGCTGGCGAGGTCGGCGTCGTACAGGCTCTGCTCGCTGCGAGCCCCGATCGCCAGCGCCCGGCCCTTGTAGAGCTTGACCGTCACGCTGCCGGTGACGACCTGGCTGGCGTGGTCGATGAACGCCTGCATCGCCTCGCGCAGCGGGTGGAACCACTGGCCGTTGTAGACGAGCTCCGCATACCGCTGCGCGAGCTGCTGCTTGTGGTGGTAGAGGTCGCGCTCGAGGCACATCTGCTCCAGCGCCTTGTGCGCTTCATAGAGGATCGTGCCGCCCGGCGTCTCGTACACGCCGCGCGACTTCATGCCCACCAGCCGATTCTCCACGAGCAGCGCCTGGCCCACGGCGTGCTGGCCGCCGATCTCGTTGAGCCGGGCGATCAGCGCCTCCGCCTCCAGCCGCTCGCCGTTGACCGCGACCGGGTTGCCCTGCTCGAAGTCGATCGCCACCCGGGCGGGCTTGTCCGGCGCCTGCTCGGGCGTCACCGACATGACGAGGCAGTTGGCCCAGTTGGGCTCACACGCCGGGTCCTCGATTTCCGCACCTTCGTGAGAGATGTGCCAGAGGTTGCGATCGCGCGAGTAGATCTTCGCGGCCGTCTGCTCGACCGGCACGTTGTGCTGCCTGGCGTAGTCGATCGCGGCCTCGCGGCTGGTCAGCTCGAAGTCCGGGTCCTTCCACGGGCTGATGATCTTGAGCCTGGGGTCCAGCGCCTTGTAGGTGAGCTCGAAGCGCACCTGGTCGTTGCCCTTGCCCGTCGCGCCGTGGCCGACCGCGTCCGCGCCGGTCTCGTGGGCGGCCAGCACCTGGTGATGCGCGATCAAAGGTCGGGCGATCGACGTGCCGAGCATGTAGTCGGCCTCGTACGTCGCGTGGGCGCGCAACAGCGGAAAGCAGTACTGCTCAGCGAACTCGCGACGCAGGTCCTTGACGATCACCTCGTCGGCGCCGCTGGCGCGGGCCTTGGCCTCGACGCCGCTGAGCTCGTCGCCCTGGCCGAGTTCCGCGGCGAACGCCACGAGCTTCACACCCGGGTAGCGCTGCTTGAGCCAAGGCAGGATGACCGAAGTGTCGAGTCCGCCCGAGTACGCGAGCACGATCTTGCCAGGTGCGTCAGCCATCGCGGCCTCCAAAAAGGGGAAGCCGGGTAGTGTAGCACAAGAGGCGGGCGCCTCCGACGGCGTCGACCTAGAACGGGAGTGGTGGCTCGTCCGCCACAACCCGGGCCTCGGACTCGGCGCGCGACATGCCGTCAATGAGGGTCACCGCCCGCACGAACTCCCGGCCATCTACACTCACCACCACGCGGGCGCGGCAGGCGGGCAGGTCGCGCGGCGAAGCCGCGATGACCGAGGTCGAGCCGACGTGCGACAGCGGCACGCGCCCCTGCTCGCAGTCCAGCCACAGGTCGACGACGGTCGAGAACGAGTTAACCCCAAACGCACCTTGTGCCATGAGCTTCCTCCACCCCGGCGCCGAATCCGCCGCCGTCGAATATCTCACTCCGGACACCATCCGCGCGACGCTCGGCGCCGGCATTGATGGTATCGTCTATTCCAGTTCCCGGGCAACAGCCATCAAGGTGCACGCGCAAGAACCCGGTTTCAATAAGGAACTGGCTGTATATCAGCGCCTGGCCGAGCACCGGGTGCGGCATGTTGATCGCTTCGCAGTGCCCGAGCTGCTCGGGTTCAGTCGCCGGTTACGCATCATCGAAATGTCCATCGTGCGCCCGCCCTACGTCCTGGACTTCGCCAGCTCGTACCTCGACCAGCCACCCGACTTCCCGTCCGAGCACTGGGAGCACTGGCAGCAGCAACGGGCGGAGGAATTCGGCGACGACTGGCCCACCGCCCTCAGCCTGTACGCCACGATGCGGCGCCGCTGGGGCGTCTATCACCTCGACCTGAGCCCGCGGAACGTCAATTTCGGCGATACCCTCGCCCGGTGACCGCGCCTCGCGTCCCCGCGTCCCGCCCCACCGCGTTCGGCTATCATTGGTCCTTTTCCCCCCAGCCGAGCCGCACCATGCCCACCGACGCCTTGCAGCAGGCCACCGACCAGGCCCTTGCCGACATCCCCGCCGCCGTGCGCGGCGAGGTTGTGCCCATCGTGGACTTCGGCTCGCAGTACGTCCAGCTCATCGCCCGACGCGTCCGCGAGGCCGGCGTCTATTCCATGCTCGTCGGCCCCAACGTCACCTTTGAGCAGCTCCAGGCGCTCAAGCCGCGCGGCATCATCCTCTCCGGCGGCCCGGCGAGCGTCTACGAAGACGGCGCCCCGCGCTGCGACCCGCGCCTCTTCGAGCTCGGCGTGCCCGTGCTCGGCATCTGCTACGGCATGCAGGTCGCCTGCCAACTCCTTGGCGCCGAGGTGCACAATGTCACAGCCCGCGAGTACGGCCGGGCGCAGCTTCACATCACCAGCCGAACCGACCTCCTGCACGGCATCCCGGAACACACGACCGTCTGGATGAGCCACGGCGACCAGGTCGTCTCGCTGCCCGACGACTTCGAGCCGCTCGCCACGACGCCCACCTGCCCCTACGCCGCGGTGCGCCATCGCCAGCACAAGTTCTTCGGCGTGCAGTTCCATCCCGAGGTGACGCACACGCCGCATGGCAGCGACATCCTGCACAACTTCCTCTTCAACGTCTGCCAGTGCTCGGGCACATGGCGCATGGCCGACTTCCTGGAAAGCGAGGTCGCCCGTGTGCGCGCGATGGTCGGCGACCGCCGCGTCATCTGCGGGCTCTCGGGCGGCGTTGACTCCGCCGTCGTCGCCGCGCTGCTGCACCGCGCGATCGGCAGCCAACTGACGTGCATCTTCGTCGACAACGGCCTGTTGCGCAAAGGCGAGCGCGACCTCGTCGAGCACACCTTCCGCGGCCACTTCGAAACCGACCTGCGCGTCATCGACGCCAGCGACGACTTCCTCAACGACCTCGAAGGCATCGAGGACCCCCAGGAAAAGCGCCGCCTCATCGGCCACCGCTTCATCCAGGTCTTCAAGACCACCGCTGATCAGATTCAATCAGAAATCAGCAATCACAAATCAGAGATCAAATACCTCGCCCAGGGCACGCTCTACCCCGATGTCATCGAGTCCGGCCACGGCTACGCCGGCGCCGCCGCCAACATCAAGCTCCACCACAACGTCGGCGGCCTGCCGGAGGAACTCGGCTTCGAGCTCATCGAGCCGCTGCGCAGCCTCTTCAAGGACGAGGTCCGCAAGCTCGGCGAAGTGCTCGGCCTGCCCGAGGCCATGGTCTGGCGACACCCCTTCCCCGGCCCGGGGCTGGCGGTGCGCGTGCTCGGCCCCATCTCGCGCGATCAGCTCGAGCTCATCCGCGAGGCCGACGAGATCCTGCTCGAGGAGATCGTGGCGAGCAATCTCTATCGCCGCACTGCCCAGGTCTTCGCCGTGCTCCTGCCGGTCAAAGCGGTGGGCGTCATGGGCGACGGGCGGACGTACGACCACGTCGTCGCGCTGCGTGCGGTCGAGAGCCAGGACTTCATGACCGCCGACTGGGCGCGGATTCCCTACGACGTGCTGGCGACGATCAGCAACCGCATCATCAACGAGGTGCCGGGCGTCAATCGCGTGGTGTACGACATCTCGAGCAAGCCGCCGGCGACGATCGAGTGGGAGTGAGGGGGCGAATGAAGCTGCCCAATGGCGACAGGGCGATCATCGAGGACGACAAGCTCCTCCGCTACGCGCTGAATCCGGAGCATCCGCGCGGCCGGCACCACGCCCACCTGTTCGAGCGTCTGCTGGGCATCGACCGGCACAGCGCCCCCCGCCTCAAGGCGGCGCTGCAGCAGGCTGCACGCGACCAGCCTGCGACCTTGCGGGAGTCCACGCCGCATGGGGAGATCTTCGAGGTGCGCCTGGTGATGGAATCGGACCGCGGTCGATATAATGTCGTGAGTGCCTGGATCATCCGTACTGGAGAGAGCGTTCCACGCTTGGTGACCGCCTATGTCAAATGAACAGGCAAAAGTCGAGCCGCTGCGGGAGTTCGACGTGGTCGCGCTGTTGCAGGACCTTCCGGACAAGGGTCTGACATCCGGCCAGGTTGGCACGGTGCTTTACGTCCACAACCAGGGCGAAGCGTTCGAGGTCGAGTTCTTCGAGAACCCGCGCGAGCCAACGCTGCTGGCACTGCAACGTGACCAACTTCTGAAGCTCCATGGCATGCGCGTCGGTGCGGCGTAACGCGATGACCCAGCAGACCAACGCCCACCGCCCGCCACACCACGGACCCCCCCATGCCCCACCTGCTCGGCCTCGACATCGGCACCAGCTCCACCAAGGCGCTCGTCTGCGACCATGCCGGCCGCGTCGTCGCCACCGCTGTCGCCGACCATCCCGACCCCACCGGCGACGGCCCCGGCCACAGCGAGCAGAACCCCCTCGACTGGTGGCAGGCCACGCAGCAAGCGACGCGCGACGTCCTCGCCAAAGCCAGCCTCACCGCCGACGACATCACCGCCGTCGGCCTCTCGGGCCAGATGCACGGCAGCGTCTTTCTCGCTGGCGACACCACACCGCTGCGGCCGGCCATCCTCTGGAACGACCAGCGCACGGCCGCGCAGTGCCAGCAGATCGAGCAGGCGATGGGCGGGCGGGCGAGCCTCATCCAGCACGTCGGCAACCCGGCGCTCACCGGCTTCACCGCGCCCAAGATCCTCTGGCTGCGCGAGCACGAGCCCGATCTCTACAACCAGACGCGGCACATCCTGCTCCCCAAGGACTACATCCGCCTGTGCATCACCGGCCAGTACGCCACCGACGTCGGCGACGCCTCCGGCACGCTGCTGCTCGACGTCAAGGCACGCCAGTGGAACGCCGACGTGCTCAAGGCCCTCGACATCGACGCTGACCTGCTGCCCACCTGCGTCGAGTCGCACGAGGTCACGGGCAAGGTCACCGCCGCGGCCGCGGACGCGCTCGGCCTCGCGGTCGGCACGCCCGTCGTCGCCGGCTCGGGCGACCAGCCCGCCGGCGCGGTGGGCAACGGCATCGTCCGCCGCGGCATCGTCAGCGCCACGCTCGGCACCAGCGGCGTCGTCTTCGCCCATGCCGATGAGCCCGCCTACGACCCGCAGGGCCGCGTGCACACCATGTGCGCCGCGGTGGCGGGCAAGTGGTGCGTCTTCGGCTGCATGCTCGCGGCCGGCGGGTCGCTGCAATGGTTCCGCAACCAATTCGGCCAATACGAAATCGAGCAAGCCAGGGCGAAGCACGTCGACCCCTATGACCTGCTCATCGAGCAGGCCCAGCAAGCCCAGCCCGGCGCGGACGGCCTCTTCTTCCTGCCGTATCTCACCGGCGAGCGCTGCCCGCATCCCGACCCGCTCGCCCGCGGTGGATGGATCGGCCTGACCGCTCGCCACGACCGCCCGGCGATGATCCGCAGCCTCGTCGAGGGCATCACCTTCGGCATGGCCGACGCCGTCGCCATCATGCGCGAGATGAACATCCCCATCGACACGATCCGCCTCTCCGGCGGCGGGGCGCGCAGCGCGTTCTGGCGCCAGCTCCAGGCCGACGTCTACAACAATCGCGTCGCGACCATCAACGCCGAGGAGGGCCCCGCCTACGGCGGGGCCCTCCTCGCCGGCGTGGGCACGAGCGTCTGGCCCAGCGTCTCCGAGGCATGCGACACGGCCATCGAGCAAGTCGAATCGCGTGAACCTGATCCGGCGCTGGCCGAGCGCTACGCCCGCCTCCACGCCCAGTACCAGCGCCTTTACCCGGCGCTCAAGGACGAGTTCGCCCACATCGCCGCACTCTGACACTTGGAAGCGTCGGTGCCACTGACAAGGCCGTCTTCGGCCTTGTCAGTGGCACCCACCGGCGTGACGAAGCCCTGAGACGCGATCCAGGCGCCGCGCCCCGCGCCGCCGCGCCCCCCCTGCCGCTACAGATGCTCCGCGGCGAACGGCCACACCGGCGCCTTGTAATACCGGTGCCCCCCGTCACCCTCATACAACTGACATCGCTTCCCGGCGCCCGCGACCTCGTAGATCGCGTGCAGGTTCGCGTATGCCTGTCGTGTCGCGTCGATCGGGAAGATCGGGTCCTCCACGCCGTTGACGGCGAGGAACGGCCGCGGCGCGATCAACCCCGCGACCTCGGGCATCTCCGCCATGCGCATGATGCCCGGGACAAAGTTGCACGCGCAGTGTGGCACGGCCGCAATCGAGTCGGCGAACGTGCAGAAGTACGACCCGGGCACGCACACGCCGATGCGCTCGTCGCACGCCGCGGCGAAGAGGCTCACCGTCCCGCCGCCCGAGTTGCCGGTGATCATCACCCGGCTTGTATCGATCTCGTCGCGCGTCATCGCGTAATCGATCAGCCGCCCCATGTCCCACACGCGCTCGCCCACGAGTGTGCGGCCGAACAGTAGCGCCCGCTTCTGCAGCGCATCGCACGAGCAGGTCGCGTCGCGTTCGATGTCCGCCTGCATGCGCAGCGACGCGAAGCCGCGCATGTCCGGCGCGATCGCGACGTACCCCGCCCGCACCGCCTGCAGGGCGATGTCGCGCTCGCCCTCGGCGATCTTGGCCCGCTCCTCGTCATCCGCCGCGATGCCGACATACGTGGCCTTCGCCCCCTTGCCATGCCCGTGCGGCGTGAGCACCACCGGCCGCGGCCCGTCCTGCTCCCGCGGCCGCAGCAGGTAGAACGGCAGGCGAAAGCCTGGCTCACTTTGAATCGTCCACAGTTCGCGCACGTGATCGTCGAACGATTCCTCCCCTTCCCGCCGGGCGTCGAGCGCACACCGCCCGCGCTCGGCGATCACGTCCAGCCCCAGCGCCCGCTTCATCGCCGGTCGAAAGCTCGCCTGCCACACCGCCAGCTCGTGGCGGTCCGTCGCGTGAAACGCGAACTGGCGCAGGGTCTGCGACTTGAGCGTGCGCGTGTACGACTCGGGCGTCAATGCCTGCGACATGCAGCGTCTCCTTATGGATGGATCGCCCCATCTTTGCAGGAAACCGCCGCGCGCACCAACGTGCGGTCCGCTATGCGGCCCCTGCCTTCGCACATCGCTGTCATCACGTGCAACGGGAAAGGTCCGCACAGCGGACCCTACCACCACACGACAATTAGAGCGCCTCCAACCCATTCGTAGCGGGTGGGGTGCCACTGACAAGCGGAGTCCGCGGAGCTTGTCAGTGCGAATTGCCACCAACACTGACAAGGCCGAGGACGGCCTTGTCAGTGGCGCCCGCTACGGTTGGATTGAAATCAGCGATCACGACGACCGTCGGAACAGCCCGCCGAGGAACCCCCCGCTCGACTTCCCGCCCCGGGCGCGCCGGTTGCGCTCGTCGCGCCGCCGGGCCTTTTCCTCGATCTCGGCCTCGTGGGCGCGCACCGTGGCGATGAACTTCGCCCGGCGCTCCTGCGCCTCGCGGATGCGCTGCTGCGCGTCGCCGTCGTCCTCGACGTCGGCGATGGTGAAGGACATCAGCGTGTAGCCGACCTGGATCAGGTTGTCGTCGACCAAGGGGTGCAGCCCGTTGATCCGCTTGCCCTCGACGCGCACGCCGTTGCGGCTCTTGAGGTCGGCGACGTAGTAGCGATCGTTGGACTCGTTGCGCCGGATCTCGAAATGCCGCCGCGACACCGCCGGGTCGAGCAGCTCGGCGATGAGCGTCTCCTCGCGCCCGACGACCAGCGGCCGATCCTCGGGAATCGAGTACCACTCCCCCTCGTTCCTGCCACTGATTACGAGCAGCGTCGCCATCACGGGCCTCCCTGACCGCACCCGGGACGAATCCCCACCGGGTCTGTGGCGATATCGGCCAATCCCGGCCGCACCGTAAGCGGCACAGTATAACCCGCCCCACCGAACCCGGACCCCCCGGTCCCCCAACCCCCAACCCCCCCTCTACCCCCGCTCCTCCCACAACACCGGGTTCAGCGCATCGTCCATCACCTCGCCCACCTGCGTCGAAGGCGTCCACCCCGCCCAGTCCCGCCGCTGGTTCTCGTTGCGCGGTTCCGCCAATCGCATGTCCCGCTCCATGTAGATCACCGTGTGCACGCATCGCGGCCGATCCGTCGTGTTCGGCCCGGCCCGGTGCAGCGTCCATCCATAATGAAAACTCACCTCGCCCAGCTCGTAAGGCTCGAACACCTCGAGCAGCCCCTCGCGCTTGATCTCCTCGCGGATGATCCGCTCGCTCTCGTCGCTGATGGCCAGCTCCCGCCCGATGTTCTTGAGGTGGCTGCCGCGCCCGAAGCAGAGCGGCCCCATCTCCATCGGCACGGCCTGCAGCGGCATCCACGCCGTCACGCTCTTGCTCGACGCCATCGGCCAATACTGCTGGTCGACATGCCAGGGCGTGAACCCACCGCCCGGCTCCTTGTAGAGCGCCTGGTCGTGCCACATCCGTACGCCCGGCGCCCTCAGCAGTTCCGCCGCGATCCGCGCCACGCGCTTGGCGAACGCGAAGCGCTTCGCCTCGTCCGACTTCGTCCAGAGGTTGCCCACCTGGATGAACGCCTGGCCATAGGTGTCACGCTCGGCCAACGGCTTGTCGCGATTCCGGTTGTTCGCCAGCGTCAGCCGCGTGATCTCGGAAGCGAAGTGCTCGATCACCTCCGGCGAGAGCACATCCTTGAGCTTGATGAACCCGTCACGCTGAAACTGCTCGACGTGCCCGGCCGTCAGCGGGTAGGGCTCATCGAGCTGTGTCTGAAGATCGACCTCGGCGGTGGACATAACGACGCCTCCTGTTGCTGCAATATCACCGCCCATCCTACCGCGCCCGCACCCTCCTCATAAAGCCGGGACCGGTGGTCCCGGACCCACCAGGACACCGCCCCGACACCGCCCCACGACCCTGATCCAGACGCACCCGCGCCGCGGCAGGCCGGGACCGGTGGTCCCGGACCCACCAGGACACCGCCCCGACACCGCCCCACGGCCCTGATCCAGACGCATCCGCGCCGCGACAGGCCGGGACCACCGGTCCCGGCTTTGTACCGGAGGGCGATCGGCCTTAGATTCACCCCCTGTCGCCGCGCTTTCCTCCTGTCCGGAACCCGCCATGTCCGCCTCCGACCTCACCGACCTGTCCCGCTGTGCCGTGCATACCTTCACCAACAAGCCCTGGTCGCTGCGCCAGTGCATCGAGGCCTACGCCGCGGCCGGCATCCCCGCCGTCAGCGTCTGGCGCAACGTCATCGACCCCGCCCAAGGCGGCGTCACCCCCGCCGAGGGCGCCAAGATGCTCGCCGACGCCGGCCTGAAGGTTCCCGCCCTCGTCCGCGGCGGCTTCTTCCCGGCGCACGGACGCGCCGACCGCGACAAGGCCGTCGACGAAAATCGCCGCTGCCTCGACGAGGCGATGGCCATCGGCGCGGAGATGCTCGTGCTCGTCGTCGGCGCCGTGCCCGGCCTGGAGCTGGCGGAGGCGCGCCAGCACGTGACCGACGGCATCGCCGCCTGCCTGGAACACGCCGAGGACAGCGGCGTCAAGCTCGCCATCGAGCCCCTGCACCCGATGTACGCCGCCGACAAGAGCTGCATCAACCGCATGGCCGAGGCCCGCGCGGTCTGCGAGCAGCTCAACCACCCCAAGCTCGGCATCGCCGTCGACGTCTATCACACCTGGTGGGACCCGGACCTCGAGCAGGAGATCCGCACCGCGGGCGACAACGGCTGGCTGCTCGCCTTCCACGTCTGCGACTGGCGCGTCCACACGCGCGACCTGCTAACCGACCGCGGCCTCATGGGCGACGGCTGCATCGACGTGCCCACCATCCGCGGCTGGGTCGAGGCCGCCGGCTTCCAGGGCTTCAACGAAGTCGAGGTCTTCTCGGAAGAGTACTGGGCGTGGGACCAGCACAATTATCTTGACCGCATCGTCCAGGCGTATCTGAACAATACCTGACGCCCCCCGGGCGCAGCGCGGCGGCGCGACGCGCGGCTCCCGCCGGGCTGTCACGCCACCGCACCGGCGCCGATGCGGGTGGAGGTGCTGTCCTGCGGCCGATCACTCGACCGGGTTGACCACGATGTTGATGTGGTCGCGCAGGATCTCACCGTCGACGTTGACCTCAGCCGTGACGATCGACGTCCCGGGCGTATCGCTGCGGAACTGGGCCATCCGCCCGTCGCGCAGCGGCTCAACCTCGCCCAGGGTCGACCCCCACTCGATCTCGACCTCGCGGCCGAGCATGTTCGTCGTCTGGGCGAATACGGTGGTGGATTCACCCACGAGCACCTCGTTCTGGTTGGCGGCCAGGTCCAGTGTCGGCGCCTGCCGCTCGACCGTCTGCGGACCCGACTCGCAACCGGCGGTCACAAGCATGGCCAGGACGGCGATTCCTGTCATGCGCTGAAGTGTCTTCATCACGGACTCCTTTCGGCACAGAAGAACTCTCAAGTGGTTCGACGCCGTAACGGAGTCTGCAAACGGCGCGCCGGCGGGCGCCCGCTCATGATGAGCCGTCACTCGCCGCCGCGCCGGTTGTCCAGCCGCTCTGACTTGCGCTCGCTGCGCTGGCGCTTGCCCTCCAGCCGCCGCGCCACCGCCCCGCGGCTGGGGCGCGTGGCCTTGCGTACCGGCGGGCGATGCGACGCCTCGACCAGCAGCCGGCGCAGGCGCGTGAAGCAGGCCCGGCGGTTGGCGAGCTGGCTGCGGCTTTCCCCGGCGCTGATCTGCAGCCCCTGCTCCGACAAATACCGCCCGCCGAGGGCCTGCAGCCGCTGATAGGCCCCCGCGGGCGAGGCGTCGGCCAGGGCGGCGAGGTCGACCGCGAGCGTCACCCGCGTGCTGGTCTTGTTCACGTGCTGCCCGCCCGGGCCGCTGGCGCGTGAGAAGCTCAGTGACAGCGCCGTCCGCGGAAGCCGAACCCCCGGCGCAAGCTCTACGCCCCCCTGATTTTCCGGGCCCGTTCCACGCATGATGCCATTATCGCCCACCCGGCGGCAGGTGGTGCGGCGCGGGTGGAAAAAACTCCACGGCAGGCGTGTAAGGCTGACGAGCCTCGACCGCGGAAGGCGGCACCCGTCACGGGCCGAACCGGGCGTGGCGCCAGCACCATCGGCCGACGAGCGTGCCGGTGAGCAGCACGTTGAGGCCGTGGGCGAGCTCCGGGTTGGCCCACTCGGGCAACGCCTCGAGCACGGGTCCGGTGGGCAGAAAGACCAGCGACGTCAGCACCGCCAGCCGCCAAGCCAGATCTATCGCCGCAAGCATGGCGTCTCCTTGTCCAAGGCGTGGTGCGATCCGCGCCTCGCCACGTTGCAATCGCCGCGCCAATACGCGAAACCCTGGGAACAGCCGCGGGCTTGCGCGTCGGGCCGCTATAATCGGCGCGACGCCACTGAGAAAGAGGAGCCCGAGAATGGCTGATCCCCCACCGGCCGGCCGGCTGCGCACCCATCCCGAGGAGCGGTTCGCGAGCTTGGAGGAAGAACTGGACCTGCAAGCCGTGGCCGACAAGCTGCTCGCCGAGCCGTCGGGCCAGCACGGGCACAAGCAGGTCGCGCTGTTCCGCCACGGCCCGGCGACGCTGGCGCTCTACTGCTTCGACGCGGGGGGGCGGCTGCCGGACCACGTCGTCGACGGCCCGGTGATCATCCACGTGCTGACGGGGCGGCTGCACGTGCATACGGACGCGGCCGAGCACAACCTGCCTGCCGCCCAGTTGCTGCGGCTGGCGCCCGGCGTTCGGCACGACGTCATCGCCGAGGAGCCGAGCCAGATGCTGCTGACTGTCTGCCTCGAAGGCCCCGGCTCACACCCCTGACCCACCAGTGCATCCTGAGCTCCTCCTCAAAGCGCGGAGGGATCGTGGTTCGCGTCACTCCTGCCCTTCGCTTGCTTCGCCTCTTCGCGGTCCAATCATGAGTTCGCCGGGCTCACCGCCAGTCCCAGCCCCAGCGCCTGCTCGGGCTCCGGCATCGGGCCGAACGCTTCGCGGGCCAGTTCCGTCACCTCTTCGTTGAACGGCCTGCGGAAGCCCGGCTCGTCGATGTACGCCCGCCAGCGCTCGAAGACCTTCATCCGATGCGCCCGCCCCTGGTAGCGCATGCCGTCGAACGACGAGCCGCCGTTGCAGCCCGCGACCTCGCGCACGCCGGCGTCGGTGAACGTCAGGCCCAGCCGACGCGCCAGCCGTCGACGGTAGTCCCGATCGCGCACCCACCGGTTGTAGCTGATCAGCACCGGCTCGTGACGCAGACGGCGCGTCTCGCCGAGGTACTCGCGCGCGTGCTGCTTCCACATCTGCGCGGCGATGCCGGGCGAGATCACGCACTGGCCCCAGCGCAGCCGCGACGCGAAGAGGTTGTATGGATCCCGCAGCACCAGCACGTCAACCCGTCGACCCGACGGCCCGACCAGGGCGTCGTGCCCGCGCTCGAACTCCGGACTGCTCGCGTTGCCCAGGTAGGCGTCCTCGTGGCTGAAGATCAACCAGTCCTTGACGCTGAATCGCCCGGCTCGCTCGGCGTCGGGGTCGAAGCCGGGGTAGTTGACGCGGTAGGGCAGCCCGTCCTCCATCGGCCGGGCGGTCGCGAACGGGTTGAGCCGCCCCTCGACGCAGTTGAGCAGGCACGCCCGGCCGGGCGCCTGGGCGTAGATCCAGTTCAGGATCGCGTGGTTGCCGCTGCGCGAAAGCCCGATCACGCGGACCTCGGCGCCGTTGACATCATGCAGCATCGGACGTTGGCTCCGGCGAAGTGCAGGTTCTTGGCCTGCTTCTGCTAAAGGTTGAAACGACTGACCTTTAGGTACGCCGGATTCTAGCCCGAGGCACTTCTGCCGCCACTCGATTCGCAAGCCCTCCCCCCGCCACCTTCACCCCCGCCCCGACCCCACTGCCGCGGCCGCCGCCTGGGCCGGCTGCGGCGGCCCGGCCTGATCCACCATCACCGGCTCCAGCTCTCCCGCCAGCACGCGCCGGAACTGCTCGAACGCCGGCTTGCGCCGCCCACCGGCCGTCACCAGCCCGAGGTGATATTCGTTCTCGTCGACGTGGAACCCCTCGATCGCCTGCCGCCGCGGGTCCAGGTCCACGAGGCTGTACCAGTACACCCGCTCCGCCCCATCTTCCGTCGCCCCCGCCGCCACGCGAAGCCGCCGCCCCTGAAGCTCATGGCGCCCCGCGCACAGCCGCGCCGCGTCCCACGTCGCCAGCCCGGTCTCCGTGATCCAGATCGGCTTGCCTTCCGCCGCCGCCCGCGCCTGCGCCAGCTTCTCCGGCCAGCCGCGCCACGTCTCGTACCAGTCCCACGACGGCGCGTCGCGCCACCACATCTCCGGAAACCCATGGATGCCCACGACGTCCACGGCCTCCAGCGCCCCGAGCTGCTTCATCCGACCCAGCCACGCCGGGTCCACCGGGATCATCCCCCCCAGCACCGTCGGCATCCCATGCTCCGCCGCAACCGCCCCCGCCCGCGCGACCATGCACCCGAACTTGGCCCAATCGGCGTCGTGCGTCTCGAAGTCCCACTTGTAGAGGTTGTTCGGCTCGTTCCAAAGCTCGACGGCCGCGATCCGGTCCCCCCAAGTCTCGATCACCTGCCCGACGAAGCCGGCGTAGTCCTCCAGGCAGCGCGGCGGGCTGGCGCAGCAGCCGCCCTCGCTGATCGACGGCGGGGTGTGCCAGATGGACACGAGCAGCTCGAAGCCCGCGTCCGCAAGCGTGCCCAACTGCCAGTCGTGCCACGCCTCGCCCCGCGGACGGTGGAAGTCGGCCCAGGAGATGCCGGTGCGCAGGTGATGCACGCCCAGCTCCTGCATCAGGGCCACCGCGCGATGCACGTCGTCATGCGCCAGGTAGTGGAACCACTGGCAGATTCCCAGCTTTTCCCTCATCGGCCCGGTCGGGCTGGACATGAGCCGGCCTCGGCGTATGGAGAGCCAGCGGCGGGTGCGGACGCTTGAACAGCGCAGCACCCCCCGTGGACGCGAGAGGTCGCATCCGCTCTCGGATCATCGGCGTTGGATAAGGATGGGTGCCACTGACAAGCAAGGCTGTCCGCCGTCGCACGCCGCCACCGCGGGTCGCCGACGGATCGGCCGCAGACGCCGCTTGTCAGTGGCACCTCTCGCCCGCGCTTCAGTTGGCTATGTCCTGGACGCCCTCGCCGGCGGACTCGATGTCGCGTCCGGCGCCTTCGGTCGTCTCGCAGCCGCCCAGTGCCCCGGCCATGCCAACGCCCAACACGAGCGCCAGCGCCAGGGTCGTCAGACGGCTCCACCAACGATCCGTCACTTCCGCAATCCGCATGATCCACATCCTTTCCCGCAAGCCCGTAGCCCGAAGCAATTCGGCTTGGCAAGCCTACGCCCGGGTATCGCGCCGATCAACCGCCATTCGATGGTTGATCTCGAACGGTGCAAGCGACATGATCGATGGGTGGCGCGCCTGGATCCTGGGCGATCGGTCACCCCGGCCGGCCGAGCAGATCGGCGAGCGCACCGTCGAGTTCGGCGTGGACCCAGTCAAACCCCGCCCCCGCCAGCCGCGCCGGCGCCACCCGCATGCTCGCGAGCATCGTCTCCTGCGCCATCTGCCCCAGCGCCAGCCGCAACGCCATCGCCGGCGCCGGCAGCATCGTGGGCCGCCCGAGCGTCCGGCCGAGCGAGCGGGTGAACTGCTGGTTCGTCACCGCCCCCGGGCTGACGACGTTGACCGGGCCGGCCAGGGCATCGTTGACAAGGGCGAAGTAGATCGCCCGCGCCGCGTCCTCCAGGCTGATCCACGACCACCACTGGCCCCCGCCGCCCAGCCGCCCGCCGAGGCCCAGGCGGAAGATCGGCAGCATGTTGGCGATCGCGCCGCCCGCCGGGCTGAGCACGATCCCGAATCGCGCGAGCACCACCCGCACGCCCGCGTCCGCCGCGCGCTGCGTCTCGCCCTCCCACGCCCGGCACGTCTCCGCCAGGAACCCCGTCCCGCGCTCGCTCGACTCGTCCACGCGCTCCTGCCCCCGGTCGCCGTACGCGTTCACCCCCGACGCGTTGAGCATCACGGCTGGTCTGCGCTCCAGCCCCGCCGCCCCGGCCACCGCGCCGGCAAGCGTGCGCGTCGTCATGACCCGGCTGTCGCGAATGCGCCGCTTGCGCGCCCCGGTCCACCGCGCGAAGACCGGCTCGCCCGCGAGGTTCACGACTGCGTCCACGCCGGCTTCGCCGTCGCCTGCCGTCACCCCCGCCAGCGCCGCGCCGTCAAGCTCGCCGCGGTTGGGCGACCAGGCGATCTCGTCGGCCGCCGTCGGCTCGCGCCGGACCAGGCGGAACACCCGGTGCCCGCCCGTCGTCAGCAGCGGCAGGAGCGCCGAACCCACGAGCCCGCTGGCACCGGCCATCAGGACGCTGATCCGCCGGCCGCCCGCCCAGTCGCGGTGCATCGCCAGGTCGCGCGCGAGCAGCGCGTGCCGCCAGGCGAACACCCGCTGGAGCCGCTGCTCCGCGTAGGCCTCCCCCAGCCGGTCGCCCAGCGCGCCACCCGGCAACTCGTACTCGATCTCGTCCGTCATCACGCAGCCGCCCGCCTCCGTCGGCTCAAACCGGTGCGTGTGCTCCCAGCGTCGAAAAGGCCCGTGCAACTGCACATCGCGAAACCGCTGGCCGGCCACATAATCGCGGTGCTCCGCAACCCACGTCACCTGCAACCCGGCGACGCGCACGCGCATCGTCACCCGGTCGCCGTCGCGGATGCCCCCGCGCCTGGCCACCACCCGCACCGGCTGCCACGGCGGCGTCAACCGCTCGATCGCGCCGGCCCGCTCGTGCCAGCCGAACACGACCTCGGGCGGTTGATCAACCTGCACGCTGGCCCGGAACCGGTGGACGCTCATGGCGGTTTCCCATGCGGCCGACCGCGCGGATCACGCGACGGCCACACACGCAGGGTAGCGGCGCGCGGCAGCCGGATGCCACCGGCACGTCCGCCGCCAGCCACCGGCGTAGACTGCGGCGATGAGCACCAGGCTGACCCAGCGCGAGCTTGTCGGGGAACTCATGGACGCCCCCGACCTCGACGAGGCCGTGCACCGCCAGGCGCTTCGCGGCCTCGCGCGCCTGAACCTCGTCGGACGCAGCGGGCCCATGATCCTCGACGCCGTCCGCCACCACTTCCACAACCACCGCGCGCACCACCCGTTGCGCCTGCTCGACGTCGCCTGCGGCGCCGGCGACGTCACGCTCAGGCTCGCCCGTGGCCTGTCTCGCACCGGTCTCGACGTCGCCGTCGACGGCTGCGACCTCAGCGACACCGCGCTCGCCGCCGCCCGGGCGCGGGCGGCGTCACGGTCGGACGCCAGCCCGGCGCGGTTTTTTCGCCAGGACGTGATCGACGCCGGCGTCCCGGCCGGCTACGACATCTACGTGCTCAACCTCTTCCTCCACCACCTCGACAACGATGCGGCACGGACACTCCTGGCCCGCATCGTGGCGCATCGGCCTCGCCTCGTCGTCGTCGGCGAGCTCGCCCGCTCCTGGCCAGCGCTGATCGGGACCTGCCTCGCAACGCGCGCGCTGACGCGCTCGCGCATCGTGCATGTCGACGGCCTGCGCTCGGTGCGAGCCGGCTTCACCGCCGCCGAGCTCGCCGAGCTCGCGCGCGACGCCGGCATGGCCCGCCCCCGCGTGACCCATCATCGGCCCGCCCGGCTGCGCCTCGTGTGGAGCGCCGAATGATCGGCCGCGCCACCCCCCTACCCCCCACTGCGGCCACAAGGCCCGTCGCCGCGGCGACCGCGACGTTTGACGTCGTCGTCATCGGCGCCGGGCCCGCCGGCGCGTTCGCCGCCTGCCTGCTCGCCCGCCGCGGTGCGTCGGTGCTGCTGCTGGACAAGGCGCGCTTCCCACGCGACAAGGCGTGCGGCGGGTGCGTCAGCGCTGCGGCGCTCCAGACGCTGGCGCGCCACGACTTGTCGGATATCGCCGAGGCGTGCGGCGCGGTGACGACCGACCGCTTGCACCTTTGCAACTCCGGGCGCGCGGCGACGATCCCCCTGCCGCCCGGCCGGGCGATCTCGCGCCGACAGTTCGACCAGGCGCTGGTGGACGCGGCGCGCGCCGAGGGCGCGCTGTTTTACGACGGCACCGCCGGCCGCGTGGCCGGGCCCGCATCGCCCGACGCGGCGACAATCGGCGTGCACCTCGCCGGCCGCGGTGCGGCGCACGCCCGCATGGTCCTCGTCGCGGACGGCCTGGCCGGCGGCGCGCTGCGCGGCGGCCCACGCCTTGACCCTCGCCACCGCCCGGCCCCGCGCGTCGGCCTGGGCGCCGTCCTCGCCACCGACAACGGCGCGGTGTCCGCCGGCACCATCCACATGGCCGTCGCACCGTGCGGCTACGTCGGGCTCGTACGCCTCGATCGTGACCAGCTCGGCATCGCTGCCGCGGTCGATCCGCGCTGCCTGCACCGACGCGCTGGCGAGGCCGATCGGCAACAGGCCGCGCGGGACGTCATCGCCGAAATCGCGCACTCGGCCGGGCTCGCGCTGCCGCCGGCGACGCGCCACGCCGCCTACCTCCACACGCCCTACCTCACGCGCCAAGTGGCGGGCGTGGCGGGGGCGGGGGTGGCGGGGCATCGGGTCCTGCGCCTCGGCGACGCCGCCGGCTATGCCGAGCCGTTCACCGGCCACGGCATCGCCTGGGCGCTCCGATGCGCCGAGCTCGCCGTCGAGCCGACCCTTCGCGGCCTCGATCGATGGCCCGCCGGCCTCGCCCACGACTGGAGCGAGCAGCATCGGCGAACCATTCGGCCGGCCCATCGCCAAACACTGCGCGTCACCCGCGCCCTCCGCTCGCCGGCACTGACCGGTGCCGCGATGCGCGTGCTGGCGTGGCATCCGCGGGTCGCGGGCCTCGTCGTGCGGCACTACCTGCGGGAGAGGCGGTGATGGCCATGCACACCTCCCTGCTCGGTCTCGCCACCGCCACGCCGCCCGGCGCGTTCACCCAGGCCGCCGCCGCGCGCCTCGCCGCCGATCGCTCTGGTGCCAGCGAGGCGCAGCAGCGCATCGTCGCCCGGCTGTACGAGCAGGCCTGCGTCGAGCAGCGCGCGTCGGTGCTCGATCCGCCCGCGGCCAACACGACCGCGGCCGCGCCGATGGTCGGCTTCTACCCCCCTGCCGCCGACGCGAGCCCGACCACCGGCCAGCGGATGCAGGCCTACGTCCGCCACGCCGGGCCGCTCGCCGCCCGCGCGGCCGAGGCATCGCTCCGCACCGCTGGCATCGAGCCCGGTCGCGTCCGCCACCTCGTGACCGTCTCCTGCACCGGCTTCCACGCCCCGGGCCTCGACGTGGAGCTGATCGACAACCTCGCCCTGCCCGCCGGCGTCACGCGCACGCACGTCGGGTTCATGGGCTGCCATGGTGCGATCAACGGGCTGCGCGTCGCCGTCGCGCTCGCCCGACAGCACGCGGGCGACCACGTGCTGCTCTGCGCCGCCGAACTCTGCTCGCTGCACATGCAATACGGCTACGACCGCGATCATCTCGTCGCCAACGCCCTCTTCAGCGACGGCGCCGCCGCCGTCCTCCTCCGCGCCGTCGAGCCACCGCACGAACAGTCGAGCCGATCCTGGCATGTGATCGATACGGCATCCCACCTGGTCGCCGGCACCCGCGACGCCATGACGTGGACGATCGGCGACCACGGCTTCAGGATGACGCTGAGCCCCCGCGTGCCGCACCTCATCCGCGAGCACCTGCCGCCGTGGCTCGCCGCGTGGCTCGCGGGCCACGGGCTCGCGGTTGGCGACATCGCGTCTTGGGCGGTCCATCCGGGTGGGCCGCGCATCCTGGACGCCGTGGCCCAGGGGCTGGAACTCGATGCGAGCCGCCTCGACGCGTCGCGCCGCGTGCTGGCGCGCATGGGCAACATGTCGTCGCCCACCGTGCTCTTCATCCTCGACGCCCTGCAGCAGGCGGGTGCGGGAGGGCCGGCCGTGATGCTGGCGTTCGGCCCGGGGCTCACCGTCGAGGCCGCGCTGCTCGGGTGAGTCCGACGCGACGCGCCACGCCGCCCGCTCATGGTTGACGCACGACCATCAGTCGAAGCTCGGTCATGTGCTCGATCGCATAGCGCGGGCCCTCGCGCCCGAGCCCCGAGTCCTTCACGCCGCCATACGGCATGTGGTCGACGCGCCACGACGGAATCTCGTTGATCAGCACCGCCCCGACGTCGAGCCGGTCCCACGCGCGGTGGGCCTTGGCGAGGTCGCGGGTGAAGACGCCCGCCTGCAGCCCGAAGCGGCTGGCGTTGACCCGTCGCAGGGCGTCGTCAAAGTCGCTGTAGCGGGCGAGCACGACGACGGGGCCGAACGCCTCCTCGGTCATCAGGCGTGCGTCGGCCGGGACGTTCTCGATGATCGTGGCCTCGTGCATGACGCCGTCGCGACCGCCGCCGCACAGCACGCGCCCGCCCGCCGCCTGCGCCTCGCCGATCCACTGCTCGACGCGCTCGGCCGCCGCCTCGTCGATCATCGGCCCGATGCGCGTCGCCTCGTCCATCGGCGCGCCCATCGGCCACGCGTCGCGCACATGGGCGACGAGACGGTCACGAAAGGCGTCATACACCGCCTCGTGCACGTACACGCGCTGCACGCTGATGCAGCTCTGGCCCGACTGGTAGAACCCGCCCAGCGCAATGCGCTCGACACCGTCCGCCACGTCGGCGTCGGGCTCAACGATGACCGCCGCGTTGCCGCCAAGCTCCAGCAGCACGCGCTTCCGCCCCGCCTCCCGCTTGAGCTGCCAACCGACGCGATCCGAGCCGGTGAACGACAGCAGCGCGATCCGGTCGTCCTCCACGAGCGCGCTGGCATCCTCGTTGTTGCAGGTCACGACGGACCAGGCCGCCGGCGGCAGGTCCGTCTCCGCCAGGATCTCGCCGATGAGGATCGCGCCCAGCGGCGTGCGCGGCGCCGGCTTGAGGATGAACGGGCAGCCGGCCGCGATCGCGGGCGCGACCTTGTGCGCCACGAGGTTCAGCGGAAAGTTGAACGGCGTGATCAGCGAACAGACGCCCACCGGGACGCGCCGCGTCATCCCGACGTGGCGCTCGCCGCGCTCGGTCAGGTCCATGGCGAGCACCTCGCCCCCGCTGGCGTGCTCGGCCTCGCGCTCGGCGATGCGAAACGTGTCCGCCAGGCGCGCCACCTCGCCCCGCGCATCGCGGATCGGCTTGCCCGCCTCGATGCACAGCGCCTCCGCCAGCTCGTCGCGCCGCTGCTCGACGCGCGCCACGCAGTGCCGCAGCACCGCCTGCCGGGCATGCGTCGGCATCGCCCGCATCGCCTCCGCCCCCGCCGCGCCGCTGGCAATCGCCTCCTCCACGGCCGTGCCATCCGCACGTGCGACGCGCGTCGCCACCTCGCCCGTCGACTTGTCCGTCACCACCAGCTCATCGCCCCCCTCCCGCCGCTCGCCGCCGACATAAAACGGATACCGCGCCTGCAATGCCATAAGGCACCTCCTCGCCCTCATCCTACGCCGCCGCACCCCAGCCCTTCCGACGCCCGCCTTGGAGGCAGGCCAGGGGAGGTTGACCGCCCCCCTCGACGCCACCCCTTGCCCAACCCCCACCGCCATCACAAAATGAAGCGCACCCCGGGAACCCCCCCGCCCGCCGCGCATCCAACCGTTAGCGGCCGCCCACCGGGGCGCGCGACCCCCGACCACTCGAAAGGCCCACCCGATGCCAACCCGCCCCACTCGCCTCATTACGCTCGCCCTCTTCGCTGCACTTTTCGCCGCGCCCGCCCTCGCGCAGGACGGCCCGGCCGAGTCCCTCAGCCTCACGATCTACTCCAACGCCGACCCGCACCAGTTCGACCCGCAGCGCTACATCGCCCAGCAGCACATGGGCCACAACCCCCAGTACGCCCACGACGTCCCCGGCTTCGCCGTGATCCGCAGCCGCCGCACCATGGCCTTCGACGAGGGCGACAACCGCCTCGAGCTCACCGACGTGGCCCGCTTCATCGACCCGACCAGCGTCAGCTTCGTCGACCTCGACGCCCCCGACGCCACCGCCGTCCTCGAGCAGCAGTTCGAGTTCGACCTCGCCAGCCCCGACAAGCTGCTCGAGCGCTACATCGACCGCCCGGTCACCCTCAGCGTCCCCGCCGGTGACAACGCGCGCGACGAGGTCACGGGTCGGCTCATCTCGATCACGGGCAACCAGCTCGTCCTCCAGACCGACGCGGGTCTGCGCCTGATCCCCTACAGCGACGAGGTGCAGGTGATGCTCGGCGCGCTGCCCGAGGGGCTCGTGACGCGGCCGACGCTCACCTGGCTCGTCCACTCGACACAGGCCGGCGAGCGCGCGGTGCGCACGAGCTACCAGACCGACGGGCTGACCTGGCAGGCCGACTACAACCTCATCCTCAACGCCGACGACACGGCCGCGGACATGGCGGCCTGGGTGACGCTGCTGAACCTCTCCGGCGCGGCGTATGAAAACGCGCAGCTCAAACTCATCGCCGGCGAGGTGCAGCGGATCGAGCAGCAGCGGCCGCAGCCGATGCGGATGGAGGCGATGCCGCGTGTCGCGGGTCCCGACTTCGACGCCGCCGGCTTCGAGCAGCAGGCGTTTTTCGAGTACCACCTCTACACCCTGCCCCGCCGCACGGACGTGCCGGACAACGCGACCAAGCAGCTCGCCCTCTTCCCCACGGCCGCGGATGTGCCGGTGGAGAAGGTGCTCGTCTTCGAGCCGGCCCTGCAGGGCAACCAGCCGCGGGAGCAGTTCGGGGCGAGCGCGGGCTCGAGCGTCGATGTCTACATCCGCTTCGACAACGTGGAGGACGACCACCTCGGCATGCCGCTGCCGCGCGGCCGCGTCCGCGTCTTCAAGGAAAACCCCGGCGACGCCAGCCCGGAGTTCGTCGGCGAGGACCTGATCGACCACACGCCGCGCGGCGAGGAGGTGTTCGTGAAGGTCGGCCGATCCTTCGACGTCGTCGCCGAGCGCACGCGGACGCACCAGGAGCGCGACAACGCCCGCCGCACGCTGGTCGAGACCTACCGCGTGACCGCCCGCAACCAGAAACAGGACGAGGACGAGACGCTCATCATCCGCGAGCGCCTCTACCGGTTCCCCACCGCCGAGGTCACCGACGCCAGCCACGACCACGAGCGCGTCGACGCCCACACGCTCCACTTCGAGCTGGAGGTGCCCGCCGGCGAAGAGCGCGAGGTGACCTACACCGTGCGCTACACGTGGTAGCGAAAGGGGGCAGGGGCTGGGGGATAGGGATAGGTTAGGGGCAGACTTGCCACTGGTGGCTCGCCCACCAGTGCCCCGGCGCCGGGCGCGCACACTGGCGGACAAGCCGCCAGTGGCACCCGCCGTACGACGTCTTCGGACAGAGCCTAAAATCTCCACATGCCCCACGAACAATTCCGCCTCGTCTCCGAATACCAGCCCATGGGCGATCAGCCCCAGGCCATCGACGCACTCGTGCGCGGGCTGGAAGCCGGGCGACCCTACCAGACCCTCCTCGGCGCCACCGGCACTGGCAAAACCTTCACGATGGCCAACGTCGTTGCACAGATCAACAAGCCCACCCTCGTCGTGAGCCACAACAAGACCCTCGCCGCACAGCTTTACGAAGAGTTCAAGGAGCTGTTCCCCGACAACGCCGTCTGCTACTTCGTCTCCTACTACGACTACTACCAGCCCGAGGCGTACATCCCCCAGCGCGACATCTACATCGAAAAGGACGCGTCGCGCAACGATGATCTCGATCGCCTCCGCCTCGCCGCCACCAGCAATCTCATCTCGCGCAACGACGTGCTCGTCGTCGCCTCCGTCTCGTGCATCTTCGGCCTCGGCTCGCCCGAAAAATACAAGAACTCCGTCATCTCCCTGCGCAAGGGCCAGGCGATCGACCGCCGCGACCTGCTCCGCGGCCTGACCGACCTGCAATACTCGCGCAGCGACTACGAGCTCAAGCGCGGCAGCTTCCGCGTCCGCGGCGACGTCGTCGAAATCTTCCCCGCCACCGAGGAGTTCGCCTACCGCGTCGAGCTCTTCGGCGACGAGATCGAAGGCCTGCAATTCATCCACCCGCTCACCGGCGAGCTGCTCGCCGACGAAAGCGTCATCTTCATCTACCCCGCGGTGCACTACGTCATGCCCGAGCACCAGCTCACCCAGGCGGTCGACTCCATCCAGCAGGAGCTCGACCACCAGGCCGGCAAGCTGCGCAGCGAAGGCAAGCTTCTCGAAGCCCAGCGCATCCTTGCCCGCACGCAGTACGACCTCGAAATGATCCAGGAAGTCGGCTACTGCTCGGGCATCGAAAACTACTCGCGCCACCTCGACGGCCGCCCCCCCGGCTCACGCCCCTACACCCTCATGGATTACTTCCCCAACGACCGCGACTGGCTCATGCTCATCGACGAGAGCCACGTCACCATCCCCCAACTCCACGCCATGTACGCCGGCGACCGCCACCGCAAGGAGACGCTCGTCGCGCACGGCTTCCGCCTCCCCTCCGCCCTCGACAACCGCCCGCTCACCTTCGAGGAAATCGAGAAGCTCTGGCCCCAGGTCATGTTCGTCAGCGCCACGCCCGCGCCATACGAGCTGGAGAAATCCGAGGGCGAGGTCGTCGAGCAGATCATCCGTCCCACCGGCCTCGTCGACCCGAGAATCGAGGTCCGCCCCGCCCAGGGTCAGGTCCCCGACCTCATCGCCCTCGCCAAGCAGACCTCCGAAGCGAAGCAGCGCATGCTCGTCACCACGCTCACCAAGCGCCTCGCCGAGGACCTGACCACCTACCTCTCCGAGGAAGGCGTCAAGTGCCGCTACCTGCACAGCGACATCGAAACGCTCGACCGCATCCAGATCCTCCGCGAGCTGCGCCAGGGCGACTACGACGTGCTCGTCGGCGTCAACCTGCTGCGCGAAGGCCTGGACCTGCCTGAAGTCTCCACCGTCGCCATCCTCGATGCGGACAAGGCCGGCTTCCTGCGCAGCGCCACGAGCCTCATCCAGCAGGTCGGCCGCGCCGCCCGCAACGTCGACGCTGCCGTGGTCCTCTACGCGGACGCCGTCACACCCGCGATGCAGGCGGCGATGGAGGAGACGGAGCGCCGGCGTGAAAAGCAGCTCGCCTTCAACGCCGAGCACAACATCACACCCCAGACCATCAAGAAAGCCATCCGCCGCGGCATGGAGGTGGTGCTGAACGCCCGCAAGACGGCGCTGCGCGCCATCGGCGCCAAGGACGAGGAGGAGTTCGATCGCGAGGAGATCCTCGCCGAGTTGGAGAAGCGGATGCTGGAGGCGGCCGAGGGGTTGGAGTTTGAGAAGGCGGCGGCGCTGCGCGATCGCGTCCGCGAGATCAAGGCCTCCCCCGACATCGGCCGCATCGCCGCCGCGGTCGGGGACGCCGACGGCCTGCCCGAAAAGCAGCGCGACGCCGACAAACCCGGCGCCCCCGGCAGTCGCCCGCGCGGCAAATCCCGCAAAAGTGCCAAGCCCGTCAAACCAATCAGCCGCCGCCGCTCACAACAGTAACCGTTTAGCCGCCGCGCCCACGCGGCGCCCTCGGCGTTCCCGTGGTTCCCCCCGTTCGGCGCCGCGTGGCGCGGCGGCTAAACGTGGGGACTACGCTATCCTTTCCCCATGCCGCTCTCCAACTTCCACCAGCGCATCGCCCACGTCACCGCCCATCCCGCCACCGGGCCCATCCTCATCATTGCCCTCGGCGACAGCATCACCATGGGCTGCACCTCCCTCGGCCTGCTCGCCCCCGACGCCGTCTACCACGCGCGGCTCAAGCGCATGCTCGAAGACCGCTACCCCAACACCGTCTTCAGCGTCATCAACGCCGGCGTCGGCGGGCAGTGCGCCGACGATGGCCTGGCGCGCCTCGACCGCCACGTCATCCGCCATCAACCCGACCTCGTGACCATCGCCTTCGGCGCCAACGACGTCCACCGCGGCCAAGCCGGGCTCGACGGTTATCGCCAGGCGCTTCGCGAGATCATCATTCGGACACGTGAGGAAACCGTGGCGGCCATCGTGCTGATGACCCCGCCTTTCCAGTGCGACAAGCCGTCGTCGCGCGTGGCCGTGCCTCACCGCGAGATGGTTGACACGATGATGAAGGCCCAGCAGTCGGGCATGCTCACCCGCTACGCCGAGGCGATGCGCGACGTGGGCCGGGAGATGGGCGTCCCCGTCGCCGACGTGCACGCCCGCTACCAGCAGCTCGCCGACGCCGGCATCAACACCACCGACCTGCTGGCCAACGGCCTCAACCACCCGACGCCCGCCGCCCACCTTCACCCCGCGGCGCTGTTGATGAACCTCATCGACAGCGCCGGGGACGCGGCGTGAGTGGCGCTGCGTTGACATGCTGCCAATGCCGGTGGTGGGAGTCGAACCCACACGGGGTGTTTAGCCCCAACGGATTTTGAATCCGTCGCGTCTGCCAATTCCGCCACACCGGCCGGGGCGCTGTCGAGCGGCGACACATTCTGGCTTGGCTTGCCCAGAACGTCAATTCGCAAGGGTTTATCCGCGCCGCCGTCGTGGCTGTCATCGCTGTTCGATGTCGCTCCAGCTTGGCGTGCGCGCCGGCGCGGTTACACGTGGGCGGGCTCGAGGCCGAGGAAGTTGGCGATCAGGCGCGGGCCTTCGTCGGTGAGGAAGCTCTCGGGGTGGAACTGGACGCCTTCGAGCGGGGCGTCGCCGAACGCGCCGGGCCTGGCGCGCAGGCCCATGATCTCGCCCTCGTCGGTCCATGCCGTGCGCTCGAATCGCGATTCATCGAAGCTGCCGGGCTCGATGGTCAGGCTGTGGTAGCGTGTGGCGGTAAAGGGGTTGGACAGACCTTCGAAGATGGTTCGGCCGTCGTGGTGCACGGGCGATGTCTTGCCGTGCATGAGGCGGTAGTTGCGCACGACGTTCATGCCGAAGCTGTGGGCGATGCACTGGTGGCCGAGGCAGACGCCGAGCAGCGGCGTCTTGCCGGCCAGGGCCTGGATGAGATCGTTGGAGATGCCACCCTCGCGCGGCGTGCAGGGACCGGGCGAGATGATCACGTGGCTGGCGCGCATGGCCAGGGCATCGTCGACGTTGATCTTGTCGTTGCGAAAGACGCGCAGCTCGATCGTCGGGTCGAGCTCGCCGATGCGCTGCACGAGGTTGTAGGTGAAGCTGTCGTAGTTGTCGATGAGCAGGATCATGGCGGGAGGAGGGATTAGGGGTTAGGGGCAGGGGCCAGGACTCAGGGGTGCCACTGGTGGCTTGTCTACCAGTGCGCGAGTGTCAGGCACGGCGTGGGCACTGGCGGACAAGCCGCCAGTGGCACCCGGGTTGGGGCTTGTCGCGTCATGCCTCGGGGGCCAGGGCCTCGACGACGCCCACCGCCTCGCGGCCGATCGAGTAGTACGTGAACCCGTGCTCCTGCATCGTCTGAAGCCGGTACAGGTTCCGCCCGTCGAAGACCACCGGCTCGCGCATGCGCATGCGCATCTCGTCGAGGTCCGGGTGCTTGAACTCGTCCCAGTCGGTGCAGATCACCAGCGCATCGGCGGAGTCGAGCGCGGCGTAAGGGTCGTCGACGTACCCGATGCGGTCGCCGAGCACCTGCCGGCATGTGCCGTGGGCCACCGGGTCGTGGGCGACGACCTGGGCGCCGCGGTCGAGCAGGTGCTGCATGAGCGTGATGGACGGGGCTTCGCGGATGTCGTCGGTGCCGGGCTTGAAGGCGATGCCCCAGACGGCGATCCGCTTGCCGACGAACGCCTTGCCGTGGCGGGTGAAGTGCTGGTCGAGCTTGGCCATGAAGGCGTGGCGCTGATGCTGGTTGACGGCATGGACGGCGGCGAGCAGAGGCGGCTCGCCGCCGGTGTCCTTGCCCATGGCGATGCAGGCGAGCACGTCCTTGGGAAAGCACGACCCGCCGTAGCCGAGTCCCGGGTAGAGGAACTTGTTGCCGATGCGCGTGTCGGAGCACATGCCGCGGCGGACCTCGTCGATGTCGGCGCCGTGGCTCTCGCACAGGCGGGCGATCTCGTTGATGAAGCTGATCTTGGTGGCGAGCATGGCGTTGGCGGCGTACTTGACCATCTCGGCGCTGGGGATGTCCATGACGAAGATCGGGTTGCCCTGCCGCACGTAAGGCTCGTAGAGGTCGCGCAGCCGCTCGGCGGCCCGCTTGTCATGCACGCCGATGACCACGCGGTCGGGCTTCTGGAAGTCGCTGATGGCGGCGCCTTCCTTGAGGAATTCGGGGTTGGACGCCATGAGGAACGGCTTGCCGGTCTGCGCGGCGATCCGCGCCTGGGCCTTGACGCTCGTGCCCACGGGAACGGTCGACTTGATGACGACGATCTTCGGGTCCGGCTCCTCGATCCCGCTGCCGGTCGGCCCGGGCGCGGCCTCGATGGCGCGGCCGATGTCGCCCGCGGCGTCGAGCACGCCCCTGAGGTCCGCGCGCCCCTGCTCGTCGCTGGGCGTGCCGACGCAGATGAAGATCAGCTCGGCGCGGTCGTACGCCTGCTGCTTGTCGGTCGTAAAGTGCAGCCGGCCGGTCTTGGCGTTGCGGCGGATCAGCTCGTCGAGGCCCGGCTCGTAGATCGGGGCGATCCCCTGCTGCAGCCGGGCGATCTTCTCGGCGTCGATGTCGAGGCAGGTGACCTCGTTGCCGGTGTTGGCGAAACAGGTGCCGGTGACGAGCCCGACGTAGCCCGTGCCGACCATCGTAATGCGCATGGCGATTTCCTCGTTGCGAAGCTTGTCCCCACGCCGGTACCCGTCGGCGAGCCGGATCGGCCATGCCAGTGTAGCCGGCCCCGGCGGCGGTTTCTCTTCCAGGCCTTATCGTACAATCGGCCGCGCAGACCCGCCGGATGAGCCGGTTTCGACCCGCCCGGAGGCCGTTGCAGGGACGGTGGTGGGGGCGGGGGGGGGCTACCAGACGCCGGGGTGGAACGTCGTCGCGATCTGCGCCAGCGCCACGACGACCGGCACGCCGCTGATGATCACCGCCACCCACGCCAGTTCCCGCGCTGTCTTGAGCTGCTTGCGCGCGATGTACTCGCACACCAGCACGACGAAGATCACCACCGAGTACTTGAACAGCACCATCCCCGGGTAGCCCGCCGCTACGAGGATCCAGTCCGCGAGCGGGTTGACCTCCCGGCCGCCGAGTTGGAGGATCAGCCACGTCAGCATCAGATCCAGCGCCGAGACGAAGACCAGCCAGCCGTACTGGTCTGGAAAGTGGACGGCCCTCGCCCAGGGCCGTCCCGTCGGCACCGCCTCTTGGTCGCTCACAGCGTCATCTCCTGGGTGCCCGTACCCGACGCGGTCATTGTAGCCATCGGCCAACGCAGGCTCCGCATCCGGTGCGATGCCGGCAAGGGGAGGATCGGTGGCGCGGGGTGGCAGCCCCGCAGGAGCTGCGGGTGTCGGCCGCGGAACGAACTCATCATTGAACCGCGAAGGGGCGAAGCAAGCGGAGGGGGCGAAGAAGCAGAAGTTACGCTAATCACATCCTTTCGCACCCGCCAGGTTCTTCGCTGCGGCGCGGTTATTCAAAGATCTCACGTGACCTTGACCACGGCATCGATCGCCGGCACCAGACTTCAGCCCCACAGGGGCTGCAACCACGGCTCGGCGCGACTGTGTGTCGTCCCCGGAAATTGCGGAAGAACCCATTTTTCAGGCGGCGTCGGAGTTCGCGGTCGGCTCCCCCTGCTCGTTCTGCGGCTCGTAGACGGGCACCTCGCCCTCCTGCACCTCGCGCCCGTCAACGCGCTGCAGCGTCGGCATCGGATTCTCCTTGATGTGCGACGTCCACGCCTTCTCCAGCTCCTGCTGCTTCTCCTCTTCGACCTTTGCCCAGCCAAGCCGGCCGCGGCACTTGGGGAACTTCGAGCAGCTCAGCCAGAAGCCCCGCTTCGAGTCCCGCATGTACAGCGGCGACTCGCACTTGGGACACGGCACGTCCGTGGTCAGCGGCGGCGCCTTGGGCAGCACCACCGTCCCCTTCTTCGCGTCCAGCTTCACGATGCCTTTGCACTGCGGGTAGTTCTCGCACCCGAGAAACGCCCCGAACCGCCCCACGCGCTTCGTCGTCCGCGCCCCGCACTCCGGGCAGAGGATGTTGGACACCTCCGCCTCGATCGGCTTGCCCTCGCGGTCGATCGGCGCGGCGTAGTCGCACTGGGGCATCTCATCGCTGATCGCCTGGAACCGCTTCTTCTCGTCGGGCGTCAGCTTCGTCCACCCGATCTTGCGGCTGCCGTCCTCGCTGACGACCTTCGGCCGGGCCTTGCCCTTGCCCTTGTAGAGCAGGAACTTGCCCGGCTCAGCCTCGACCTGAACCTCGACCGGGGGCGGGCTGAACTGCGTGCACGAGAGGAACTTGCCGTTCTTGCCCAGCCGGTACTCCGTCGCCGCGCCGCAGCGCGGGCACTTGAACGGCGCCGGCTCGGTCGTCGCCTTGGCGTGCTGGAGGTGCGTGTGTGCCTGCTCGAGCTTCTCGCGGAACGGGCCGTAGAACTCGCGCAGCATCTTGCGCCAGTCGTGCTTCTCGTCCTCGATCTGGTCGAGCTCGGCCTCCATCTCGCGCGTGTAGGCCACGCCCATCACTTCGGGGAAGGCCTCGACGAGCATGTCGGTGACCACCTTGCCGAGATCCGTGGCCATCAGCGCCCGGTCGCCCGGCCGCAGCGGGATCACATACTCGCGGTCCTGGATGGTCTGGATGATCGACGCGTAGGTCGACGGGCGGCCGATGCCCTCCTCCTCGAGCTTCTTCTGGAGCGACGCCTCGGTGTATCGCGCCGGCGGGCTGGTGAAGTGCTGGCGCGGGTCGAGGTCGACCGGGCCGACCGGCTGCTCCGTCTCCAGCCGCGGCAGGTTGACGTCGTCGCCCGTGGGCACGCCCATGACCTTGTAGAAGCCGTCGAACGCGAGCGTGCGGCCGGTGGCCTTGAACGCGCCGATCGCCCGGCCATCGCGCCGGGCCTCGATCATCACCGTCGTCGCGTCCCACTGCGCGGGCATCATCTGCGAGCCGACGAAGCGGCGCCAGATGAGGTCGTAGAGCTTGAACTGCGGCTCGTCGAGCGAGCCGCGCACCTGCTCGGGCGTGAGCGTCACGTCGGTCGGGCGGATCGCCTCGTGGGCCTCCTGCGCGGCCTTGTTGCTGGAACTGTAGAAGTTGGGCTTGCCCGGCAGGTACCGGTCGCCGAACGTGCTGGCGATGTACCCGCGGGCCTCGTCGAGCGCTTCGCCGGAGATGTGCGTCGAGTCGGTGCGCATGTAGGTGATCAGGCCCGTCTGCCCGCGGGCGCCCTTGAGGTCGACGCCCTCGTAGAGCTGCTGGGCGATGCGCATCGTGCGCTGCAGCGGGAAGCCGAGCCGGTTGGACCCCGCCTGCTGGAGCGTCGAGGTGATGAACGGCGCGCCGGGCCGGCTGGTCGTGCGTTTCGTGTCGATCGACGCGATGCGGTAGTCGGGGTGATCGACGTCGACGTGGCCGATGTATCGGCACAACTGCTGCGCCGGGCCCTTGGCCTTCTCGTCCTCCTGCTCCCGCGCCTCGTCGAGCGCGAAGCCGAGCTTCAGCGCCGCGTCGAGCGCGGCCTGGCGATCGGTCGCGTCGAACGACTTGCCCTCGATCTGCACCAGCTCGGCGCGCAGGCAGTCGTGCTCGCTGAGCCAGGCGTTCTGCTCGCGCACGGTGCGCGGCCTGTCGTCGGTCTCCAGCCAGCCCTGCCACGCCTGCGCGAGCTTGCCCGTCGCGTCGACGTCGGTGGCGAAGATCCCGGCGATCTTCCAGTACTCGTCGGGGACGAATTTCTCGATCTCCCGCTCGCGCTCGACGACGAGGCGCGTCGCCACGGACTGGACGCGCCCGGCGCTCAGGCCGCCGGCGACCTTCTTCCACAGCAGCGGCGAGACCTGGTAGCCGACGATGCGGTCGAGGATGCGCCGCGCCTGCTGGGCGTTGACCTTCGCCTCGTCGATCGAGCGCGGGTCGTGGAACGCCCGGTCGATCTCGGTCTTGGTGATCGCGTTGAAGACGACGCGCTTGGCGGACGACACGTCGATGTCCAGCGCCTCGGCAAGGTGCCAGGCAATCGCCTCGCCCTCGCGGTCGAGGTCGGTGGCGAACCAGACGTCGGTCGCCTGCTTGGCAGCTTTGCGCAGGTCGGCGACGGTCTTGCGCTTCTCGGGCACGATTTCGTAGTGGGGCTCGAAGTCGCGGTCGACGTCGACGCCGGGCACTTCCTGCTTCTCGCCCTTGGGGGCGCGGCTGGGCAGGTCGCGCACGTGGCCGACGCTGGCCATGACCTGGTAGTCGGAGCCGAGGTAGCGGTTGATCGTGCGTGCCTTGGTGGGGCTTTCGACGATGACCAGGTGCTTGCCGACTGCGGAGCCGATCTGCCCGTTGCGGGTCGAGCCGCGGGATGTCTGCTTTTTCTTTTTTGCCATGCGTTGGAACTTCTCATCGGTCGCCGGCCTGCGGGACGCCAGTCTTGGCTGGCGGGGGAGAGCTCCGCGCGGCCGGCGGCAGCGGCGGAGCATCCTAGCCGGGGCGCGGGCGGCGTCAAAATGGCGCAGCGCCGGCCGCGCCCCTCGCGATGCCCGGGATGGGCGCCCATAAATTCCTGAATGCGTAGGCCTTATACCCCCTGAAGCCCACGGGGTCCCGTCCGCCTCCCCGGGCTCATACCCCGCTGGCCCCGCAGCGGTTCACGATTCGCCCCCGGCGCGGGTGCCCGCAACGGGGCCGCGGGCCGCCGCGAGCCCCCTCCCCGGCAGGCCGACCGATCCCTCACGGGTTGCGCGGCTTGCCGCGGCGCGGCGTCGGCGTCCGGCGCCGAAAATCCGGATGAACCTTATAAAGGTCGCTCGGGTTCATCCGCTTTATGGGCCCGGCATTTCAGTCGTGGCTGCGGCCAGCGCTGCGTCAAGCCACCGTCCGGACTCGATTTCGCCCGCGTCGATCCACGTCACGCCACGGAACCGCTTCAGCCACGTCCGCTGCTGCTTGGCAAAGCGCCGGGTGAGCACCTTGGTGCGTTCCATGGCGTCGGCGAGGGTCATCTTGCCAGCGAGGGCCGCGAGCACCTGCTTGTAGCCCAGCGCCTCGCGGGCCTGGGGCCCGAGCAGCCCCGCCGCGTTCAGCCGCCGCACCTCCGCCGGCAGCGACTCGACGCCCGGCGCGGGCTCGAACATCGCCTTGACCCGGGCGTTGATCCGCCGGTTGATCGCCTCCGTGGGCCAGTGCAGGCCGATCAGCCGGGCATCATGCCGGTAGCGGGCGGCGTCGGCGTCGTCCGCGTCCGCCCATTGGGCCTGGCGTCGGCTGATCGGCTCGCCCGTCAGCGCATGGACCTCCAGGGCCCGCACGAGCCGCTTGCGATCCTGCCGGTGAATCCGCCCGGCCGACGCCGGGTCAACACGCGCCAGCCGGGCGTGCAACTCGTCCGCGGGCAGCTCCTCGAGCCCGCGGCGCAGGTCCTCGTCGCGGCCCGGCCCCTGGAGCATGCCCTCGAGCAGCAGCTTGATATAAAGGTTCGTCCCGCCGACGACAATCGCCCGCGGCCCGCGCGCCGCCAGCGACGCGATCAGCTCATCCGCCCGCGCCAGCCAGTCGGCGGCGGTGAAGGCCTCGGTCGGCTCGACGACGTCAATCAAATGATGCACCGCCCGCTGCCGCAGCTCGGGCCCCGGCTTGGCGGTGCCGGCGTCGAGGTGGCGGTAGACCTGCATCGAGTCGGCCGAGACGATCTCGCCGCCGACCCGCTCGGCGAGATCGACGGCCAGCTCGCTCTTGCCCCCGGCCGTCGGGCCGAGAATCACGATGGGGGACGGGGCGACCATGGCGGGGATTCTAGGCCCGGGGCGCCCTTCTGCAGGGCGGCGGACGATCGGCCCCGGCTCAAACTTCGCGGTAAGCTGCGCCCATGACCGCCATCCCTGACGAGTGGTCGCCCGGCCCGCCGATCGATCAGCCGCTGAACCTCGGCGTTGTCGGCTGCGGGTGGGTGGCCAAGGCCGCGCACCTGCCCGCCATCGCGCTCCTGCAGGCCCACGGCTGGCCGATCCGCGTCGGCGCCGTCTGCGACACCGATGCGGCGCGGCGGGCGGCCGCGGCGGAGCGCTTCGATGACGCCCGCCAATGCGAGAACATCGACGCCCTGCTGGCCACCGGCGTCGATGCCGTGCTGGCGCTCGCGCCGCCGTCGGCATGTCCCGCCCTTTGCCGGGCGTGCATGGACGCAGAGCGGCCGGTGCTCGTCGAGAAGCCGGTCTCGTATGACGCGGGCGAGCTGACGCGACTGGCGGGGGAGGTCGAGCAGCGCGGCGCGGTGGTGGAGGTGGCGTACAACCGGCGGCACCAGCCGGGGCTGGCGCGGCTGCGCGAGGCGGGGGCGCTGGACTGGCCGATCGATCACGTGCTGGCGCGGATGTGGCGGGTCAACCGGCGCCAGGAGGACTTCTATCCCGGCACGATCGTGCACGTGGTGGATCTGCTGCTGCATCTTTTCGGGCCGATGGAGGTGGCCGAGGTGCACACCGGGCCGCTGCTGAGCGGGACGTCGATCGCGTCGTGGGTGCGTGCGGAGCTGCGGGCAGGGGCAGGGGCGGGGGCGGGTGGCGAAGTGACGCTGGACGTGCGGCCGACGGCGGGGCGGGAGCTCGAGACGCTGGAGTTCGTGGGCGACGGGCATGCCGCCACGATCGCCTACGCGCTCGCCGGCTGGGACGGGCCGGTCGCGGAAGCATATGCCGATGGCCGGCCACAACTGGCGCTGAGCAAGCGGGGCGACGATGGCGGCGGTGACGTCTACCTGCGCGGCTTCGTCAATCAGCTCGCCGCCTTCGCCCATCGCGTGCGCCACGCGGCCGGCCCGACGTGCACCGTTCGCGACGCGCTGCACACCCGGCAGCTCTGCGACGCACTGGTTCCGCCCCCGTCGCCATGAACCGCGTCCCTCGCCCCGAGGGGGCGATGGAATGTAGCCACGGGTGGAGCGAAGCGCAACCCGTGGATGCGACACCCGTCTCCCCCTCCGCCCCGTGGGGGCGGAGGGATCCTGATCAATCGAAGACGTACCGTCGCTCGAAGTCGATCCCGTGGACTTCCAGCAGCCTCAATAACTCCGACTTGAAATCCACGGTTCGATGATGCTCAGCCTGATTGGCGATGTACCGCTTCACTGCCTGCTCCTGCGACTTGCTGACGGAGAAGGCTGAGTAACCTTCCTGCCATGCGAATTGCTGCAGGCCCGGGAACGTGGCGCGGACCCACCGGCTGGAGCGGGCCTTGGTGGTACGCATCAGGTCGGACAGGGGCTTGTCGGGGCGCCAGCGGAGATAGAGATGAACGTGGTCCGGCATGCCGCCGATGTCGTAAAGGATGCCCTGCTCGGCGCGGATGATGCCGCCCAGATAGGGGTGCAGGCGCGCGGCGATGTCAGACGTGAGCCAGGGGTGGCGGCGTTTTGTTGAGAAGACGACGTGCAGGAGGAGTTGGGAGTAGGTGCCGGACATGGGTGCGACTCCGTGGCGCCTGCGGGGTTTTAGATCGCGCTTCGCGATGATCGCGTGACTTCAGCGGCGCCAGACATTCCTCCGCCCCTTCGGGGCGGATTATATGTGGTACGAACCTGTTCC
>JBBDRN010000007.1:0-147701 GCA_040905445.1 Phycisphaeraceae bacterium | reverse complement strand
ACGGGTTGCGCTTCGCTTCACCCGTGGCTACAGCCCTTCGCCCCTGCGGGGCGGGGACGGGGACAGGCCTCGCATCCACGGGTTGCGCTTCGCTTCACCCGTGGCTACAGCCCTTCGCCCCTGCGGGGCGGGACGCGGCACCGCCTGTTCGGGGCGCGGGCGTCAGGGCTGCGTCGCTTGCCACTGCTGGGTGATGCCCTCGTGCAGCGTGGTCGTCGGCTCGTAACCGAGGTCGCGCCGGGCGAGCGTCAGGTCGGCCCACGTCCGCGCCACGTCGCCGGGCTGCATCGGCTGCGCCGCGCGCTTCGCGGCCTTGCCCGTCACGCGCTCGATCGTCGTGATCAGCTCGTCGAGCGACGCCGGCGTACTGTTGCCCAGGTTGTAGATGCGGTAGGGGTTCGCGGGCGTGGTCGTCTCGATCGCGACGGTAACGCCGGCGATGATGTCGTCGATGTAGGTGTAGTCGCGGCTGGTCGAGCCGTCGCCGAAGACCGGGATCGGCTCGCCCGCGGCGACGAGGCGGAGGAACTTGGCGATGGCGAGGTCGGGGCGCTGGCGCGGGCCGAAGACCGTGAAGAAGCGCAGGCAGGTCGTTGGCAGCGCGTAAAGGTGCGCGTAGGTGTGGCAGATCAGCTCGCCGGCCTTCTTCGTCGCGGCGTAGGGACTGATGGGGTGGTCGACGCGGTCGGCCTCGGCGAAGGGGACCTTCTCGTTGTTGCCGTACACGCTGGAGCTGGAGGCGAAGATGAGGCGTTGCGTGTGGTAGGCGACCGCGGCGTCGAGGATGTTGACCGTGCCGGTGACGTTCACGGCCGCGTAAAGGGCGGGGTTTTCGATGCTCGGGCGCACGCCCGCCATCGCGGCGAGGTGCACGACGGTCGCGGGCTTGTGCTCGGCGAAGGCGTGCTGGACGGCGTCAGCGTCGCGCAGGTCGGCGGTGACGAGGGTGAAGTTGTCGTGGGCCTTGGCGCTGGCGAGGTTGGCGTGCTTGCGCTGCGGGTCGTAGAAGTCGCAGAAGTTGTCGAGGCCGACGACGCGCTGGCCGCGGGCGAGCAGGTGGTCGGTCAGGTGCGAGCCGATGAAGCCGGCGGCGCCGGTGATGAGCGTGGTGTCGGGCATGGGTTGGAGTGTAGCGGCGCGATGATGGCGCGAAGCCGCGAGCGGCTTAGATCGGCTCGACGTGGATGTCGCCGAAGGTCGCGTCGGTGTGGTGGGCGACGAGGGCGAGGCTGCCGTGCGTGTGGCTTTCCGGGGCGGCGGTGCCGGCGAGGTCCCAGTCGGCGGGCTCGGGGGTGTCGGCCGGGTACATCTTCATCGCGAAGTGATTTGGCTTGCCCGGCTGTGTGCGCGACTGGACCTTGTAGATGTAGGGGCGGTCGAGGTCGGGGTCGGGCGTGGGGACGGGCGGGGCGATCTGGTCGCTGGCGACGCCGGCCCAGAGCTGCTTGCACATCGGCTGCCCGTCCTTCTGCCAGCGGAGGAACGCGAGGCTGCCGAACGGGTGCCAGCCGCGCCTGGGGACCATGTCGCCCCACTGCGCGTGGCCGCGCCAACCCATGAGCAGGCCCACGGCCGGGCCGTAGGACGGCCAGCCGTAGATGGCGGGGGTGGTTTCGTAGCCGTGGATGGTGACGACGGCGGTGGCGGTGTAGTCGGACCACGTCATGTCGCCAACGACGAGCACGCGGTCGTAGGCGAGGCTGACGGGGCGCGGCCCGGCGTCGGTGAGGCGCCACTGGCCGTCGACGATCTGGCCGACGTCGTGGATGGCGGCGACGTCTTGCCAGTGGATGTCAAGCGGCAGCGGGCAGGCGTCGTGGGCGACGTATTCGACGATGACGTCGCGCTGCGTGACCTCGCCGGCGTGGTTGCTCGCCCAGATGGAGACGGTGTTGGGGCCGGGGCTGAGCGTGTCGAAGTCGAGCTCGATGTTGAAGTCGCCGGGGTGGCGCAGGCGGTAGGCGCTGGGGCCGAGCACGAGCGGGGTGAACGGGCCGTCATTGCACTTGTAGCCGGCGGTGTAGACGGGCGAGCTGTCGCAGTGGACCCGGCCGACGACGTTGGCCCAGGGTTGGGGCCGGCCCGCCGCGGCGACGCGCACGGGCTCGGGATGCCAGATGTCGATGGCGGGGGCGGGCATCAGATTCCTGATTTCTTGATTTCGATTGCTGATAGTGGCGGGGTAGGGCGTTACGCCTCGAGCGCGTGGGGGTCGAGGGCGTTTTCGCCGAAGATGACGGGGTAGCTCGTGTCGTGGCGGGTGTTGCGCGTCTTCGCGTCCATGTAGCAGACGCTGAACGCCCGGCGGGCGGTGCCCGAGCGGTTGACGTCGCTGGCGTGCAGCAGCCAGTTGTGCATGAGCACCGCCTCGCCGGGCTGGAGCTCGAGGTGGACGATGCGCTTGGGGTCGCAATGCCGGGCGACGTGCTCGTCCTTGAGGAAGCCGGAGCTGTGCTCGGGGTTGATGAGGCCGAGCTTGTGGCTTTGCGGGATGATCTGGACGCAGCCGTTGGCGACGGTGGCGGGGTCGAGGGCGGTCCAGAGGGTGATCTCCGGGTCGCGGTCGAGGAACGTCCAGCGGTCCTGGTGCCAAGGGAGGAACGTGCCCTTGTTGGCGGGCTTGTTCATGAACATGGCACGGAAGGCGGAGACGCTGGCGGCCGGGCCGTACGCGCGGGCGCAGATGTCGCGAAAGACAGGCTTCTGCATGAACGCGAGGAAGAGCGGGTCGCGCTCGAGGTCCTGGATCTTGCGGTAGTCGAGGGTGGCGCCCTTGTGGCCGCGCGACTGCTCGGGGGCCGTGGCGTAGTCGCCGTCGTCGCTGTCGAGCTGCATGAGCAGCTTGTCGTAGTCGGTGGTGGCCTTGCCGAGCATGATGTCGTCGATGCGCTGCTGGAGGCCGGCGAGCTCGGCGTCGGAGAGGACGCGGCCGAGGTGGAGGTAGCCGTCGCGCTCGTATCGGGTCCACTGGGCGTCGGTCAGGGCGTCGCTCATGGGACGGGGCTCCGGGGCGGGGTGGCGGGGGGAGGCGGGGGAGGCGGGGGATGTGGCGATCATATCGCGGCGGGCACGGGCTGGGAATCCCCCTGTGATTATCATGAATGCTTCTACCGCCCCGCGTTGCAGCGCCCGCCACCCACCCGTACCATCGCCGCCCGGGTGGTGCGGCTCGTCCCGAAGGGCAAGCCCAGCCGCCCCAGCGACAAGCAGCCCGCGCATGCCCGTGCCGTTCGCCCACGCCCGCGTCGTCCTCGTCGGCCTGCTTTTGCTGGCGGTCACCGGCTGCGCCCGCCGAACCATCGAGATCACGTCCGACCCGCCCGGCGCGCTGGTTCACCTCAACGACGAGCAGGTCGGCCGCACGCCGCTGGACGTGCCGTTCACGTTCTACGGCGTGTACGACGTTCGGCTCGATCTGGCCGGTCACGAGCCGATCTGGGCCCGCCGCCGCGCCCGCGCCCCCTGGTGGGAGCACCCCGGGCCGGACCTGCTCGGCGAAGCGCTGGGCCTGCACGCGCGCCTCCACTGGCACTTCGACCTGTCCGTGGCCGTCGCGCCCGACGACGTCGACGCCGACGCGCTCGAAGCCCGCGCCCGCGCGCTGCGCGAGCAGATCCGCTAGGGCGGGAGCCACTCAGGCGCCGGGACGGAGGACCTGGTTGTCGATCAGGCGGACGTGGCCCAGCCACGCGGCGATGAGCGCCACGACGTGGCCGTCGTGCCCTGGCTCGATGCAGTCGATGGGCCTGAGACTCTGTGCGTGGCGTACGACGGCGTAGTCGACTTCGAGATGATGGGCCTCGAGCACCTGGGTCATCGCCTGCTCCACGGCCGCGGGATCGACCTCGCCCGCCTGCTCGACGAGCATCCGCGCCTGGTTCAGCGCCTTGCTCAGCCCCAGCGCGTGGTGGCGCTGCTGCGCGTCGAGGTACTGGTTGCGGCTGGACATCGCCACACCGTCCGGCTCACGCACCGTCGCGACGGGGAGGATCTCGACCGGGATCATGAGGTCGGCGACCATGGCCTCGATGACCTTGAGCTGCTGGTAATCCTTGAGGCCGAAGGTGACGACGTCGGGGGTGAAGATGTTCAGGAGCTTGGCGACGACGCGGCAGACGCCCTGGTAGTGGCCGGGGCGGTGGGCGCCCTCAAGCTCGCGGGTCAGCTCGGGCACGTCGATGACGGCATCGCTGACGCCCGGCGGGTAGACGGCGTCGACGGACGGCGCGAGCACGCCCGTGACGCCGGCGGCGCGGCAGGCGGCGAGGTCATCCTCTAATGGCCGGGGATAGCGGTCGAGATCCTCGCCCGGCGCGAACTGCGTGGGATTGACGAAGATCGAGACGAGCACGTGGTCGGCGACCCGACGCGCCTGCTCGACGTGCGCGAGGTGGCCGGCGTGCAGCGCGCCCATCGTGGGCACGAGGGCGACGCGGCCGGCGAGGGCGCGGCGGCGGGTGCGGGCGTCGTCGACACGGTCGGTGGTCCACATGCGGGATCTGCTTCGATTCGGAGGATGATCCCGCGCGGCGCGACGCGCCGCGCGGGCGCGGCGGCTAAACGGGGGCGGGCATCGTCGGGGTTACTTTGCGGGGCTGACGAAGTCGAGCTCGCCACGGTGGGGGACGAGGCCGGCGTCGCGGGCCTCGCCGAGGAACCGCTGGACGGCTTCGCGGCCGCGCGGGCCGTAGTCAAGCGTCCAGTCGTTGACGTACATGCCGACGAACTGGTCGGCGAGGTCGCCCGCCATGTCGCGGGCGTAGTTGAGGGCGAAGTCGACGCTGGCCTGGCGATGCTCCAGGGCCCACTCGATGGAGGCGAGGAGGATCGAGCAGATGGCGGGCATCTCGTCGCCGAGGTCGCGCCGGATGGCGTTGCCGCCCAGCGGCAGGGGCAGGCCGCGCGTTGCCGTCCACCACGCACCGAGGTCGACGATGCACTGCAGGCCGCTGCTGGCGTAGGTGAGCTGGCCCTCGTGGATGATCAGCCCGGCGTCGAACTGCCCGGCGACGACGCGGGGGATGATCTCGTCGAACATGACGACTTCGTAGTCGAAGGGCAGGCCCTCGGGCCCGCCGAGCATGTCCTTCTCGTGCAGGAGCAGTTGAAGGGCCAGCCAGGCGCTGGTGCGCATGCCGGGGATGGCGATGCGCGGCCGGCCGCGGGTGAGCAGGGTTTCGAGCGTGGCGCTCTCGCGTGCGATGAGCATCGGGCCGTAGCCGTCGCCCATCGACGAACCGCAGGAGGTCAGCACGTACCGGTCGGCGACGTAGGGGTATTGGTGGATGGAGAGCGCGGTGATCTCGAGCTCACCGCGTTCGCTGCGCTCGTTGAGCGACTGGATGTCCTCGATCACGTGGACGAAGTCGTACGGGCCGGTGTCGATCTGCGGCGTGAGCGTGCGGCCGTCCGGCGCGGTGAAGTTGGCCAGCGGATACCACATGAAGGCATCGTCGGGGTCGGGCGAGTGGCCGATGCGGAGCGTACGACGGTCGGTGGTGGTTGGCATGGGGATGAGGATTGGGGTTGGGGGAAAGCGGGCGATGTTACACAGGAAGCGAAGTCAACCGTCGATCATCGCGCGTTGCTTCAGGTTCATTCGTGGTTGATTCCCGCGGCGTCGCTGATGCGGGCCAGGAGCAGGGCCTCGAGGTGCGGATCGCGGGCGACGGGCTCCCAGTACCGGGCCTCGACGCCGCGCCGGGCCCACTCGGCGGGCACGGCATCGAGCCGGGAGAAGACGTTGCGCCCGACTGACCCGGTCAGGCGATGGGTGACCTCCTGCTGGCGTTCGAGCAGAACCTCGACGCGGAGGTCGAAGGCGTCGGCCGTTGGCTCCGGGCTGCGGTCGAGGAAGACGGTGGCCCGCCGGCGCACGGCGTTGAGGGTCGACGCGGCGGCCAGTTCGGCGGTGCGGTTGTCCGGGCGCCAGAACTCGACCACGGTCGGCGAGTCGCGCGGGTGCGTCGACAGGCGGCCGAAGCGGTAGGTGGCCTCGTCGATCACGAACCCGGCGTCGACGAGCACCTGCCGCGAGGCGGCGAAGGCGCGATCGTAGGCCTCGCCTTCAACACGCAGGGGGTTGGGCGGGGCGGCCCCGGTGCCGGCACAGCCGGGCAGGCCGGCCGCGACCAGGGCGAGGAGCAGGCATGCGGGGGTCAGCGGGCGAACGGGCATCGAGGCAAGTGTAGCACGCGGTGGTGCGGGGTACCGTCGACGGTCGGCACGGGTGGGCACGCTGCGTCGGTGGGTGGGGTTGACTAGACTCTGGGCGATGAATCGCCTTTGTCCCCCCGCACTGCCGCTGGTCGTCATGCTGCTGGTCCTCGGTGGATGCCGGCTGGAGGGGAGCACGCAGCTCTGGATCACGGAGACGCTCGAGCCGATGCGGCCGGGCCTGAGCGTGCCCGAGGCCATCGAGGCGGCGGAGGATCCCCACAGCGCCGACCGCCGCCGCGAGGGCGTCGCGGCGCTGGCGGCGGCTTCGACGCGCCAGGCCGGGACGGACGCGCTGCGCACCATTTACCGCAGTCGGCTGGACGATCCGGACGCCACGGTGCGGGCCGCCGCGCTGTCGGCCCTGGCGGAGCATGGCCAGGCGGCGGACGCGGCCCGGGCGGCAGGGCTGCTGCGCGACGATGCGGCCATCGTCCGCTGGCAGGCGGCCCACGCGCTCGAGCGGCTGCACGATCCGCAGGTCGCCGGCCAGATCGTCAGCGCGGCCCGGGAGGAGGAGGATCCGGACGCGCGGATGGCCCTGGCGCGGGCGCTGGCGCAGTACCCGCACCCGAGCGTCTTCCACGCCCTGGTCGGCATGCTGCACGACATGGACTACGCGGTGGCGCGGTCGGCCCGGGCGTCGCTGCGAACGTTGACGGGGGCGAGCCCGGGGCCCGAGGCCCGCGACTGGCTGGCATGGTCGCGCGAGAACCGGGGGGAGGAAATGTTCGCGAACCGGCAGGCGTACACGTACCAGCCCTACCACCGGCCACCGGGGCTGCTGCGGCGGGCGCAGTTCTGGCGCGACCAGGGGCCGCCGACGGCCCGACCACCGGTGGGTCTCGGGGATTAGGCTCCGTCCAAAAACATCGTACGCGGGTGCTACTGGCGGCTTGTCCGCCAGCGTGTACTGCCGCGCCCGCACCGCACGAGGGAGGCGTGGCGCGGGGAATTCGGTATAAGCGATTCTGCTCAAGCCAGTTATTTCGTTGATCGCCGGGCCGCGCCTCGGGGGCTTTGTCAAGTGGTGTTCAGGTAGCTATCTTCTGTGCTCTCCATCGTCGGCCAGCGGCGGTTGAGAGCGGCGTGTTTCGTCTTCGTATCTCTTCGTCTCGTGGTTTCCCGGTTTGACACCCATGGCCAGCAACGCCAACGCAACCCGGTTCATGTTTCCGCGGTGGGCCAACTACCTGCTGCCGCTGCTCGTGCTCGGGGCGGTCGGCGGGGGGCTCTACGTGCCGGTGGTGATCGGCTTCGGGCTGTCGGCGGACACGCTGTGGCGCGGCTACGCGCCGGCGCAGCCGGTGCCCTTCAGCCACGCCCTGCACGCCGGCGAGCTGGGCATGGACTGCCGCTACTGCCACACGACGGTCGAGGACGCGAGTTTCGCGGCGATCCCGCACACGCAGGTGTGCATCTCCTGCCACAGCCCGGAGGACAATATCGCCGGGGTGCGCAAGAACAGCGAGCTGCTCGGGCCGGTGCACGCCAGCTACGAGACGGGCGAGTCGGTGGAGTGGATCAAGGTCCACGACCAGCCGGACTACGTCTACTTCAGCCACTCGGCCCACGTGAACCGGGGCGTGTCGTGCGTGGAGTGCCACGGGCGCGTCGACCGGATGGAACGGGTCTACATGGCGGAGAACATGTCGATGGCCTGGTGCCTGGACTGCCACCGCGAGCCGGAGCAGGCGCTGCGGCCGGTGGACGAGGTCACGAACCTGGCGTGGGATCCGCGTGACGAGCTGGGGGTCAGTCGGGACACGATGACGCGCGCGGAAGCTCAGCGCCGGGTCGGGCTCGAGCTCAAGGACGAGTACAACATCCACAACCGCACCTACATGACGAGCTGCTCGACTTGCCATCGCTAACACCCAACATCACCGGCCGGGCGTACTGGCGGAGCCTGGAGGAGTACGCCGATTCGCCGGCGTTTCGCGACCTGGCGGGCCTGCCGGGGCCGAGCCCGATCGACCCGTCGACGCTGAGCGTGACGAGGCGGCACTTCCTGCAGCTCATGGGCGCGTCGATGTCGCTCGCCGGGCTGACGCTGGCGGGCTGCCGGCGGTGGGACGAGGAGAAGCTGGCGCCGTTCGCGCAGCGGCCGGAGGGACGCGTGCCCGGGCAGCCGGAGTATTTCGCGTCGATGCTGGAGCGCGGCGGGGCGTCGATCGGAGTGCTGGTCGAGTCGTTCGACGGGCGGCCGATCAAGGTCGAGGGCAACCCGGAGCACCCCTACTCCCAGGGCGCCACCGACGCATGGGCACAGGCGTCGATCCTGAGCCTCTACGACCCGGACCGCTCGCGGTTTCCGATGCGCGGACGCGGTGAGGCGCGACAGCGGACGACGTGGCAGGACCTGGCGGGCTTCGTGCACCAGCGCGTCGGGGCGCGGGCCAGCGGCGACTCGTCGCGACTGGCCGTGCTCACCCCGCGCAGTGACAGCCCGACGCGGGCGCGGCTCAAGGCGCAGTTCCACGAGCGCCACCCCGAGGCGGGCTGGTATGAGTGGGAGGCGGTCAACCGGGACAACGCGCTGGCGGGCACGCGGCAGGCCTTTGGCCGAGCGCTGCGGCCGGCGTACCGGCTAGACCGGGCGGCGGTGATCGCCTGCTTCGACGCCGACCCGCTGCTGCTGGACCCGGCGGCGGTGCGTCACGCGCGGGACTGGGCGACGACGCGCAAGCAGGTTGATACTACTGAGATGCAGATGAGCCGGCTGTACGCCGCCGAGCCGACGTTCACGGTCACCGGGTCGGTGGCGGACGAACGCCTGGCGGTGCGCGTCAGCGAGGTCGGCGCGCTCGTGCGCGGCGTCGCGGCCCGGCTGGGGGTCATCGCCGGCGACGGCGGGTCGCTCAACGGGTCGACCGCCTGGGTCGAGAAACTCGCCGCCGACCTGCGCCGGCACGAGGGCGAGGCGGTGCTGATCGTCGGCGAGAGCCAGCCGCCCGAGGTGCACGCCCTGGCGTGGGCGATCAACGAGCGCATCGGCGCGATCGGGCGGACCGTCGACCTCTACGACGAGCCGGGCGCGCCGGAGCGAACACAACGCGAACAGATCGCCGAGTTGGCGCGGCGGATCGACGCCGGCGAGATCGACACGCTGCTCGTGCTCGGGGGCAACCCGGCCTACGACGCGCCGGCCGAGCTGGCGTTCGCGGACAAGCTCGCGCAGGTCGAGGAGGTGATCCACCTCGGCGCCTACGCGGATGAGACCGCGCTGACGGCGACGTGGCACGTGCCCGCGGCCCATGAGCTGGAGGCGTGGGGCGACGGCCGGGCGTGGGACGGCACGGTCAGCGTCCAGCAGCCGCTGATCCTGCCGCTGTTCGGCGGGCGATCGGCGATCGAGCTGCTGGCCACCGCGCTGGGCGCCGACGCCGGCGAGGCCGAGGGCTACGAGCTCGTGCGGGCGACCTTCCGCGACGGTCTGCTCGCAGGCGGGAGCGCGTTCGAGCGCGACTGGCGCCGCGTGCTGCATCGCGGCCTCGTGCCGGACAGCGCCGCTGAGCCGGCCACCGACGCGCAGGCGCAGGCCCCGGCGGACGTGCTGGGCCTCAACCGCGCGGCGGGCGGCGAGTTCGAGCTCGTCCTTCGGCCCGACGCGGCGATGTACGACGGGCGGTGGGCGAACAACGGCTGGATGCAGGAGCTGCCCGGGCCCATCACGAAGCTGACTTGGGGCAACGCGGCCCAGATCGCCGTGGCGGACGCCCGCCGGCTGGGGCTCGAGCATGGCGACGTGGTGCGGCTGCGTGTCGGCGAGCGCGAGCTGGAGATCCCCATCTTCCCGATGCCGGGCCAGGCCACGGGCACGGTGGTGGTATCGCTGGGCTACGGCCGGCGGGCCGCGGGACACGTGGGCAACGGCGTGGGGGTGGACACGTATCAACTGCGGACCAGCGACGCGATGCACGTCGCGGCCGTCGCCGTCGAGGCGGCGGGGCGGCGCGAAGCGCTGGCGACGACGCAGAACCACCATCTCATCGACGCGACGGGGGAACAAGGCGTGACGCGGCGGACGGGCGAGCGCGGCGCGAGCGGCTACATCATCAAAGAGATGAGCCTCGCCGACTACCGCCAGAACCCGCACCGGCTGCACGGGAGTCACCACGGCGACCTGCCGCTGCAGCTTTACGACCCGCCTTACCCCGACGACGCGCAGGCGCACGAGGCCAAGCGCCCGGGCGGTCCAGTGGCGTTCAACGAGCCGCACGCCTGGGGCATGAGCGTCGACATGAACTCGTGCATCGGGTGCAACGCGTGCGTCGTGGCGTGCCAGGCGGAGAACAACATCCCGGTCGTGGGCAAGGACCAGGTGCTGGTCAACCGCGAGCTGCACTGGCTTCGGATCGACCGCTACTTCAAGGGCGACCCGGAGGCCGAGACCGACATCGTCCACCAGCCGATGATGTGCGTGCACTGCGAGAACGCGCCGTGCGAACAGGTGTGCCCGGTGAACGCGGCGATCCACGACGCGGAGGGGCTGAACCTGCAGGTGTACAACCGGTGCGTCGGCACGCGGTACTGCTCGAACAACTGCCCGTACAAGGTGCGGCGGTTCAACTACTTCGACTTCCACGCCAAGGACCCGCGGGGGCAGGCGCGGCCGTGGCTGGACCTCCCGGACACGCAGTCGCGCGCGTCGATGGACCGCATCAAGGCGATGGTGTTCAACCCGGACGTGACGGTGCGGATGCGCGGCGTGATGGAGAAGTGCACCTACTGCATGCAGCGCCTATCGCGGGCGAAGATCGCGGCGAAGAACGAGTGGTCGCGCGGTGAGCGCGAGGAGCCGCTCGTGCGCGACGGCGAGGTGGTGACCGCCTGCCAGCAGGCGTGCCCGACGCAGGCGATCACGTTCGGCGACCTGAACAAGGTCGAAGCCGTGGTCTCCAAGGAGCACGCCAGCCCACGGGCGTACCAGGTGCTCAACGACGACCTGAACACGCGCCCGCGCACGCGGCACCTGGCCAAGCTGCGCAACCCGGCGGTTTGAATGCAGAAGTCGGGGAAGTCAGTGAAGTCAAGGAATATGAGAAACGGCATCGGCACAATACAGGCGATTGGAACGCAGGAGCCGGCAAGATGATGGTGTCGCAACAGTTTCAGCAGTGACGGCGCTGCGGCTGATTCCCCGACTTCCTCGACTTCCCTGATTTCCTCGACTCCCCGTACGAACGACGACGCATGACGACGATACACCCCAACGCCGATGTGGCCCCCGACGTGGACAACGCCCACGACGATCCGCGGCATCGCGCGCCGCTGGTGCTTGGCGGCAACGACTTCGGCAGCATCACCGAGAAGGTTTCGAGCTTGGCGGAGGGTCGGCCGAAACTCTGGTGGTGGATCGCGCTGATGATCGCGTTCTCGCTGCTGGGCATGCTCGGGGCGCTGATCGGGTACCTGTTCACCACCGGCGTGGGCGTCTGGGGCAACAACCAGCCGGTGTCGTGGGGCTTTCCGATCATCAACTTCGTGTTCTGGGTGGGCATCGGCCACGCGGGCACGCTGATCTCGGCGATCCTCTTCCTCTTCCGCCAGCAGTGGCGCACGTCGATCAACCGTTTCGCCGAGGCGATGACCATCTTCGCCGTCATGTGCGCCGGCCTGTTCCCGGCGATTCACATCGGTCGGCCGTGGCTGGCGTACTGGCTGTTCCCGATTCCCAACCAGATGGACCTCTGGCCGCAGTTCCGCAGCCCGCTGCTGTGGGACGTGTTCGCCGTGTCGACGTATGCCACCGTGTCGGCGCTGTTCTGGTACGTGGGCATGGTGCCGGACCTCGCGACGCTGCGCGACCGGGCGAAGAACCGCGTGGCGCAGTTCGCCTACGGCCTGTTCTCGCTGGGGTGGACGGGGTCGACGCGGCATTGGCATCGCTACGAGACGGCGTACCTGCTGCTGGCGGCGCTGGCGACGCCGCTGGTGCTCAGCGTCCACAGCGTGGTGAGCTTCGACTTCGCCGTCTCGCAGCTTCCGGGCTGGCACACGACGATCTTCCCCCCCTACTTCGTGGCGGGGGCGATCTTCGGCGGGTTCGCCATGGTCCTGACGCTGGCGGTGCCGGCGCGGTACCTGTTCGGGCTGCAGGACCTGATCACGCCGCGGCATCTCGAGAACATGTGCAAGGTGATGCTGGGCACGGGGCTGATCGTGGGCTACGCGTATGCGGTCGAGTTCTTCATCGCCTGGTACAGCGGGCACCACTTCGAGCAGTTCGTGTTCCTGAACCGTCCGCTGGGGCCTTACGCGTGGGCGTTCTGGACGATGGTCACGTGCAACATCTTCATTCCGCAGATCCTGTGGTTCAAGTGGTGCCGGCTGAACCCGTGGACGATCATGCTCGCGGCGATGGCGGCGAACGTGGGGATGTGGTTCGAGCGATTCGTGATCGTGGTGACGAGCCTGCACCGGGACTTCCTGCCGTCGAGTTGGGGGATGTTCGTGCCGACGTGGGTGGACATCGGGATGCTGGCGGGCTCGTTCGGGCTGTTTTTCACGCTGTTCCTGCTGTTCTGCAAGTTTTTGCCGATCGTGGCGATGGCGGAGATCAAGACGGTGCTGCCGGCGGCGCACCCGTCGCACGGCCCGGGGCCGGACCGTGACGCGGACTTCAGGCGGACGACGGGATAGCGAGTAAGCGGGTCGCGAGGCCCGGGAACGAGAACCATGGCGCAACTGGAAGCCGGACAACAGATCGCCGCGGAGCGGGCCGCCGAGGAGCCGGGCGCGGTGCGCGCGATCGTCGCGGAATTCGTGGACGTGGACACGGTGGTGGCGGCGGCGAAGGCGGTGCACGGGGCGGGGTTCAAGTATTTCGACGTGCACAGCCCATTTCCGATTCACGGCCTCGACCTGCAAATGGGGATCCGGCGGACGATCTTGCCCTGGATCGTGCTCGTCGCCGGGCTGACGGGCGCCGCCGGCGGGCTGACGCTGACGGTCTGGACGATGTCGGTGGACTACCCGTTTCTGATCAGCGGCAAGCCGCTGAACTCGCTGCCGGCGTGGATGCCGGTGGTGTTCGAGTGCACGATCCTGCTGGCGGCGTTCGGGGCGACGTTCGGGATGTTCCTGCTCAACAAGCTGCCGTTGCTGTACAACCCGCTGCTGAAGGTCGAACGGTTCCGACGCGCGACGGACGACCGGTTCTTCGTGGTGATCGACGCCCGCGACGGGCATTTCGACCAGCCGAAGGTGACGCGGATGCTCGAGGAACTGGGGGCGTCGGCGGTCGAGGCGGTGAGGGATTAGGGAAATTGCACAATGCACAAGGCGAAGGCGGGCGTGAGCGTTTGTGCCTGGTGAATTGTGCATGGTGAATTGAGAACGGAACATGGCTAAGCTGCCGGACATGATCGACTTTGACCTCAAGCTGCCTCGGCCGCCATTCTGGATGATGGCGGCGCTGGTGGTGCTGGTGGTGTTGAGTTGGCTGCCGCTGGTGATGATCGGCGCGTCGCGGGTGATGCTGTCGGAGCGTCGGCCGATCCAGATGTTTCACGACATGCGCGATCAGCCGCGGTACAACACGCAGGCGGCGACGGACCTGTTCGCCGATGGCCGCGCGATGCGCCCGCCGGTGCCCGGCGCGGTGGCGTGGGGGCGGGACGCGCGCGAGGCCGACGAGGCGATGCTGCGGGAAGACGACCACTACTACCGGGGCTACCGACTGGTGGCGGGTGAGAACGACGAGGCGCAGGCCGAGTTCTTCGAAGGCTTGCCGCCGCAGATCGAGCCGACGCGGGAGCTGCTGCGTCGTGGGCAGGAGCGGTACAACATTTACTGCTTCGCGTGCCACGGCGCGGACGGGTATGGCCAGGGGCCGGTCCACGCTCGGGCGACGGAGCTGATGTTGCGTGATCAGGGGGGCACGGTGTGGGTCCAGCCGGCCAACCTGCACCAGTTTGACACGGACGCGGGCGTGTCGACATTCGGGTCGGAGGTTTACCCGGACGGCCGATTGTTCCACGTGATCACGGCGGGGCGGGGCAACATGCCGGCGTACGGCGGGCAGATCAAGGAGCGCGACCGGTGGGCGATCGTCGCCTACGTGCGGGCGCTGCAGATCAGCCAGAACGTGCCCGCCGCCGAGCTGACCGCCGAGCAGCGCGAGCGGCTGGAGATCACGGGCGACTGAGTCGCTGGGGACAGACGCGGATCGCATCCGCGTGCTTTCGCAAAGAGGGTGGGCGGTTTCATCCGCCTTTTTGCCTTGCTAAGGAGTATCAGGACCGTGGCGCAACACGCTGACATCGAGCTGCCCGCCAGCGATACGCGATCGTTCGGCGCGCGGGCCTGGCCGCTGTTTCGCAACGGGCTGCTGATCGGGGCGGTGGCGTTGATCGTGGCGCTGCTGACGGCGTGGCTGACGGAGGACTTTCGTCGTTTCGGCTTCGCGTACGTCGTGAGCTTCGCGTACGTGCTGAGCCTGTCGCTGGGGTGCATGGCGCTGGTGGTGCTGATGCACCTGTTCCGCGCCGGGTGGGGCGTGGTGATCCGCCGGCCGGCGGAGATCTTCGCCGCCAACATGCCGGTGCTGGCGATCCTGTCGGCGCCGATCCTGGTGTTCGTAATTCTGAACAACGGCCTGCTGTATTCCTGGGCGCAGCCGCTCGAGGGCGGGGCGGCGCACGCGCTGGGCGGGACGATGCACATCGTGCTGACGGACGCCGATGCCGCGCCCGCGCCGATCGACGTCGACCACGCGGGGGACGACCATGCCGGCGGCCACGAACTGGTCGGCCTGACGCCGGAGAAGGCGCACTACGTCCAGTTGAAGCGGGTGTGGCTGAACATTCCCTTCTTCGTCGCGCGATGGGTGGTGTACTTCGGCATCCTCTCGGGCATCGGGCTCTGGTACTGGCGCCAGTCGACGCTGCAGGACACGACGGGCGACGCGTCGCTCACGCGGCGGATGGAGATCTTCAGCGCGCCGGCGACGCTGCTGTTCGCCTTTACGTTGACCGCGGTGGCGTTCGACCTGCTGATGAGCCTTGACCCGCTCTGGTACTCGACGATCTTCGGCGTCTACTACTTCGCGGGCAGCTTCATGGGCGGCCTGGCGATGCTGATCCTCGTGCTGATGGGCCTGCAGCGCTGGGGGCACCTGCAGAGCGTCACGGCCGAGCACTTTCACGACCTGGGCAAGTTGATGTTCGCGTTTGTCTTTTTCTGGGGGTACATCGCGTTCAGCCAGTACATGCTGCTCTGGTACGCGAGCCTGCCGGAGACGGCGTACTGGTTTGAACTCCACGGGTTTACGACCGCGACAGGCAAGCAGACGGGCTGGAGCTACGTCGGGTTGGTGCTATTATTCGGTCACCTGCTGATCCCGTTCGTCGCGCTGCTGCCGCGCTGGGTCAAGCGCAGCCGCAAGCTGCTGGCGTTTTGGGCCATCTGGCTGCTGGTGGTCCACTGGATCGACCTGTGGTGGGTGGTGATGCCACTGTATGACAGCACGCAGATTTCGCTGGGCGTCATCGAGATCGCGGTGCTGGTCGGCGTGCTGGCGATCTTCCTCGCCGGCGGTGCGCGGCTCGCGGCCGGGACGTCGCTCGTACCGACGAAGGACCCGCGCCTCAGCGAGTCGCTGGGGCACGTGAACCTGTAAAAACCACAGAGACACAGATGCAGACGGGAAGAGAGATAGCCACGGATGAACACAGATGCGCACAGATGGGAGAGCAGAGCAGTCACGAATGAACGCGAATGAACACCACTGAAGCCAGGCGCGGCCGCTGCTTCGTCCCTTGCCCCTCGGCCTTTTCTCCGTGTTCATCTGTGTCCATCTGTGGCTTGCCTCCGTGTCCCATGGTTTCTGAATCGTTGCGAAAGATGAGCTGGTTATGGCCGAGCACAACGGTGAAAACGGAACGAGTGAAATCAACGTGCCGCTGATCCTGCTGATCGGCGTGATCTCGGGACTGTTGCTGCTGATCATCGCCATCGGCGCGCAGGGGTGGTACTACTACGAGGCCACGCAGCAGCGGCAGATCAAGGTCTACGAAGGCATTCACGCCGACCTCGTCGAGCGACGGGCGACGCAGCAGGAGCGGCTCGAGACGCTGCGCTGGGTCGACGAGGAGAACCAGCGGGCGGCGATCCCGCTCGATGAGGCGTTCGCGCGGTACCTCGAGCAGACGCAAGGCGGGCAGTGATGCAGTCCATCGCCAAGAGCACAGGTCTTTGGTCCGTCCGCGGCCCCGGCGGATGCGTGCGGGTTGCGTGCGCGGCGGCGGCGCTGGCGCTGCTGGTGCTCCCGGCCGCGCCTGGCACCGCGCGGGCCCAGGTCGTGCCCAAGCCGCCGCCCTTGAACGAGGGCCGCACCGAGCCGGGCCCGGTCGAGAGGGAGCAGGCGGGCATCGAGGAGAAGCTCGGCGAGCAGGTCCCGGGCGAGCTGCGCTTCATCAACGCCGAGGGCCACGCGGTTCAGCTCGGGGACTACTTCGGCCAGGACAAGCCGATCGTGCTGAACCTCGGCTACTTTCACTGCCCGATGCTCTGCGGGCTGGTGACCGAGTCGCTGGCGAGCTCGCTGCGGGACCTGAGCTGGACGCCGGGCGATGAGTTCGAGGTGCTGACGGTGAGCTTCGACCCCGAGGAGGGCCCCGCCGACGCCGCGCCCGCCAAGGCGCGTGTCATCGAGCTGCTGGGCCGGCCCGAGGCGGCCGCCGGCTGGCACTTTCTCACCGGCGACCAGGCCGAAATCGATCGGCTGACCGACGCCGTCGGGTTCGAGTACGTCTGGTCGGAGCGATACGAGGAGTTCGTCCACACAGCGGCGATTGTGATCCTCACGCCCGACGGGCGCGTCTCGCGCTACCTCTACGGCGTGCACTACCCCGAGCGGACGATGCGACTCTCGCTGGTCGAGTCGGCGGAGGGGAAGGTCGGCTCGGTGATGGACGAGATTCTCCTATACTGTTTCCGTTTCGACGCCGGGGTCGGCGCGTACACGATGGTCGCGATGAACATGATGCGACTCGCCGGCGTCGTCACGGTCGTCGGACTCGGCACGGCGATCGGCGTCATGGCCGCGGTCGGCGCGAGGCGGCGGAAGCGGGCGGCCGGGCCCTACGAAGGCGACGCGGCGGCCAGCCCGCGGTGACGCCATGCCCGGCGAATTCAGGGCCGACCATCGCGCCCGACCTTGGGGCGTTCCGCAACGCGGACGCCACGTTGTGCCCAGGCGGGCTTGATCCCGCCGGGCAGGAATTGAATCGAAGGTAAACCGATGTCAGCGAATCCCCAGGCCACGGACATCTACGGCAAGCCCCTGCCGGCGGATGCCGACAACTACCTCACCCACAGCCGCGGCATCGCCTCCTGGCTGCTGACGCTGGACCACAAGCGCATCGGCATCATGTACATGGTGGCGATCCTGACGTTCTTCTTCGTCGGCGGCGTGTTCGCGCTGCTGCTGCGCACGGAGCTGCTCACGCCCGAGGCGACGATCGGCACGGCGGTCGGCATGAGCGAGGACGAGGCCTACCGCTTCTACAACCAGATGTTCACGCTCCACGGGGCGGTGATGGTCTTCCTGTTCATCATCCCCGCCATCCCGGCGATCCTCGGCAACATCATCCTGCCCATGATGGTCGGCGCCAAGGACGTCGCGTTTCCGCGGCTGAACCTCGCGAGTTGGTACCTGTACATGATCGGCGGGACGTTCTTCCTCTGGGTGCTCGCCAAGGGCGTGCTCAACTCGCTGTTCCCCGCCCTCGCCGGCTTCTGGGGCGGCGGCGGGCTTGACACCGGCTGGACGTTCTACACGCCCTACTCCTCGTCCGCGTCGGGGACGGCGGTGATCGCGGCGGTGTTCGGCGCGTTCGTCCTGGGCTTCAGCTCGATCCTGACGGGCGTGAACTTTATCGCGACGATCCACATGCTGCGGGCGCCGAACCAGGGGTGGTTCCGGCTGCCGCTGTTCCTGTGGGCGCTCTACGCGACGGCGATCATCCAGATCCTCGCGACGCCCGTGCTGGCGATCACGCTGCTGCTGCTCGCCGCGGAGCGCATCCTGGGCATCGGCGTGTTCGACCCCGCCCGCGGCGGCGACCCCGTCCTCTTCCAGCACTTTTTCTGGTTCTACAGCCACCCGGCGGTCTACATCATGGTCCTGCCGGCGTTCGGGGTGATCAGCGAGATCATCTCCAGCTTCAGCCGCAAGCACATCTTCGGCTACAAGTTCATCGCGTTCAGCTCCGTCGCCATCGCCCTGCTCGGGTTCCTGGTCTGGGGCCACCACATGTTCGTCAGCGGCCAGAGCGCCGCCGCCAACGTCATCTTCAGCCTGCTGACCTTCTCGGTCGCCATCCCGTCGGCGATCAAGGTGTTCAACTGGGTGACGACGATGTACAAGGGCGCCATCCGCCTCGACACGCCCATGCTCTTCGCCATGGGCTTCATCATGCTCTTCACCATCGGCGGGCTGACGGGGCTCTTCCTCGGCGCGCTCGCGGTCGACATCCACGTCCACGACACCTACTTCATCGTCGCCCACTTCCACTTCGTGATGGTCGGGTCGATGATGTTCGCGTTCCTCGGCGGCATGTTCTACTGGTTTCCGAAGATGTTCGGCAAGATGTACAACGAGTTCTGGGGCCGTGTCGCCGCCGCCGTGATCTTCATCGGCTTCAACCTGACGTTCTACATCCAGTTCGTCGCCGGCAGCCAGGGCATGCCCCGGCGCTACGCCACGTACCTGCCCGAGTTCCAGGTCCACCACGTGACCTCGACCATCGGCGCGTACGTGCTCGCGATCGGGCTGCTGATGGTGCTGGCGAACTGGATTCACTCGCTCGTCAAGGGGCGGCCGGCGCCGGCGAACCCGTGGGGGCACAACTCGCTCGAGTGGCACACGGCCTCGCCGCCGCCGCACGAGAACTTCCTCCGCGCCCCGCGCGGGTCGGACCCTTATCACTTTGACCAGTGGCACTACGACGAGACGATCGACGGGTACGTGCTCGACCCCGAGCAGCCCGCCGGTGCCGCGGCCCCGCAGCCGGCGCCCGCGCATCAGCGCTGACGCCGCCGCCGAGACTTGGAATTCAACAGGACATGACGCAGATGCAGGATCCCGAGACCGGGACACAACCGACGCAGGCGAGCCAGCACCACGACGCGGGCGCTCATGGCCAGGGCGGCGACGCGCACGCCCACGACCATGCTCCCCACCTGGCGCACCACTTCGACACGCCCACACAGCAGTTCGAGTCGGGCAAGCTGGGCATGTGGGTCTTCCTCGCCACGGAGATTCTCATGTTTGGCGGGCTGTTCGCGGCGTACGGCATGTACCGCGGCAACCACCCGGAGATCTACCTCTACGCCCACCACTACCTCGACACGACGCTCGGCGCGATCAACACCATCATCCTGCTGGCCAGCTCGTTCACCGTCGCATGGGGCGTGCGGGCGGCGCAGAAGGGGCAGCGCAAGCTGCTCGTGACCCTGCTGCTGCTGACGCTGCTGGGCGGGTTCGGGTTTATGGGCATCAAGGCTATCGAGTACACGAGCAAGTTCACGCACGACCTCTGGCCGGGCTCTGCCAACATGTTCTACAACCCGACGCTCAATCCGATGTTCGCCGACGCGAACGACCCGCGCGCGGCACAGCTCGAGGCGATCCGCCACCTCGAGGAGTACTACGGCATCCGGGGCGGGCATGGCGGGGGTGGGCATGGCGGGGGACACGCGGGAGCCATCGAGCAGCCGCGGATCACGCTCACGGACGACGCCGACCCCGGCGACGCGGAAGCTGCGTCCGGGCAGGGTGAGGCCCCGGGCCCTTCGCCGGCGGTGGAGCGCAGCATGATCAACCCCCCTGCCGTGGGCGCGGGCGGCCTGTCGGAGGAGGCGCTCGGCGAGGCGCCGTCGCACGTCGCGCCGCACATGCCCGCGGCCGCGGCCGGCGCGACGCTGACCTATGAGGACCTGCCGCCGACCGAGCAGTCGCGGGCGCACATGTTCTTCCAGATCTACTACATGATGACCGGGTTGCACGCGGTCCACGTGCTCGTGGGCCTGGGGCTTATCTCCTGGATCACGGTGCGGTCGTTCCGAGGCGCGTTCGGCCCGGCGTACTACACGCCGGTCGACCTGGTCGGGCTCTACTGGCACCTTGTCGACCTGATCTGGATCTTTCTGTTCCCGCTGCTGTACCTCATCCACTGACGCCGAGCGACGCAACACCATGACCGACGACCACGCCCATGAAAGCCCCCGGCAGGCGAGCACCTCGACGGAACTGCACGCGCCGGATCACGATGCCCACGCGGCGGGGCACGCGGCGCCGCTCTGGCTGCTGGCCGCGGTCTTCGCCGCGCTGCTGGTGCTGACGGGCGCGACGGTCGCCGTGACGCAGATCCAGCTTGGGCCGCTGAACGTATGGCTGGCGCTGCTGATCGCGACCGTCAAGGCGGCGCTTGTCGTGCTCTACTTCATGCACCTGCGCTGGGACTCGCCGTTCAACGCGACGATCCTGATCTCGGCGCTGCTGTTCGTCGCGGTTCTCACCGGCGCGGTGATCCACGACTCGCGCGAGTACCGTCCGCTGCTCGATCGGCCGCAGAGCACGCCGCGGCGGGTGGCGGTCGCCGGTCAGCGCGATCGACGGCGCCCCTCGCGTGCCGGGTGCGGGACCGCCGGTACGCGTGACGGCGCCAAGTAACCCGCGTCGCGACCATCATGCAAGACTCACCCGCTCCCCACCGCCCGCCGCCGCAGCGCCACACCGTGCCGCCGGGCACGGGGACGCTGGGCATGTGGCTGTTCCTGCTGTCGCTGGGCATGCTGTTCGCCGGCTCGATGGCGGCCTATCTGCTGCTGCGCGTCACGGCCGACGGCGGCCCGGCGATCGGCGAGGCCGAGCTGCCCCGGACGCTCTGGGCGTCGACGGCGATCATCATCGTGTCGAGCTTCACGCTCCACGCGGCGCTGAGGAAGGTCCGCCGCGAGCACCAACTCGCGTTCCGCCGGCTGATGGTCGTCACCTGCGCCCTGGCGCTGGCGTTCCTGGTCGTGCAGGTGCCGAGCCTGGTGGCGCTGCTGGAGGAGCACCTGGCCCTCGCCGCCGACGAGCAGCAGGTCCACCCGGCGGGGCTCATCTTCTTTCTCATCCTCGTCCACGCGGCGCACGTCGTCGGCGGCGTGGGGTACATGGCCTTCGTCACGCGGCGGGCCCACGGCCATCGGTACGACCACGAGCACCACGCAGCGGTCAAGCACCTGGCGATGTACTGGCACTTCCTCGACGGCGTGTGGCTGCTGATGTTCGCGATGTTTCTCGTCGCGGGGTGACGCCGCTTGCGAAGCCGCCCGCCGCGGGCGCCGTGTGCCCATCCGCGCCGGCCGCGGCGCCAACCCGACGCACCTGAGGCTGCCTGCCCGTGATGTCACGCGCCGCGACCCCCCTGCCCTGCCCGCTGTGCGGCGGTTGTACCGGCCGCGAGCCGCATCCCGGCTACACCCTGTGCGAGACGTGCGGCCTGGCGCGCCTCGCGCCGCATCGTCGCCTGACGCCGGCCGCGGAGCGGGCTCACTACCTCACGCATGAGAACGACCCCGGCGACGAGCGCTATCGTCGGTTCCTCGAACGCCTCGCCGGGCCGATGATGCGCCGCGTCGTGCCGCCGGCGCACGGGCTGGACTACGGCAGCGGGCCCGGCCCGACGCTGTCGGTGATGCTGCAGGAGCGCGGGTACACGATGAGCCTCTACGACCCGTTTTTCGCGCCGGACGCCGCGGCGCTGGCGCGGCAGTACGAGTTCGTCACGTGCAGCGAGACGGCCGAGCACTTTCACCAGCCGGGCGAGCAGTTCGCGCGCCTCGACGGGCTGGTCCGGACCGGTGGCTGGCTGGGGGTGATGACGTGCCTGTTCGACGCGGGCGCGCCGGGGTTCGATTTCGGCGACTGGTGGTACCGCCGCGACCCGACGCACGTCTGCTTCTACCAGCCGCGGACGATGCGGTGGCTCGCGGAGAGGTTCGGCTGGCGGGTGACGTTTGAAGGCGCGACGGTGGTGATGTTCGAGAAGCCGGCGCGGTGAGCGGGCAAGGGACAACCACAGAGGCACAGAGGCGAAGAGGGGCAAGGAGAGCAGAGGGGCGGAGAGAGGCGGGTGCGAAAGCGGAGAAGGCGCAAGGCGAGTGGAACGCGCGGGTGACGACACGGGTGATGCCGGCCACCGGGGCCATATCGCGGCGACCCCGCTTCGTCTGCCCCGCGCCAACGTCCTCCGCCAACACCCTCCGCCAAAAGCCCCCCGGGCTCGGCCGTTTCCGCCTCTGTGCCTCTGTGGTTCTCCCCGCCGCCGGCCCCGGGTCAGCAGGTGCGGATGACGCCGATGAGCACGCCCTGGATCTGGACCTGGCCGGGCTCGACCCAGATGGGCTCGAAGGCCTCGTTGGCGGGCTGGAGACGGATGCGGCCGTTGCGCTCCTTGTAGTAGGTCTTGAGCGTCGCCTCGCCGGTGTCGAGCAGGGCGACGACGGTCTGGCCGTTGCGGGCGCGCTCGGTGGACTCGCAGACGACGTAGTCGCCGTCGCGGATCTGCTCATCGATCATCGAGTTGCCGCGGACGCGCAGGACGAACGTTTGCCGGGAGCGGCTGCCGCGGCCGGGGGCGGTGAAGAGGGACTCGAGGTCCAGGTGCTCGCGGTCCTCGACGGCTTCGATGGGTGAGCCGGCCGCGATGTGGCCGACGAGGGGCAGGCGCGTGTTGCGCTGCTCGTCAGGCAGCTCGAAGGCGGGGTTAATGTCCAAAGAGCGGGCTTTGTTGGGCTGGCGCATGAGCGCGCCCTTGCGGACCAGCGCCTCGACGTGCTCGAAGACGGTGACCTTGCTGACGCCGAGCTCGTCGGCGAGCTCCTGCATCGTCGGCGAATAGCCGCGCGTCAGCCGCAGATCGCGAATGCGAATGAGGATCTGCAACTGCTTGGGCGTGAGATTGGCTGGATTGGTCATGGCGTCGCTCCGCGGTGTCGGATGGTGGATGGTTGATGACGGGGTTGACGGGCCTGGCGCCGGCGAGCGGCGACGTGAGCTCGACGCGGTCGGCGGCTCGCAGGACTCGACTGGCGAGGACGGGCCCGGGGGCGGCGGCGGGGGCGGGGGCGCGTCGCCAGGCGACCGCCCGGCTGGCGCTGGCCGGGGCGTCCACGGGGCGGGCGGCGCGGACGGGGGTGGGCACGAGGCGTTGACCCTTGATGTGGTACTGGGTCGTGTAGGATCCGCCCGGGCCGAGCATGAGCAGCGGATTTGCCATCGGGAGTCGCCTCCGTAGGGGTTCGGTTCACCGGGGCCCAACATCTTGGGCCCTGCCGCTGATACTTCGGCCAACGCGAGTCGCGGGCTTGAAAGAATCCCGACTGCTTGTTTGGTTGAAGTTAGCAGAAAAGACGCCGAACGTCAAGAGGCCGGCGAAGGGAATTTTTCGGCTCTCCCGGGCCCCAAGACGGCCCGTCGTCGCCATCGTATGCCCCTTGAAACAGCGCGCCGTGAAAAGCGACGGCCCGATAACGCGCTTCGATCGTCGGCATGGCGCGATCTGGATCGGTTGCGGCGGCGCAACTGCGCCAGCAGATCGGCCACGCCGGAATTTGCGTCGTCGCCGCTTGGCGCCGAGGCGTTGGAATTGTCCGCTTGGACCGGTGTGATGCCCGGACCCGTTCATGGTCACGCTCGATTGGGGAGATGAGGCCTTGACGAAGCAACAGAAGATTCTCGCGGCGGTGCTGGCGCTCGGAGCGTGCGCGGTGGTGGTCGACCAGGCGTGGCTCGGCGGCGGCGTGTCGGGGCCTGGGTCGGCCGCAGCCGGGGCGGGTGACCCGGTTGGCGGTGACGCCGGCGCGGACGCTCAAACGTCGGCGGGACGCGTCGCGGGCGAGGCGCTGGCGCTGGGCGCGGTCGATCTCGGCCCGACGCTCGCCGAGCAGTTGAGCGAGCTCGCCGCCGGCCAGCACGCCACCATCACGGGCAGCGGCAGCGACGCCTTTTCGCCGAGCGAAGCCTGGGTCGGGCGCGACATTCAGCAAGCGACGGCCCCGGAAACGGAAGCGCAGGCGGCGGCGCGCATGTTCGTCGAGCGCCGCCCGCTGCGCGCGGTCATGGGCACCGGCGCGCGGGGCATGGTCAACGTCGGCGGCGAGGTCGTCGCCGTCGGCCAGCAGGTCGAAGGCTTCACGCTCGACCACGTCGCGCAGAAGTCGGCGGTATTCGTGGACGCGGCGGGCAACGAGTTGACGCTGACGCTGGACTAGCCTCCGTCCGAAAAAACGTCGATACCGCTGTCCAGTTCAGGATGATCCCGGCGACGCGCGGCCGCGGGTGGGGACGTTGCATGTACAGGCGGGGGCGCTACAGCCGGCACGATCGGTGCAACTGGCCGGGGCCCGTCAGACGTGCCGGCGCAAATCCCACGTCAGGCTGCTTAAGTGGAGCAGCGGCCTCGCCGATTCTTGCTGATGAACGGCCGACGTGGTGTCGGCAGGCAGCTCGCGAGGTCGTGTCGACCTTTTGCTCTACCAACCGAGGATGAACGCTATGGGGCCTGTGAATCATCAACGCACGAGCACGCGGGGGTTCAGTTTGATCGAGCTGGTGATTGTCGTGGTCATCATCGGGATCATCGGTGCCATCGCGATCCCGCGGATGAGCCGCGGCGCCGCGGGGGCCTCCGAGTCGGCTCTGGTGGGCAATCTTTCGGTGCTGCGCAACGCGCTCGACCTTTACGCGACGGAGCATGACGGCGACTTCCCGACGCTCGACGACATCGCCGACCAGTTGACCGGGTTCACCGACATCCAGGGCAACGTCAACCCCGACGCGGAGCGCGCCACGCCGTACATCTACGGCCCGTACCTGCGCAGCGTTCCGCCGCTGCCGGTCGGATCCAACCGGGGGGAGACCGGGTTCGCCGCGGCCCAGGGCACGGCGGATGCCGGGTGGATCTACGACGCGGACACGGGCCACATCGAGCCCAACACCGAGGACGAGACGGACGGCGGGGGCGAGCTGTTCCGCGAGTATTGAAGGGGTAAGACCCTGCGTTGACGCGGTGTTGGCGCAGGTGGGGCCAGGCTGATCCGGCGTGATTCCCCGCTCTTGCCTACCCGTTCGCGTTTTCGCGGTTGTTCAGAGGTCCACGAGCTCCCATGCCGAACGGACAGCGGAGCATGCAGCGTGTCGAAGGTGCGACCCAGCGGTGGTCGCGCGGTGGGTGGAGCCTGATCGAGCTGGTGATGGTGCTGAGCATCATCAGCGTGATCTCGGCGATCGCCGTGCCGCGCTACACCGGGGCCGTCAGTCGCTACCGGGGCCAGGCGGCGGCAAACCAGGTGGTTCGCATGCTGGAGCTGGCGCAGACGTCGGCCAGGCAGCGCAGCTCGTCGGTCAGCGTCTGGTTCGACGTGGCGGACAACAGCGTGCGTGTGCCGGAGCTGGACGATCCGGATCGCGACGGGGCGTGGGTGGTGTACCTGAGCGACCGGCCGTGGCGCGCGTCGCTGGCGAAGGCCGACTTTGACAGCCAGAGCCACGTGGCGTTCGACGGCTACGGCGAGACCGACCGTGGCGGAACGGTGGCCATTGACGCGGGCGGCACGCAATGGGAGGTCGTGCTCGACCAGGCCAGCGGCCGCGTCGCCATCGGAGGCTTCTGATCCATGGCTAACGGCTGAGGGCCAACGTGCTTCATACTCCTCTCGACTCTCGATCTTCGCGAGCGTTCCTCATGCCGCGACGTCGCGCGTACAGCCTGATCGAGCTCACGGTCGCCTCGGCGATGGCGGGCGTGCTGCTGGTGGCGGTGGCGTCGGCGGTGGTGCTGGCGTCGCACGCGCTGCCAACGCGCGACGGCGCGGCCGTCCGCGCCGCCGAGGCGGGCCGGGTGTACGAGCGGCTGTCGACGGAGCTGGGCTACGCCATCGCGGTGATCGAACGCGAGGCCGACGCCGTCACCCTGTTGCTGGCACCCAGGCCGGGGGAGGCGGACCCACGGCGGGTCCGCTGGGCGTGGGGCGGCAGCGCGGGCGATGCGCTGACGCGGCAGGTGGGCGACGCCGACGCGGTCACGATCCTGACGGATGTCGCCGCCTTCGAGCTCACTTACGAATCGCAGTCGGTCTCATGGACGTACCCGGGCCCGGCGGTGCTGACGCCGTTCCCGGTCAAGATCGCGAGCAGCACGCCGTCGGGGTTGATCGGCAGCCTGCTGCCACAGACCTGGACGGTGACGCAGCAGCGGTGGATCGGGCAGTACGTGCTCGCCGACCTCGAGGCGGATGTGATCGGCTGGCGCCCGACCACCGCGACGGTGCACGTCGCGCCGAACCTGCTCGGGCTCGCGAACCTCGAGGACACCCTCGTCGAGGTGCGGCCGGCCAACCTGCACCGGATGCCCCAGGGAAGCGCGCTGACGGCGGGCGTGCTGAAGTCCTCGCAGATCCCGACGGTGGCCGCGGCCGAGCGATCCATCGCCTTCGGGGATGAGGCCCAGCTCCTGCGCGGGCAGGCGGTGACGCTGGTGCTTGCGCGCCCGCCGTCGGGCGGAGACGCGGCGACCGTGACCTACCATCCCGCCGCGGGCCTGCGCGACCGGGTGTTCACCCTCAGCGGCGAAGGCGGCTGGAACTATGACGACAGCGCGGAGCTGCGCTACGAGCTCTACGGCATACCCATGATGCGCGGCCCGACACAGACCGCCTCGCGCGAGTACCTGCACCGCGTGCGCGTCCAGCTCGACCCCGGCGGCGACTCGCTCCGATCGCTCCACGGCGGGGTGTCGCTGCCGACGCGCCCGGCGGTGCTCACCGGCGTCTGGGAGCTCGACTTCACCCGCAACCCCCGGCTGGTCGACTTCAACGGTGACGGCACCCGCGACTGGGAGGTCGCCACCGGCGAGGGATTTCGCATGAGCCAACTCACCGGCGGTATCTGGTATGCCGACCAGGAGATCCGCGCCGAGCCGGTGATGACATTCAACGAGCTGACGGAGATCCACGTGCGCATGCGCCACGCCTCCAACGACTCGACGCTTGGGCCGGCGGTGCGCATCCACGCCCACTGGTCCGGCGGACAGACGGCGCCGCTCGATGCGTACGTGTACGGCGACGGGGTGCGGCAGCGGTTCGTCCTGGAGAACGGGCCGGCCGGGCAACTCGTCGACGTGGCGGACCTCCCACTGCTGGACTTCGTGGACGTCCGCCTGCTGATCGACCCGGCATACGGAACCGTCAACGTCCGGATCAACGGCGAAGACCGGGGCAGCTACACCTACCAGCGGACGGGGACGGTGGGCCTGTCGCCGGGGCTGACGCTGCGCGGCCGAGAGAATCATCCCAGCGCCGAGTTCGCCTTCGCGCGCGTGCGCGTGGGAGGTGGGCCATGAGCGCGGCGAGCACGCGGGATCGCGCGCACCGGCATGCGGGGGTGACGCTCGTCGAGACCATCATCTCGGCGCTGATCGTCGCGGGTCTGTTCGTCGCCGCGCTCGACACGCTCGGCGCGGCGCGCGGGGCGGAGTCGCGGACCGCGGAGCGCACCCAGGCGCATGCGCTGGCCGAGGCGCTGCTGAGCGAGGTGTTGTCGCAGCCGTTCGAGCATGACGCCTCGCCGGCGCTGGCGGCTGCGGATGCCAGCGACGACACCACGCGAACGGGCTACCACAGCGTCAACGACTATCACGGGTGGGCCAGCGCGCCGCCGATGGAGCCCGACGGCTCGCCGATCGCGGGCTACGCGCGTTGGCGGCGCGAGGTCGACGTGCAATGGGTCCTCCCGGCAACCCTGGAGCCGACGAACGTCGACACCGGCGCCAAGCAGGTGACGGTGCGCGTGCTGCGCGACGAGCTGCTGCTGGCGGAGCTGACGGTCGTGCGCACCGCGGCCTGGCCGGACCCGACGCTGGCGGACGAGGCGTGGCGCGAGTAAAGGATGAGCCGTGATGGGCAACGGTCGATGGACAATGCGACGCGCGGGCCGGCCGCGGGCCAAGGCCCGGAGCGCGGCGCGGGTGCGCGGCAGCGTCTACCTCGCGGTGCTCGGCGCGTCGATGCTCGTGACACTGCTGGGCGTGTCGGCGGTGCTCGCGGTGCGCATCCAGGGACGCGAGGCCGAGGCGGCGCGAACGGCGGCGACGGCGAGGTATTACGCGCAGTCGGCGGTCGAGCTGGCCCTGCTCGAGACGCGACAGAATCCGGACTGGGCGAACGACGGCGACTGGCGCCCGCAAATCGAAATCGGACGCGGGTGGCTGACGTACCGCTTTGAAACCGACGGGGCGGGGCTGAACGACGAGAACGCCACGGTCTGGATCGTCGGCCGCGGCGGGGAGGGCACCGCCGAACGCCTCACCCGCGTCGCCGCGCGGCGGCGCTCGACGCTCCCTGGCGCCAACTGGCTGGAAAACACCGACATGAGCCAGGGCACGGTCGGCTGGACGCTGTTCCAGGACCTCGACGATGACCTCGAGTACACCACCGTGTCGCGCACGCGCGGCGTCGGATCGCTGATGGTCCACGCCCTGGATGGGCCGGTCTCCGGCATGGTGCAGAAGATCGCGCCCCCGATGCGCTCCGGTGAGCCGCTCGAGCTTGCTACCGATGTGCGCGTCCGTGACGACGAGGTGCGCATCGTCCGCCTCGGCGTGCATCTGACGTTGGCGGGCGGTGCGCAGCAGATGGTCGCCGCGACGTTCATGAACGTCGGCCAGAGCTGGGAGCGCGTCGGGGCGACGCTCACGCCGACGTGGACCGGCGAAGTCGTCGAGGCACGCTGGATCGTCCTGATGCACAACAACGCCGGCGCGATGCTGGTGGACGACGTGATGATCCGGCCGACGCGTTACCGCCACGAGCTCGTGCCCGTGCCGGGGACGTGGGGGCAGGAGGTTTATTAGAGCGCCCTTCAACCCATTCGTCGTGGGCGGGGTGCCACTTGACAAGCGGAGTCTTCGGAGCTTGTCAGTGCGAGGCGCGTCGAACACTGACAAGGTCGAGGACGCCCTTGTCAGTGCCACCCGCAACGGTTGGATTGAACGTGCTCCAGGGGGTGGGTCGCGGGTGTTGCTGGTGGCCGGGCGGTGTCGCGAGTGGGTGGCGCGGCTTGCGCTTCGGGGCCGGGTCAGGCGCGGCCGTGCAGGATGTCGTTCAATTTCGCGGTGAACGCGCTGCGGGGCAAGACGGCGTGGGCGCCGTGCTGGCGCGCCGCGTCGAGCAGGGCCTTGTCGACGTGCGGGCCGAATGCGAGCACGCGCGCCGCGGGCAGCAGCTCGCGGGCGCGGGCGATCGTCCGGAGCGCGGCCTCGCTGCCGGCGAGATCGACCAGCACGAGCGTCACGTCATCCCCCTGCCCTGCCTCGGTCAAGTCGGCCGCGACGCGCGCCAGCTCGTCCGCGTCGGCGGCGCTGCGCGAGGCGAGGCCGGCCGCGTCGGCGGCGTGGCGGATGCGCGTCGCGAAGAGCAGGTCGGAGCCACAGTGGATGATCATTTCGTGCTGGTCCTGGTTCGGGGTCATGCGGCCGCCCGCATGGAGGTGCTGCCGCGCCGCGCGCGGTGCGGGTGATCCTGCTGTGGCGGCGCGGTAGCATGCCGGACATCCGTTGCGAGGGCAAGCGACCCGGGCCTGGAGCGTGTTCGATGGCAGATCATCCGGCGACCATCTTCTCGGAACTCGGCTTTCGCTTCGACGCCGGGGACCTTTATCACCAGACGGTCACCACGATCCTGGAAGCGGCGGAGATGCTCGGCCTGCCGCATCATCTACAACTCATCCTCGCACAGCCCAAGAACGAGATCATCGTCCACTTCCCGGTGCTCATGGACAACGGGTACTACCGCCTGTTCAAGGGCTACCGCGTTCAGCACAATAACATCCTCGGGCCGTACAAGGGCGGCATCCGCTACCACCCGGACGCGAGCCTCGACCACGTCAAGGCGCTGGCGGTGCTGATGACCATGAAGTGCTCGCTCGTGCGGTTGCCGTTCGGCGGGGGCAAGGGCGCGGTGCAGGTCGCCGGCGGTACGCTGTCACGCGACGAGCTGATGCGCCTGACCCGTCGCTTCACCAGCGCGCTGGGCGAGAACATCGGCCCGGACCACGACATCCCGGCCCCCGACATGGGCACCGGACCGGACATCATGGCCTGGATCGCCGACACCTACGTCAACTTCACCGAGACGCACCGGCGCTGGACCGGGCAGGCCGTCGTCACCGGCAAACCGCTGGAGTTCGGCGGCTCGCACGGCCGCGCCAAGGCGACGGGCCAGGGCGTCGTCTTCATCCTCGACGAGCTGCTGCCGGAACTCGACATCGAAATCGCGGAGATGAGCTACAGCCTCATCGGGTACGGCAACGTCGGGTCATGGACCGGCCGGCTGCTGGCGCAGCGCGGCGCCAAGCTGCGGGCCGTGCTCGACCACACCGGCGCGATCCGCGCCGAGGCCGGCATCGACGCCGCCAGGCTCGCCGAACACGTCGAGCGGCACGGCGGGGTGGCGGACTACCCCGACGCGGACATGATCGACGAGGCGTCGTTCTACCGCACGCCGGTGGACGTGTTCATCCCCGCGGCACTGGAGCAGATGATCGACAAGGACAAGGCGCGGCTGCTCCAGTGCCAAGTGGTCGCCGAGGCCGCCAACGCGCCAACGACGCCGGAGGGCGAGCGCGAGCTCGATAGGCGCGGCATCACCGTCCTGCCGGCGATCCTGTGCAACAGCGGGGGCGTGACCGTCAGCTATCTGGAGTGGAAGCAGAACCGCCTCGCCGAGACGTGGGACCCCGAGACGGTCGACACCGCATTGCGCAAGCATATGTTCGCCGCGGCGCAGCGGACCAAGCTCGCGGCCCACCGCTTCGGCTGCGACCTGACGCGGGCGTCCTACCTCGCGGCGCTCGAGAACATCGGCAAGGTGTACCGCCTGCGCGGCATCTTCCCGTGATCGTTTTTAACGCCAAGGCGCCAAGAGGCGGAGAGAGCGCCAAGGGGAGGCGGGGCTACGATTGGGCGCCGGTGCCACTGACAAGCGCAGTCTTCGGAGCTTGTCAGTGCCACCCGCCACCCGCTACAAATCGATGGAACGCGATCTAGCTCCCGCCCTCCGGGCGACGCGCTCCCCCCCGGTACAACCCATGCTCGCGGATATACCCCGCCACCGCCGGCGGCACCATCGCCTCGATCGACTCGCCCGCGGCGACGCGCCGGCGGACCTCGCTCGAGCTGACGTCCATCGCCGCAACCTCCACGAACCGGGCGCGCCATGCCGCCCGCTCGTCGGCGGGCAGGGTCGCCAGCAGCGACGCCGCCGTCTCCGGCGGCCGCAGCATCACCACCGGCTCCGCCAGCTCGACGATCCGCCCCGGCTCGCGCCACTTGCCGAAACCCTTGACCTGGTCCGCCCCCAGCAGCAGCCGCAGCACCGCCTCGTCGCCCACCCGCTGCCTGAGCCGCTCGAGCGTCTCGACGGTGTAGCTCGGCCGCCCGTCACCCGCCCGGTCCAGCTCGTCGGTGAGGATCACCGCCCCCGGCTCATCCGCCAGCGCCAGCCGCAGCATCGCCAGCCGATGGTGAGCCGGCGTTAGCTCGCGCTCCAGCTTGTGCGGCGGGCGCGCGGCGGGCACATACGCCACCGCACCCGCCCCCAGCGCCGCGCGCACCTGCCCCGGCAGAACCACATGCCCCACGTGCGGCGGATCGAAGCTCCCGCCAAAGATGATGAGGTGGTTGGGCATGGGACAGAAGGCATGGAGGCACGGAGGGCGGAATAAAAACAACGAAGCCCACGGCCGCACGGTGCCTGTCCCGTAGGGTCCGCTGTGCGGACCTTCCGGGTGGGTGGCACGGGGAAGGTCCGCACAGCGGACCTACGCCATGGTCTGAGCGACGCGTGCCCCCCCTCACACCGGCTCCTCGACCAGCATGCGCTCGAGCTCGTCGGCCAGTGCGTTCGCCGCCAGGCGCGTGCACTGCCGCAGCCGGCGCAGCACCGGCAGCCGCGTCGGGTGGGCCATCAGCCAGACCGTCGCGGGCAGCGTCCGCGGCAGGCCTTCGGGCGTCACCCAGTGCTGCGCCGCCGCGGGCGGGGCCATGTCGGCGGTATCGAAGATCGCGCGGATCGATCGCAACGGCACACGTCGTCGTCGAAGCGAGTGGGCCACATGGAACGTTTCCATGTCCACGGCGCTGGCGTGGTGCTGCTCGCGCAGCGCCTGCTTCTGATCGAGCGAGTCGACCACCCGGTTGACGGTCAGCAGCGTGCGCCCGCCGCCCGGCTCGCCGTCGCAGTGCAGCGGGAGGCGGTCGCCCGCCTCGTTCATCACCTCGGCGAACTCGATGACCTGCCCGACGGTCAGCTCGGGGTCCAGGGCGCCGGCGAAGCCGACGTCCACGAGCAGGTCGAAGCGTTCGATCTTGAAGAGGTTGGCGACGCCCTCGACGGCGCGTCGTCGCCCGATGCCGCTGACCGTGGCGAGGATGGTGTGCTCGCCACAGGTGCCGAACGCGACGCTCCCCTGCCACTGCAGGTCCAGCCGGCGCACCACCGCGGCCAGTTCCGGCTGTGTCGCGGCGAGCAGGCCGATGTTCGAGTACTTGGTCACGTCCGGCCACTCCGCGAGCTCGTCGTCCAGGTCAGTTCGGCACGACGTGGACAGGCCGGCCGGCCAGGAACCCCTTGAGATTATCGGCAGCAATCTGCATCAGTCGTGAGCGGGCCTCACGCGTCGCCCACGCCATGTGGGGCGTGATCAGGCAGCGCGGGGCCGTCAGCAGCGGGTGCGCATCGCTCGGCGGCTCCTCGGAAAGCACGTCGAGCCCCGCCCCGCCGATCCGCCCCTCGTTCAGCGCCGCGGCCAGGGCCGCCTCGTCGACCAGCCCGCCCCGACCGGTGTTGACCAGGCAGGCGTCGGGCTTCATCATCGCCAGCCGCTGGGCGTTGACGAGCTGAGCCGTCGCCGGCGTCAGTGGGCAGTGCAGGCTCAGGACGTCGGCGGCGGCGAACAATTCATCCACCGCCAGCCAGCGGATGTCAACACCCGGCAGGCGGACATCGTTCATGGAGCGCTGGTGGGCGGCCGCGATCTGCATGTTCATCGCCGCCCCGATCCGGGCAACGCGCTGCCCGATCGCGCCCATACCGACAATAGCCAGAATCTTGCCCGCAAGTTCGCGCGTCGGCGCGAGGGTGAAGCAAAAATCGCCGCGTGCGGCCCATTGCCCCTCGCGGACAGCCTGGTCGTGGTCGCGCGTCCGCGAGGTCAGCTCCAGGAGCAGGGCGATGGCGTGCTGGGCGACTGAGTCCGGGCCGTAGGCCGGGATGTTGGTCACCGTGATCCCGCGGTCGGCGCAGGCGTCGAGGTCGACGACGTTGGTGCCGGTGGCGAGCACGCCGACGTACTCGAGCTGTGGCAGGGCCTCGAGCGTGGCGCGGTCGAGCGGCGTCTTGTTGGTCAGGACGCACGGGGCGTCGCCGACGCGGGCGACAACCTCACCAGCCGGCGTGCGGTCATGGACCGTCAGCTCGCCCAAGGCCTCGAACGCCGCCCAGGTCGGCTCGCCCGTGGCGGACGCGGGGGCGGGGGCGGGGGTGAGGGTGTACCCGTCCAGGACGACGATTCGCGGTCGTTGCGGCATGTCCGCGATGGTAGCAAGGGAGGCTCAGGGCCGGGAAACCCCACCGGCGGCCCGGCCGCGCCCGACGAGGGACGGGACATGCGCCGGGTGTGGGTTTATGCTGAGAGGATCAGGACCGCCCGGGGCCGTCCATCATCCAGGGAACCCTCTCATGCAAACCGCCCCCACCACACCTATTCCCGCCACGCGCACCGCCACACCCCCTGCCGCATCACGGCGTGCCGCGCGACGCTCTGCATGGGTGCGAGCCGTCGTCGCGGCGATGCTGGCGCCGCTCGTGTTGTCGACGGCGGCGGAGGCCGACGCCGGGGCCGCGTTCAAGATGAAGCCGGCGGATTTTCGCGGCGGCGGGTCGGGCGCGGGACCGCTCGTCGGCTGGCTCGAGCTGTCCGGCCCGCTGCGTGACGGCCCGGTGCCGTTCGCGTGGATCGACGACGCCGACGCCGAGCCATCGCTCGAGCGCGTGCTGGGCCAGATCGAGCACGTCGCCAGCAGCGACACGTACACCGGGCTGGTGATCCATCTGGACCAGGCGGATCTGACGCTGGCGCAGATCCAGGCGATCGCGGCGGGGATCGCCGAGGCGCGCGAGGCCGGGCGGCTGGTGATGACCTTCGCGCAGCGCTACGGCATGCGCGACTACCTGCTGGCGAGCGCGGCGGACAAGATCATGCTCCAGCACCGCGGGCTCGTCGAGCTTTCGGGCATGGCGGTCGAGGAGCTCTACCTCGGCGGGCTGCTCGAGAAGCTCGGCGTGCAGGCCGACCTCGTGCAGGTCGGCGACTACAAGGGCGCGGCCGACCCGCTGACGCGCACCGGGCCGAGCGACGCGTGGGACGAAAACATCGACGCCCTGGTCGACGACCTCTACGCTCACATGATCGAGACGATCGCGGACAACCGCGGGCTGGCGGTGGACGAGCTGCGGCCGCTCGTCGCAGAGGCGTGGACGATGACGGACGAGCAGTACGTCGAGGCGGGGCTGGTGGACCGCCTGACGGACCGGGACATGCTCACCGCGACGGAGCGGGCGTACGGCCCCCACTTCGCCTGGGACGAGACGATGGGCGTGGCCCGGGGTGGGAGGCGGATCGACAGCCCGCTGGCGCTGTTCGGGCGGCTGTTCGACAACCCGCAGCCGCGCACCCGCCGGCCGAGCATCGCGGTGATCCGCGTGGTGGGGCCGGTCACGAGCGGCGACTCGAGCATCGGGGACGGGCTGCTGTCCAGCGACAGCGCCGGCAGCCGGACGCTGTTGCGCGCCCTCGAGCAGGCGCGTCATGACGAGCAGATCCGCGGCGTGATCCTGCAGATCGACTCGCCAGGCGGCTCGGCGCTGGCCAGCGAGGTGATCTGGCAGGGCATTCGGCAACTCGGGGAGCACAAGCCGGTCTATGCCAGCCTGGGCGACCTCGCAGCGAGCGGCGGCTACTACGTCGCCGTGGCCGCCGACGAGATCTACGTCCACCCGGGGACCATCGTGGGGTCGATCGGCGTGGTGGGGGGCAAGCTGGTGCTCGGCGAACTCTACGAGACGCTCGGCGTGCATGTAACGCGGCGCAGCCGCGGGCCGATGGCGGACATGTTCAACAGCGTCGAGCCGTTCACCGCCGAGCAGCGCGAGGCGGTGCGCGCGGCGATGCAGCGCGTGTACGACCAGTTCGTCGACCGCGTGGAGCGCGGGCGGGGCGATCGGCTGGGCGAGATCGCGAACGTCGCCGAGGGCCGGGTCTTCACCGGGCGGCAGGCGGTGGAGCTGGGGATGGCGGACACGGTCGGATCGCTGCGTGACGCGCGGCAGGCGATGGCGCGGGCGCTCGAGCTGGAGCCGGGCGGCTACGACGTGATCCACCTCCCGCCGCCGATGAACCTCGGCGACTTCCTCGGCAGCCTGCTCGGCGTCCATGGGCCGGCCGCCCCCGGCGCGGCGGCGCCGCAGGGCTCGCCGCGTCTGGCGCCGTACGTCGCCGCGACGCTCCAGGGTGCCCGGCAGGTGCTCGGCCCGCGGCGGTTCGGCGCGATGCGCCAGCTCGTGACGGGGCTGACGCTGCTCAACGCCGAGCCGGCGCTGACGCTCATGCCGTACGCCGTGCTGGTGGAATAGAGACGCGGGCGCGTCGAGGCGTTACCATCCGCGTCTGACCGGCATGATGCCCTCGCCCCCGGATCGATCATGAAACTGGCCGTCATACTTCCCGCCGCGGGGGCAAGTCGGCGCTTCGGCGGTACGCCGGGGGCGTCGAAGGTCGAAGCGCTGATCGCGGGGCGGCCGGTCTTCCTGCACGCGCTCGAGCCGTTCCTCGCGCATCGCCATGTCGAGCAGGTGCTGCTGGCGGTGGCGCCGGACGCGCTGGACGCGTTCCAGTTTCGCTATGGCGACCGGCTGCGGCTGCAGGGCATCGAGCTCGTCGCCGGTGGGCGGGCCGAGCGATGGGAGACCGTGCTCAAGGCGCTCGAGCGGGTGGACGAGTCGTGCAGCCACGTGGCGGTGCATGACGCGGCCCGGCCGCTGCTTTCGGCGGCGCTGCTCGAGCGCGTGCTCGAGGCCGCTATGGACCTGCCGGCCGTCGTGCCGGCACTGCCCGTCACCGACACCCTCAAGCGCGTCGGCACGCCCGCCACACCCGCCGACCCCGCCAACGCGGCTCCGGGCGAAGGCGCCGCGGCGGACATCGTGGACGCGATCCTGGGCCCGAACGTGGGACAGCCGGCGGACCCGGATCTGCAGCGCGTGGTCGAGACGATCGACCGCGACGCGCTGGTGGCGGTCCAGACGCCGCAGGTCTTCGACCGGGCTCTGCTGGTGCGGGCTTACGCGCGGCTGACGCAGGGCGAGGCCGCGCCAACCCGCATGACCGACGACGCGAGCCTCGTCGAGGCCCTGGGCGAGGCCGTGCACGTGATCCCCGGCGAGCCGCTCAACCTCAAGATCACCACGCAGCAGGACCTGGAACTCGCGGCGTCGCTGCTCGAGCACCGCCAGCGCGAACGGGCGGCGGCCGACGAGGAGCGCAAGCGGCTGTTCGGCGATGACGGGAACGACGAGTAGCGCCCGAGCGCGATCACCGCCGATCGCGGTGCGACACGCGGGCGGGCTCGGCCTGGACGTCGGGCGGCACGCCGAGGTAGGTCAGCGCCTGCTCCATCACCTGCTTGACGGGCGGCGCCGCCACGATGCCGCCGTAGTAGGCCTCGTCGACGTCCGGCCGGTGGATGAAGCACCCGATGACGAGGCGTGGCTCGGCGAGCGGGGCGCCGGCGAGGAACGAAGCGACGTACGCGCCGGGTTCGTAGCCGCCGTGCTCAAGGTCGGCGAGCTGGGCGGTGCCGGTCTTGCCGAACAGGCGGTAGTAATCCGAGCGTGCCCGCCGCGCGGTGCCCTCGTTGACGGCGCGGTGGAGGACGGCCCGGGTGTGCGCGGCGACGTCGGCTCGCAGGATGCGCTCGCGCAGGCCGTCGGCGAAAGGGTCGTCCGGGTCGATGCGCAGCACCGTCGGGGTCACAAGCAGGCCGTCGTTGGCGATCACGGCGAAGGCGCGCATGAGCTGCATGGCGGTGGCGCCGATCTCCTGGCCCATGGGCACGGAAGTGTGGGAGTAGTGGTTCCAGGTGGGCAGCGGGTTGAGGATGCCGCGGACCTCGCCGGGCAGGTTTGAGCCGGTCGTCTGGCCGAAGCCGAAGCGGGCGACGATCTCGTAGAGTTCGGGGATGTCGACGCGCTGGGCGACGATGGCCATGCCGATGTTGCTCGATCGCATCAGCACCTCGTCCCAGGAGATGGCGCCGTGGGGGCTGACGTCGCGCAGGCTCCGGCCGCGCGGGGAGCGGTAGGTGCCCGGGCCGGTGTCGATGATCTCGCCGGGGCGGGCGGCGCCGTGCTGCGTCAGCGCGGCCCAGACGAAGGGCTTGAAGATCGAGCCGGGCTCGAAGACGTCGGTGACGACGCGGTTGCGGCGGTGGGCCGCCTCGCTGCGGCGGTAGTCGTTGGGGTTGAACGCCGGGTGGTTCGCCAGGGCGAGGATCTCCCCGTTGCGCGGGTCCATGACGACGAGCTGTCCGCCCGCGGCGCCGTATTGCTCGACCGTGTCCGCCAGCGCCTGCTCGGCCATGGCCTGGATCGTGATGTCCAGCGAGAGGTGGACGGCCTGTCCATCCTCGTGGGGATGGTGGGCACCGGCCTCGATCCAGAGCGGTCGGCGGCGAGCGTCGCGCAGGTACTCCAGCCGCCCCGGCTCGGGGCGGAGGATCGGGTCGAAGCGGGCCTCGAGCCCTTCGAGCCCCCGGCCGTCAACCCCCACGAAGCCGATCAACTGCCCCGCCAGCTCCGCGTGCGGGTAGTCGCGCACGAGCACCGGCTCTAGCGCCAGGCCGGGCAGATCAAGCTCGCGGGCCTGGACGAGGCGGGTGTCGTCCAACCGCTCGTCAATGACGACGTACCGGCTGCCGCGGCGCTCCCAGAGCTGGCGTGCGATCGCGGCGGGCTCGAGGTCGAGGTTGTAGGCGACGTGCTCGGCGAAGGTGTTGCGCTCGACGATCAGGCGCGGGTCGACGAACAGTCGCCGGGCGACGCGCGTCGAGGCGAGGGTCCGACCCTGGCGGTCCAGCAGCGGGCCCCGCCGGGCCAGCAGCTCGCGCGAGGAGGTCTGGGAGTCCAGCAGGCGGGCGACCGGCGGCGCGGGGTCGAGCTGCAACTGCGCGACCCGGGCCAGCAGCAGGATCATGAGCGTGCCGAGCAGGACGACGGCCAGCGCGCCGACCCAGACGACGCGGCCGCCGCCACCGTCGGAGCCGGCGGAGCGCCAGTTCGCCAGGCGGGGCCTGCCGATCCGCGCCAGCACGGGCGAGCCGGCGCGGCGGATCCATCGCACGGTCGCGCTGCCGGCGTCACGGCTGGTCATGAATCGCCTCCGGGGCGCCGTCGCCGGGCTCGCCGTCCATTTCGGGCTCGTCCGGCTGCAGCCGGAGCAGGTCGAGCTGCACGCCGGTGGGGATGACCGGGTGGAACGCCATGCCCGAGCGGCCGAGCGACTGGCCGAAGCGGCGCGGCTCGAGGGCCTGGGCGATGCGCACCTGGCGGTCCCACGTCTGCTGGCGCAGCTCGTCGATGCGGCGGTGCAGGCGGGCCATCTCGTGCATCGTCTCGAGGCGCTGCTGTCGGTAGTCGAGCAGGACGGCGGCGATGAGCGTCGCCGCCACGAGCGTGATCAGGAGCTTGGTGAACATGGGAAAGCCACGGATGAAGACGAATCGCACGCCCCCGCCACACCCCCGCCACACCCCGCCCGGCTCCCGCCTGACGGAAGGCCGGGGTCACGGCAGGCGCAGCCGCTGCCCCTCGCGCACGGCGTCGGGCGAGCTCAGTTGGTCCCGGTTGGCATCGAATATCTCGCGCCAGCGGGCGGCGTCGCCCAGCTCGCGCGCCGCGATGCGCGTCAGGCTGTCGCCCGCCCGCACGGTGTACACCCGCGGCGGGGTCGACCGCGACGGCGACGCGCCCGGCACGCGCAGCGTCATCCCCGCCCACAACTGCTCGGCCGAGTCGAGCTTGTCGCGGTTGGCCTCGAGCAGCTCGCGCCAGCGCGCGCTGCTGCCGAGGTGGACGGCGGCGAGGCCGCTGAGCGTATCGCCCCGACCGACCTCGATCTCGGCGGCCGGTGCCTGGCGGTCGCGCGGCAGGTCGGTGATGCGGATCATCCGTTCGGCGGGCCCGGCAGGCTCGAAGCCCTCGAGCTCGACCAGCCCGGCGCGGTTGGGGATCACCAGCTCGTCGCCGGCGCGCACTTGCCCGTCGTCGTTGATGAGGTCCGGGTTGGCCTCGACGATGCTGTGCCAGTAGTCGCCGTTGCGGTAGTAGCGTTCGGCAATGCGGTAGAGCGACTCGCCGCGCTCGACGCGATGGGTGATCTCGGGGGCGGGTGGCGCGGCCGGTGGCTGCTCGCCCGGCTGCGACCAGGCAGGCTTGCGCGGCTCGCGGGGGGTGTCGCCGGCGTCCGGCGCGGAGCCGACACGCCCCCCCTGCCCGACCACGAGGGCCGGGTGAAGGCTGTCGCCGGCGCGGGTGCGAGCGAGCTGCTCGAGCTCGGCGGGCGTGGGTACGGGACCCTGGCGTCGCGACGGGCTGGCGGGGCCGGCGGGGACGGCGGGGGCGCGGGCCGTGGCGCGGTTCGTGGCGTCCTGGCGGACGTGATGGATCGAGTGCTGCGCCTGCTCGGCCAGACCGGTGAGCTCGGCCGGCGCCTGGCGCTGCACGACGGCCCAGTGATCGCTGACGATCACGCCGATGAGCAGGATGAGGCCCATGCCCACGAGCAATCCGACTTTGGTCTCACGCGTCATCGTGGTCGTGCTTTCGTGGCCGGCGTCGAAGCCCATTGCAGCGCTCGCAGCTTGGCGGATCGCGCCCGGGGGTTGGCGTCTCGCTCCTCGTCCTCGGCGGTGCGCGGCTTGCGGGTCAGGCGGCGGGCGTCGCCCTGCTGCTGATAGCGCAGGAACGCCTGCTTGACCCGCCGATCCTCCAGCGAGTGGAAGCTGATGACCGCGGCCCGCGCGTCGGGGGCGAGCAGCGTGGGCAGCGCGGCGAGGAGGGCGTCGAGGGCACCGAGTTCGTCGTTGACGGCGATCCGCAGGGCCATGAACGTCCTCGTCGCCGGGTGGATCCGCATCCGCCGGCCGCGCGGGCCGTAAGCCTGGCGGACCAGATCCGCCAGCGCGCTTGTTGTCTGAATCGGAGATTCGCGGCGGCGTTCGACAATCTTTCGCGCGATGCGGCGGCTGAGCCGCTCCTCGCCAAGTTGGTAGATGAGGTCCGCCAGCTCGCGCTCGTCGAGCGTGTTGACCAACTCACCTGCCGTGGTGCCCTGGTCGGGGTCGAGGCGCATGTCGAGCGGGCCCTCGCGAGTGAACGAGAATCCGCGGTCAGGCTCGTCCATCTGGCTGGAGGCGAAGCCCAGGTCCGCGAGCAGGGCGTCGACGTGGCCCACGCCCAGCTCATCGAGCCGCGCGCGGGCGTCGCGGAAGTCGCCGTGAACGAGGCTCATCTCGACATCGGCGCGCGCGGCGGCCGGCTCGAGGCGATGACGGGCATACGCGAGGTTCCCGGGATCGAGATCGAGCCCGACAAACCGTCCACCCGGCGCGATCCGCGCGATCAACCGCTCGGCGTGGCCGCCGCGACCCAACGTGCAGTCGAGCACGATCTGCCCGGGGGCCGGGGCGAGCAGCTCGAGGACGGCGTCGGCGAGCACCGGCAGGTGACGGTGATCGCCTTCGTCGGCGGGGGGGGCGGGCGTCATGCGGCGATTCTACGGCACGGGGTGGGGGGGCCGGGGGCCGGGGGGCCGTGCCGTGTGCTCGTCGAGCCTCGGCGAGCTTCCGCCGGCCTACAATGGCGACCCCATGGCTCCAACCTTCCACGCGACCACCATCCTCTGCGTCCGCCGCGACAACGCGGTCGCCATCGCCGGCGACGGGCAGGTCACGATGCAGCACACGATCGCCAAGGCGGACGCGGTAAAGGTTCGCCGGCTTGAGGGGCTCGGCGCCGGCGGGGCGGGGGTGCTGGTGGGCTTTGCCGGCGCGGCCGCGGATGCGTTCGCGCTGCTGGACCGCTTCGAGCAACATTTGAAGGATTCGCCGGCAAACGTCAAGAAGGCGGCGGTCGACCTGGCCAAGCAGTGGCGCACCGACCGGGCGCTGCGGCACCTCGAGAGCCTGCTCGCCGTCGCCGACCGGGAGGTGAGCCTGCTCGTTTCGGGCACGGGCGACGTGATCGAGCCCAGCGACGGACTGATCGGGATCGGCTCGGGCGGCGTATACGCAACGGCGGCGGCCCGGGCGCTGCTGGCGCACACGCAGCAGAGCCCGGAGCAGATCTGCCGCCACGCGATGCAGATCGCCGGCGACCTGTGCATCTACACGAACACGAACGTGACGACCCTGACGCTCGACGCGTAGCGTGGCCCGCGCCGCCGCTCGAGCAGGAGGTTGTTGAAGGTCAGCGTCGAGTAGCCGGGGGCGCAACACCCGCCTTGCGATGCGCCTGCCACGCCTCATCGCGGCGCGTCGTCGGGTCGCTCCGGCACGACGGGGACACGTCGCCAGCCGTCGCCCTGCGTGTACTCCCGCACGCTCAGGCACCAGATGACGACCCGCTTGCCCGCCAGCTCGTCGCGGCGGCGCAGCAACTGTAGCCGCGAGGGCGTGGCGCCGGAGCCGCGCACGGCGATCAGGTCGAGCGGCAGGCCGAGCCGGGCGGCGAGGTGGTCGACGAGGCCCGCGCCGCTGGCGTGCATGTCGCCGCCGGCGTGGAACGCCAGGCCGTGACTGTCCGCCAGCAGCAGGACGGGGCTGTCGCGGTCGGGCTCGGGCGGTGCGTTGGTGGCGTGGTCGATGACCTGGTTGGCACGCAGCGTCTCGCGCGGCAGATCTGGATCGCCGAGCATCTGGCGCAGGTCGCCGTCAATGGTCAACTCCAGCTCGCGCGTGCGGTACGCGCGGCCGGGCTCGTCGTCATCAAGCCAGCCGTGCGCGGCAATGAGCGTGGCGAGCCGGTCGGCGGCCAGCTCCGCACCGCGCGGCGAGAAGTGCGTGTCCTGTTTGCAGTACAGCCGCTGGGCCTCGGCGTCGTCGGTGGCGGCGCGATGGGCGAGGAAGTCTGCCGTCAGGTCTATGACGGTCACGCCGTGGCCGCGCAGCGCGTCGAGAAACGCGCGGTGCGCCGGGTCCAGCCGCGCCGGCTCGTCACTCGACGGGGCGTCCGGCAGCTTGTCGGGGTAGATCGTCGCCTTGGCGGGGATGGGGACGAAGATGAGCTCGACACCGGCGCGTTGAGCCTGCTCGTGAAAGTCGACGATCGCGGGCAGCGGGTCAGCCCAATCGGGGTTGCGGGCGCGCGACACTTCAATTGCCCGCTCGCCCCAGAACCTGCCCAGGCCCAGGTGGCGCAGCTCGGGCGCGAAGAAGAGGTAGCCGTCCGACCCCACCACCACCTGCGCCTGCTCGCCGTCCGCCTGCTCGGCGAGCTGAGCGGTGTGCTCGGCGAACCGTTGCTCGGCCTCGGTCGGTCCGTCGGCAGAGGCACCGGTCGCGGCGGCGGCGGGCAGGGACAGCACGCTCGTCAACAGAACGGTGGGCATGACGCGCACGGGGGCTTCCTTGTCCGGGGTCTATCGAGGAAAGCGGCGAGCCGCGGTCATTGACAGCGGAGGCCGGTGTTTCCGGTCACGGCTCGGCCCACCAGGGCGCCAGCTCGAACTCGATGTCGCCGAGCATCATGTGCTGCAACCGGCCGTACTCGTCCGCCACGTCGTCCCATGATTGCAGCGTAACCTCGACTCGGTCGCCCGGCCGCCAGGCTGCCGGGGCGGTCCACTGATTGTCGCGCATGCCCAACACGTAGACGAGCAACTCCTCGTCCGCAAGCTCGCCGGCCACGGGCTCGACGTCTGTCAGGTGGACTGAGACGACGGCGTCAGCATAGGCGACGGTGCCAGGCCTCGGGGGGCGGGCGATGTCGGCGACGGTGGCGCGCACCACGATCGCATCGGCGTCGCGCGCGTCGGTGGTGGGCGCGGCGGGGGTTGGGAGGTCGATGAGGCGCCAGTCGCCGGTGAGCAGCTCGCGCGTGGCGAACTGCCAGACGACCACCTCGACGCCTTCGAGTCGATCCTCGCCGCGACGCAGCGCCTGGGCAAGCTGCTGGCGGGCGGCGTGGGCGCCCCCGGCGTTGCGCGCCAGGCGGTCGACGGGGCTCTGGAGATGGTAGGCGAGCTGCTCGGCCAGGCCCGCGTGCTCGCCCCAGCCCAGCTCCGCCATGGCGTAGATGTTGGTGAAGCTGTCGCCGAGCAGCAGCACCGGTGAGCCGCGCTGGGGCTGCCAGGGCGCCGCGTCGGCGAGCACGCGGTGGATGCGCACGGTCTGTTCGCGGTAGCGCTGCTGCCAGGGCGGGAGCTTGAGCATGACCGTGACATCGCCGTGCTGGGCGACGGAAGCCTGCTCGCGCGTGAACGGGGTTCGCGTTGGCATCGGCACCAGCGCATCGTCGCGCAGACGCGTCGCAAGTGCGGCGGCGACCGCTTCCACCGTCTCGGGGGTCCAGTGCGTGTCGCTGACCAGGTACTGGGCCCGGCCCGTGGCGCGCTGGCGCTCGTGCAGCAGCGGGAGAGGGTCGAATACCGGCACGCGCGCCTCGTCCAGCGCGGCAATGAACGACGCGTAGGCCGCGTTGTTCAGCGGGGCGGCGTCCGCGGCATAGCGCGCGGTGAGCTTTTCGGGGTGCACCTGCGGCTTGACGGGCGTGGGCATGACGACGAGCGCGATGTTGCGCTCGGCGAGCTGGTCGCGCAGGTCGACAATGGCGGCGAGCGGGTCGGGCTGGCGATCGGAAAAACGGGCGATCTCCGCCAGCCGGCGCTCGTCGAGGAACGGTGGGCCGGTGACGTACTCGACGTCGGGCTGATAGAACAGCCAGCCGTCGCGGCCGACCCACGCCTGCTCGTTGCCGGTGCGGCCGAGCGTCGTCAAGGCCCACTGCACGTGCGGCAGGACCACCGCGTGCGTGCGGGCACGCTCCTCGACATCCGTCTCGAACGCATCGATCGCCTGCTCGCTCGGCAGCAGCGCCAGCGCGTCGGCGAACGAGCGCGCCGCCGCCATGTCCCGCGCGGCGGGCAGCAGGTCGGTGATCGCGTGGACCGGCGGACGCACCTCGCGCCATGCCATCGGCTCGTCGCTCGCTCGGCCATCGAGCCAGGTGCGCAGCGCGTGGGCGTGCTCCCAGGCACCGGGCCCAGCGATGGTGACGAGGAACATCGCGATCAAGAGCCACGCGACCGGCCGACGGATCGCGGTGCGTCCGAGCTCGATCCGCGCCACCTGCTCGCGCGTCAACGGCGCGCGGCGCGGCGGCGCCGGCGCGGCGGCGGGTTGCGGTTCCAGGGGTGGCAGCGGTGTGCGGGTCATGAGGCTACGTCAGAAAATAAAGTAGATGAACGGGTTGTAGGCCTGCGCCTCGAGCATCGCCAGCGCCAGCCAGAGCAGGCCCAGGCACGCCAGGGCGCGGGCGAGCGTCAGGTGTCGCGTCCAGTCCCAGCTTTGCGGACCCGCAAAGGCGATCGCGCCGGCCAATACGACACACAGGAGGTGGTAGGGGTCATGGATCAAGCCGGCGATCAGCCCGGCGCCGTCGTGGGCGACGCCCAGGCCGGACATCATGTGCAGGTGGGCGAGCGCGGCAGGCAGGTCGTCGGCGCGGAAGAAGACCCAGGCGACCAGCACGATCATGAAGGTGACGGCCACGCGAAGCGGTCGCGGCAGACGGCGATAGGGGCTGGCCTTGCCCTGCATGCGTTCGAAGGCGAGCCAGGTGCCGTGGATGCCGCCCCAGATGACGAAGTTCCAGCTCGCGCCGTGCCACAGGCCGCCGAGCAGCATGACGGTCATGAGGTTGACGTAGGTGCGGCCGCGACCGCGGCGGTTGCCGCCGAGCGGGATGTAGAGGTAATCGCGCAGCCAGGTGGAGAGGCTGATGTGCCAGCGTTGCCAGAATTCGGTGATCGAGTCGCTCTTGTAGGGGCTGTCGAAGTTTTTCGGGAACACGAAGCCGAGCATGAGCCCGAGGCCGATCGCCATGTCGGAATAGCCGGAGAAGTCGAAGTAGATCTGCATGGCGTAGGCGAAGCTGCCGTACCAGGCGTCGAGCGTGCCGACGCTGTCGGCGTTGAACACGGTGTCCGCGACCCGGCCGCACGGATTGGCGAGGAGCACCTTCTTGGCCATCCCGAGGCTGAACATCGCCACGCCGCGGGCGAAGCGGTGGGCGTAGTACGCGCGATGCTCGAGCTGCGCGGCGACCTCGCGGAAGCGGATGATCGGCCCGGCGACGAGCTGCGGAAACATGCTGACGTAGCAGGCGAAGTCGATGGGGTTGCGCATCGCCTTCGCCTGGCCGCGATAGACGTCGATGGTGTAGCTCATCGACTGGAACGTGTAGAAGCTGATGCCCAGCGGCAGGGTCAGCCGCAGCACGGTGTCCCACTGCCCGGCCTCCAGGCCGATCGCGCCCAGCATGTGGTTGTAGCTGTCGACGGTGAAGTTGAAGTACTTGAAGACGCCGAGCAGGGCGAGGTTGCTCACCACCGACACCGCGACGGCCCACTTCTGCACGGCGCTGCGCGGCGCGCCGGCGGGCACGAGGCGGCCCGGGCGGCCGCGCGCGATCACCCGGCCGCAGACGTAATCGACCGCGGTGGACGCCGCCATCAGGACGACGAAGATCGGGTTGGCCCACCCGTAGAAGAGGTAGCTGACGAGCGTCAAGGCCACGTGCTTGCCGCGGTGGGGCAGGCAGTAGTACAACGCCAGCGCCACGGGCAGGAAGTAGAAGACGAACAGGTGCGAACTGAAGACCATCCGCTTGCGTCGATTCCGGCTTGTGGTCGTGGCTCGGCGACGCCGGGCCCGGCCGGGCGCATCCGCGTGTCGCTCCGCGGCGCGTTAATTGAGGTCGGACCCGGGACGAGGCGCGGGGGACGGGAACAACGCCAAAGCTACCGCCCGCCGCTGACGGTGTCAATGGAATCGGACCGGGGGACGGCTCAACGGCGGGTGGGGCGAAGAACCATCGGTATTGCGGCCGTCCGCCCTGCCGCCGTGGGTATATTGTTCGTGCATGAGGGCGCCCCGCCCGCGGAGCGCGGACCACCTGCCGGAGCGCGGGAAAGGATGGATCGATGAAGCGGTGGACAACGTGTGGCGTCTGGGTTTGTGTGGTGTGCGTGCTCGCGTGGGCCGGGCCGACTCGGGCCGGCGAGGTCCACGACGCACTGCGCGAGCTGACCGGCGCGCCGACGCGCGTCGTCTGGGTGCGCGACACCGGCGACGGGTCGGACGTCTTCGCCGAGTCCGATCGGCTGGTGCTCATGGGCTTCGACACCGAGTCGCCCGCCGGCCCGGAACCGCTGCTGGCCAGCCCCGGCAACTACAGCCGCCCGCTCATCACCCCGCGCGGCGACGGCGTGGTCTACTCGGACCGCCGCAGCAGGCAGGTCTACCACATCGACTGGGACGACCCCGCGCCGCGCGCGCTGGTGGACGGCTTTGCGCTGGCGGTCTGGCGCGACCCGGCGGACGGTCAGACGTGGGTCTATGTCAAGATCGAGCCGCACGAGAGCGGCTACGCCGCCCGGGGCAACGCCACGATCAACCGCTACCGCATCGATGACCCGGGCGATGGCGAGCTCGTCTGGGATGCGACGCCGATCGACACGGACAACTTCCAGCTTTCGGCCGACGGCACGCGCGCCAGCGCGCTGGCGCCGTGGCCTGACGCGGGTATCCTGGAGCTGGCCGACGGACGCTGGCTGCGGCTGGGCCGCGGCTGCTGGGTCAGCCTGGCGCCGGACAACTCGTACCGCTTCTGGGTCTTCGACGGCCCGCATCGCAACGTGACCATCTTCGAGCCCGGCGCGGCCGACAGCCGGCTCGTCAACATCAACGACGCCCCGGGGATCGACGGTTACGAGGTCTACCACCCACGCTGGGCCAACCACCCGCGCGTGCTGGCCATGACCGGGCCTTACAAGGTCGGCGGCGGGGGCAACCGCATCCGCGCCGGCGGCCGGGAGGTCAACATCTACGTCGGCCGCTTCGACACCGCGTTCACCGAGGTCGAGCGGTGGGTGCAGGTCAGCGACGACGACCGGGCCGGCTTCTACCCGGACGTGTGGGTCGCCTCCGCGGCCGAGCAGCGCGTTGCATCAAGCAGCGACGCGGCCGGACCGGGAGCCGTGCGTGATGACGGTCAGGCGCACGACGCCTGGCCGGGGGACACGACGGAGCTGCGGTTCCTCTGGGAGAACGCGGACAGCACGAACCAGATCATCGGGCCCGACGGCCGCGCCGGCGTCACCTCGCGCGTCACGGCGCGCGGGCTGGCTCACTACGGCCGATTCCACGAGATGGTCCTCACCGGTGACGGCGCGTTCGTCGCCCAGGACGTCAACGACGAGCTGCTCGCTGCCGCCCAGGCCGCCAACGAGCTGACCCTCGAAGCGCTCATCACGCCCGCTCACCTGGATCAGGCCGGCCCGGCGCGGATTCTCACCTTCTCCAGCACGACCAGCTCGCGCAACTTCACGCTCGGCCAGGAGCGGGACAAGCTCGTCCTGCGCCTGCGCACGCCGCAGACCGGCGACAACGGGCTGCCCGCGGTCGAGCTCGCGACGCTCGAGCCCGGCCGGCCTCACCACGTCCTCGTCAGCTACCGCGCCGGGTTGCTGACGGCCTACCTGGACGGCGAACAAGTGCTCTCGACGCTCGCCGTCCGTGGCGGATTCGACAACTGGGACGACCAGCATCTGCTCTTCGGCGACGAGCACCGCGGCGGCCGCGGCTGGGCCGGGCGACTGGAAGGCGTCGCGATCCTTACACGCGCCGTTGATGCGGAGGAGGCCGCGCGTCGCCATCGGCTGTATCGCGATCGCCTCGACGCCCGTGAGCCCGCCGAGCGCTACGTCGTCGAGGCGAAGCGCGTCGAGGTCTCTGGCGTGCCCGCCCCCGACGACATCGCGCCCTATCGGCGCGGGCTCGTCACCCATACCTACGAGACGCAGACGGTGCACGAAGGCACGTTCGAGCACGAACGTTTCCAGGTCGCCCATTGGGCCATCATGGACGGCAGGCCGCTCGATCGTGACTTCACCGTCGGCGAGACTGTCAAGTTGACGCTGGAACGCTTCGACGACCACCCGCAGTTGATGGGCGAACGCCTGACCTCCGACAGCGACGAGTTCGACCTCGAGCTGTTCTTCGACGTCGGGCCCGTCCAATAGCGACTCCACGGGACAACGGCCACACGAGACAAGGATGCTCGCCATGTTCGCACGTCCGGCCAGCAGCGCCATGATCGTGCTCGCGCTCCTGTTCGCGGCAGCCCTGCCAGCCGGCGGCGCGGAGCCGTCGACCGACGAGGCCGCGGCGCTGCAGACGCTGGCGGCAGAGATCGACGGGGCGATCGTCTACACCCGGCAGGGCGAGGTGCGCCGCGTCACCATCGGCGAGTGGGAGCCGGAGGGGCTCGGCGAGGGCGAGTACGCACGCTGGAGCCCCGACGGCCGGCGCATCGCCGTCTACCATGACCGCCGCGTTTTCGTCATGAACGCCGACGGCAGCGACCGCCGCGAGCTGGCGCGCGGCGACCAGGCGGACGGCTCGCCGATCGAGTTCCACACCAACAACCGGCAGGTGATCTACTGGAAGCGCGGCGACGGCTTCCACATCGTGGACATCCAGACCGGCGAGAGCGAAAGTATGGACCTGCCGGGCACCTACAGCGGCGAGCCGGGCGTGTCCGCGGACGGCACGCGGATGGCGGCCCGATGGGGCCATCGGCTGTACGCGATCGACTTGGAAGCCGGCACGCATCGTCAGTATGCCCGCGGCTGCTCGCCCGGCGTCTCGCCCGACGGCGCCCGCCTCATGAACAACGTCGGCAGCCATCGCCAGATGGAGATCCGCGCGTGGGACGGCAGCGACCGCTTCACAATCGACACGCGCGATGCGGCGCCCGACCCACAGTGGAACGACCACCACTGGTCCAACGACGACGACTACCTCATGGCCCAGGGTGAGGGCGACCGCGCCGAGGCGTACGTGGTGCAGATCTCGACCAACCGCCCGATCCGGGTGACGTGGGAGGGCGACGTGCTCGCCCCGGACCTGCACGTCGTGCCGCCACGTGCGGACGAGTCTGGCGAGCGGACATCGGCGAGGTAGTGAGCGCTCCAGTCCCATCAGGTGCAGCGGCCCTGCGAGAGCTGTCGTTGACCATTCAGGGCTCCAGCACCGCCTCAACGACCGCCAGCATCCGGCGGTGCCCCGCGTCGGTCAGATGCACACCATCACGTGTCGCCTCGCCCGGCCGAATTACCCACAGGAAATAGCGACGCGGGATCATCACCACGTCGTGCCTCGCGGCCACCCGTCGCTGGATCCGCGTGTGCCCAACCTGGAAGGGGAACGCGGGCAACTCGAACATCACCAGCCGGCGGCCCGGCGCCGACAGCCGATCGAGCAACTCGTCGAGCGCCGCCTCGAACTCGGTCGGCGGCACACCGTAGAGCATGTCGTTGCCCCCGATCTGGACGATCACAAGACCCGCTCCAACGCCATCTATCCACGGCACCTGCTCGGCAAGGGCCGTACGCACCGTCGCGCCGGCAACGGACGCATCCACGACTTCCAGACCATCGCGCTCGGCGAGGAGAACCGCCCACGTCACCTCTCCCGCGGCGCCGATCCCCGCCGTGACCGAATCAGCCACGATCATCACGCGATCGAACGGCTCGCGCTCAAGTCGTGGCGGTGCGTAATAGGGCCACTCATGCACGCCCGCGGCGACGATCGCGACGACGAGCAGCACGCGCGCGATCCGCCGGCCCCGGTGCCCCGCTCCCTCGATCACGAGCCACAGCCCGACCAGCAGCGGCGCCAAGGCGCACCCCCAGACGGGAATCGGCGTCCCTGTTGTCATAAGCATGAAACTGCCGCCTGACGCCAGTGCGCACGCGCTGATGAACGCTCGCCGGGATGATGGCCACGCCACGCATATCGCCACCGCGGCGGACGTGATCAGGAGCCCGACGAAGAAGACGTGGCCGCTCAGCCAGTAGCAAAGAAACACATGCATGGCTGATGGCGATCATACCATCGTGGCTGCGCTGGCCACATACGAAAACACCCGCGGGCGATGTGCCGCCCGCGGGTGTTTATTGTTTATGTTCGCGCCGATCGCGCCTGCCGGCCTGGGCGCCGGGGCGGATCAGATCGCCCCGGTCACTCCTTGACTTCATACTCGGCGTCGATGACGTCGTCACCGCCGCCCTTGCCGCCGTCGCCCTCACCACCGCCACTCGCGCTGGCGTCGCCGCCCGGCTGCTGGCCGGCCGTCTGGTAGACCGCCTTGCCGAGTTCCTGGGCCTGCTTGTTGAGCTCCTCGAGGGCCCGCTTGATGGCTTCGGCGTCGTCGCCCTTGACCTTCTCCTCGACGCTCGACAGCGCCGACTCGATGTGGCTGCGCGTCTCGGCGTCGACCTTGTCGCCATGCTCGTCGAGCTGCTTGCGGATCTGGTAGACGACGCTCTCGGCCTGGTTGCGCAGGTCGACGAGCTCGCGCTGCTTGCGGTCCTCCTCGGCGTGCTCCTCGGCGTCCTTCTTCATCTGCTCGATCTCGGCGTCCGAGAGCCCGGTCGAGCCCTTGATCTCGATCGACTGCTCCTTGCCCGTCTGCTTGTCCTTGGCGGAGACGTGCAGGATGCCGTTGGCGTCGATCTTGAACGTCACCTCGATCTGCGGCAGGCCGCGCGGCGCCGCCGCGATGCCGGTGAGGTTGAAGCGCCCGAGCGTGCGGTTGTACTTGGCCATCTCGCGCTCGCCCTGGAGCACGTGGATGGTCACCTCGGTCTGATTGTCGGCGGCCGTGGAAAAGACTTCGCTCTTCTCGGTCGGGATGGTCGTGTTGCGTTCGATGAGCGTCGTCATCACGCCGCCGAGCGTTTCGATGCCCAGCGACAGGGGCGTGACGTCGAGCAGGAGGACGTCCTTGACGTCGCCCTCGAGCACGCCGCCCTGGATCGCGGCGCCGACGGCCACGACCTCGTCGGGGTTGATGCTCTTGTTGGGCTCCTTGCCGAACAGCTCCTTGACGATCTCCTGGACGCGGGGCATGCGCGTCGAGCCGCCCACGAGCACAACCTCGTCAACGTCGCCGGGCTTGAGCGAGGCGTCGGCGAGCGCCTTCTCGACCGGGCCGCGCAGACGGTCGAACAGGTCCTCGACGACCTGCTGGAACTTCGCTCGGGTGATCGAGATCTGCAGATGCTTGGGGCCTTCCTGCGTGGCAGTGATGAACGGCAGGTTGACGGTCGTCTCCTGGGCGCTCGACAGCTCCATCTTGGCTTTCTCGGCAGCCTCCTTGAGCCGCTGGAGCGCCATCGCGTCGCTGCGCAGGTCGATGCCCTCCTGGCGCTTGAACTCGTCGGCGAGATGGTCGATGAGCCGCTGGTCCCAGTCGTCGCCGCCGAGGTGCGTGTCGCCGTGGGTCGAGAGCACCTCGAACACACCGTCGCCGATATCGAGGATGGAGATGTCGAACGTGCCGCCGCCGAGGTCGAACACGGCGACCTTCTCGTTCTTCTTCTTGTCCAGGCCGTACGCGAGGGCGGCGGCGGTGGGCTCGTTGATGATGCGCTCGACCTTGAGCCCGGCGATCTCGCCGGCTTCCTTGGTGGCCTGGCGCTGCGAGTCGTTGAAGTAGGCCGGCACGGTGATGACGGCCTTCTCGACCGTCTCGCCGAGGTACTGCTCGGCGGTCTTCTTGAGCTCGCCGAGGATCATCGCGCTGACTTCCTGCGGCGTGTAAGTCTTATCGCGCACATTGACCTTCACGAGCTCGTCCTCGGCGCCGACGATCTCGTAGGGCACGCCTTTCTCCTCCTGCTTGACCTCGTGGTGGCGTCGGCCCATGAAGCGCTTGATGGAGAAGACGGTGTTCTTCGGGTTGGTGATCTGCTGGTGCTTGGCGGGCTGGCCGACGAGCCGCTCGCCTTTGTCGGTGAAGGCGACGATGGAGGGCGTCACGCGGTTGCCGGAGCTGTTGATCAGCACCTTGGCTTGGCCGCCTTCCATGACGGCGACCACGCTGTTGGTCGTGCCGAGGTCGATTCCGATCGTCTTGGGCATGGCTTCACCTCTTTCGGTCTGTGGCGGGCGGGCGTGCGGCGGTGGCGCGTCCAGCTCGGGGGGACGCAAACCGGGTGCCAGAAGTTGGCGTGGCGCGGCGGCCGCGCCGACGCGTGGCGGCGTCCGGCGCGACGGGCGATCTGCCCCCTCGCGACCCGCCGCCTCACCCCGCCTGCCAAAATGGCGGGCGAGCCCCCTCCTGGACCCGTTGAGCCGTGGTGGGACATATGCCCACGGCGGAATCAGCGGCAACAGGGCGCCGGTTGACCGACCACGCCGGATGTCTCGCGAACCCCGCGCGTCGTTTAATAGCACATGTCCGAGGCGCCGCCGTGTGGCGGTTTACCCCGGGCCGACCTTGGCCGCACAAATGGTTGCAACGCGCGTGCCAAGGCCGTGTCCGACCCGATGACCGGGCCCGCCGACCGCCGGCGCAAACGAGGGAGCAAGTGAACATGCCACATGCCCTGCTTGTGGAAGACGACGACCGCGTGATCCAGCCCCTGACCCAAATCACCCGCGAGCACGGCTTTTCCAGCCGATGCGCCCGCACGCTCGAGCAGGCACGCCATTACCTCACCGAACGCAGCACCGACGTCCTCCTGCTCGGGACCTCCCTGCCCGACGGCCTCGGCCTAGACCTGCTCGACGACGCCCGCGACGGCCAGCTCGGGGAGGTCATCGTGATGAGCGACGGCAACGACGCCCGGGCGCTGGACGACCTGCGGGCCCAGGTCCGCGACTGCCTGACCAAGCCGCTCGACCTGACGCGCATCCAGACGCACCTGGAGATCATCTCGCGGGACGTCCAGGCCAACGGCCACGCCCGCGAGCGTGCTCCCAACGGCCACGCCCGGCACAACGGCGACGCGGCGGCGGATGGCGAGGCGGCGTTGCCCGACAGCGAACCGGCGTCCGCCGCATGCGGGCCGATGCTGGGCAACTCCGAGCCGATGCGCGAGCTCTACCGGATGCTCGCCCGCGTCGCGCCGACCGACGCGACGGTGCTGCTCGTGGGCGAATCGGGCACAGGCAAGGAGCTGATCGCGCAGACGGTGCACGAGCGCAGCACCCGCCGCAGCCGCCCCATGATCCCCATCAACTGCGGCGCGATCCCCGAAAATCTGATCGAAAGCGAGCTTTTCGGCCACGAAAAGGGCAGCTTCACCGGCGCGAGCCAGGCGCGGCGGGGCGTCTTCGAGCGCGCCAGCGGCGGCACGCTGCTGCTCGACGAGATCACCGAGATGCCCGCGGAACTCCAGGTGCGCCTGCTGCGCGTCCTCGAAACCGGACGGATCGTGCGCGTCGGCGGCGAGAAGGAGATCGAGGTGGACGTGCGCGTGATCGCTGCGACCAACCAGCCCCCCGACGAGGCCGTGACGGACGGGCGGCTGCGCGAGGACCTGCTCTACCGCCTGAGCGTCTTCCCGGTCCACGTTCCGCCGCTGCGTGAGCGACACGACGACGTCGAGCTGCTTGCGCACCACTTCCTGGCGACCTTCAACCAGCAGGCCGGGACGCGCAAGCGGTTCCACCCCGGCGCGCTGAGCCAGTTGCGCCGGTATGCCTGGCCGGGCAACGTGCGCCAGTTGCGCAACATCATCTGGCGGGCGCACATCATGGCCGACGACGTGGTGGACATGGCGAGTCTGCCGGCCGTGATCAGCGCCGCGTCGTCGTCGGACGAGCGTCAGCAGGTATGTGTGCCGCTGGGCACGTCGTTGGCCGATGCCGAGCGCGAGCTGATCTACGCGACGCTGGCGCACTGCCAGGGGGACAAGCGTCGCAGCGCCAAGACGCTCGGGGTCAGCCTCAAGACGCTGTACAACCGGCTCAACTCGTACAAGGTCGAGGGATTCGAGAACGGGTGACGGACCCGCCGCCTGCACGTCGGGTGGGTTTGGCGGCCAAGACATTGCCGAAGCCAGCGCTTCGCTCGACGCCCCCCTACGATCTGCAATCCGGTGCGCCGGCTGCATCGTGGGCCGTCTCCGCCGTCCGCGTATGCGTGCCGCGTGCCTCGGCGATGTAGCGCTCCAACTCGATGGCGCGGTGGGTCGTCGTGTGCTCGGCAAGCACGCGGGCCCGCGCCCGCTGGCCGATCGCGCGCCGCTCATCCTCCGGAATCTGCCGCAGGTGCTCGAGCGTCTCGTCCGCGCTGCGGGTGATGAGGATCTCCCGGCCCGGCGCGAAGAAGGACTCCAGCCCCGCCCAGGCGTCGCTGATGACGGGCACGGCACAGGCCGCGGCCTCGAAGAGGCGCACGCTCGGCGAGTAGCCTGCCGCGACCATGTCCGCTCGCGTCAGGTTGAGCGTGAACCGCTGCCCCGCGTAGAAGCGCGGATGCGCCGGCGGCGGCAGGTGGTCGATCCGCTCCACGTTCACCGGCCAATCGTAATCCGTCGGATACTGCGGCCCCGCCACGACGAAGCGCCCCTGCGGCCAGCGCTGGGCGGCAGTGAGCACCAGCGACTCGAGCTTGACCATGCGGTCGCTGCTGCACGTGCCCATGTACCCGAGATCCCACTGGATCGGCTCGCCGGGCAGCGGCGGATAGGCGTCCGGGTCGACGCAGCAGTAGAACGGCCGGGCCATCGGGCTGCCGTGCACCTGCTCGAGGCGCTCGAGCACCGGCCCGCCCGTGAAGGACAGGTACATGCCGTAGGCCGGGATCAGTTCCGGCGCGATGTAGTCGAGGCCGCCAGCCTCCATCCGCGCGAGCGTCACGGGCGTGTCGATGTCGTAAAAGGCGGTGACGCCCCGGGCGGTGCGCGTGACCCATCGGCCGACCTCGATGCCGTCGGGCACGTAGGAGCCGACGATCACGGCGTCGGCATCCATCACGTCGCCGGCGAAGCGCCGCTTGAGCTCGCCCACGCTCGCGTACAGTTCCGTTCGTCCGGCCGGCGGCCGCGGCAGGTCGCGGTTGGACGCGTACCAGGGCATGTCGCGCTCCAGGAAGAGCACGTCGTGACCGCGCCCGGCCAGCGCACGAACGAGCCCGCGATAGATGCTCGCGTGTCCGTTGCCCCAGGAGGACGTGATCGACAGGCCGAGGAACACGAGCTTCAAGCCGCCGGTTGCGCGTTGAATCATGATGCGTTGCCCCTGCTCGTTGTGGGATCGTCAAGTTTGCCGGGTGTCGTTGTGCGACGCCATCATGCCGTGGCGCCCTCCTGGAGCAGCCGCTCGAGCTGGCGTGCGCGGTGATCGTAGGTGTGCTCCGCGATGACGCGGCGCAGGGCGGCGCTGCCGATCGCGCCGGCCTGCTCCGGTGTCAGGCGCGCCAAGTGCTCGATGACGTCGTCACCACTTTCCGCGACGAGCACCTCGCGCCCGGGTTCGAGGAACGCGTCCAGCCCCGGCCAGGCGTCGCTGATGATGCAGGCCCCCGCCGCTGCGGCTTCAAAGAGGCGCGTCGCCGGGGAGTGGCCGGCCCGGGCCATGCTCTCGCGGCTGACGTTGAGCACGGCCGTCGGCGACGCGTTCAGAGCATTGTGATCGCGCGTGTAGACGTGCCCGAGGTAGCGCACATTCGTCGGCCGGGGCTTGTCCGCCCATCCGCTACCGCCGAGGATGAACCGCCGCCCGGGCATGCGCATGGCCGGCTCCAGGAAGAACTGCTCGACGCGGGCCTCGCGATCGGGCAGGCGGTTGCCGAGGAACGCCAGGTCGCATGCGAAGCGCCGCTCCGGCGCGACCGGGTGGTGGGTCGACGTATCGGCGGCGTTGTAGATCGCGTTGCAGGCGCGCGCCCCGCGCGCGAGGTAGGCCTCGATCACGCCCGGCCCGCCGCCGTAGGTCAGCACCATGTCGTAGGCGCCGATCTGTTTGATGAACGCGTCGTCGGGGTTGTCGTCGAGGCGCTGCAGCGTGGCCGGTGCGTCGACGTCCCAGAAGGCGACGACCTTGCCCGGACTGCGCAGCTCCGGGGCAGCGGCTTCGAGCAGCTCGTCGAAGACGCCCACGCCGCTGGCCTTGACGATCACGTCCGCGGCGCGGGCGCGGTCCAGGCAGCGGTGCACGTCGCGCTCGTCGTCGCCGCTGTAGACGACGACCTCCGCCCACGGGGGCGGGTCCATGTCACGGTGCTGCTGGCGGCCAAGGGCGTCGGGCTCGTAGAACGTGACGCGGTGGCCCCGGGCGTGCAGGGCGCGGATGATGCCGCGGTAGTACGTCGCCGCGCCGTTCCAGTAGGCGGAGACGAGGCTCGAGCCGAAGAAGGCGATGTGCATCGGCGCGAGCGCCGGCTTCGTTTCGCCGGGGCCGGGGATCGTGAAACGGCTGTGCAGATCGCTGGGCGCTGCGTCGACGCGGCTGGCCAGCCCATGTCCCTCGTTGGCTTGCTTCATCTTGAATGGCCCTCACCCATCACGAGCGGCCGACGGCGCACGCGGTCGCGGGCCGGCATGGCCATGCCCAGTTCGTGGCATATCTCCAGAAGCCCGTTGACGCGGTGGGCGCAGGTATGCCGTTGGCGGATGGTACGCAGCGCATGGTCCGCCATCGCCCTCGCGCCGTGACGATCTTGCAGCACGCGGCGCAGGTGGGCCGTCATCTCCCCGCCGTCGCGGGCAACGAGGTAGTCCCGGCCGGGGGTGAAGAGCTGCTCGGCGTCGTCCCACACGGCGCTGATGAGCGGGATGCCGCACGCCATCGCCTCGAACGGGCGGATGGTGGGGATGCCGGGCAGTTGCCGGGCGTAGTAGCGCCGCGGGATGTGGAGCGTGACGTCGTGGCGGGCGAAGGCCTCGGGCACGTCGGGGTTGGGCAGGTAGCCGGCGTAGCGGATGCCTGCGCGCGCGAGGGCCGCGAGCGCCTGGGGCGGATAGCGCACGCCGTACACGGTCGCCTGGAGGCCGAGGCGGCGGGCGGGATCGATGAGGAACTCATCGAGCTCGTCGCCGCGCTCGCCGTCGCCGAAGTTGCCGATCCACACCAGCTCGCCCGCGCGCGGACGACCCTGGCGCGGGTAGAAGACGCGGGTGTCGGCGGCCTCGTGCCACGTCCACGCGGCGCGGGCCATGCCGCGGTTGAGATAGGCGCGGCGGATCACCTCGCCAAAGGCCAGCACACCGTCGTAGCGCGACAGGTCGTAGGCCTGCATCTGCTCCGGCACGCTGACCATGCGGTGGTGCGTGTCGTGAAACAGCAGGGCGTAGCGGCCGCGAGCGGCGCGGTGCTCTCCGATGCGCGCCACGAGGGCCGGCTCGTTCCATTCGTGCACGATCACCAGGTCGACGTCCGCCAGCACCGCGTCGAGGTCGAGGCTGTCAGCGTCGTACGCGTCGCTTGCCAGGTGACGATACACGCGGTGAAACGGCTCCAGGCCGCCGGGTCCATGGTCGGCGACGAGGTTGGTGACGCTCCATGCATTGGCGGGCTCGTAGACGCGCACATCATGACCGCGCGCCTTGAGCTCGCCGACCACGCCGCGCAGGAAGTGAGCGTTGCCGTGGTTCCAGTCCGACACGAGCGAGTGATAGAAGAGCGCGATGCGCATGGCGTCAGCTCCGTGTCACGGCGGAGGGGCGTCGTGCGGCCGCCGGCCCGCAACGTCGGCTGGCCAGGTCCCGGTACAGCCGGTCGTACCCGTCGGCCATGCGCGCCGGCGTCATGGTCAGGGCGCGTCGACGCGCGGCCTGCGCCAGCGTGCGGCGGCGGGCGGGCTCGCGAATCAGTGCGGTCAGCGCGTCGCCCAGCGCCTCGGGCTCGTCCGGGTTGACGTAGAGCGCCGCGTCGGCCCAGACTTCGCGCAGGGACGCGATGTTGCCAAGGACCAGCGCGCAGCCCGCCAGCGCCGCCTCCAGCGCCCCGAGACCGAACGGCTCATACCGCGCCGGCAGGGCGTAGATCGACGCGGCCGCGAGCTGGCGCGCGACCTCGGCGGGCGTGAGTCGGCCGAGCTGCTCGACGCTCATGGCCGGCAGCTCGCCGGTGACCGGGTGCCGTTGATCGCCCGCGATGCACACCGGCCAGTCAAGCCGACCCGCGACGGCTTCGAGGGCGCGCATGTTCTTCGCCTCGTCCCACACGCGGCCCGCGGCGAAGACGAGCGGCCGCTTGGGCCCGGGCTGGAAGCGCGCCGCGTCCCGCCCGTTGCAGATCACCTCCCCGCGTCGCGGTGCGTCGTAGCACGCCGCGAGTGCGTCGAGCATGGCCCGCGTCGGCGCGACGACCACCTCCGCCGCTGCGAGCCCCCGGCCCGTCGCCTCGCGATACCGCGCCCAGGTATCACCCGGCGGGTCGCAACCATGCACCGCGCGCCACCACGAGCAGACGCACGAGTGGGCCACCACCATCACCGGCGCGCGCCACGGCAGCGACGCGTGCGCATAGCCGTTGAGGTGTACGACGTCCGGCTCAACGTCGCGCTCCAGGTCCAGCAGCCAACGCCCGGCTCGCCCCACGTCCTCCCACGGCTCGTCCATCCATTCCAGATGGTACGCGCTTTCATGCAGCTCCAACCCGGCCTCCCGCGCGTCGCGCCGCTGCGCCGCGTCCGGCGGCGGGCCCATCGTCGCCAGCACAACGCGCCCGCCGGTCCGTCTCAGCGCGCCCGCGAGCTCCAGCGCATAGGTCCACACGCCCCCGACGGTGTCGGCGGTCATCAACACCTTCATCGTGCGTCCCCCTCCTGCATCATCACCAGCGCCTTGATGAACCCATCCGGCCGGGTCCGCGTCGCCTCGAGCGCCTCGGCGAGGCGCGACAGCGGATAGACGTGCGTGAACAGCGGCCGGGGGTCCAGCCGCCCGCTGCGCATGAGCTGCACCGCCTCCTGCATGCCGCGGCGATAGACGGCCGGGTCGCGCTCGTGGGCGTTGATGACATCGAGCCCGCGCCAGTTCCAGGACTGCATGTCGACCTGGCGCGGCCCGTCCTGGTGAAAGCCCGCGATGACCAGTCGCCCGCGCTGCCGCGTCAACCTGGCCGCCAGGTCGAGCGGCGCCTGCTTGCCGGTCGCCTCAATGACCGTCTGGCACAGCTCATCACCGGTCATCGCGCTGACGGCTTCCATCACCGCGGCGTCGTCGTCGTAGCGCACCGTTTCGGCAGCGCCCATCTGCCGCGCCGCGTCCAGGGCGTGCTGGCGGCGGCTGATGGCGATCACCCGCGCCCCGGCGAGCTTGCCCAGGCGCACCAGCAGCAACCCGATGAACCCGGCGCCCACGACGGCGACCGGCTGCCCGGCGCGGATGTCGCTTCGCCGGAAGATGTTCATCGCGCAGCCCAGCGGCTCGGCAGGCACCGGCGCGCCGTCGAGCTCGTCGGGCAGAGGCACGACCGCCGCCTCACCCGCGACGTCATGCGTCGCGTAGGCGTGCTCGCTGAGAAACGCCACGCGCTGACCGGGCTGAAGACGCTTGACGTCGCACCCCACACCATCCACCACACCCCACGCCTCGTGCCCGAGCTGACCCGGCGCGAGCGGGTAGGCGAACCACGGCCGACCCTCCCACGGGGGCGCGTTGGACGCGCACACGCCGCATCCCTCGATCGCGACGCGCACCTCGCCTGGCCCCGGCGCGGGCGCTGCCGAGCGAGTCATCTCGATGCGCCCCGGCCCAACGACCCGCGCCGCGACCATCATCGTTGCCTGGGGGGCCGTAACCGCACTGGATGCCGAGTCGTTCATTCTCAGCTCCTTCTGCTGTCATTCACATCGTCGGGGGTGCCGCAGACAGGCCCCACCTGTCACACCGCCGTCGGCGCCGATCCATCCACGTGCAGGCGCGGCGCGGATCGGCCCAGCCAGGCGTAGAGCCGTGCGACGCCCTCGCGCACGGTGACCCGCGGCCGCCAGCCGGTCAGTGCCTGGTACCGCCGCATGTCCGAGACGTAGTAGCGCTGGTCCCCCGGGCGCCAACGATCGAAGTCGACGGTGGGAACCCGCCCGTGCAGCCGGCCGACCAGCTCGATGAGTTCCAGCAGGCTCAGGGTGTTGCTCGGCCCGCCGCCGATGTTGAATGCCTGCCCGGCGGTGCGATCGACGTGGCGCATCGCCAGCGTCATGGCTTCGACGAGGTCCTCGACGAAGAGCACGTCGCGCACCTGGCGCCCGTCGCCGTAGACCGTGACGCGGCCTTCGGCGAGCGCCGTGCGCACGAAGTGCGCCACCCAGCCCTGGTCTTCGCAGCCGCACTGGTGCGGGCCGTAGATGCAACTCATCCGGAACACGACGGTCGGCAGGCCGAAGCTGCGCGCGTAGTCGAGCACGTACTGATCGGCCGCGCCCTTCGAGCAGCCATAGGGGCTGTGAAACGCGAGCTGCTGCTCGGCGATGCCCTGGCGCCTGACCTCGGCGTCAGTCGGCCGATAACGTGTGGCAAAGGCCCGAAGCCCGAGGCCGTCGAGCTGACCGTAGACCTTGTTCGTCGACGTAAAGAGCAGCGGCGGCGGGTCGGGACGCTCGCGGAGCGCCTCGAGCACGTTCAGCGTGCCGCGCGCGTTGACGTCGAAGTCGTCGACCGGGCACTGCAGGCTCGTCGTCACGGCGACCTGCGCGGCGAAGTGGTAGACCTGTGCCGCATCGCGCACGGCGTGGCGGACGGCAAGCTCGTCGCGCACGTCGGCGATCTGCACCTCCAGCCGATCGCGGTGGCGTGCCTGCAGCCACGCGAGGTTCTGCTCGACACCCTCGCGCGCCAGGTTGTCGAACACGCGCACTCGCGTGCCGGCGCTCAGCAGTCGATGGGCGACGTTCGTTCCGATGAAGCCCGCGCCGCCGGTGATCAGCGTGGGCCCGCAGTCATCCGTTACCTTGGCGATCATACCGTCAGTCCTCGCGTGTTCAGTTCGCCGTGCGCCTGCTCGACATGGTCCTGCGCGCCTTGCCGCGCCACCCACTGGGCAAGCTCGGCGAGGCCGTCATCGAACGACATCCGCGGCTCGTATCCGAGCAGCCGCCGGGCACGTTCGACGTCGGCATAACAGTGACGAATGTCGCCCACGCGATACTGCCCGCTGAGGTGCGGCTTGACATCGCTGCGTCCGAGCACCGCCGCCAGCCGGTCCGCCACCTCCAGCACGGTCCGGGGCTGGCCCGAGCCGATGTTGATCACCTCTCCCGCGGCGGCGTCCGCCTCAAGCGCCGCCGCGCACGCCCGCGCCACGTCGTGCACGCTCACGAAGTCGCGCAACTGCCGACCGTCCTCATAGACGATCGGCGGGCGGCCGTTGAGCAGTCGCGAGGCGAAGATCGCCAACACGCCGGTGTAAGGATTCGACAGCGCCTGTCTCGGGCCGTAGGCATTGAAGAATCGCAGTGCGACGGTCGGGATGCCGTACGCGTGCCCGACGATCAGCGCCAGCCGCTCCTGCGCATACTTGGACAGGGCATAGACCGACGCCAGCTCCGCGGGCTTCTCCTCCGGCGTCGGCGCGGGCTGCAGCGCGCGACCATCGCCATCGACCGGCTCCCATTGACCGCGGCGCATCGCGTCGACGTCGCGCGACACGTTGCGCGCCACACGGCCGGTCTCGTCGACGTAGCGCCCCTCGCCATACACGCTCATGCTCGACGCCACCACCAGTCGCCCGACGCCCCCCTGCTCGACGATGGCCTCGAGCAGCGTCGCGGTGCCCACCTCGTTGACACGCGTGTACGCCTCGATCTGATACATGCTCTGCCCGACGCCCACCAGCGCCGCGAGGTGGTAGACGGCGTCGACGTCGCGCAGGGCGCGGCGGACGTCGGCATGGGCCGTGACGTCGCCGCGCATGAGCTGGACATCGTCGTGCAGGTAGGCCGGCCGCTCGCCCGCGTCGCCGTGAACCTGCGCGGCAAGGCTGTCGAGGACGCGGACGCGATGGCCCCGTTCGAGCAACTGGTCGGCGAGGTGCGAGCCGATGAATCCCGCCCCGCCCGTGATCAGCACCTGTTGTCCCATGTGGGTTTGCCCTGCAAGGGGTCGCGCTTCCGTCAGCCGCTCGTCGCACAACTGCCACTGCAAGGCATGTACCGCTCATCGTGCATCACCGGATTTGCGGGTTCGCTCCAGCCGCGCGTCGGGTGGGCCCCGAAGCGGGGACGTCCTGAAAACATGGAAGAAGCTGCCGCCGCACCAGCTTTGCGGGACATCCGAAACCGCGCCTCGCACGGGGCCTGCGCCGCCGATGCCCGCGCGGGCGGCGGGAGCCGGGCGTTCGAGGGCCGCCGCGGCCGCCGCGGTTACAACCGACACGAAAGAATTACATCTTCATCCGGGTGCGGCCGGGGGTGCGGTCCCACGAAGAGGGTGCGGCGCGACCGGCGCGAGGCTCGGGAGGAAGGCCCAGCCGGGTTCAGGTGGGAAACGTGGGGCCGTGTCGGGCGTTCCCCCGCACTCTGGCATCGGCCTTGCATCCCAATCAGCGCCCCGCCGCGACTCCGCGGCGGGGACGACCCGGGAGCACGCAGCCCGGCCGGCGACGCCGGGCGCCACGTGAAAGGACGAGCCCATGCCCGTTGCTCAACTCGCCGCCGCCAGCACCCTTCTGCATCGCACGATCCGCAACCGCCGGGGCGAACTGCTCGGCCGCGTCGCCGACCTCGTCATGGACGTGCCCCACGGCTCGATCGCCTACGCGCTCGTCGCCGGCCATGGCCCGTGCCGGGAGCCCGACAAGCTCTTCGTCATCCCCTGGTCCAGCTTCACCATCCCCGCCGGCGAGGACTCGACCTTCATCCTCGACCTCGAGCCCGAGGTCTTCGAGCATGGCCCGGGCCTGTCCGCGGAGACGTCTCTCGCCGCCGCGGGCTGACGGCCCACGCCGCCGCACCCGATGCGCTCGCGGCTCGCCCACGCGGCCGGGTGAAGGGCAAGACCCTCCATCTCGCCACGGCGACGCGAAAGCAGCTCGAACCGCGAAGGTGCGAAGGAAGTGAAGCTGTTCTGATGCAAGCCGTCGCTTCTCCGGGCCGAGGCTCGCGGCCTTCGCCTTCTTCGCTTCGTCGCGGTCGTTCAGAAGTGCCGGCCTTGTCCGGAAAATGTCATATGTCGGGTGCCACTGGCAACCGTTTTCGGACGAAGCCTGATTGTGGATTTCAAAAGCGCTCAGCCGCGCTTCTCGACGGCCACGTAATCGCGCGTCGCCGGCCCGACGTAGACCTGCCGCGGGCGATAGATTCGCGCGTCGGCGTCGTGGACTTCCTTGTAGTTGGCGATCCACCCCGGCATCCGCCCGATGGCGAACAGCACGGTGAACATGTCGACGGGGATGCCGATCGCCCGCAGCATGATGCCGCTGTAGAAGTCGACGTTCGGATACAGGTTGCGCTCGCGGAAGTAGCTGTCCTTGAGCGCGACCTCCTCGAGCTTGCGGGCGATGTCGAGCAGCGGGTCCTTCTTGTGCATCTTGCTCAGGACCTTGTCGGTCGCCTCCTTGAGCACGTTGGCACGAGGGTCGTAGGTCTTGTAGACCCGGTGGCCGAAGCCCATCAGCTTGCGCTCGCGGTCGCGCACCTGCTTGAGGAAGGATTCGAGCGGGATCTGCTCGCTGTGGATCTGCTCGAGCATGTCGATCACGGCGACGTTCGCCCCGCCATGCTTCCAGCCCCACAGGGCGCAGACGCCGGCCGCGCAGCTCGCGAACAGGTTCGCCCCGCTGGAGGCGACCATGCGGACGGTGCTCGTCGAGCAGTTCTGCTCGTGGTCCGCGTGGAGGATGAAGAACAGCTCGAGCGCGTTGACGACGTCGTCGTCCGGCTCGTAGTGGTCGTAGGGCAGCGAGAACATCATGTGCAGGAAGTTCTGCACGTAGTTGAGGTCCTTGCGCGGATAGACCATCGGCTCGCCGCGCGACGTCTTGTAGCTCGCCGCCGCGATGGTGCGCACCTTGGACAGCAGCCGACCGGCGGCGCCTTCAAAGGTCGCGGCGTCGTCCATCGCCAGCAGGTCCGGGTGGTAGCAGCTCAGCGTGTTGATCATCGCCGAGAGCACCGCCATCGGATGGCCCGTGTTCGGGAAGCCGGCGAACGAGTGGCGCATGCCCTCGTTGATCCCCGCCTGCTCGGTCAGCAGCGCCTGGAACTGCTCGGTGTGCTCGCGCGTCGGCAGCTCGCCATAGATCAGCAGGAGCGCCGCCTCGATGAACGTCGAGCGTTCGGCCAACTGCTCGATCGGAATGCCGCGGTAGCGCAGCTCGCCCTTTTCGCCGTTGATGAAGGTGATCGCCGACTGGCACGAGCCGGTGTTGCTGTAGCCGTCGTCGAGCGTGATGTGCCCGGTGTCGGCCCGCAACTGGCTGATGTCGACAGCCCGCTCGTTCTCGCTGCCCACGACGATCGGAAGCTCGATGGACTTGTCCCCGAGCTGAACCTTCGCTGTCTCGCTCATGACCGCATGTTCCATTGGCTTCTCCCCACCGCAGGTACTGGCTGGATCGCCCACCAGTTTAAGGGCCGATCCGTTCAAACGCCAGCACCTGCATGACGGCTTGCCGCTTCGCGGCCAAGCCGCGGCACCGTGGAAGGAGGGCCCGCTGTGCGGACCACGTCGCCGCGCGCACCAGACGCGCGGATCAGGCTGGGACCACAGCGGGAAATCAGGATCCCGCCGGAAACGGGGTGCCGCTGGTGGCTTGTCCACCAGTGCCTTGACCTCCCGCGCGCACACTGGCGGACAAGCCGCCAGTGGCACCCACCATGCAGCGTCCGCCCACAGAGTTGGGGCGCGAAGGTCCGCACAGCGGACCCTACGCCCGCGCATCCGCACGAGACGCGCCCGCCCACCGCGGCGTCACCCCACCTGCCAACCCTCCTTGAAGTCCGCCATCGCCTTCTTGAACTCCTCCTCCAACTCGCCCTTGAACGACCCCGCCCCCTCCAGCCGGTCGCGCAGCGCCTTGGCGGGCCCCTGGAAATGCTTGACGAGCGCCTCGGCGTACGACGCGACCTGGTTCAGCGGCAGGTCGTCCAGGTACCCCCGCGTGCCCGCGAAGAGCTGGATCACCTGGTCGAAGACCTCCATCGGCTCATACTGCGGCTGCTTGAGCAGCTCGACCATCCGCTGGCCGCGATCGAGCTGACGCTGCGTGGCGCGGTCCAGCTCCGTGCCGATCTGCGCGAACGCCTCGAGCTCGCGGAACGCCGCGAGGTCCAGGCGCAGCGAGCCGGCGACCTCCTTCATCGCCTTGATCTGCGCATTGCCGCCCACGCGCGACACCGAGATGCCCACGTTGATCGCCGGCCGCACACCCGCGAAGAAGAGGTCGGGCTCAAGGTAGATCTGCCCGTCGGTGATCGAAATCACGTTCGTCGGAATGTACGACGACACGTCGCCCTCCTGCGTCTCGATGATCGGCAGAGCCGTCAGGCTCCCGGCCCCATGCTCGTCGCTGAGCTTGGTCGCCCGCTCGAGCAGGCGCGAGTGCAGGTAAAACACGTCGCCGGGGTACGCCTCGCGCCCGGGCGGGCGACGCAGCAGCAGCGAGAGCTGGCGGTAGGCGGTGGCCTGCTTGGACAGGTCGTCATAGATGCACAGCACGTGCTTGCCCTGCCACATGAAGTGCTCGCCCATCGCGCAGCCGGCGTAGGGGGCGATGTACTGCATCGGCGCCGGGTCCGACGCCGCGGCGCTGACCACGATCGTGTAGTCCATCGCGCCCTGCCGCTGGAGCTGCTCGACCACGCCCGCGACCGTCGACTCCTTCTGACCCACGGCGACGTAGATGCAGTACACCGGCTCGTCGGTCTGGTGCGTTTGCTTCTGGTTGAGGATCGCGTCGATCGCGACCGCGGTCTTGCCCGTCTTGCGGTCGCCGATGATCAGCTCGCGCTGGCCTCGCCCGATCGGGATCATCGAGTCGATGGCCTTGAGCCCCGTCTGCAGCGGCTCGCTGACCGGCTGGCGGTCGGCGATGCCGGGCGCGATGATGTCGACCTTGCGCGTTTCGCTGGTCTGCAGCGGCCCCTTGCCGTCGATCGGCTGCCCGAGGCCGTTGACCACCCGCCCCAGCAGCTCGTCGCCCACGGGCACCGACAGCAGCTCGCCGGTGGAGCGGACGGTCGCGCCTTCCTTGATCTTGAGGTAGTCACCGAAGATGACGGCACCGATGACGTCCTGCTCGAGGTTCATCGCCTGGCCTCGGACGCTCTGCCCGTTGCCGATGTCGAACTCGAGCATCTCGGCGGCCATGGCCTCGCTGAGCCCGTGCACGCGGGCGATGCCGTCGCCGACCTCCACCACCGTGCCGACCTGCGACACCTCGAGCTCGGTCGAGAAGCGCTCGACCTCCTGCTTGATCACGCTCGTAATCTCGTCCGTCTTGATCTTCATGACTGCTCTCTTATGTCCGCGAACTCCTGCGAGTCCGCCAGGTGTCCCATCACTGTCACATCCCGAAGCCCGCGAATTGCAATCCGTAGGCTCCCCCGCGTCCTGTCATTCCGCTTCCCGCGCCCGGTCGCGGCCGACGCGGCCCAGCCGCTGGCGCAGCAGCTTGAGCTGGTTCGCGACGCTGCCGTCGATCAGCTTGTCGCCGACGCGGATCTTCAGCCCGCCGATCAGTTCCGGGTCGACGTACTGGTGGAGCACGACCTCGCGGCCGAGCACGCGGCCGATGCTGTTGGCGACGTCGTCGGCCTGGGCCTCATTCAGCCGGTCGGCAACGAAGATATCGACCTCGACGAGCCCGCGCTGGTCGGTCATCAACTCGGCGAAGGCCTGCACCATGCCCGGCAACGACGCCAGCCGCCCCTTGCGGGTCACGACCTGCAGGAACTTGTAGAGCGTCGGGCTGACGCGATCCTTGAACAGCCGATCGATCAGCCCCACCCGCTGCTGCACGCCGATCGCCGGCGTGGTGATCAGGCGGCGCAGCTCCGGCTGGTCGGCGATCACGTCCCCCAACTCTTCCATCTCGTCCGCCAGCGCTTCGAGCTCGCCCTGCTCGACGCCCGTTTCGAACAGCGCCCGGGCGTAGGCCCGGTCCACGGCATCTGTCTGCGTTCGCGCGTCGTTCAACGCATCACTCCGTTCAAGCCCTGCGACTCAATGCCCCCGATGCACCCGATGTCTCAAACCTGCGACGCCTCGGCGAACTTGCTCAGCGATCGCTCGACGAGGTCGCGCTGGTCGTCCGCGTTGATCTCGCGGTGCAGGATCTGCCCCGCCACGTGCGTCGCCAGCACGGCCGTCTGCTCGTAGATCTCGGCGATCGCCTGCTCCTTGGCGTTGGTGATCTCCGCCTGGGCCCGCTGGCGCATCTGGGAGATGTCCGCCTGGGCGCCCTCCTTGATGCGGGCCGCGGCGCGCTCGGCCTCGAGGCGGCTGTCGTCGATGAGCTTCTGCGCCTCGCGGCGCGCCTCGGCGAGCTGCTGGCGATACTGCCCGAGCGTCTGCTGCGCCTCGTCGCGCGCCTTCTCCGCGTCGGCGAGGTCGGCGCGAATCTTCTGCTCGCGGTCCTGCAGGCCCTTCAAGATCACCGGCCAGACGAATCGCACCAGCAGGAACAGCAGCCCCAGAAAGATCGCCAGCGTCCAGATGTACTCGCCCGGCGTCCAGCTCAGCAGCCCCGGGCTGTCCTCGGCCGCCAGCGCCGGTGTCGCCGCGCCAAGCCAGAGCACCGCCGTCGTTCCCACGCCCATTCGCCAGATTCTGTTCATGTCCATGCCTCAGCTTCTCATCGCCTGCCGTCCGCGGCCTGGCGAAGTCAGACCCGCGCCCGCTCGCTCAACACCCGCGAGCAGGCTCAAAAGCGGATCGCGGCCGGTCGGCCTCGATCCGCGCCAATTCATGCCGCCGGCGTGCATGCCGGCGATTGATCACTCACTGACCCATCGCGGCCTGCGCTTCGCTCAGGCTCGCAATCACGCCCGGCAGGTTGGGGGTGATGATGAACAGCAGCACCATCGAGATCACGGCGATGCCCTCGATCAGCGCCGCGGCGATGATCATGTTCGTTCCGATCGGGCCGGTGGCCTCCGGCTGACGGGCGATCGCCTGGACCGCGTTGCCCCCGATGTTACCAATGCCCTTGCCGACACCGAAAACCGTCAGGCCGAAGCCCAGTCCCACCCCCAGCACGGCAAGCCCGGCCCCGACCAGGGACCAGCCCACGTCCTGGGCCAACAGTAGCGTCATGTCCATCATCGCTGCTCCTTGAAACGAAAACGTGTTGCCGACGTCTTAAAGTCACGGGCCCGTCGGCTGACCCGTGTGTTTCGGTCCCCTCCCCCGCCATCCCCCCGCCACCCCCCGCCTCGCGCCCGCCAGCCGCTCGCGGCTTCGCGCCGCACAACCTGCTCTGCTCACGCCGGCTGCCCCGCCCCCGCGCCGCCCGCCACCGGCTGCACGCCATGCTCGACCTCACCCTCGTGGTGCTCCTCGTGCTGCTCGTGGGCCGCGCCGGCGGCGATGAACAGTGTCGTCAGGAACGTGAAGATGAACGCCTGCAACAGCGCGATGAACAGTTCCAGCACCAGCAGCGCGAGGCTCAGGAGCCCCACCCCGACGCCGATCGCGTAGCTGCCGAACATGAAGATCATCCCGATCATCACGCCGATGACCAGGTGACCGCCGACCATCACGCCAAAGAGACGCATCGCCAGCACGCCCGACTTGACGAGCAGCCCCATCACCTCCAGCGCCACGAGCGGGCCGGCGATGATCACCATCGGCCAGGGGGTGAACGGGACGGGTGCGAAGTGGGCGAAGTAGTGCTTGCCCTGCTCCCGCACGCCGATCCCCACGATCGCGACGAGCGACACGCTGGCCAGGGCGCTGGTGATGGCGATGTTGCCGGTGGACGTGCCCCACCAGTGGGCGTACGTGGCGGGGTGCTCCGAGCCGAACATGTACGCCAGCCCCCCCACGATGGAGCCGACGGGGATCATGCCCAGCAGGTTGCTGAACATGATGAAAAAGAACACGGTCCAGATGTAGCCGATGTAGCGGTCGGTCATCGGGCCGAGCTGCGGCTTGACGACGTTGTCGCGAATGAACTGGCAGATCGCCTCCCAGAACTGCGCGAAGCGTCCGCTGGTCTGGTGGGCCTCGATGTCCCCCTCGCTGCCCGTGGCCACCTGCCGCGAGACGGTGAGAAACACCGCGAGCACGAGCAGGGCGGCCACCAGCACCATGAACATGTGGTTGGTGAACGCCACGCCGAGGCCGGGGATCTCGAAGAGCGTGTGAGGCACGACGTGGCCCATCACGCGGTCCATCAGGCCGTCGCCTTCGCTCGCCGCCAGCGTGGTCGTCATGGTCGTCAGGTTCAGCACAATGGCGTCTCCACACGCGCGGTCGCGTTCGGGTCGTTGCCGCCGCGGCCGCCGAGCGCCCCGGGCAGCGAGCGGAAGTAGCTGGCGAGGATGAACACCTCGACGCAGAGCAGTGTGGCGTACCACCCCAGCGTCCAGAGGCTGGTCGCCACGCGCTCGAGGCCGAGCCCGGCCGTGAGCAGCAGCAGGCCCATGGCGGTGACGAACATCCGGATGATGGTCCCGGACAGGGCCCGCATGACGAGCACCTGGGCGGGCCCGCGATGCGCCGAGGCCATGGGCAGCAACGCCGCCAGCGCTGCGAGAAGCGCGACGGCCGCCGCCCCGCTCGCCGGGCCGAGCTGCGCGGCAGCGCCGAACCAGGCGATCAACGAGGCGGATGCGGCCAACCCGATGGTCACCATGAGCGCAGTAAGCAGCAGGCTACGCCGAAGCGGGAATGGTGGGATCGAGGGCTGCTCACTGTCCATCGCGGTGCTGTCCGTCCTGCTGCTTGCCTGCTTGTCGCCCGGTGCCCCGGTAGAGGCTCGTCGCCGCCAGCGCCTGCTTGATAAACAGGTACATGCCCCCGATGAACCCGACGCACGTGCCGGTGACCACGCCCCACGGCCCGGTCCCGAAGCGCCAGTCGACCCAGTAGCCCGCCGCCGCCAGCAGCCCCACGGAGCCGCCGAGTTCCAGGCCCATGTGCGCATAGCGCCACGGGTTGGGCTGCATTTCGCCGGCCATCGGCCGTGCTCCGTCCGCTCATGCCCGGCCCGCCCGGAAAAGCGAGCCGATAGACTAGGGCCGGCCCGCGGCCCTGTCAAACACCTTCACCGCCGCCGCTCCGCAACCAAACATTCGCGTAACCGGCTTATTTCACCGTGCTTACGAATCGCCTCCCCGAGTAGCGCCGCGCCTTACTCCAGCGCCGCCGCGCCGCCGATGATCTCGCTCAGCTCGGTCGTGATCGCCGTCTGGCGGGCGCGGTTGAAGCTGCGCTGCAGGCCTTTTTTCATCTTCCCCGCCGCGTCCGTCGCCGCCTTCATCGCCACCATCCGGGAGATCTGCTCCGACACCACCGACTCGTTCAAGCACTGGAACAGCCGCGTCTTGACCGTGATCGGCAGCAGGTCGGCCAGGAGCTCGGCCGGCTCCGGCGTGAACTCGTACTGCACCGTCGGACCGCCAGCGGAACCGGGGTCGCCCTCGCCTGCGCCGGTCGGGTCCTCTGCCGGGAGCAGGCGCACGACCTTGGCCTCCTGCCGGCTCATGGAGTGGAATTCGGTGAATGCCACATGCACGCCGTCGTAGCGGCCGGCCTCGAAGTCACCCATGTACGCCGTCGCCAGCGCCTCGACGTCCTCGTAGCGCGGCGTGTCGCCGATGTGGCCGTGGAACTGCGCGACCTCCACGCGGTTGAACCGCATGAAGTTGACGGCCTTCTTGCCGACGGCCTCGACGTCGAGCTGCTCACCCTCGTGCTCGCGGATGAAGCGCATCGCCTGGCGCAGGATGTTGGCGTTGTAGGCGCCGCACAGGCCGCGGTTGGAGGTGATGACCAGCAGCAGCCGGCGGCCGACGGGCTCGGCGGGGGCGGCGAGCAGCGGATGCTCCATCTGCTCCGACCCGGCGCCGCGGGAGAGTTCGCCGACGAGCTGGGCGATGCGGCGGGTGTAGGCCTGGGCCGAGGTCGCCCGCTTCTGCATGGCCTGAAAACGGGCCGTGGCGATCATCTGCATCGTCTTGGTGATGCGCTCGATGTTCCCGACGGCCTTGATCCGTCCCTTGATTTCACGTGTGCGAGCAGGCATAGACGCGACATGATAACGGCTCATCCGCAGCGGGCAATCCGGGGGGCAGGGGTTAGACGGCAGGGGGCAGACTGCAGGGGGCAGTTCCGGAGGGGAAATGAGAAGGCGGCAGACGGCGGTTGCAGGGTGGGTGAAGCGAAGCGCAACCCACCCTACGCCAGAGACGGCGCCCCCCGCGCTCCGAGACTGCCCCCTGCCCCCTGCCCCCTGCCGTCTGCCCACGCCTTCCCCCGCCTTCCCCGCCCACTTGCATCCGCGGCACGTCGCCGTACAATACGCGGCTCGCCCTCGTCGCAAGGAGCCCGCCATGCCCAAGCAAAAGCCTCACAAAGGACTGCTCAAGCGCGTCCGCGTCACCGCGGGCGGCCGCGTCAAGTTCGCCCGGGCCGGCGCCGGCCACCTGCTCAGCCACAAGTCGGGCAACAAGCGGCGACAACTGCGCGGCAAGCGGCTGGCCAAGCGGGGCGACATCGCCCGGCTGGAGTTGATGCTCCGCCGGCCGCTCAAGCCCGCGGCGTGACGCCGCACCGCTGACGTTTGACGTTGGCGCATTACTTTTGCGTGCCGGGCCCTCCAAGCGCCTTCCAGGCCTCCGGCCACGCCAGACCAGGAGCACGACGATGCCCCGAGCCCAGAAGGGCGCCGCCCGCCGACAGAGCAAGAACCGCTGGCTTGACCGCGCCAAGGGTAACCGCGGCTCGCGACGCAACCAGTGGCGCAAGATCAAGGAGACCGTCTACCGGGCGGGCGCCTTCGCCTACGCGCACCGTCGCCTGGTCAAGCGCGAGTACCGCCAGCTCTGGATCCAGCGCATCAGCGCCGCCTGCCAGCAGCGCGAGGTCAGCTACTCCCGCTTCATCGCCGGACTCAAGGCGGCCAACATCGACCTCAACCGCAAAATGCTCAGCGAGATCGCCATCCACGATCCCGCCACCTTCGACGCGCTCGTGGCACAGGCCCGCCGCGGCCTCGAGGCGATGCAGAAGGCGGCGTGAATCGCTCACATTGCAGGGGCGTGCCGCCACGCCCTCGGCACCGCATGAACGTGCGGCGTTTTCGCGTGCCGGGTCGTGTGTGGCGCGGGTTTCCCCGCGCGGGGGGGATGAGCAGGTCCACAGCGCCTCATATGCGGTCGAGGGGACGGATCGGCGGATGAGCCGCCGCAATGCGAACCGGAACGCTTGTCCAGCGTATAGCTGGGCGGTACACTGCTCCGTCTTGGCCCGGACCGGTTGATGAGGCCGTGGCCGGGCGTGAGGAGCGGGATCGGGTGGGGGACGTTCGGCGTGTCCTGGGCAGGGGCCGGGGCATGGCGTGAGCCTGTTGGCCCCTGGCAGGATGGAGAGGTTGCCTCGTGGCTCGCAAGTCCTCGAAAACATCAAAAAAGTCGACTCGCAGCCGCACGACGACCGCGGCCGCGGGCAAGACGACCAAGAAAAAGAGCAGCCGCACCTCCGCCGCGACGGCGGGCAGCAGCGCGAAATCCGGGAAGTCGACCGCGAGCAAGCAGGCGAAGTCCACGACCAAGCGTTCCGCGCCGCCGCCCGAGCCGGTGACCGTCAACGGCAACGGGCAGGGGCTCAGCGACGAGGAGCTGCGCAAGGTCAAGACCGGGTTGACGAAGCGCGACCTGACCAAGTTCCGCGAGTTGCTGCTGGAGAAGCGCGCCGAGCTTGTCGGCGACGTCCAGTCGCTCGAGACGGACGCCCGCAGCTACGACGAGGGCATCTCCTACGAGCACATGGCCGACACCGGCACGGCGAGCTACGAGCAGGAGTTCACGCTCGGGCTCGTCGAGTCGGAGCGCCGCATGCTCCGCGAGATCGACGAGGCCCTGGACCGCATTCAGAAGGGCATCTACGGCGTGTGCATCGAGTCGGGCCAGCCGATCGGCCGGCCTCGCCTCGAAGCCAAGCCCTGGGCCAAGCATAGTATTGAGGTGGCCCGCGAGCGCGAGAAGCGGGGCCTGGACAGCGGCTGAGGCAGGCGGCGCCGGTGCTTGGCTCTCCACCCGGACCACACCACGCGAGGCCCCAGCGATTTCACAATCCGGGGCAGGTTTGCACATGAGCCAGATCGAGCAGGTCGGCATCGAGGGCGAGGCGGGGCACGACGCCCCCGCCCTGCGCCGCGCCGGCAGCCGCCCCGTGGCGGTCGTCTGCTTCATCGCCGTCGCCATGCTCGTCGTCGGCCTGGACCTGGGCATCAAGTACACGGCCTTCGAGCACGTGGCGGGGCAGCCGGTCATCCTCGACGCGGGCATCGAGCACCCCGCCCACGTCGTGCCGCTGCATTCGCCGGTCGACGTGGTGCCGGGCGTGCTGAGCCTTCACCTGACGCTTAACGATGGGGCGGTGTTCGGCATCTGGTCCGGCGGGCGATGGGTCTTCATCGTCGTCAGCGTGCTGGCGGTCGGCGTGCTGCTTCGCCTGTTCTGGCGCAGTCCCGCCGACGCCTGGGTCTATCACCTGGGCCTGGCGCTCGTGCTCGGCGGGGCGATGGGCAACCTCTACGACCGGATGCGCTACGGCGTGGTGCGGGACATGTTCCGCCTGTTTCCGGAGACCGGCCTCTGGCCGTGGATCTTCAACCTCGCCGACGCCGCGCTGATGGCCGGCGTCGCGCTGGTGGTCATCATGATCTACCTGCACGAGCGCCGCTCGCAGCAGCAGCGGCGAGCACAAGCGCCTCAAACAGATCGCGGGTGAGCCGGGGGGCCGACGTATCCGCGCAGGCTCGCTCCGGGTGCCACTGCACGCCGAGGTAGAACGGCCGACCAGGGTCGTGCACCGCCTCGATCACGCCGTCCGGCGCGTTCGCCACCACGCGCAACCGCCCCGGGTCGACAACGGCCTGGTGATGGCTCGAAACGACCCCGCCACCACCGCCATCCCCACCCGTGTCGCCGAAGCCCACGGCTTGCAAGCCGTCCAGCGGCCAGTCGTGCAGCTCGACCGGGTGCAGGCGGTTGCCCTGGTGGGTAGCCGCGGCCTCGTCGCCGAGCGTCTCGGGCAAGTGCTGGTCCAGCCGCCCGCCGGCGTGCAGCGCCAGCATCTGGCAGCCGAGGCAGATGCCGAGCACCGGCACGTCGGGCCGATGCTCCAGCGCTGCGAGCAGCTCCGTCTCGAAGCGCTGCCGGGCGGGGTCGATGCGCCGCGCCTGGGCGTGTGTCGGCTGCCCGAACGGCTCCGTCGCCGGGTCGTTGCCGCCCGTGAGCACGAACGCGTCGCAGGCGTCGAGGTACGCCTCCGCAAGCCCCGGCTCCTGCGTAAGGATGAGCGGCAGCCCGCCGGCACGCACGACGGCCCGGGCATAGGCGGCGCCCAGGCTGTAGGTGTCCGCCCTGACCTGCGGGTTGAGGTTGCCGACGGTGATGCCGATACGTGGCCGCGCTGCGTGTGCCATGGAGGCCATTGTAGGGTCCACTGTGCGGACCTTCCGGAGTGACCGCCACGAGGTGGGGGATGGTCCGCACAGCGGACCCTATCTGTCTTACCCCCCTCCCGAAGGGACGGGAGGACGGAAGGCGAGCGGCGGGCGCGTCGTCGCAGTGGTACAATCCCGCCCCACCGCCGGACTTCGCCACCGCGCCCCGCCACCACCACCGCGCGCCGCCGCGCTCTCGCCAACCGCCCCTTCGCCCGTTGCGGACGCCCGCCCATGGAAGACATCGCCTTTCAACAGTGCATCGACCCCGATTGCCAGAGCCGGTACGCCATCGACGACGTGCTCGTGGCGTGTCCGCGCTGCGTCGAGCAGGGCAAGCAGTCGCTGCTGGACATCCGCTATGACTGGGCGCGGGCCGAGGCGCCCATGTCCTTTTCCCGCTTCGAGCACCGCTGGATGACCAAGGGCGAGCATGGCGCCGGCGCGCTCGACTTCTCCGGCGTATGGCGCTTCCGCGAGCTGATGCCCTTCTTCCGCGACGAGGCCAACATCGTCACCATCGGCGAAGGACGCACGAACCTGCAGGAGGCCGACCTGCTCGCCCCGCGCGTGGGGCTCAAGCCGGGCCGCCTCTACCTGCAGTATGAAGGGCTCAACCCGTCCGGCTCGTTCAAGGACAACGGCATGACGGCCGCGTTCACCCACGCCCGCCTGGTCGGCGCCAAGCGCGTCGCCTGCGCGTCGACGGGCAACACGAGCGCGAGCCTCGCCATGTTCGCCAGTCTCAGCGAGATGACCGGCATCGTGTTCATCGGCTCAGGCAAGATCGCCTACGGCAAGCTCAGCCAGGCGCTCGACTATGGCGCCCGCACGCTCCAGATCCAGGGTGACTTCGACGCCTGCCTCCGCCGCGTGCGCCAGATCGCTGTCGAGCATCCGGAGATGGGCATCTATCTTATGAACAGCGTCAATCCCTTCCGGCTCGAGGGGCAGAAGTCGATCATGTACCGCGTGCTCGAGGCGCTGGACTGGGAGCTGCCCGACTGGGTCGTCGTCCCGGGCGGCAACCTGGGCAATTGCGCCGCGTTCGGCAAGGCGTTCGCCGAGCTGCACGAGCTTGGGCTGATCGAAAAAATTCCGCGGCTGGCGGTCATCCAGGCCAGCGGCGCCAACCCACTGCACCAGCTCGTCAACGACCACGGGCTGACGTGGAACGACGGGCGCTTCGACCTGGATCTCGTGCACCGCTACTACGCCGAGGCCGACGCCGCGGACTTTCACGCCCACACCGTGGCGAGCGCGATCGAGATTGGGCGGCCGGTGAACCTACCCAAGGCGCTGCGGGCGCTGTCGGTGATGAACGGCGTGGTGCGCGAAGTCGACGATGAGACGATTCTGGAGCACAAGGCGCTCGTCGGCCGCTTCGGCTTCGGGTGTGAGCCGGCGTCGGCGGCGACGGTCGCCGGCGTGCATCAGCTCGTCGAGCAAGGCGTGATCTCCGCCGACGAGCGCGTCGTGTGCATCCTCACCGGCCACGTGCTCAAGGACCCGGACGCGACGGTGCGCTACCACATGGGCCTGGACGTCAAGGCCGTGCAGGACCAGGCCCCGCGTCGCGCGGTGACGGGGGCGATGGCCAACTCGCCGATCCCCGTGCCGGATGATTTGAAGGCGATCATCGAGGCCGTGGGCGCCGAGCACCTGCCGACGCCGACGCGGGAGGAGGGTGATGGGGAGGATCCGTTGGAGGGTTTGCCGGTGACGGAGTATTGAAGAAAGGGGGCAGGGGGCAGACTGCAGGGGGCAGTTGGGAGGCGGAGAGAGGGAGGTCGTGTGGCTTATCAGAGTTATCGAGACTTGGTGGCTTGGCAGAAGGCGCGCCAATGGGTGCGGGAGGTTTACCAGGTCTCGCGACGGCTGCCTGCTGATGAACGCTTCGGTTTGACCAGTCAGTTGCGCCGGGCCGCCGTCTCTGTTCCCGCCAACATCGCGGAAGGGCAGGCGCGAAGCGGGCCGCGCGAATTCGGTCACCACGTGTCGGTGGCGTTGGGCTCGCTCGCGGAGGTCGAAACCTTGCTCATCCTGGCAGGCGATCTACAGTACCTTCGGCCGGAGGACATTCAGACGCCGTTGAGCCATGCCCAGGAGATCGGCCGCATTTTGAACGGCTTGCTCCAGTCACTGCAGCGGGCGGGCGCCGCAAGATCCTGATCGCGTCCGCCGCCCGCTCCGCACTGCCCCCTGCAGTCTGCCCCCTGCCCCCTTTTCTTTCGAGCCACGCCATGCCCCCCAAGACCGCAATCTCCCCCACGCGCTCCGAAAACTACGCCGACTGGTACCAGCAGGTCGTCAAGGCTGCCGATCTCGCCGAGGCGTCGCCCGTGCGCGGGTGCATGGTCATCAAGCCGTGGGGCTGGGCGATCTGGGAGAACATCCAGCGCACGCTCGACGATAAGTTCAAGGCCACCGGCCATCGCAATGCCTACTTCCCCCTCTTCATCCCCAAAAGCTTCCTGGAAAAAGAAGCCCAGCACGTCGAAGGCTTTGCCAAGGAGTGCGCGGTCGTCACGCACCACCGCCTCATTGAAGGGCCCGACGGCCAGGGGCTCATCCCCGATCCCGACGCCAAGCTCGAGGAGCCGCTGATCGTCCGCCCGACGTCCGAGACGATCATCGGCACGATGTACGCCAAGTGGGTGCAGAGCTATCGCGATTTGCCGGTGCTCATCAACCAGTGGGCGAACGTGGTGCGCTGGGAGCTGCGCACGCGGCTGTTTCTGCGCACCAGCGAGTTTCTCTGGCAGGAGGGCCACACCGCCCACGCGACCCGGGACGAGGCGGTCGAGGAGACGCTGCGCATGCTCGATGTATACGCCGACTTCGCCGAGAACTGGATGGCCATGCCGGTGATCAAGGGCAAAAAGAGCGAGGGCGAAAAGTTCCCCGGCGCGGTCGACACCTACACGTTTGAGCCGATGATGCAGGATCGGCGGGCGCTGCAGGGCGGGACGAGCCACTTCCTCGGGCAGAACTTCGCCAAGGCGCAGGGCATCGAGTTCCTCGACGCCGACGGCGAGCGCAAGCACGCATGGACGACGTCGTGGGGTGTGTCGACCCGGCTCATCGGCGGGCTCATCATGACGCACAGCGACGACGATGGCCTCGTGCTGCCGCCGAAGCTTGCGCCCGCGCACGTCGTCATTCTGCCCATCACGCACAAGGCCGACGACCCCGACGCGGTGATCAACTATTGCAAGAGCCTGCGCGACGAGCTTGTCAAGCAGAGCTATGGCAACCGGCCGGTGACGGTGGAGCTCGACACGCGCGACATCCGCGGCGGGGACAAGAACTGGGAGTGGGTGAAAAAGGGCGTGCCGATTCGCCTCGAGATCGGGCCGCGCGACATGGACCAGGACTCGGTGTTCATGTCGCGCCGCGATCAGAGCCCGCGCGACAAGGCGTCGCTGCCGCGGGCGGAGTTCATCGAGAAGGTCACGTCGATCCTGGATGAGATCCAGCAGGCGCTGTATGACCGGGCGCTGGCGTTTCGCAACGAGCACATGCGCGCGATCAACGCGAAGGACAAGTTCTACAAGTTCTTCACGCCGAAAAACGCCGAGCAGCCGGAGATCCACGGCGGCTTCGCGCTGGCGCACTGGAGCGGCGACGAAGACGTAGCCGCGCAGGTGCAGAAGGACCTGGGCGTCACCATCCGCTGCATCCCGTTCGAGGACCCGCTGGGCGACGACGCGCCGGGCACGTGCATCTTCACCGGCAAGCCGAGCGAGCGCCGCGTGCTGTGGGCGAAGGCGTATTGACGCGGCAGGGTCCGCTTCAGCGCGTGCGGTCGAGCGTGGCGCGGGTGAGGGTCCATCGCTCGCCGTCGAGCGCGAGCTCGAGCGTCTGGCGGGCCCGGTGCGAGCCCCGGTCGGCGGCGATGACGACGGTCCTGGCCTGCGCGTCGCGGTGAGGCGTTGACCAGCTCAGCGTCGCGTCGGTGACCTCGATCGTCGCGGACAGCGGGATCTCGCCCGTGTCGTCGAGGCCGTCGGCTGCGATCTCACCCATGACGTGGTCGGCACCGACGAGCAGCAGTTGACGAAGCTGAGCCCCGGCCCGCACGTTCGCCGTCCGCTCGCTCGCGCCGGCGAGGCTGAGGCTCAGCGCGGCGAGCACGACACCGAGGAAGCTGATCATCGCGATCGCGATGAACATGGCGAAGCCAGACCGGCGGGCGCGGGGATGCGGCCGGGTCATGGCTGCTCCTCCCGGGCATCGGCGACAAGATGCTGGCTCACGAGGATGACGCGCTGCTCGTCAAGGTGAACCACCACGCCCAGGGCGTGCTCACCGAGGCGCGGCAGCACGGGCAGGTCAAAGCCGTCGTCATCGGCATCCGCGCCATGCCGGCGCACGCGGCCAACGACGCGGTGGCGCTCGTCGCCCGGCTCAAAGGACCATCGCACGCGCTCGCCGTCGAGCGTCAGCGCCTGGGCATCGACCCGCACCGCGCGGGCGCTCCAGACGTCGGCGCGCAGGCGGTTGACCATGTGGTCGACCCGGCGCTCGCCCTCGCGCTGCCGCTCGAGCCGGTTCATCGTCGTGACGCTGGTCATCATGAACTGCGACGCAAACATCGCCGCCACGCTGAGCAGCGTCAGCGCCGCGATCATCTCGATGAGCAGTGTGCCGTGGCGCCGGGGAGTGCGTCTCATGACGGATCCTCCCGCTGATGCCGGGCGAGTTCGGCGCTGTCGCCCGGCACCTGCCCGAGCAGCGACGCCCGCTCACCGCGCCGATCCTCCACCGTCACGCGCACCCACGCGCGCGGCCCGGCCTCGTCGACAAGCTCCAGGTCGTACGCGTAGCCATCCACCGTGATGCGTTGCTGTGGAAATGCCTGCATCTGCGCGAGGATGTGCTCGGCCTCGCGGACGAGCGTGCGGCGGTCGGCGAAGCGATCGAGCGCCTGGCGATGCTGCTGCACCGTGTAGCCCAGCACCATCACGAGCGTAAAGAGCAGGCTCATGGCGAAGAGCGCGTCGAGGAAAACGTAGCCCCGCGCGCCGGGCCGGCGCGTGCGTGCTGTCGTGGCATGGGCCATCAGAGCCACCCCTGCGTATGCAGCGTGTCGCTGCCCATGAGCGTCACGAGCGGGTAGAACAGGCTCAGCACGATCCACCCGACGACCAGCGCCAGCGCGAAGACCACCGCGGGCAGCACCGTGGCGCGCATCAGCTCGGCGGCGCGGCTGAGGCGGTAACGGTAGTAACGGTGCAGAAACGCGAGGACGGGGGCCGGGTCGGACGTGGCATCACCCGTGCCGAGCAGTTGCACCGCCAGGCGCGGGAGGCCCGCCGAGGCGGCGGCGTCGGGCAGGGGCCGGCCCGCTTCCAGGGCGTCGGCGAGGCGGACGAAGCGGCGGCGCAGCACCGGGTTGAGCCGCACCGAGCCGACCTCGGCGAAGACGCGAGGCAGGGGATGGCCCGCTCGCAACCCTTCGGCCGCCAGCTCGCAGGCGTCGGCCATGCCGCGATCGCGCAGCACGCCGTGCAGGATCGGCACGCGCCAGAGCAGTTGGCCGATCGGGGCAAAGCCGACCGCCGAGCCGCGGCCCGGCCCACGAAAGAGCGCCCAGACCGCCCGCCCCGCGACGGCGATGGCCACGAGCAACGACGCCAGCATCATCGCCGGGCCGAGCGACGCGCCCGCCTCCAGTGTCGCGCGCGTGATCCAGGGCACCGGCACCGCGAAGTCGTGGAAGATCTCCTCGTACATCGGCAGGATCAACATCCCCATGCCGCCAAGCACGAAAGCGGTGAAGATGACCACCACCACGGCATACGCCCAGGAGAAGATCACGTCCGGCTCATGGCGCACCAGCGCTTCGCGCCGCTCACGCTGCACCCAGCTTGTCAGAACGTTCGGCAGGCGGCCAATGCGCTCGGCGGCGAGGAACGCGCTGGCGTGCCGCGGCGCGAGCTCCGGCAGCGCCGCATCGAGCGAGACCGCCACGCTGCGCCCGGCGCCGAGGCCCGCCTGGATGCGGCGCAACCGCTTGGCCATACCCACGCTCTCGCTGCGCCCAGCGGCTTCGAGCATCGGCACCACGGGCAGGTTCAGCCGCAGGATCTGCTCCAGGTACTGGACGATGAACCCCGCCCGTTGCCGGCGCATCCGGTACGCCACGCGGCCGAGGATGATCAGCAGGATGAGCCCGAAAAAGGGTACGGCGAACCCGACGATGCTTCCGAGCACCAGGTCCGCCCCCGCGGCGGCCGCCAGGATGAAGGCCAGCGCAACCGCGCCGGCGATCATCCAGAAGACGGCGGCGATCAGGATGCCCAGAACGCGCAGGATCACGGATCGGCTCCTACATGACAAAGTGCATCAACTGCACCAGAGGCGCGAGCAGCCCGCCGATGATCAACCCGACCACGAGGGCAATGACGATGAGCAACGCCGGCGTCATCAACGTCTGCACCGCGCCCAGGCGCAGCTCCGCCTGCTGCTGATACATCTGCGAAAGGTTCTCCAGCATCCCCGCCAGGTCGTAGCGCTGCGAGGCGAGCTGAATCGCCGCGGGGACCGTGGCGGGGATGAACCGCATGCCGACCGGACGATCGATGGGACCGCCCGCCTCCATGGCGGCAATCAGGCGCTGGCTCTCGGCGCGCATGCGCGGCGAGGCGACGGCGTCGCCGGCCAACTCGAACGCCGCGGGCAGGTCCATCCCCGCCTGCACGCCGACGCGCAGCGCATCAGTCCAGCGCGCGACCAGGTTGCGCCGCAGGATCGGGCCGATGATCGGCAGCGGCATCAGCAGGTTGTCGGCGAGCGACTGGCCGTGGCCCAGACGGCTCGCCACCGCCCACACGCCGACCACCGCGAAGATGAACCCGACGATGCCGGCCACGATCCACCCCGTCCATTCGGCGACGTGGAAAATCACCGTCGTCAGCGGCGGCAGCGTCATGTCGAAATCAACAAAAACGTCGCGGAACCCCGGCACCACGAACAGCCCGAGAAACCCGAGCACCAGCGCGATGCCGACGAGCAGCATCAGCGGATACGCCGCTGCGCGCCAGAGCGTCATGCGCAGCCGCTGGACAAGCTCAATGTGTCGGCCGAGGTTGAAGAGCACCTCCGGCAGGTTGCTCGTGCGCACGCCGGCGTCGACGATGCGCCCGTACAGTGGCGGAAACTGGGACCGATGCTTCGCAAACGTGTCCGCCAGCGATGTGCCCGCCTCGAGCTCGTCGGCGACCCGGTTGACCGCCGCGGCGAGGCGCCCGCTGCGCATGTCGCGCGCGATCAGACGCAGCCCCTGCTCAACAGGCAATCCCGCCGCGGTGAGCTGCGCGAGCTGGTGGTTGAACGCGGCGAACTCCGTGCCGCGCAGCGCCTTGACGCGCGCGGCCGCGGGGGCCTCCTCCAGCTCGATGACGTGCAGGCCCAAAGCCTCGAGCGCGGCCCGGGCATCGTCCGCGTCGTCGGCGCGCAGCGTGCCGCTCAGGGCGCGGCTGTCCGTCGTCTGCGCCTGGTAGTTGAACTCCCGCGTCTGATAGGCCTGCTGGACCGTCACAAGGTGTGCCTCCGGATCGGGACGGGCGTCGAGACCATCTCATGGTCGGGCAAGTGACACATGATGTCAACGATGGCGGGATCAAAGCGGTGATCGCCCTCACCCCACACGTGCGTCGTATCCTGCCTCAAATGAGCGGCTCTGGAAGCGAGCGGGCGAGCTCGGCCTGATCGGTTACCCCCCGCTCGACGAGCCGGGCCGCCACCTCAGCAAAGGACTCGAAGCTCGCCTGCTGCGCCATTGCCGCCCGGATGGAGGTGTCGTCGGTGTGGTGGAGGATCGCCTGCCGCGTCGCGGCGTCGATGAGTCCCGCCTCGACGAGCGGGACGCGGCCGCGGTAGCCGTGCACGGGATCGGTGCGGCGGAGCAGGCGCATCGCCACGATGCCGAACGTGCTGCTCGCGATCTGGTAGGGCTCGATGCCCATCTCCAGCAGCCGCACGACGGCGGTCTCCGGCCGGGCGGCGTGCAATGTCGCGATGAGCCGATGCCCGGAGAGCGCCGTCTGCACGGCGATGGAGGCGGTGGCGCGATCGCGGATCTCACCGAGCGCCAGGACCTGCGGATCCTGGCGCAGCATGGACCGCAGCACGCGGTCGTAGGTCAGCTCGCCAAAGGGCGTGACCTCGATCTGCGTGACGCCCGGGATGTCGCGCTCCACCGGGTCTTCGAGGCTGATGACGCTGTGACCGGGCGAGGTTTCGAGGATGCGCTGCAGCAGGGCGTAGATGGTGGTCGTCTTGCCGGAGCCGGCGGGGCCGCAGATCAGCAGCATGCCGCTGTCGACGCGCGCGTAGCGGTCGAGCAGGTCGTGGGCCTTGGGCGGCAGGCCGAGCTCGTCGAGCGACTGGGGCTGCACGAACTCGGCCGGCAGGCGCACGAGCGCCCGCAGGCCGTGCGTGGTCGGCATGACGGACAGGCGCAGATCGAGGCGCGTCCCACACTCGGGCAGCGTCAACGAAAAGCGGGACTCCTGCGGCACATCGCGGCGGTAGGTCAGCAACTGCGCGAGGACCATGAGCCGGTTGACGCACGACTGGCCGGTGTCGGCGCCGAGGTGGTCGATCGTGTCCAGCAGGCCGTCGACCCGGTACCTGACGTCCACCCCCGTGGCGGTGGGCTCGAAGTGCACGTCGGAGGCGCGGCGGCTGACCGCGTCGTGCAGGACCTTGTCCAGCATCGGCCGCACGTCGAGGGGGCTGCTCGATCGCTGTCGCATGAGTGGCCATTGTATCCGCGGCGGGGGCGCGCGTGGCGCGGGGGCGTTTAGCGGCGATCGTACTGCGAGCCGATGCGCTGGCCATAGATCAGCCGGCGTTCGAGTTCGGCGCGCTGCTGCTGGTAGAACGCCTTGAGGAATCGGTGCGGGGCGCGGGTCGGCTCGTCACCCTCGTAGCCGATCTTCGCCGCGATGGTCGTGGCGATTGTGCGTAGCTGGGCGAAATCGGCCCATCCGTCGGCGGCCTTGTGAAGGATGTCGGCCAGCGTCTCGAGCTCATGCTCACCGTAGATCGCGAGCTTCCGCGAGGTGAAGGTGACCGAGCGCCCGGTAGCGCCGGCGGCTTGCTCGTTCAGCAGCGCGGGCCGGGGCTCGTGGACGACGATGGTGCCGGCGATCAGGTCGCCGGCACGCGTGCGCTCGCGGGTGATGAACGGCAGCAGGGCGAGGATCAGCACCCACGCCAGCGCGGGCGCCCAGAGCCAGGGCGGGCTTGGGCCGACGAGTTGCTCCGGGCCGACGACGACGGCCAGGGGCAGGAAGAGCTCGAGGTCGCGCATGAGATTGCGGGCGATGACGCTGTCGACGCCCAGGCCCGCGCCGTCGCGCGCGATGACGCGCAGGCGCAGAAGCCGCTTGCCGGGCGTCGTGCCGCGCCAGTGGATCTCGAAGAAGACGAAGTAGCCGTAGCGCGCGAGGAACAGGCCGAGAAAGGCGAGCGCCAGCGGCTCGGGCAGGGCGCCGACGCCGCCGACCCACCGCACCGCCAGCACCAGCAGCACGCTGGCGACGGCGAGGATGACGAGATCCACGACGAGGGCGCTGAAGCGGTCGACGACCGACGCCAGCTCGATCTCGAGCGGCACGCCTTCGGGCGTCTGAAGGGCGACCGTGGCCTCACTCATGGCCGCCCTCCAACTCGAGCGCAGGCCGCTGCCGCCCCGCGTAGAGAATCCACAAACCCAGCCAGCCGAGGTTGAACGCGGCGAAGCCGTAGCGCGTCCAGTCGTCCTGGATCGTCTGGCGAAAGAGCCCCTCGACGAGCCCGGCGACGGCGAACAGCAGGATGCAGCCGAGCACAATGCCGGCCCCGCGACGACCGGCCTGCGCCAGCGCAGCACGCACGGGCAACCGCCCGGGCCAGACCAGTGCCCGCCCGATGTGCAGACCCGCCGCGGCGCAGAGCAGCAGCGCCGCGATCTCCGGGATGCCGTGCGGCAGCAGCCAGCCGAGCATCGCAAAGAGCAGCCCCTGCTCGGCATGCAGAGCGAAGAAGGCGCCGAGGATGAGCCCGTTGAGAAACACGAGTAGCGCCGTGGGCAGACCCGCGGCAATGCCGAGCGCGAAGCTGAGCATGCCGATGCGCGCGTTGTGGGTGAAGAGAAACGAAGCGAAGGTGATGAGCCCGTCGCCCCGGGCGTAGAGCGGCTCGCGCAGCTCATCGCGGGTGCTCTCCGGCGTGCGCTCACCGGCGAGCTGCTCGGGGACAAACGCGTAATACCACGCCGGGTCAGCTGACGTGAGACTGGCGGCCACGACCATGGCGAGCGCAAAGATCAGCGTGGCGAGCGCGAGCTCGGGCCAGAGTCGGCGGACGTCGCGCGGGAAGGTTTCGCCCAGGAACCGCCGGACGGCTCCCACCGTCGAGCGCCGCGAACCGTAGACCACGAGATACGCCCGCGCCGCGAGGGCTTCGAGGTAGGCGACAAGGCGCCGGTCCATCGCCGTGCGCCGCGCCACCGACAGGCTCGCCATCGCCGAGCGGTAGAGCAGCGGCAGCCGATACAACTCGTCCTCCGACAGCGAGCGCGGCCCGCGACGCAGCGCCCGGTCCACGAGCAGCTCCAGCTCACGCCACTGCTTCTCACGCTCCTGCCGGAACTGCACCGACCGCGGATCGGCGAGCGAAGCAGGGGCCGGAGTGGCGGGGGTGGCGGGGGCGGGGGCTGGCGTGGACATACGTCGATGCTCCGGCAAACGCGGTCATTCGACCATACGTCATGTCGCCCCCCAATGGAAGGCTGCAGGGCGTTGGGGGCCACTGACAAGGCCGTCTTCGCCCTTGTCAGTGTCTGCCGTCGTACACACTGACAAGCTCCGCGGACTCCGCTTGTCAGTGCCACCCCCCCGCGACGCTGTCGCATGCGCTCTACCCGAGCAGCCGGCGCTGCTTGAGCCTCACGTATCGCTGCAGCAGGTCGATCGCCGACTGGCGCGGCGGGCCGTGGATGACGTCGATCGCGCGCTGGCGCAGCCGACGCAGCACGCGCTGGCGGTCGTGCCGCATCGAGCCGGCGACGGTCGCCTCCGCCATGGCGTGCAGCGTCGCAGGCGGGGCGGTCGTCGACATCTCGAGCGCCGGATCGTCCAGCGCGAAAAACACCACCAGGTGGTGCTGCGCCAGGTGGCCGACGTATTCGACCATCAGCTCCGTCGTGGTCGGGTCAGTCAGCTCGGTGAACACGACGACGAGGCTGCGCCGGTCGAGCCGGCGCAGCAGGTCGTGCATGCCCAGGACGTGGTTGGTCTCCGTGTCGCGCGGCTCGAGGCCGGCCGCCGCCCCCACCACGCGGCGCAGTTGCGCCATCCCCGCGCGAGGCGGGACCCACGCCTCGGGCTCACCGCTGTAGGCGTGCATGCCGACAAGGTCGTTGCCTTTGAGCGCTCCGTAGGCCAGCAGCAGCCCGGCGTGGATGGCGTGGTCGAGGCGCTGGAGGCCGTCGATCGGGTCCGCCATGAGCCGGCCGGTGTCAAAGCAAAGCATGACGCGCTGGTTGCGTTCCGCCTGAAAGCGTCGGACGCGCAGCGCCTGGTGCCGGGCGGTCGTCTTCCAGTCGACGCTGTGCAGGTCCATGCCCGGCTGGTAGGCGTCGAGCGAATCGAGCTCGGTGCCTTGGCCAACCATGTTCAGGCGCACGCTGCCCTGCCGCCGCCACGTGCCGAAGCACGCCAGCGCCAGCTCGCGAACGTAGCCGGTGTTGGGCAGCACGCGGATGGGCTCGGCGTCGATCGGCAGGCGAATGAGGCGCGCCACCAGCCCCAGCGCCGCCTCGACCCGAAGCCAGACCGCCACGACCCGCCCCGTCCCGCGACGCGGGACGTGAATCGCAATCGTGTGCGCGCTCGACCCGGGTGGGAGCGCCACGCGGACATCCGGGCCGGGCTCCAGCGGCGCGGTGACCTCCGTGCGGAAGATCGCGGCGAGCGCGCGGCGGCCGCGCTGCTGCACCTGCACCGCCAGCGCGAGGTCGTCGCCGACGCCGATGGCTTTGGGCACCTGCACCGCCAGCGCGGGCCGGGCGCGGAGCAGGTGCACCGCGTCGATGGCGACGGTGATGGCCAGCCCCAGCCAGCCGCCGACGACCAGCAGCCAGAGGCGCTCGCCGAGCACGATGGGCAGCGCGGCGAGCACGAGGCCCGCGAGCATGATCAGAAGCAGGCGGGGTGTGGGAATCACTTGGGTCTGATGATGGATCGCCCGGACCGCTTCAGCGCGGCGCGGGAACCTGGCGGAGGATCTCGTCGAGGACGGTGTCGACGTCGACGTCCTCGATGTCGGCCGCGGGCGCGAGCAGCACGCGGTGGCGCGCCAGCGGGCGGAACAGCGCCTTGACGTCGTCGGGCACGACGAAATCCCGTCCCTCGCAGGCCGCGGCCCCGCGCGCCGCGGCGCCGAGCGCGGTCGCGGCGCGGGTCGACAGGCCGAGCGATATCCAGGCGTGGTCCCGCGTCGCGCGCGCCAGCGCGACGCTGTAGCGCGCGATCTCCGGATCGATGCGCACCTTGGCCGGCACGCACCGCAGAGCATCGAGCTCATCGCCCGTGAGGTGCGGCTGCATCTCCGCACCGTCGAGCTCGGGCGGACTCGACGCCGCGCTGTGCTCGATGACGACGCGCTCCTCCAGCTCCTGGTCCGGGTAGTCCGTCTGAAGCTTGAAGAGGAACCGGTCCAACTGCGCCTCGGGCAAGGGGTAGGTCCCCTCGTGCTCGACGGGGTTCTGCGTGGCGATGACGGTGAAGCGGCTGGAGAGCCGGTGCGTGGTGCCATCGATCGAGACGGCCCGCTCCTGCATCGCCTCGAGAAGCGCGGCCTGGGCCTTGGGCGGCGTGCGGTTGATCTCGTCGGCGAGCAGCATCTCCGTAAACACCGGCCCCCGCGTAAGCGTGAAGCTCTGGCTGCGGAAATCGAAGATATTGGCGCCGAGCACGTCGCCGGGCATGAGATCGGGCGTGCACTGAATGCGGCGGACCTCGAGCCCGAGGCAGCGCCCGATGGCGCGGGCGAGCAGCGTCTTGCCCGTGCCGGGGACACCCTCGATCAATATGTGCCCGCGCACGAGCAGGGCGATGAAGATCAGCCGCACGTGCCGCTCAGCGCCGACGAGCGCCTGACCGACCTGCGCGTTGAGATCGTCGAGATGGCGGGGGACGTCGCTCGGATTCATCAAGGGCTCCCGTGCGGGGACTCGCGTGGCATGTGCTCCAGACGATACAGGGCCTGGGCGTCGCGGGCGATGTCCAGCGCGGCCGCGCCGGAGCCGGCGGCGCGCGCCGCGGCGAGGCACCGGCTGGCGCGGATCGCGTCGCCCCGGCGCTCCGCAAGCTCGTCAAGCGCCTGGGCGCGCTCGTCCACCTCGTCCGCATCGGCGGTGCCGAGCCGGTTGGTGAGGTCGACGATCACCTGCTCGACGTATCGCCGCGCCAGCGTGCGCGGCGAACAGCCGGCGACGAGCAGCGCGGCGGCGACGCGGACAGCTTCGCGCGGGCCCCGGCCGTACGGCCGCTCCGCGCTCAGCGGCGGGCCGAAGCGTCGACTGCCCGCCAGCGCCACGAGCAGCCCCAGCGTCAGGCCGTGAATTGCGAGCAGCACCGCGGGGAAGCGCCCCATCGCGGCCCGCAGCGAAGGCCGCCGCCCGTGGCCGTGAAACACCTCGTCGATCGCCACCGCGTCCACCCCCAGCAGCTCACCGAGCAGGCTGTGCCAGATGCGGGCGTGATCCGAAAGATGAACGGTCGCGTTGTGGGCGAGGCCGGGGTCGGCGACGACGATGACGCGCCCGTCGCGCCCGCGAACGATCGCCGCGCTGTCGCGCGGGCCGAGCAGAACCTCGACCCCGCCGCCTTCGACGGCGATGGACTGCGGCCGCGGCAGGTCGATCGCGAATCGGCCCAGCGCGCCGTCGTGCATCCGCTCACCCGCGTTGGGCCTCGCCGAGCCGCCCCGCCGCACGGTCGCCGAACGCTCGCCGAGTGCATGGTCGAGCACCGCCTGCGCCCAGTCGCGAGGCCCCGGCGAGACGACAAGCTCACCGTGGCCCGACATCACGGACTGCACCCACTTGGGCAGCACGACGATCGTTGTCAGGCCGGCCTCGGCGCGATCGGCGACGACGTCGGCGAGCTGATGTCGCGTGTCGCCCACACGCGCATCGGGGGCCTCGGGGTCGATCAGCAGCAGCGGCTCGCGGATGATGGTGAAGTGGCCGGCGCGTGCCCGGCGGACGTCGTAGCCGATCGCTTCGAGCGTCTCAAACAGCGCGCGGTGGCCCAGGACGCCGCGGGCGTAGGAGTCGCGGCCCTGCCCGCGCGGGTCGGCGAGCGTGCTGCCATACAGCAGCAGGGCGATCGTGGCGATGAACGAGACCACGCCCAGGCCCACGACGACGCGGCGCACCACGGGGGCGATCAGCACCTCGCTCATGGCCCGCCTCGTGATTGTGTCAACATCTCCGCCAGCCGCGCCTTCGCCGCCTCGTAATCGTCGCGGCTGGCGTCCGCGCCACCGAAGCGCACGATCTCGACCGCCCGGACGATCTGCTGCAGCGGCGTGCGGCCGGGGTGGTGCGCGCCCAGCCCCGCGACCACCTCGCGCGCGGTGCGGCTGCGGCCGTCACCCTCGGCACACCAGCCGGCAGCCTCGAGCGCCCGCAACAGCAACAGCCGCATCGCCTCGTTGACCCGCCCGCGCTGCGCCAGCGCGTCGGGGTCGGCGGCGTCATCGACCACGGGTCCGGCCGGATCGTCGCCGGCTCCGTCCCGCTGGGCGGCGGCCGCCGCGCCCGGCGACGAGGCCCGCGAACGCTTCGCCAGCAGCAGCCAGAGCGCGAAGCCGATGAGCATCGCGACGGTGAGGATCAACAGCACCTGCGCCAGCACGCGGCTGAGACCGGTGCTGCGCGGCCAGAGGCCGAAGCCCCGCCCGTCATCGCCGCCCGCGCTCGTCGCGTCGCGCGCGTCGCCGGGCAGGTCGTCGGCGTCATCGCTCCCCGGCCCCAGGACGAGCTGCGGCACGCCGCCGGCGTCGTCCTGGACATAGAGCTGCCGCGGGTACCCGCCATCACGATGCACCCGCCGGGCGATCTCCGCGGCATCGTCGCCCGCCGCCGCGGCGGGCAGGGCGAGCAGCAGGGCGAGCACGATGGCGAAGCGTTGAGCCATGGGATTTGCTTCAGCGGAAGACGGCGGCGAGCTGCTCGAGGTCCATGCCCTCATGCACATCGCGCGCCCGGGCGTAGAAGACCGCGGCGAGGATGGCCAGGAGCATGGTCATGATGATCGTCACCGCCCAGCCGATCGCCAGCATCACGAAGTTGGGGCCCATCTCCGTCCCGGCACCGCCCATGGCGATCACGTCCGGGCCGAAGGCGCCGAGGCAGACGAGCAACGCGATGGCGGGCAGCCAGAGGACGACCGCTGCGCCGAAGATCTTGAAACGGTAGCCCCGGGTCAGCTCGACGCTGCGGCGCATGCCCTCGATCGGACCGACCTGCTCCATCACGATGGCCGGGAGCGTCACAAAAAACAGGCACGCGAAGATGATGCCGGGGATGACCAGGCAGACGAAGCCGACGCCGATGACGATCGACAGCAGGATCGCCGCGCCGATCACGGAGAGGAAGCGCCGCAGCGCGGTGGCGATCGCTTCACCCATGCGGATCGGCCGCCCGCGCATCTGGTTGACCGTGGCGGTGATGATGATCGCCTGCGCGACGTACGTCAGCAGCGTGACGAGAAAGGTGTCGTTGAACGTGGTGCCGGCCGTCCACCAGGCGGGATGAACCGGGTACCCCTGCCGCATCGGCACGCCCTCGCGCATCAGCCGCAGGTCGAGCAGTAGCTCGATGAGGATGCTGGGTAGCAGCACCAAGAGCGTCAGGACGAAGAACGCGCCGAAGTGCCGGCCAAAGGCGCGGAAGGTTCGGCGGAGCAGGTCGCCGGTCGTGATCGGCTCGCCCGGCTCGGGCGGCTGGAGGCCGTCCGCGTCACCCGCCGGCGCGGGGGGTTCGAACGGCCAGGCCGGCTGCTCGCCGGGCTGCGCGTCGGTCCGCGGGCCGTTGCCGCTGTCGTGTTCGCTCATGGGGTCCCCAGATTGATCGAGGGCGATGCCGGCAACATGAACTTACCGCCGCGGCCCCCGGGCCGTCAAAAGCCGCCGCCTACCACCGCGTGGGCTCGAAGCGCCAGCCAGGCTGCACCTTCTGCATCTCGGCCTCGTCGTTGCGGCGCGTCAGGCCGCACGCGAGGTAGTTCTCGTGCAGCCGCGCGAGCGCCTCGCGGTCGAGCTCGACGCCGAGGCCCGGGGCCGTGGGCACGGCCAGCTCGCCATCCTCGAACTCGAAGCGCCCGCGGGTGATGACCTCGTCGCTCTGCCACGGGTAGTGCGTGTCGGCGGCGTAGCTGAGCGCGGGCAGCGCGGCCGCGAGGTGCGTCATCGCCGCCAGCGAGATGCCCAGGTGGCTGTTGGAATGCATCGACAGCTTGCGCCCGAACGTCATGCACAGGCGGCCAAGCTCCATCGACGCCGTCAGCCCGCCCCACGCGTGATGGTCGGCGAGGATGATGTCCTCCGAGCCGACGCGGATGCTCTCCGGGATGTGCGCGAACGACGTCGTGCACATGTTCGTCGCCATGGGGATGTCGATCGCTTCGCGCACGGCGGCCATGCTCGCCTGCCCGCGCACCGGGTCTTCGTAATATTCGAGCACGCCCTGCATCTTCCGGCCCCACGTGATGGCGGTGTCAACCTGCCAGATGGCGTTGGGGTCGATGCGCAGCGGCACGTCCGGCCCGAACGCGTCGCGCAGCGCGTGGATCGTCGCCACCTCGATGGCCGGCTCGAAGACGCCGCCCTTGAGCTTGAGCGACTTGAAGCCGAACGCGTCCACCATCGCCCTCGCCTGCGCGACAAGCTCATCGGGCGTCAATGCCTGCTGCTGGCGCGCATCGCTCCAGCCTGACGCGGCTGGGTCGGTGTCGAAGCCGAGCGCGCCACCCGCGCCTTCGTGCTTGTAGAACAGATACGCCGAGAACGGCACGCGCTCGCGCACCGGCCCGCCCAGCAGATCGACCACCGGCCGCCCCACCGCCTTGCCCATGATGTCGTAGCAGGCCACATCCACCGCGCTCTGGGCCTGCACGCGATTGCCCCGCCCCCATCGGCCGTCCGCCTCCGCGTCGAGCTTCCGCTCAAGCTCCATCAGCAGCGGGCGAAGATGGAACGGGTCGCGGCCCAGCACGACGTCCCGCGCCGCACCAAGCGCCGCCCGCGTGCCGTCGCTCCCCGGCACCTCCGCCACGCCGCTGACGCCGTCGTCCGTCACCAGCTCCACCACCGTGCGCAGCGCGTACGGCGCATGCAGCCCGGCCGCGTTGAGCAGCGGCGGATCGGTGATCGCGATCGGCGTGACGTGCATCGCGGTAATCTTCACGCTCCGCTCCTTGATGTGACCATGTGCGGCAGGGCTTGCCGCGGGCGACGAGTTGTCATAGCGTAGCCCGCCATGAAGCTCATCCGCAAGCAGGTCCTGGCCGGGGCCCGGCTGTTCGGCACGTGGTGCAACCTCGGCTCGAGCCTGACGGTGGAGATGGCGGGCCTCGCGGGCCTCGACTGGGTGCTCATCGACATGGAGCACGGCGCGGGCGACCAGAGCGAGCTCGTCCATCAGCTTCAGGCCGTCGACGCCACGCCCGCGGCGGGCATCGTGCGCATCGCGTGCAACGACCCTGCCCGCTTCAAGCGCGTGCTCGACCTCGGCGCGTCCGGTGTCATGGTGCCTTACGTCAACACCGGCGACGAAGCCGAGCGCGCCGCCCGCGCCATGCGCTACCCGCCCGCCGGCGTGCGCGGCGTCGCCCGGCTCAACCGCGCCTCGAGCTTCGGCGTCGACTTCGACGCCTACTTCAGCGCCGCCAGCCACGAGCTGCTGACGATCGTGCAGATCGAGACGTCCGAGGCCGTCGACAACGTCGCCGCGATCGCCGGCGTCGAAGGCGTGGACGTTATCTTCGTCGGCCCGCTCGATCTGACGACGTCGATGGGCATCCAGGGCCAGTACGACCACGAGCGCTTCACCGCTGCGCTCGACCACGTCGCCGACGCGGCGCGCAGCGCGGGCAAGGCGGCGGGCATCCTGCTGCCTTCGCAAGCGATGCTCAAGCCCACCCTCGCCCGTGGTTACAGCTTCGTCGCCCTTGGCTCCGACGGCGGCATGGTCGCCAGCGGCATGCGCGACGCCGCGGCCGCGGTGGCGCCCTTCCGCAACTAGGAAACGCACGTCATGCTCGAAACCACACCCACTCCCGGCGACACGTCCTGGTTCACGCGCGGCCGCTTCGGCCTGTTCATCCACTGGGGCCTCTACGCCATGGGTGCCCGCCACGAGTGGCTCCAGCACCACGAAGAGATCCCCGCCGAGCAGTACGAGCAGCGCTACTTCGCGCGCTTCGACCCCGACCTCTATGACCCCGAGGCCTGGGCCGACGCCGCCGCCGCCGCTGGCATGACCTACGTCGTCGTCACCACCAAGCACCACGAGGGCTTCTGCCTCTGGGACAGCGACCTGACCGACTACAAGGCCCCCAACACCCCCGCCGGCCGCGACCTCATCGGCCCGCTCGTCGACGCGTTCCGCAGCCGCGGCCTGCGCATCGGCTTCTACCACTCGCTCATCGACTGGCACCACCCCGACTACCTCGTCGACCCGTACGTGGGCCCCTACCGCAACCTGCCGGACGACGAGCGCCAGCGCATGAACGCCTCGCGCGATCAATCACGCTACGCCGACTACCTGCATGGCCAGACGCGCGAGCTGCTCACGCGCTACGGCCCGATCGACATCATGTGGTTCGACTTCTCCTTCCCGGGGCGCGGCCCCGAGGGCAAGGGCCGCGACGCGTGGCGCAGCGACGAGCTCTACCGCCTTGTCCGCGAGCTGCAGCCCAACATCGTCCTCAACGACCGCCTCGACCTGCCCGATGGCTGGGACGTCAAGACGCCCGAGCAATACCAGCCCACCGACTGGCTGCGCGTCGACGGCCAGCCCGTCGTCTGGGAAGCCTGCCAGACGTTCTCCGGCTCGTGGGGCTACCACCGCGACGAGGCGAGCTGGAAGAGCGTGCCCATGCTCGTGCGCATGCTCGTCGACAGCGTCAGCAAGGGCGGCAACATGCTCCTCAACGTCGGCCCGACGGCGCGCGGCGAGTTCGACCCACGCGCTTTGGACCGCCTCACGGGCCTCGGCCGCTGGATGAAGCACCATGACCGATCCATCTACGACTGCACCCGCGGCCCCGACGCGTTCGCCCCGCCGCAGGACTGTCGGCTGACGTACAACCCCGAGACCCACCGCCTCTACGTGCACGTCTTCGCCTGGCCGTTCAAGCACCTGCACCTCCCCGGCTTCGCGGGGCGCGTCGTCTACGCCCAGCTCCTGCACGATGGCTCGGAGCTGAAGATGCGCGAAGCGCTGCCGCAGCAGGCGGGCACCACGCAAACCGCGGGCGACGCCGGCACGCTGACGCTCGAACTGCCCGTCGCATGCCCCGACGTCGCCGTGCCGGTGATCGAGCTGTTCCTCAGCGGCTGACAGCCACGAAGCGCGTGCCGTTGTAGAGCAGGTCCGCTGCGGGCGTGGGCACATCCATCGCCGCGGGAATGTCCTGGTAGGTCACCTGCCGGCAGTCGCGTTCAAACACGTACACGTCGCGATCCGGGTCGTGTGCCACGACATGCTCGCGACGGACCTTGCCCAGCGGGCTGTCCATGCAGACGCGGAAGTTGCTCACCCACCCCTCGCCGCGGAGGAACACCTCGTCCGCCAGGTCGAAGACGCGCTGCAGCCGCAGCCGATACGTCGCCCCGTAGCGGATCGGGTCGGCGATGAACATCGTCAGCATCTGCACGCCGAGATCGACGCAGCGGTACGCCAGCTCAAGCAACACGTCCGCGTGATCGTTGATGCCGCGCAGCAGCGGAAACTGGTTGTAGAGCAGCACGTCGTGCCGACGCGCCTCGGCAAGCCGCTCGCCCACCTCGTCACCCAGCTCATAAGGATGCACCGCGTGGATGACGAGCTTGACACGGTGCCGGCCGAGCACCTCGATCATCCGTTCGCTCAGCAGCCCCGGCGCGAACAGTGGCGCCTTGGTGTGGAACCGGCACCATCGCACGGTCGGCACGGCAAGGATGCGCGACAGCGCGTGGTCCAGCGCGTCGGCCTTGCAGGCCAGCGGATCGCCGCCCGAGAAGATCACCTCGCGCACGCCCGGGTGGGCGCCAAGATAGTCGACGACGCGGTCGAGCACGTCGTCGTCGAGGTTGCGGTGGCGGTTCTTGCGGGCCGGGTCCGTGCCCGTGATGTCGGGGCGGAAGCAATACTGGCAGTGGCCAACGCACGTGTCGGTGGGAAAGTAGAGCAGCTTGGCGGGGTAGCGATGCACGATGACGCGCTCGAGCCCGGCCGGCATGTGGCCGAAGTCCTCGACGAAGTTCGTCACCTCTCCCGGCGCAAACGTGCTGAAGCGGTCGGCCTTGGGATAGACGACCGCGTGCAGCGGCCCGCCCGTCCGGCCGAGCGCCGCGATCTCCGCCTCAACGAGCCGGCGGTAATGCCGCGGCACCTTGACCGGCAGCAGCGGAACACCCTGCTCGCGCAACTGGTTCAGCTCAAGGACCGCCGACTCCTGCGCCGGTGATGGACTCCCGGACGTCGCGGACGTGGCGGCGGTGGCGGGCTTGGCGGCGGGGGTGACGGGGGTGGCGGGGGTGCGGCACATCAGGTGATCTCCGAATGGCGAGCAGAAGCGACATGCGGCCGCCCGGCCCCCGTCAGCCCGGCCGCCATCTGCGCAAGCAGTTGGCTGGCCAGCGCCAAGGTTCGGCCGGTCGGGTCAAGCACCGGCACGACCTCGACCAGGTCCGCCGCGACGATGTGGATCGAGCCGTCGAACAGCTCGCGCACCAGGTGCAGCGCCTCGCGCGAGCTCAAACCGCCGCCCATGTGCTCCCCCGTGCCCGGAGCGAACGCCGGGTCGAGACTGTCGATGTCGAACGTGACGTAGGTCGGCTGCCGCGGCGCCTCGCGCAGCTCGGTAAGCAGTTCGGCGAACACGCGGGCGAACCCCTGGCGATCGATCTCGTGCATCGGAAAGACGCGCGCCGCGCGCTCCCGAAGAAACAGCGCGCCGCTCTCGTGCCACTGAAAGTCCCGGATGCCGAGCTGGAACACGCGCGGCCCGGTGAGCCGGCCGTCGTCGATGAGATTGCGCACGAACGTGCCGTGGTTGTAGCGGCAACGCCACCGCGCCGGGTCGGTCGCGTCGTGGTGGGCGTCGATCTGCACCAGCCTCAGGTCGGCGTGACGCTGCGCCGCCGCCGTGACCGCTGGGTAGGTCAGGCTGTGATCGCCGCCGACGAGCAGCGGCACGGCCTCGGCGGCGAGGCAACGCTCCACCACATCCACGACCGGCTCAAAACTGCTGGCGGGGTCGAAGCGGTTGACCGTCACGTCGCCGAGATCCACGCACCGCTCGCGCCACGCGACGACTTCGCCCGTGCTGACGCGGTACCGGCCAACACCGTGCGACGCGAGGCGCAGCGCAGCCGGCGCGTCGGCGGAGCCGCCCCGCTCGGTGGACAGCGCGTCGAACGGCACGCCGACAAACGCCACCTTGCCGGCCGCGGGCGCGTCGCTGGCGGGAGCGTTCAGGAATGTTGCGTCGGTCCTGGACAACATGAACCCCTCGGGTAAGACTCGGCACGCCGCGGCCACGCCGAGCAGCGGCGCGACGCAGGAGCCCGGGAACCCGGTGACCGCCCTTCGGGAAGATATAGCGTGACACACGTCGATGAAAGACGCAACCACCCACAACCTCACCCCACAAAGCCGGGACCGGTGGTCCCGGTCGAAGCGGCGATACGTCCACCCAGCCGTTGACGCCCATCGTCACATCGACCTGCAAACACCCCCTCCCACATCAAATCGCGCCCCGAGTCACCATCGTCGCCGGCCTCGACCCGCCGCGTCCGACCCCCCGCCCTGAACAGCCTCCCGCCGGCAGCCGTTACCATCCCATCATGGACGCCCCTTACGCCGCGGCCCGTGAACAGCTCGACGACCACCTCGACCCGCGCGTGCGCGTCACCCGCAGCGGTGCCGACCGTCACCTCCTCGAACTCATCGTCGACAGCCAGGTCGCCAGCCGACTGACGCTCATCGACTTTCAGCAGCAGATCGAAACCGTACGCCTGCGCATGGGTGGCATCGCCGCCGTCAACACCGACCCGGCACATCGATTCCGAGGCCACGCCCGCTCGCTGCTGTGGCACACGCTCGGGTGGATGCGCCAGCAGGGCTTCGATCTGAGCCTGCTCTTCGGCATCGCCGACTTTTACCCGAAGTTCGGCTATGCACCTGCCTTTTCGACGACCTCGCTGCGCCTCGCCGTGCGCGACGCCGAGCAACTGCCCGCCGGCGACCTGACGCTGGCGCCGTTCAACGCCGGGCGCCACCTCGACGCCGTGCTGCGGATCTTTCGTCGGCACAGCCATGGCCGGACCGGGCCCATCGTCCGCGACCGCCGCACATGGACGCCCTTTCGCAAGGGGCTGAACTGGCACACCCGCGCCGTCGTGCAAGTCGCCCTCGACGCGCGCGGCCGCGTGCAGGGCTACTGGGCGCGCGACGACACGCCCCACGACGTCACCGTGCTGGAAGTCGGCTGCGCCGCGCCCGCCGTCGCGCCCGCGATCATCCGCGCAGCCGGACGGCACGGCGTCGCCGAACGCGTCGAGCGCATCCGCTTCGTCCTCCCGCCCGATCATCCCGTCATGCGCTATGCGACGTTGCTTGGCGGCACGCAGGAGACCCACCACCGCCGCGACGCGCACGCCATGGCCCGGCTGATCCACGTCGGCTCCACGCTGCGCAAGCTCGCCCCCCTGCTCGCCACCCGCCTGCCGGGGCGCGGCAGCCTCAACCTGAAGACGAACCTCGACCACGTCACCCTGCGCTGGGGGGACGGCGAGTTCGACGTCAGCGACCATCCCCTGCCCGGCCCACGCGTGCAACTGCCCCAATGGGCGCTGGCGCAGCTCATCCTCGGCCACGCCGACGTCTCCAGCCTCGCCGCGCTCACCTGGATCCGCGGCTCAAATCGCGCCCTCGACGACCTCGCCCGCCTGTTCCCCATGAAGCCCCACCACTTCCCCGTCGTCGACGAGTTCTAGATCGCCTTCAACCCATTCGTCGCGGGCGGGGTGCCACTGACAAGCGGAGTCTTCGGAGCTTGTCAGTGCGAATGGCAGCCAACACTGACAAGGCCGAGGACGGCCTTGTCAGTGGCACCGCTACGGTTGGACTGAACGCGCGGCGCGCTAGCATCCGTCCAAACAGGGGGCCACTGGCGGCTTGTCCACCAGTGCCTGGGCGCCTGATGTAGGGTGGGTTCCGCTTCGCTCCACCCACCCTACATGATCAGCTGAACCTCACGGCAACACCGCAAACGGCTTGACCGCACCGCGCGCCGCCATCGCCACAAAGCACTCGGCGTAATCGCAGCCGACCTTCTGCCCCCAGTACGCGTCGGGCCGGCCGCACAGGTCGTCGAACCCCGCGCCCACGGCCTGCTGCATCGCCGCCTCCTGCGACTCGTGGTGCCTGAGCAGTTCCACCTTCCGCGCCTCGAACACCGAGATGTCCACGAAGTGCGTCGCCGCAAACACGACGGGCCCGTGCGGCTCGACACAGAACACCGCCGGGTGGTCCGCCAGCGGCGGCGCGTCGGTCGCCAGCATCGGCAGGCACGACTGCATCGCGCATTGCTGCACCAGCCGATGCGTCGTCACGTGATCCAGGTTGTAGTCCTCGTGGTAATGCGTGAAGATCAACTCCGCCCCGGCCGCCCGCATCGCCTCGATCAGCCGCATGCGCACGTCTGGCGTGTCATAGAGAAACTCGTCATGCTCGCCGAGGCTCACGTACCGCGCGTCGACCGCCTGCGCCAGCCGCGTCATCTCCGCCTCGCGCACGCGCGCCGCGTCACCGCGCTGCATCGACGCCCGCTCCAGCAGGCCGTTGCTCCCGTCGGTGAGCGTGATGAACGTGAGTCTGTCGCCGCGCTCCCGGCACTTGAGCATCGTGCCAAGGCAGCGCATCTCGTCGTCCTGGTGGGCCATGATCGAAACGACATTCACGCGCCGGCCTCCTTCATCTGCTCCAGGCGCACCAGCGCCGTCGCATCGGCGGGCAGCAGCACGTGCGCCTCGAACCGTTCGCCCGTCCACGTCGGCCGCTGCTCCACCGCGCGCATCGTCAGCCGCTCATCGTCCCACGTGCGGCCATCGTCGATCCGATCCACCACCACCCGCTTGGGCCCCGGCGTCAGCCCATCCCACTTCACGCGCACCACGCGATCCGCCACCGCTTGCAGGCTGTAGTTGACCAGCAGCGCCCCCACCGCTCCGCCCGCGCGCCCCGCCAGCACGCGCACGTCCTGGTGGTCCGTCGTCGCGGCGACGCGCTCCTCGCCGAGCCTGCGCAGCATCTCGTACGCGAAATACGCCGGCCGAACCTTCCCCTCCACACCGAACAGGCCGAACCGGTGCGGGATCTCGTTCCAATGCCGGCCCATGATCTCCCGCGGCCGGGCGAAGAACGGCGCGAAGTCGGCCGGGTCGCACACCTGGTCCCACAGGTGGTAGTGAAACGACCAGTCGACGCCCGCGTCCATCATCGCCAGCACCGTCGCCGCCACGCATGCCGCCCGCCGCGGCTCGAACGCCTGGTCCTCCGTGCTCGCTCGCTCGAAGCCGGGGCTGAACTCCGTAACCATCACCTCCGGCGTCGCCCCGGGGTAGTCGGCAACCAGCTCGCGCGCCTGCTGTGCGTCGCGCGCGTGCGCCGCCGGGTCGTCGTGGTAGAGATGATGCGAGACGAAATCGAGCTGCGTGCCATGCTCGCCGCACAGGCGCACGAATCCCGGCAGCGGCTCGTTGTTCACCCCCGCGTTGGCGGGGCCGCCCACCTTCGCCTGCGGAAAGCTCGCCAGGATCGGCTGGATGGTCATCCGGTAGTAGTCGAAATAGTCCTGCGGATCGCGGATGAGATACGGGCAGCCGCCATGCTCGCCGATGTCGACCTCGTTGCCCACCTCCCAGTGCGTGACGATCCGCCGGTCGACGGAATAGCGCTGCACCATCGCCGCAATCACCGCCTGCCACTGCTCGACGTCCGTCGGCCGCCAGACGCGCTCGTCGATGGCCGGGTAAAGCGGACGCGGCTTGATGCAGATCGCCGCGACAACCGTCGCCCCCGTTGCCGCCAGCGCGTCCATGTACGGATCGAGCCGGCTCCAGTCGAAGCGCCCCGCCTCCGGATAGACGTCGAAGAACTCCTGGATGAATACGCGCACGAGGCGCGGTTCGAGGCGGGCGATCCCCTGCTGCACCCGCGCCGGCAACGGCGACGGGTTCACCCCGCCATGGCCGAAGCTGTGCCGCCACGTCTCCAGCGGGCCCCGCGCGGCGGACGCATCCACCTTCACGAGTGTCTGCGGTAAATCGGCGATCCGTTGCGTCATGATGCCATCCTGTAAGCAAGGGCCGACTCGGACGTAGGGTCCGCTGTGCGGACCTTCCTGTCACTGGCACGACGACGGGTGACGGCAGCACACCGAGCACCGGCGGCGATGGAAACGTCCTCACCGCGGACCGACACAATCACGGCTCGGTCGCATGCCACGCGCGCCCCGCGATGCGCCCCACCCCCGCCACCTCCGCTTCACGCCGCCCCAGGTTCGCCACCACCTGCGTCCCGTCGGCAAACGTCGTGCGCTGCACGAATCGATCATCCGACAGCATCTCGAAGTCCGTCATCGCAAGCTGCCCGATGCGCCGGTGCAGCCGCGTCACCGGCAGCGCCGCCGCCAGCGCCCGCTGCACCTCGTCATCCTCGAGCGCGATGTCAAACGGGTACGTTTCGCGCGTCTTCACGTCACGCCACGCGTACTGCCTGCCAAACGGGAACACCTGCGGCGGCAGGCCGTACAGCGCATCCTGCGCCGCCTTGAGCGCGGCCTCGCCCGAGCCGTTGCGCCCCAGCGGCGGCGAGCCGGTGATCGTCTCGCCCATCGGCCAGCCGGGGTTCGTGTTGTACCCGTGCAACTCCCACCAGTCGTGCACGCAGCAGTCGTGAAACACCAGCATCGTCAGCGGCACCGGCATCGCCCGCGGGTTCGGCTCATCCAGCGGCACCATCTTCGTCGTGCCCACGTCGTAGCTGCTGGTGAACGCGTCGTTGAAGCCTTCGCTGGAGATGATGCGATCCCCCACCGTCGCGCCGCTCAAGAGCGGGCGCGTCAGCTCGATGTCCGCTTCCCGTCCCAGGGCCCGGCCCTCGTGGCCCGCGTGCGCCTCATTCCAGCAGGGCTCGGCGCCGTGGGTCGCGTTGACGTCGAAGTGAATCCAGTCGGTCCACGCCATGTCCCCCGCCAGCCAGTGGCGCATGTGCTCGGCCTGGTACGCCGGGCAGACCATCTTCCACGTCTGCCCGTCCATGCTCCACACGGGCATGAGCCCGCCCCGCGCGTCCCGCCGGAAGATGCGCGCCATCTCGTCGCTGCCGTCGTCGATCCCCTCGAACGCCCAGGCCCACGGCCCGAGGTGCACGCCCGCCATCGCCCGCAGCTCAGCGATCGCCGCGTCATCCACCCACACCGGCGGCAGCCCGCCCGCCATCGTGAAGCCCTGGCTGTAGTGCGCGAAGCGCAGCGGAAACAGCAGCAGCCGCTCGAAGCCCATCGCCTTGAGCGCGCGCACGTTGGTAACGTAGTCGAGCGCCGGGTCGGCGACGTAACCCGTAAATGCGATGAGTGAGCCAAAGAGGTTCGCCACCATCGGCCGGGCGTCGATCTTCTCCGCCCAGCTCGTGAAGCGCCCCTGCTCCTGCACGAACCGACGGTAGCACGCGGCCGCAGCCGTCACGCTCGCTTCGCACGCCTGCAGCCGCATCACCCGCTCGCCCCAGCCCGCCACCGGGCACGGCGTGTCCTCGAAGCCCAGCCACAGCCCCTCGCGCGACTCACCGCAATCGATCGTCCAGCCGGTGAGGTTCTCCGGCATGAGCGTCAGCCCGCCGCGCTCGCCCAGCAGCGCCGCGACGCCGAGCGACGCGTTGATGTGCCCACCCCGTCGGCAGCGGTAATGCCACGCCTCGCCGGTGCGCCGCGCGAGCGCCCCCTGATACGACGGAACGAGCAGCTCCATCGCCCCCTGCGTCGGCACGAACCGTCCCGGCCACGCCACGCGGGCGACGCCCACCGCCTGCACCTGCATCGCCACGGCCACGTAATCGCGCTTCAGCCGCCACGTCAGCGTGATCGCGCCGCCATCGATCGGATGCTCGGCGACGACGCTGGCTTCCCCACCCCGCCACGCACGCCGCGCCTCGCCTGCCGGCAGCGGCGCGCGATCCGCGTCCGCGCCGTCGCGCATGAACCACCGGCTCGCCGCGTCCAGCCGCCAGTGCACGCCGCGCGCTTTGTCTTCGATCTCGACGTGCAGCCCATCGTCGCTGACGACCAAACGCAGGGCGTGATGTTCCAGCTCAGGCATGTCGGCATATCCCGTGCGGCGGGCGCGTCCCGATGGCGAGGCTTCGCCCGTCGAGCGCGCATCATACCCGCGAAATGTAAGGGATGAGCCTCATGCCGCGCCTCACCCGGCCGACGCGCTCTCCGCCGCCGGGTCGTAGCCCTGCACCCGGCGAATCGTCTCGACCAGCTCGCGCACCTGCTCGGCCGCCTCGTCGATGCTCCGGCTCGCGTACACCGCGGCCTCCGCGGCTTCGGCCTTGCGGCTGATGTCCACAAATCCATACATCCCCCCGCTGCCCTTGAGTTGGTGCAGCATTTTGCCCAGCTCCTCGGCATCCTGCGCCTGCAGCAGGCCCAGCAACTGGCGCACACGCTCCGGCAGCGACGAAACGTACGTCTCCAGAAACGCCTGCACCGCTTCGTCGAGCTCGCCCTCCTCCTCCGCCGCCGCATTGATCTCCGCGCCGCCCATGTGACGCGCGGCGGTGTCGATCAGCACCTCCGCCCGCACCGGCTTGCTCAGGTAGTCATCGCATCCGCAGTGACGGCACTTCGCCTGGTCCTCCGCCATCGCGTTGGCGGTCAACGCCACGATCACGCCCGTGTACCCCTTGGCCCGCAGGCACCGCGTGGCCGTGTACCCGTCCATCTGCGGCATCTGCATGTCCATGAAGATCACGTCGAACGGCGGGTCGGCCGCCAGCGCCGCGTCGCGCGCCGCCAGCCCGTTGTCCACCACCACCACCTCCGCACCCGCCGATTGCAGGAACAGCGTCAGCAGCTTGCGATTGTCCTCGGCGTCCTCCGCCAGCAGGATGCGCCCGGCCAGCCGCAGCTCGTCGCGTGTCGGCTCAACGCTGCCGTCCGTCCGGATCGCCTCGTAAAGCTGCTCAATCATCACCTCGCCATCGACCGGCCCCGGGTCGATGCACAGGGTAAACGTACTGCCCCGGCCCGGCGCGCTGTCGACGGTCACCCCGCCACCAAGCATGGTCGCCAGCTCGCGGCAGATGCTCAGCCCAAGCCCCGTCCCGCCAAAGCGGCGCGTGGTGGAGCGGTCGGCCTGCGAGAACGGCTCGAAGATGCGCTCGACCTCTTCCGCGGCCATGCCGACGCCCGTGTCGGTGACGCGAAAGCAAAGCTGCCTGCCGTCGGCGTCCATGCCCGCCGTCAGCCGCACCCCGCCCGCCTGCGTGAATTTGGTCGCGTTGCCCAGCAGGTTGATGAGGATCTGCCGCAGCCGCGTCGGGTCGGTGTGCAGGGTCGCCGGGATCGGCGTGTCCAGCGCGACCTCGAAGCTCAGGTTCTTCTCCGCCGCACGCAGCCGCATCAGCGACGCCACGTCGCTGAGCACCTCCGCCGGGCAGCAGGCGAGGCGCTCGACCTGCATCTGCCCGGCCTCGATCTTGGACAGGTCCAGGATGTCGTTGATGATCGTCAGCAGGTAGCTGCCGTTTCGCCGGATCACGTCGATCGCCCCCTGCCGGTCGACGGCCGGCTGATCCGGGTTCTTCAGCAACTCGGCATAGCCCAGGATCGCAGTCATCGGCGTACGGATCTCGTGGCTCATGTTGGCCAGGAACTCCGTCTTCGTCCGCGTGACGGTCTCCATCTCCACCACCTGCCGCTCGAGCTGCTGCCGCTCGCGAAGCTGGCTGACCATGTCGTTGAACGCGTGCGCCAGCGAACCGAGCTCGTCGCGCCGGCGCGCCGGAATGTTCTGATCCAGGTCCCCCTTCGCCACGCGGCGCACCGCCGCCAGGAGCTGATGGATCGGCCGCGTGATCGCCGCGCTGAGCGCGAAGCTGCCGCACGCCGCCAGCACCAGCCCCAGCGCCATCGCCACCAGCAGGTTGCGCGACAGCTCGCCGAGGATCTGGTGCGACGCCGCCAGGCTGCGCTGGATCGCCATGTCTCCCACCGACTCGCCCGAGACCGGGTCCCGCAGTTGCCGATACGACGTCAGATACGCCTGCCCGGTCAGTTCGGCGACGAACGCGTGCTCGCCGGCCCCCGGCGCGTCGGGCAGGACGTCAATCAACCGGTCATGGTCCGCCAGCGACAGGCTCGACGCCACCACCGCCCCCGCGCTCGTAAAGCTGACGTGACACCCCTGGCTCTGGCCCAGCTCGGTGGCGAGCCGATCATTCAGCCGCCGGCCGATGATCAGCGCCCCTTCCACCGGCGCCGGCGCGTCCGCACCGCCCTGCTGAAACACCAGCGGCAGCGCCACGACCTGAAAGATCGCCCGCTCGTGGCCCCACAGCCCGCTGACGCCCTCAACCTCTCCATCGCCCGCCTGCTGCGGCGACTGGTCGAATACCCGCCGGACCATCTGCCTCGCCGGCTCACCCTCGCGCAGGTACGCCTCGATGCGCTCGGGGTCGGCCTCCGGCAGTTGGCCGCCCGCCGCGATGAGCGCGCCCTCGGCATTCAACGCGACGATGAACGACGCGTCGACGACGTCGGCAAGATAGTCCAGCCGCTCCTGGAGACTGCTCGAGAACGCATGCTGTAGCTCGTAGCTGTGCTCGGCGATCAACGCGCGCAGCTCGGGGATCTGCATCAGCAGCGACCCGACCTCCACCATCCGCTCGGTGCGCTCTTGGCTGATGCGCTGCAGCGCCTGACGCGTGCGCACGAACGAGTCGCGCGCGCGGTGGTCGAAGCTCGCCGTGACCGTCGTCTCGACCAGCCAGAACATGCCCACCCACAGCACCAGGGCCAACACCGCCCAGGCGAGAAAAATTCTAGTGCGCAGTCTCATGGTGCGGCGAGGCTCCCTCATTCTCTGCGTCGTGGCCCGGCTGCGAACCCGGCCACGCCTGGTGACTCTCCTGCACGGCAGGGATCTCGAGGCGCCGCCGCTCCACGCCCAGCCCGCGCGTCAGCTCCCGCGACTGTCGGCGCTGCCGCTGCTGAGCCGCGCGCGGGTTGTCCGCGTCGCTCCGCTCGAGCGTCAGGTCCACCTCGGCCGTACCCCCCGCCACCACCTCGACCTGGGCCGACGCCTCACCCGTACGCGGATGCCACACCGCCAGCTCATACCGCCCCGGCGGCACGCCCTCGAGCGAGAATCGCCCATCCTCGTTCACCCGTGAAAAATGCCGGTTCGGCGTCACCACCACCGTCGCCCGCATGTTCGGATGGATGTTGCAGAAAATCTGCACCACGCCCACCCGCACGAACTGGTACGTCTTGGATCGGCCCTGCGGGTACCGCTCCAGGTCGAACGGCGGCGCCGCGGGCGAGCGGCTGAAGACGTTGTGCTCGAACACGTCCCAGTTCGGAAACTCCACGTGCGTCCCGTTCGCCACCACCAGCAACTGCGGATGGAACGCCCGCTCGTGTTGAATCAGGTGCGGCCGCTCACGCACCGGTGGCGCAGGCAAACCTTCGACCGGCCCGGGCGGATCCAGCGACGGATGCGAGTCGATGTACACCACCGCGTCCGTCACCCGCGGCTCGATCAACGTCCCCTCGACGTCGATCGTGATCCTCCCCGTGATCGAAGGCGGCGCGGGCGGCGGGGGCGGGGCTGGCGCCGCCTCCACCGACGGGGCCTGCGCCAGCGCCGCCGCAGGCGCGAGCGCGAGCGCAACCATCCATACACCCAGGGCGAGAACACGAAGGCCACGGCTTGACCCGAACGGCAAGCCGTGTCGAAACCATCGGGCGAGGCTCAGGCTGGTTGGTCCAGTCATGCGGTGTCCCTAAAAGCCGAACGTCACGTGCGCCAACACGCTGTGCCGGTTGTCCCCGGGGTTGATCCAGTCGCGGCGGTACTCGGCCCGGCACTCGACCTCGGGGTGCAGGTAGAGCGCCACCCCGACGCCGAACTCCTGCTGCCGCCGCCCCGACATGACGAACCCGTCCGGATCGTGCAGGTAACTCCACCGCCCGAAGACGCGCCACCGCTCCGACAGGTCCAGGCTCATCTCGCTCGCCACGCCGCTCCACGTCTGCCTGCCCGTCACCGCCTCCGTGCTGCCGTAGAGATACTCCCCGGCCACGCTGAGCACGGGCGTGACGTACCAGGTCCCCTCGACCACCAGCAGGTAGAGCTTCTCGCCCACGCGATCCGCCATCTCCGGCCCGTAGTAGTTGGTCACGGCCAGGCGCAGATCGTCGCTTGGCTCCCACGCCACCACCAGCCCGACCGACGGCTGGTGGTTGCTGTCCAGATTGTCCTCGAAGCCGTTGACCACGAGCGGCTGGAGGGTGAAATCGCCGATCGGCTGCGTGAGGATGACGCCCACCAGGTCGCGCGGCATCGCGCGGAACAGCAGGCTCGTCGACCCGGTCGTGCGATCCCAGAAGTCGCGCGGCTCCATCCCGAACGGCGCGTTGAACTTGCCCACCGTCAGCACCGTGCCGTGATCGCGAGCGAGGACCATGCTCAGAAACGCCTGCTCGATGGTGACGCGGGCGCTGTCGTTCATGTCGACGAAGTCGAGCTCGAATGTGGCCGCCAGCTCGGGTGTGAAGCTGTGCGTCGCGGCGAGCTCGACCTCCCACGCCCAGAAGGTGGATCGCGTCGGCTCGCTCTCATAGAGGTAGGTCAGCCAGACCCAGGCGGTGAAATCCAGCCCACCGCCGTACCCGCCCGCCCCATCGCGGTGGCCCGCGCCGTGCTCAGTCGGACGCCCTTGGCGCTGCATCTGCTCGATCTGCATCTCGAGCGCCTCGACGCGCTGGCGCAGCTCCGCATCCCCACCGGCAGCCGCGGCCGCCTCGGCCGCCATGGCACCCGCCGGCCAGCCCGCCACGACAAGCAGGCCAAGGATTATCGGTATGGCGCAACGCTTCATCCGGCTGTCCTTGCACGCGACGGCTCTGCCAGCCCGGATGACGTGAGCCCGGGCCGCCCACCGCGACCGCCAACTCCGGTTCCAGCGGTGATATCGGCCCGGCTCGGGAAATAGTTAATGAGACAACCGAGAAAGGCTTGACAACGGACAAGTCAAGCGCCGCCGCTCGCCATCAACCTGAGCCTTTCGTTTTCAGGCCGCCTGCGGGTGCATGGAGCGAAGCGGTGGCTTCGGCAGCAGCCGGCGCGCGGGCGGTGCCACGGGCGGCTTGTCCGCCAGTGTGCGCGCCTGGACGAAGCCGAATCCCCTTGACCCGCGATCTATTTTACCATATGGTTAACTACTGATGCCCGCCGACACCCTCAGCACGACCTTCGCCGCCCTCGCCGATCCCACCCGTCGGGCGATCCTCACCCGCCTGACCCAGGGCCAGGCGTCGGTCACCGAGCTCGGCGAGCCGTTCAGCATGACCCTCCCCGCCGTCTCCAAGCACCTCAAGGTCCTCGAACGCGCCGGCCTGATCGAACGCGGCCGCGAGGCGCAGTGGCGGCCATGCCGCCTCAACGCCGGCCCCCTCAAGGACGCCGACGACTGGATCGAGCAGTACCGCCGATTCTGGGAGCAACGCTTCGATCGGCTGGACACCTACCTCCACCAGCTTCAACAACAAAAGGAGCGCCAACGTGACGAGCAAGCAAAAAAGTAACGTTGCCCCCGGAGGGGCCGGGGAACAGTTGAAGCTCACCCTCACGCGCACGTTCGCCGCGCCGCGCGAGCTGCTCTGGGCGGCTTGGACCGAGCGCGAGCACATGCTGCACTGGTTCTGCCCGCGCGACTTCACCGTCCTCTTCGCCGACGCCGACCTCCGCCCCGGCGGCGCCTGGCGCGCGGGCATGCGCGCCCCCGACGGCAGCGAGTACATCGAGCACGGCACCTACCGCGAGATCGACGCGCCCAGCCGCCTCGTCTTCACCCACGCCTGGGAGAAGAACGAGTCTGAACCCGCCGGCGTTGAGACCCTCATCACCATCACCTTCGCGGAGCCGGGCCAGGGCCAGACGCTCATGACCTTCGAGCAGGTCGGCTTCGCCACCGCCGGCTCGCGTGACGGCCACGAACAAGGCTGGGGCGAAGCGTTCGACAACCTCGCCCGCCACGCCACCGCCGCCCAGCCCGCGAGCGACTCGGAGATCCTGCTCACGCGCGTCTTCGACGCTCCGCGCCGCCTCGTCTGGCAGGCCTGGACCGAAGCCGACCAGATCGCCCAGTGGTGGGGCCCCGCCAACTTCTCGACCCGCGTCGAGGCCCTCGACTTCCGCCCCGGCGGCCGATGGCGCTACGTCATGATCGGCCCGGACGGTGCCGAGTACCCGGCCGAAGGCACCTTCCGCGAGATCGTCCCCTTCGAGCACATCGTCAGCACGGACGAGTTCCCCGGCGACTTCGAGCATCCCGAGGTCACGGACCTGCCCGCCGGCATCGTCGCCACGACCATCTTCGAGGACATCGGCGACAAGACGCGCATCACCGTCCGCATCGCCCACCCGAACGCCGAAGAGCGCGCCAAGCACGAGGCGATGGGCGTGGTCGGGGGCTTCGAGTCGATGTTCGACTGCTTCGCCGACCACCTTGCCGGGCAGGACCCATCGCGTGAAGGAGCCAACGCATGAGCACGCCGTAGCAGCCACCGTCGTGGCCGAGCCTTACGCCCTGCTCGGCCATAACGCGCCGCTGCGCGTTTGTTTTGATGCCTGGGTGCGTTAGTGCGGCCACTCGACCACGAGGTCGCCGTCGGGAATCTCATCGACCCCGCCGTCGTCCTCGCTGTCGCGGCCGACGCTGTAGATCACGACGCGATCCGCCTCGACGCGATAGGTGATCGGCGTGCCGGGTTCCTCGGCGAAGGGATCCTCCGGCACCGCGTCGAGCCAGGCCGGCACGAGCTCATCGAGCGACTGGGGATAGCGGCCCGTCGCGGCTCGGTGCCCCGCCACCGCCAGCGCGATGCGCTCGACCTGCTCACGTGTCGCCAGAGACCGCGTGGTGGACAGCGCCGACCGCGCCGCCGACACCGACGCCTGCAGCACAAGGTCGACGAACACATCGGTAAAGGTCGCGGCCCGATCCTCGGCTTGCTGCTGCGCAAGGTAATCCTCGACTCGTTCTGCTCGATCACCACCATGCACCGATCCCGCTCGCGCCTCGAGCTCATCCTGCAACGCCTGCAATCCGGCCTGACTCGCGCCGCGGGCCGGCCTCCGGACAACCTCAACCAGCCGGTTCGTGATCACGTTGGCGCGGCGCATCGCGCGATCGCGGTCCAGTCGCAGACCTTCGCCGACGTCTGTCGACTCAACGCCCAACAGCTCAGCGGGGCTGCCCGACTGGCGCTGCAGGAAGTCGAGCACGAGGAATCGTTCGCCTCGATCGATGGCGCGATCGACGCGCAACGGCGTGCTGACCACCGCAAGCTGATCGCGCCAGTCGCGATATTTCTCGGCGGCCGGCGCCTCGTCGCGCGCCAGGTGCGAAACAAGACCGGGCGTCATGGCCGCCAGCGACACGCCCACGAGGTGCTCGATCAGCAGCACCCCGCTGGCCAGATCACGCGATATCTGCTTGATCGCGAGCATGTCCTCCGCTGCCCCGGCCGCGTCGCCCGCGTCAAGACGGCGGTGCGCCCGCGCGTACAGGCCGCGCGCCATCGAGCGCACGGCGCCCAGTGCCGGCAGCGGCTGCGAGACCACAGCCTCATCCACCCGGCCGACCCACGGCATCCAGTTCGCTTCCCGCGACAGGCCCGCGACGAGGCGGTCGAGCGCCGCGTCCTGCTCGTCAAGCCACTCGGCCACCAGCGGCGCCTCGTCCGCGCTCCACGGCCCCTGCAGCGCCCGCTCCCACTGCACTTCCCACGCCATTCTCGACGCAGCCGTCGAAAACCCGAGCGACGTCATCAGCTCGACCTGACCCGAACCCTCGTCATCCTTCCGCTGAACCGTCTCATCCCAGGGCGACACGTCCGCCCGCTCCTCGGCGTACCTGGTCATCGATACGAAGTATGTGGCCTCCTCGCCCGGCACCGCCACGCCCAGCAGTTCGAACACCCGCGCCCGGTACGCCTCGTCGGGCCAGCCGTCCGGCCGAATCAGCCGCGCGACCTCCACAAAGGCATTGGTTTCGGACGTCACCCCCTCGCTCAGGATTGCGTTGATCGCCGCGACGTAGTCGACCGTGCCATCGTCGCGCAGCGGACCGCCGACCACCGTGGTCTCCGGACCGACCTCCAGCGCGACTGGCTCCACATCGCTCCGCGCCACGCGCGGCCGTTGGCCCCACCCGTAGACGGCCGCCAGCCCCGCGCAGGCGAGAACGGCTGTCAACAATATGACCGTGTGCGGCCGTCGGATCATGGTCGTTCTCCCCGGCGGATGGTAGCGTCGCGACGGCTACCCCGCTGCTCAGCAGCCCCCGCGCCCCGCCGCCACGCTCAGCAGCATCACGTCCGTCGGGTTCACCCCCGCCAGCCGCCCCGCCTGCCCGAGCGTCGCGGGCTTGAACTGGTTGAGCACGTCCGCCGCCTCCGCGCGCAGGCCTCTGACCGCACGGTAGTCCACGTCGCTCGGCAGCGGCGTGCGCTCCTGCTGCGCGAGCTTCTCCACGTCGCGCTGCTGACGCTCGATGTAGCCGGCGTATCGCAGCTCCGCCAGCAGGCGGGCGAGAAGGGGCCGCGCGATTTCGGATTTCGAATTTCGGATTTCGGATGGGGACGTCCGTTCGCAAAGCTTGTCCCGCAGCGCCGCCGCGTCCACCTCCGGCCGCAGCGCCCACTGCGTCAGCGGCCGCCCCTCGTACCGCTCCTTTTCCAGCCGACCCCGCAGCGCCGCCAGCGCCCTCTGCCGCCACTCGTACACATCCCACCGCGCATCGTCGACGAGCCCCAGTCCCCGCGCCGTCGGCGTCAGTCGCGCGTCCGCGTTGTCCGCCCGCAGCATCAGCCTGAACTCGGCCCGGCTCGTGAACATGCGGTACGGCTCCGTCGGGGTCTTGGTCACGAGGTCGTCCATCAGCACGCCGATGTACGCCTGGTCCCGCCGCAGCCGCAGCAGCGTCTCGCCGCGCGCGTGCAGCACGGCATTGATGCCCGCGAGCACGCCCTGCCCCGCCGCCTCCTCATACCCCGTCGTGCCGTTGATCTGGCCGGCCAGAAACAAGCCCGGCACGCGCTTGGTCATGCATGTCGCGTCGATCTGGTGCGGCAGGACCATGTCGTACTCGACCGCGTAGCCCGGCCGCAGAATCACCGCCCGCTCGCAGCCGGGCATCATCCGCACGATCCGCTCCTGCACGTCGCCGGGCAGGCTCGTCGAGATGCCGTTGCAGTAAAGCTCGTTCGTCTCCAGCGACTCGGGCTCGAGGAACACGTGGTGGCTCGTGCGGTCGGGAAAGCGCACGACCTTGTCCTCGATGCTCGGGCAGTAGCGCGGCCCGGCGGTGTCGATCTGCCCGTTGTACATCGGCGCCCGGTCCAGGTTGTCGCGGATGAGCGCGTGAATCTCGGCGGACGTGTGCGTGATGTAACACGGCCGCTGCTCGAGCACCGGGAACCGCCCCGCCACCGCCGCATATGCCGCCGGCACGTCATCCCCCGACGCCCACGGATCACAGTCGATCGCCTTCACCGCCGTCATGTCGGAGAAGGGCACCGGCTCAACATCGCCCGGCTGCACCTCGAGCGTGGCCAAGTCGACCGTGCGCGCATCGAGCCGCGGCGGCGTCCCCGTCTTCAGCCGCCCCAGCTCAAAACCCATCTCGCGCAGCGCCGCGGAGATGCCCACCGCCGCGCCCTCACCCACGCGGCCGCCCTCGGTCTGCCTTTCGCCCGTGTGCATCAGCCCGCGCATGAACGTGCCGGTCGTCAGCACGACAGCCTGGGCGTTCAGCCGCGTCGGCGCGATGATCGGATCCTCGCCGTGCGGCCCGGTGAAGTACTCGCCGCTGCAGCAGCTATCGCCCCACGTCTCGCCTTCACGGTGCTCGCGCCACGGCGCGGGGCAGGCGGCGGGGCTGGGCATGTAGACGACGCCGGTGCATCGGCCAGCTTCGACGATGAACTGCTCGACGCGCCCGGGCAGGATGTCGAGGTTGCCGCGCGTCGCCAGCAGCCGCTGGACCTCGCGCTGGTAGGCGTACTTGTCGCTCTGGCAGCGCGGGCCGCGCACGGCCGGGCCCTTCGAGGCGTTGAGCACGCGGAACTGGATGCCGGTGGCGTCCGCAGCGAGGCCCATGAGCCCGCCCATCGCGTCGATTTCGCGGACGATCTGCCCCTTGGCGAGCCCGCCGATCGCCGGGTTGCAGCTCATCGCGCCGATCTTTGCCGGGTCCAGCGTGATGAGGCCGACGCGTCCGGCGTCACCTTCGTGCCCGCCACCCGCGCGCAGCATGTTCGCCGCCGCCCACGCGGCCTCCGCGCCGGCGTGCCCGCCGCCGATCACGATGATGTCATACCACTGCGGCTCGCGCATGGAACACGATTATAGTGCCTCCCGCACGGCTCGCCGCCCGCCCTGCTTATAATCGCCACCCATGTCCCTGACGCCGCGTAACAACGATCTCGAGCGCCCGGTGCGCGAGTTTCTCACGCGCGTCGACACGACGATCGACGCGGAACTGTCCGTCGAGCAGGCCCTGCAGCGGATCCGCCTGCGCCCGCTCAAGCACGAGGTCATCTACTTCTACGTCGTTGACGAGCATGGCGCGCTGGCGGGTGTGGTGCCAACCCGCCGCCTGCTCCTGAGCGAGCCGGATCGCCCGATCCGCGAGATCATGCAGAAAACCGTCGTCCACCTGCCCGAGGACGCGACGCTCGAGGAGGCGCTCGCCGAGTTCGCCATCCACCGGCTGCTCGCCCTGCCCGTGGTCGACGCGGCCGGGCAGTTGATGGGCGTCATCGACGTGCGCCTCTACGCCGAAGAAGCCGTCGACCTCGCCCAGGCCAACCGCGCCGACGAGCTCTTTCAGATGATCGGCCTGAGCGTTGAGCAGGCGCGCCACGGCACGGCGCTGGCGGGCTATCGCCTGCGCATGCCCTGGCTGCTCTGCAACATCGTCAGCGGCGTGATCTGCGCCGTCATCGCCGCCTTCTTCGCCGACGTGCTCGCCCTCGTCGTGATGCTCGCGATGTTCATCCCGCTCGTGCTGACGCTCAGCGAGTCGGTGTCGATGCAGGCGATGAGCATGGCGCTGCAATTCCTCCACCGCCGGCAGATCCCCTGGCCCGCCGTCCGCCGCCGCGTGGGAATGGAGTGGCGCACCGCCGTGCTGCTGGGCGTCACAGGCGGCGTGCTGGTGGCGGGCGCGTCGCTCTTCTTCTCGGCGGGCGGCGCGACCCACCCCGCGCCCGTGATGCTCGCCGCCGTCGCGGTGTCGATGCTCGTCTCGGCGATGGTCGGCCTCGGCATGCCCATCGCCCTGCACGCGCTGCGGCTGGACCCGCGCGTCGCCGCCGGCCCCGTCGTGCTCATGCTCGCCGACGTCATGACCACCGCTGTCTACCTCGGCCTCGCAACGCTCTGGCTCCTGTAGGGTCCGCTGTGCGGACCTTCCCCCAACCGCCCGCGCCGCAGCGGCAAACACTGACAAGCTCCGCGGCGCGCGCCACGGACAAGGCCGTCTTCGGCCTTGTCCGCGTCCGTGTTTGCCGTCGTTCGCACTGACAAGCTCCGCGGACTCCGCTTGTCAGTGCCACCCGCCCACCGCTTCAACCCGTCGGCTTCTTCCGACCCGCGACCTTCCGCCACCTCTCAGCACCGCCCTCCCACCGCCTCGGGGCCCGCCGCATTTTCCGCGCCCCCACCTTGATGCCCGCCGAATCCGTGCCACCATTACAAAGGCCACGGCAACGCTTCCCTTTGCTTGAAGCGAGGTGAGCCATGACGACCCATCACGTGGCCGTCTTCGACGCGACGCTGCAAAAGACGCATCACTGGCTCGACGAGTTGGTCCGGCTCGGGTCCTACGACGACGAGGCCCAAGCCTACACCGCCCTGCGGGCCGTGCTCCACGCCCTGCGCGACCGCCTGATGCCCGACGAGGCGGTGCACCTCGGGGCCCAGCTCCCGATGCTGATCCGTGGGTTCTACTACGAAGGCTGGAGCCCCTCGCGCACGCCGCGCCTCGACCTCGATGACCAGGCCCGGTTCATCGACCATGTCGAGCACGAGCTGCGCAGCGCCGCCAACATCGACCCGCACCACGCGGTTGCAAGCGTCTTTCAACTGCTGAGCCAGCACGTCACGCATGGCGAGATCGACGACGTCCGCCAGCAACTGCCGCAGGAGCTGCAGCGGCTCTGGCCGCAATGATGCGCGCGCGGCAGCAGCGCGAACGCCTACTCCTCCGCCGCCCCGTCGTCGGCCTGCGCAAAGGTGCGATCCAGCTCCCGCCACCCCTGCTCGAGCTCCGCATCGAGCGCGTCGCCCAGCAGCTCGCGCAGGGCGTCGGCCGCGGCATGCCGGGCGTCCGCTCCGTCCATCCGCGCGATCTCCTGGTGGGCCGTCGTCAGCAGGAGCTGCGCGGGCGACATGTCCTGGTCCGGACGCCACGCCGCCAGCCCCTCGTCCAGGCGCTGCGCGACGCCCCGCGCGTCGTCGCTGAGCGCGGCCGTCGCCTCCCCTCGCAGTGACGCCAGCAGCCGCCCACGCTCGACGCGCCGCTGCCACCGCTGGGCCCGCTCGGCATCCATCCCCGCGTCAGCCTGCGTCAGTTGCCCCTCGAGCAGCGCGGCGACGCGCTCGTAGTCCGCCACGGCCGGCGCGACCTCGCCCCCCGCCAGCCGCAACCCGGCCCGCACCAGCCGCAGCTCGATCTCCGCCGGCGGCTCCAGTGACCCCTCTCGTTCCAACGCCGCGCCTGCCACGCCGACCAGCACGGCCGCCATCGCGTCGCTCGGGCCCGCGTCGACCTCCGCCTGCCGCAGAATCTGGATCGCCTCGATCACGGTGTCGCCGGCAACGCGACCGGCGAGCGTATGCATCGCCCGCTGCCACGCCCCCTCGTCGCGCCCCTCACGCTCGCCCGTGACGTAATGCCGGGCCAGCATGGCCAGCGCCTCGGGCTCACGGGCGCGTCCGGCCACGGCGTGCAGCACGATCGGCTCGATCTGTCGATCCCCCAGCCGGTCGACCAGCGGCCCGAGCGGACGATCCGACGCCGCCCACACCATCGCCGCCGCCTGCCGCACGGCCGACGCCTCGGCATCCAGCCACGCCTCGATCCGCCGCCAGTCCTCCTCCTGGCCCACCTCCGCAAGCAGGCGCACGAGCGGCGGCGTCACCGCGGCGCCCGCCTCCAGCGCCTGGCGCACGTGCCCCAGCGCCCGCCGCCCCTGCTGGTAGGTCAGGCGATCGGCATCGGCCGCTGCGGCGATCGCCGCCGCCGCCTCGCTGCGCAGCGCCGGCTCGCCCAGCCGCGCCAGCACCTCCTCCACCGCCTCGACGCGGGGCAGGCGCGTGACCATCAACAACTCCGCACGCTGCACCGCCAGCGACGACTCCTCCGCGCGCGCCATCCGCCGCGCCACCACGTCCGCCGCCGGCCCGTCCGCCAAGTCGCGCAGCAGCAGCGTCGCGCGCTGACGCACCGTCGCGTCCGCGTCCGCCAGCCGCCCGCGCAGCGCCTCGCGCAGCGGGTCGTCGAACGGCCGATCGTCCACCAGCCGCTGCACCGCCACCTCCATCGCCAGCCGCCGCACCGCCAGCTCGCCATCCTGGAGCATCGCCACCAGCAGCGCCGGCCGCTGCTCCTCCCCGGCCTGGCGATAGATGGCCCTGTGCGCCTCGGTCAGCCGGCGTTCCAGCCGATCGACCGTCGCCGTCTGCTGGGCAACGCGCGCATCAAAACCCGCGAGCAGGTGCTCACCCCACCGCGTTTCCGACAACCCGCTCGCCCTGGTCCACCACTGCTGCCAGGCATCCGCGTCGCGCCCCAGTTGCGGTCGCCCGCTCAGGCGGCCCAAGGCATTGAAGGCGGCGTGGCGCACCGGCTCGGGGGTGTCGCCGTCGATCAGCTCCATCAGCACCCCTGCCGCCGCCTGCGTGCGATGTGACGCCAGCAGCGCCACCGCCACCCGTCGCGCGCCCACCGACGCACCGTCATACCGCGCCACCTGCTGCGCCAGCGACACGACGCGCGGGTGGTCGTAGCGCGACAGCGCCCCCGCGAGCGGCTGCTCGTCGCCCGCTTCCACGCCGGGCACGAGCGCCAGCAGCGGCTGTAGAAGCTCGGCGGGCGGATCGTCGGCGTCGGCGATCGCCTCCAGCGCCGCTCGACGCGCGTCGGCCGACCCCCGGCCGCGCAGCGCCTCGACCAGCGCCTGGCGCGACCGCTCCTCGCCGTCAGCCAGCGCCGCCGCGGCCGCCCGGCGCCGCTGCTCCGGCGCGACGGCGGCATCGTGGCTCAACAGCGCCGCGATCGGCGCAGCGTCAGGCGCCATCACATCCGCATGTCCGACGCCCGCCGCGCACAGCACCGCCGCCAGCGCCAGGGCGCCACCCACACCACCGCGGGCACCGAACCGACGCCCGGCTCGGGCGGCCCCGGTCGCCAATTTGGCTGCTGTTGCGCGCACGGCCGTCAACCCCTTGTCAGACCCCGCCGCCTATCATAACAACGATCGCCCACCGACCGTCGCAGCACACCAAACGCTCCCTAACCACATGCCTTAGAGTCACTTACATTCCCTCCCGCCCTCGGCGAACCCCCTGTATCGAGCTCGCACCATGAATGACTGGTCCCATGCCGAGCAGCACGCCGAAAAGGCCCAGCGGTTCTACGACGCCGGCCAATGGGACCAGGCCCTCGATGAGCTTCGCCGGGCGCTCGAAGCCAACCCCTATCAGGGCGACTGGCACTACGGCATGGGGCTCACCCTCGAAGCCATGCGCCGTTACGACGAAGCCACCGCAGCCTTCGAGCAGGCCCTGCGCCTGCGCGGCCGGGAAGACATCGAAACGCTGCTCCACCTCGGGGTCGACCTGATCCGCATCGATCAGCCCGGCCGAGCAATCGAAGCGCTCGAGCGGGCCGCGCGGCTCGACCCCGACTGCGAGCCCGCCTACTGCCACCAGATCCTCGCCTACACCCAGCTCCACGAGCACGAGCAGGCGGAGCTGAGCTTCTACCTCGCGCGCCAGCTCGTCGACGAATGCCCGGCCTGCTACGACCACATCGCCCACTCCCTGGCGATGCGCGGCCAATACGAGCGCGCCATCTGGTGCTGGCAGCAGACGCTGCGCCTCGAGCCCGAGCACCCTCACGCGCTGGCGAGCCTCGCCATCGCCCACGCCCGGCTGGGCCGGCCCGAGTTGGCGCGACAGGCGCTGACGCGCCACCTGCGCCGCGCGCCAGAAGACCTGGCGAGCCTGCTGGAACTCGCCCGCCTGCTCGCCGACATGGGCCGACTATCCGACGCGGCGCAGCGGCTGCGGCAGGCGCTGGCGCTGGACCCGACCCGGGCCGAGACACATCACCAACTTGGCGAGGTCGCCCTTCGCCGCGGGTGGATCGACACGGCCGACTCGCACCTGCGCCGGGCGCGCCACCTCGATCCGATGCGGCCGGGCGTGGCGCTGGCGCTGGCGCAGGTCGCCCGCCGCCGGGGCCAGCTCCGCCGGGCGCGCGAGCTGGCGAAGCTCGAGGCCCGCCAGCAGGGCCGGGGCCCCGAGCAACTGCTCCAGCTCGTGCACCATCTCGTGGAACTTGGCCTGCCCGAGGCCGCCCTCGACGTGCTCGAGCCCGCGTTGACGGGCAACGCGCCGACAGCCATGGCGACCCCACGGCAGCGCGGCCGGGCGCTCATGCAGCGCAGCCGAGCCTGCCTGATGCTGGAGCAATACGACGAGGCCGTCGAGGCGGCGCGCCAGGCGCGGCGAAAGCTTGGATCGAGCGGCGACGTGCTCCTGCGCGTCGCGCACGTGCACGCCGAGGCCGGCCTGCTCACGCGGGCTCGCGTCCTGCTCCGCCAGGCACGCCGCCATGGCGGCGACCGCCTCGCCTGCCGCAGCCTCGCCCGGCGGATCATGTGGACACGGTGCAGGCGCTGGTTAACGCGCATATAAAGCCGGGACCGGTGGTGCCGGGCCGACGCGCCGACCGCCGGGCCACCACGTGATTTTTGGCGTACGCGCGATCACGGCGTTGACCCCGGGACCACCGGTCCCGACTTTATGCCGCTGCGAAATCCCCGACTCCGAAATTCGAAATTCACACGCCAACCGGCGCGTCCTCCAGCGCCGGCACATCCAGCCATGTCTTTTCGCGCCAGCTCCGCACCCCCAGCTCCGCGAGCTGCACGCCCTTGGCCCCCTCGCGCAGCGTCCAGCGGAACGGCTCGTCCAGCGCCACATGCCGCAGGAACTTCTCCCACTGAATCTTGAACGCGTTGTCGTACGTGCTCGTGCTGGGCACCTGCATCCAGTTGGCCCACAGATCCACCGGCTGCGGCACATCGGGGTTCCACACGGGCTTCGGCGTCGCGGCCATCGGCTGGACCCACGCCTCGCGCAGCCCGATCACCGCCGACCCGTCCGTCCCATCGACCTGGATCGTCAGGAGATCATCGCGGCGGACGCGCGTGCACCATGAGCTGTTGAACTGCGCGATCACGCCGTCTTCGAGCTTGAAGATCGCGTAGGCCGAGTCGTCGCTGGTGGCTTTGTAGGCCTTGCCGTCCTCGCCGATGCGCTCGGGGATGTCCGTCGCGCCTTGGGCGACGAGCGACTTGACCGGGCTGAAGAGGTTGGAGATGACATATTCCCAGTGGCAGAACATGTCGATCATGATCCCGCCGCCGTCCTCGGCGCGGTAGTTCCACGACGGCCGCTGCGCGGGCTGGTCGTGGACGTGGCCGGTGAACACCCAGTAGCCGAACTCGCCGCGGACACTCAAGATGCGGCCGAAGAAGCCCTGCTCCTTGAGCGCCTGGAGCTTGCGCAGGCCCGGCAGCCAGAGCTTGTCCTGCACCACGCCGTTCTTGATGCCCGCGTCCTCGCACAGCCGCGCCAGCCGCATCGCCTCGGCGGTCGTCGTGGCGGTGGGCTTCTCGCAGTAAAGCGACTTGCCCGCAGCCGCGGCCTTCTCCACGAAGCCGGCACGCAGCAGCGTCGACGACGCGTCAAAGAACACCTCGTAGCTGTCGTCCTTGAGCGCCGCGTCGATGTCGGTCGAGTACTTCAGCGGCTTGCCGAGCACCGGCGGGCCATGCGTCTCGGCAAGGTTCTTGAGCTTGTTGGCATTGCGCCCGGTCAGCAGCGGCTCGGGCATGAGCGTCAGGTCGTCGCTGATACGCACGCCCCCCTGCTCGATGATGGCGAGGATGGAGCGGACCAGGTGCTGGTTGGTGCCCATGCGCCCGGTGACGCCATTGAGAATCACACCGATGCGACGCGTTTCCATGATGACCAGCCTGCCTTTCCCTGGCGGTTGCGGAGCCCGGAACCTTACCGCGCCGCGGCCGGGCTGTCATGTCCGCACCCCCGGCCGGCGTGCCCGCCGCGGCAGGCCGACGGACACCTCCGCGAAACGCCTATTCGATCAGGTCGAAGTCGTGGACCTCCTTGCCTGCCTCGCGCGAGAGGATGTCCAGCGCCGCCGCGGCGCCGTCACCGGCGGAAATCACGGCCTGAATCTTGTCCGCCCGCGTCGACCAGCCCACCGCGTAGACGTTGTCGACGCTCGTGCGCCCGTCGCGGTCGGCGGGAATCATCTTGCGGTCGTCCAGCGTCACGCCCACGCCCTCCGCGAATGTCGCGCCGTGCCCGGCGGCGAAGATGAGATACCGCGCCTGGAGCCGATCGCCCGCCTCGGTCGTGGCGGTAAAGCTCGCGCCATCGCGCGCCACGGCGGTCACGGCGGCGTCGCGGATCTTGCCGCCGAAGCTCTCGACCTGCTCGCGCAGTGTCTGCTGAAACTGGCTGCCGGTGATGCGCCGGATGCCCGGGTAGTTCAGCAGCAGGGCCTTGTGCATCGGCGTCTTGTCCTGGCCGAAGACGACGACCTCGAGCTGCTTCTTGGCGAGAAAAAGCGCCGCGGTCAGCCCGCCGGGGCCGTCGCCGATGATGATCACGTCAGGCATGGTTGCTCTCCCTCATGAATGGTCGCGTGGTTCGGATAGGAATAAGCCGCGGCGGGGGAGAGTGCAAGTTTTCGGGGGGCGCCCGTGGGATCGGGGAACCGCGAAGGGGCGAAGGATGCGAAGGCCGGGAAGGAAGGACGATGCGGGTCAGCGCCGCCTGCAGCGTAGGGTCCGCTGTGCGGACCTTTCCGGTGACGCGCCCGAGCCGGGGAAGGTCCGCACAGCGGACCCTACGATTCCGGGCGCTGACCTGAAAACCAGGCTCCGTCCGAAAGCAGGGGCACACGGCTTGACCGCGCAGCGGCAAGCCGTGGCACCCCCGGTTCGGATCCTTTTCGGACAGAGCCCAGCTCCCCCCTCGCGCTCTTCGCCCCCTTCGCACCTTCGCGGTTGACGAGCAACGGGAGACTCGGCTTCGGCGGTGATCGTCAGTAGCGATCCACGCTGTCGCAGACCTCACCGTCGGCCAGGCGCGAGGCGAAGAGAATCTTGTCCTCGTCCTGCTCGCCGCTGTAGCGCCGGGCGTGGCCGTTGAGCTTGGACGGCCCCACGAGCTCGCACCAGGCGCGCCCTTCGACGTTGCGCAGGATCGTGTTGATGCTCACCGGCAACTGCGCATCGACGCCCACGCGCAGCCCCGGCAGCCGCAGCGACACGATGCGGCCGGCCTGGTGCAGCTCGAGCATCACGTCCGCGGCCGCGGTCTCCGGCAGCGGCGCCGCCTGGCGCAGAAGCTCGTGCAGCTTGCGGAACTCGCCATTAAACGTCGAACCCGCCTCGGCGGGCGAAGGGTCGTGCACCACGACCTTCACCGCCTGCGTAAGCTGCTGCTGCGCCGCCTCGATCGGCACCACGCGATCGACGACGATGCTCGGCTCCTCGCGCCGGCGGTCGACCTTGCCCGCGAGAAACACGACGCGGTCCGACTCGAGGTGGTGATACGTGCTCGCATACGTGTCGGCAAAGACGACGGCGTCGATCGACTGCTGGCCGTCGTCGAGCGTGAGCATCGCCATCTTCGAACCGGCGGAGCGGCCTTTCTTGACGAAGGTCGGCCGCACGCGCGTCAGCATCCCGCCGATCACCACCTGCACGTCCGCCGCCAGCGTCTTGGCGTCGCCGATGGTGCAGGTCGTGTAGCGATCGAGCGTGTCGCGGTGCTCGTTGAGCGGGTGGCTCGAGACATAGAACCCCAGCACGTCCTTCTCATGCTTGAGCGCTTCCGTGGTGGACCACGGCGCGATGTTGGGCAGCGGCGGCTCGGCCGTCGCCACCGCCGCATCATCACCGCCACCGCCAAGCATGTCGGCGAAGAAGTTCATCTGCCCCGACGCGCGGTCGCTCGCCGCGCGCTGCCCCGCCTGGATCGCGCCGTCGAGCGCGTCGAGCATCGCCGCGCGGTTGTCGAGGCCGTGCACCTCGTCAAATGCGCCGCACTTGATCAGCGCGTCGATCGTCGCGCGGTTGACAGCCCCGGGCGGCACGCGCTCGCAGAAGTCGAACAGGCTCGCGTAAGCCCCGCCCTTTTCGCGCTCCTCCAGTATGACGCGGATCGCTTTTTCGCCCACGCCCTTGACCGCGCTCAGCCCAAAGCGGATGTGCCCGCTGCTGGCGTGGCGCGGCTCGTCCTTCTCGTAGACCACGGCGAAGCCGATGTCCGAGAGGTTGATGTCCGGCGGCTTGACCTCGATGCCTCGCTGCCCATCGGGGCGCAGCACGTGCTTGCACGCGTCGATGTACTCGACCACCTTGTCCGTGCTCACGGACTCATACGTGAGCAGCGCAGCCATGTAGTGCAGCGGGAAGTGCGTCTTGAGGTAGGCCGTCTGGTACGCGACGATCGCGTAGCCCGTCGAGTGCGACTTGTTGAAGCCATAGCCCGCGAACTTGAGGATGAGGTCGAACAGGTCCTCAGCCTGCTGGCGCGACAGACCCTTCTCCGCCGCGTGCTCGACGAAAAGCGGGCGATTCTCGTCGATGACGTCCTTTTTCTTTTTGCTGATCGCCTTGATGAGCGTGTACGCCTGCCGCAGGGGGATGTCGCCCAACTCGTGGACGATCTGCATCACCTGCTCCTGGTAGACCATGATGCCGTACGTCTCGCTCGTGAACTTGTCCACGATCGGGTGCACGGCCGGCACCTGCTCGCGCCCATGCTTGCGGCTGTTGTAGTTGGGAATCAGCTCCATCGGGCCCGGGCGGTAGAGCGCGTTCGCGGCGATGAGGTCGGCGAGGCGGTCGGGACGCATGGCCATGAGCAGGTTGCGCATGCCGCCCGATTCAAACTGGAAGATGCCGGCCGTCTCGCCGCGCTGAAACAGCGCGAGCACCTTCGGGTCGTCGTATTCGAGGCGCTCGAGGTCGAGCGGGTCGGCGCCGTCGCCCGCGCTGACGGCTTCGTGAACGATGGCGGGGTCGAGCGTTTCGCGGACGAGGTTCTTGGCCCGCTCGATGATCGACAGCGTGCGCAGGCCCAGGAAGTCCATCTTGAGGAGGCCCATCTTCTCGCACGTCGGGCCGTCCCACTGCGTGACGAGCTGCTCGCTGCCCGGCGGCTGATAGAGCGGGACGATGTTGTCGAGCGGCTGTGTGGCCATGACGACGCCGGCCGCGTGCACGCCCGCGTGGCGCGCGAGGCCTTCCAGCCGCCGGGCCATGTCGATGAGCTCGCGGTGCTGCTCGCTGCTGGTGTAGAGGGCCTTGAGGTCGGGCTCCTGCGCGAGCGCGCCGTCGAGCGTGGTGCCGAGCCCGTCGCCCACGAGCTTGCACACCTTGTCGACGTCGGGGAGCGAGACGTTGAGCACGCGGCCGACGTCGCGGATCGCGGCCCGCGCCTTCATGACGTTGAAGGTGATGATCTGCGCGACGTAGCCATACTTCTGCCGGACGTAGTCGATGATCTGGGCCCGGCCATCCTGGCAGATGTCGATGTCGATGTCGGGGTACTCGGCGCGGTCGGGGTCGGTGAACCGCTCAAAGAGCAGGCCATACTTGACGGGGCAGGCGTTGGACAGGCCCAGCACGTAGCCCACCATCGTGCCGACGCCCGAGCCGCGCGCGTTGACCGGGATGCCGCGCCGGCGGGCTTCGTTGCAGAAATCCCAGACGATGAGGAAGTAGGCGCTGATGAGCTTGTCGGCCAGCACCGTCAACTCGCGGTCGAGGCGGGCGCGATGGTCGTCGGTGATGCCGTCGCGGCCGTAGCGCCAGATGAGCCCCGCCTCGCACAGGTCGCGCAGCGCCTCGTCGCAGGCGTGCTTGAGATCGTCCGCGGTCAGGTCCGCGTCGATGTGTTCGTCGTAGGGCAGCAGCTCGTACTGCGAACAGTAGCGCGTGAACCAGTCGGTCGAACCCTCGGGAGGAATTTCGGATTTCGGATTTCGGATTTCGGATTTGCTGACGGTGGTGGCGGGGGTGGGGGTGGAGGGTGCCACTGGTGGCTTGTCCACCAGTGCTTCGTGCGCCACCTTCTCGATCTTCACCACCGGCGCGTGGTTCGCGCTGAAGTCGAGCTCCAGCTCGCACATCTCCGCGATGCGCAGCGTGTTCTCGCAGGCGCTGCGCCAGCGGGCGTCATCCATGGCCGCGTACATCTGGCCCGAGTCCTTGAGGTAGAGCTCGGTGGGGTACTTCATCCGGTTCTCGTCGGAGACGAGTTTTCCGGTGCTGATGCAGCACAGCGCGTCGTGCGGCGCGTGGTCGCCGGCCAGCAGGAAGTGCACGTCGTTGGTCGCCACCGCGCCGATGCCCAACTCGTCGGCAAGGTCCATCAGCGCAGGGTTGACGCGGTCCTGCTCGGGGATGTGCTTTTGCAGCTCGATGAAGAAGCGGTCCGGGCCGAAGACGTCGAGGTAGGTCTCGGCGATAGCGCGCGCGGTCTTGCGGTCATCCTTCATCAGCGCCGACGGGATCTCGCCGCCGAGGCAGGCGCTGGTGCAGACGAGGCCTTCGCTGTGGGCTTTGAGCGCTTCCTTGTCGATGCGCGGCTTGTAGTAGAAGCCTTCGGTGTAGGCGATGGAGCCGAGCTTGAGCAGGTTGCGGTAGCCGGCGTGGTTCTGGGCGAGCAGCAGCAGGTGGTAGCCGCCGTCCTTGACGCCGGTGGACGTGCGGTCGCGCCGGTCGCCGGGGGCCATGTACGCCTCGATGCCGACGATGGGCTTGATGCCGGCGTCGTGGGCGCGGGTGTAGAAGTCGACGGCGCCGAACAGGCAGCCGTGGTCGGTCAGCGCGATGGCCGGCTGCTCGAGCTCGTGGGCGCGCTTGACGAGGTCGCCCATGCGGCAGGCGCCGTCCAGCAGCGAGTACATGCTGTGCACGTGCAGGTGGACGAAGGGCTTGAAATCGCGGCTGATTGGGTCCATCCTTGGCGCCTGGCGTGTTGGGTTGTCCTCGCGATGCACGCCGATGAGCGTGTGCCCGCGCTGCATCATGATGATAGCGCCGGCAGTGCTCAGCGTAACGGGCGGCGGGTACGGTGTCACCGTGGGCGAGGGTGTCGGCAAGGCGGTGGATAAGTTCACCCCCCAAACGTCCGTGCCCGCGGCCTCTGCGCTCGCCGCGCCCCCTGCGAGACCTCCCCGCTACCATGCCCGCCATGCTCAAGCATCGGCTGACGTTCGGCACGCTGATGATCGCCCTGCTCCTGGGCTCGCTCTATGCCGACCAGGCGCTCGGCCGCGTTTCCCTCGGCGGCGTCACCCTGCCCGCGGGCCTCGTCATCCTCCTGCTCGCCGCCGGCCTCGTCGCCGCCGCGGCGCGCGAGCTCGCGGCAATCTTCCGCGCCAAGTCACTGCCGGGCGACGCCTTGATGCTCGCGCTCGCCGGCCTCGCGGGCCTCATCGCCATGTGGCTGCCCGGCGACGCAGTGGCGGTGGCGAGCGTGGCGGGGGTGGCGGCCGTGGCGGGGGCCGTACTGTTGGTCGCAATCGCCCGCCAGTGCCTGCCCACGCAGCGCTGCGATGGCGCGCTCGCGGCCGGCGGTGCGGCGAGCCTCGCGTTCATCTACCTCGGCCTGCTACCGGGCTTTTTCCTGCTGATCCGCCAGGGCCACAGCGCCTGGGCCGTCGCCGGCGTCATCCTCATCATCAAGGCCTGCGACATCGGCGCCTACTTCACCGGCCGAACCCTCGGCCGGCACAAGCTCATCGCCTGGCTGAGCCCGGGCAAAACGTGGGAAGGCCTCGGCGGCGGCGTCGCGCTCGCCGCCGCCGCCGCGCTGGGCCTCGCGGCGATGAGCAACGCAACCGGTCCGACGACCTACCCGCTCGCCCTCGCCGCCGCGGGCGGGGCGCTGCTCGGGTTGGTGGGGCAACTCGGCGACCTCGTCGCCAGCGCCCTCAAGCGCGACGCCGGCATCAAGGACGCCGGGCGGTCGATCCCCGGCTTCGGCGGCGTGCTCGACGTCGTCGACTCGCCCCTGCTCGCCGCACCCGTCGCCTACGCCCTGCTCATCCTGCTCGCACGCTGACCGCCGCTCGCGGCTTCGCGCGCCGCGTGGGCGCGGCGGCTAAACGGGTCAGGCCCCGACCGTGGCCGCCAGGTCGCCCACGTCGATGCCGAGCGCCTCGGCGACGCGCTGGCCATAATCCGGATCGGCGCGAAAGAAGTGGCAGAGCTGCCGCTCCTGGACTTCCCGCCGCGCCTGCCTCAACGCGTCGGCAATCGCGTTCGCCAGCCGCTGCCTCTGCCCGTCGCTGAACAGCCGATACAGATCGCCCGCCTGCGTGTAGTCGTCGTTGCCCTCGCGGTGGCTGTAGCGGTCCACCGCCACGTCGCCTAGCGGCAGCGGGGGCTCCTTGTAGTGCGGCGCCTCCTTGGGGGCGTCGGCGTAGCTATTGGGCTCGTAGTTCGGCGCGGCCCCGCCCTGACCCGTGCTCATCACGCCGTCACGCTGGTAGTGCATCACGGGGCAGCGCGGCTTGTTGACCGGCAACTGGTGATAGTTCGTGCCAATGCGGTAACGGTGCGCGTCCGCGTAGCTCATCAGCCGCGCCTGCAGCATCTTGTCCGGGCTCGGGCCGATGCCCGGCACCAGCGCGCTGGGGCTGAATGACGCCTGCTCGACCTCCGCGAAGTAGTTCTCCGGGTTGCGGTTCAGTTCCAACTCCCCCACCTCGATCAGCGGAAAGTCGGCGTGCGGCCAGACCTTCGTCAGGTCGAACGGGTTGTACTTGAACTGCTGGGCCTGCTTCTCGGTCATCACCTGGATACAGAATCGCCACTTCGGGTACTCGCCGCGCTCGATCGCCTCGTAGAGGTCGCGCTGATGCGACTCGCGGTCGCCGGCCACGAGGGCGGCCGCCTCCTCGTCGGTGATGGTCTTGATGCCCTGCTTCGTCTTGAAGTGGAACTTGCACCAGACGCGCTCGCCCTTGTCGTTGATGAGCGAGTACGTGTGGCTGCCGTAGCCGTTGACGTGGCGATAGCTCGCCGGCAGCCCCCGGTCGCTGAAGAGGATGGTCACCTGGTGCAGCGACTCGGGGCTGAGCGACCAGAAGTCCCACTGCATGTCCATGTCGCGCATGTTGGTCTTGGGATGGCGCTTCTGTGTGTGGATGAACATGGCGAACTTGTACGGGTCGCGGACGAAGAAGACCGGCGTGTTATTGCCGACCATGTCCCAGTTGCCCTCTTCCGTGTAGAACTTCAGCGCGAAGCCTCGCACGTCGCGCTCGGCGTCGGCGGCGCCGCGCTCCCCGGCAACGGTCGAGAAGCGCAGGAAGCACTCCGTCTGCTTGCCGACCTTCTCCATGAACTTGGCGCTGGTGTACCTGGTGACGTCGCTGGTGACGGTGAACGTGCCGTAGGCGCCCGAGCCCTTGGCGTGGACGACGCGCTCGGGGATGCGCTCGCGGTTGAACGCCTGCATCTGCTCGAGGAGCTGGACGTCCTGCATCAGCAGCGGGCCGCGCGGCCCGGCGGTCAGCGAGTTCTGGTTGTCGGCGACGGGGCAGCCGTCGGCGGTCGTCAACGTATTCTTGCGGGGGCTCTTGTCGGCACTCATCGTGGGCCTTCCTCGGATGGAGATGACGGTGGAAGCGGGGCCCGCCACGCGCGCGGGCTGCACGCCGCAAACAGGGTAACACGCGGTCGAAAAACAACAACGGGCGCGGGGCCCGCTTCGCCATCGTCCCGCGGGCGGCGCGGCTGCGGCGCCGCATGTGGCCGAGCGGGCCCGGGGCCGCTAAAATAATCGTCTCGCCGGACCCTGCCCAGCCGCGGCTGCACCCCCACCCAGCCCGCGCCCCGGCGAGCGGACCTCGCTCCCCTCCCGTAGCAGAAAGCTTAAAACGACCATGGAAGACCGGCCGTCCCTCGATCCCGTCCCCAGCCTGCCCGTGGCCGGCGACGACTACTCGGAAACCTCCATCAAGGTCCTCGAAGGCCTCGAAGCCGTCCGCAAACGCCCCGGCATGTACATCGGCGATACCACCGCGCGCGGCCTGCACCACCTCGTCTACGAAATCGTCGACAACGCCATCGACGAGCACATGGCCGGCCGTTGCAACCGCATCCAGATCCGCATCAACGCCGATGGCTCGCTCTCGGTCGTCGACGACGGCTCGGGCATCCCCGTCGGGCCCTACGCCCACCAGAACCCCGCGCTCCACGGGCGGCCCACCGTCGAGATCGTCTTCACCGTCCTCCACGCCGGCGGCAAGTTCGACCACGACTCCTACAAGGTCTCCGGCGGCCTGCACGGCGTCGGCGCGTCGGTCGTCAACGCGCTCGCCGAGTACCTCGAGATCGAAGTCGCCCGCGCCGGCCAGCTCTACGCCATGAGCTTCGAGCGCGGCAAGGTGTCCGAAGAGCTCCGCGTCATCGGCGAACGCACGAAGACCGGCACCAAGGTCAGCTTCAAGCCCGACCCCCAGGTCTTCCCCGACACCTCCTTCGATTTCCAGACCCTCGCCGGCCGACTGCGCGAACTGGCCTACCTCAACCCCGGGCTCACGATCACGATCGACGATGATCGCACCGGCAAGAGCCAGAGCTTCCACTACCCCGACGGCATCGCCGCGTTCGTCAAGGCGATCAACGAAACCAAGAACGTGCTCAACCGCGAGCCGATCTACTTCCTCGTCGAGGACGAGCCGCAGAGCCTCGTCGTCGAGGTCGCGATCCAGTACAACGACTCCTACAACGAGACGCTGCTGAGCTTCGCCAACAACATCAACACCATCGAGGGCGGGACGCACCTGTCCGGCTTCAAGACCGCGCTGACCCGCGCGCTCAACACCTACGCGCGCAACAACAACCTCATCAAGGGCGACACCGCGCCCACCGGCGACGACCTGCGCGAGGGCCTCGCCGGCATCGTCTCCGTCAAGGTCGCCGACCCGCAGTTCGAAGGCCAGACCAAGACCAAGCTGGGCAACGCCGAGGTCGAGTCCTTCGTCAACACTTCGGTCGGCCAGCGGCTGGGCGCGTGGCTCGAGGAGCACCCGCAGGACGCGAAGCGCATCTGCCAGAAGGGCGTGATGGCGGCCCAGGCGCGCGAGGCGGCGCGAAAGGCGCGCGAGCTGACCCGCCGCAAGGGCGCCCTCGACGCGGGGGGCCTGCCTGGCAAGCTCTACGACTGCACCAGCAAGGACATCGCCAACTCCGAAATCTACCTCGTCGAGGGTGACTCCGCCGGCGGCAGCGCCAAGGCGGGCCGCGACTACCGCACCCAGGCGATCCTCCCGCTCAAGGGCAAGATCCTCAACGTCGAGAAGGCCCGGCTGGACAAAATCCTCGGCTTCGAGGAGATCCGCGTCATCATCCAGGCCCTCAACTGCGGCATCGGCACCGACGACTTCAACGTCGAGAAGCTGCGCTACGGCAAAATCATCATCATGACCGACGCCGACGTCGACGGCAGCCACATCCGCACGCTGCTGCTGACGTTCTTCTTCCGCCAGATGCCCGACCTCATCAAGCAGAACCGCATCTATATCGCCCAGCCCCCGCTCTACCAGATCACCCGCGGCCGGCGCAAGGAATACGTCCTCAACGAGCGCCGCATGCGCAGCCTGCTCACCGAGATCGGCCTCGAACAGACCCGCCTCGTCGCGCTCGACGACCAGGGCGAGGAGCAGCTCCGCTTCGAAGGCGACTCGCTGCTGGCGCTGCTCCGCACGCTGGAGCAGATCGAGGATCACGTCGGCGTCCTGGAGCGGCGCGGCATCCGCTTCGAGCGGCTGCTCGCCGCCCGCGACAACGACCCGACCGGCGAGCGCCGGCTGCCGCTGCTGCACCTGCACGTGCCGATCATCGCCGCCGCCGCAGACGCCGAGCTTGGCGGCGACCACTTCTTCTGGAGCGAGCAGGAGGAGACCGCCTTCCGGCAGCAGCATCGCCTCAGCGTCTTCGACCCGGACCTCGAACGCCTCGGCAACGGGCAGCCGGACGGCGACCGGACCGGCGACAACGGTGGCGGGGCCGCGAGCGGGGGTCGGCGGGCGATTCGGCGCGAGTTGCACGAGTCGCGCGAGCTCGACCGCCTCGTGCGCCAGATCGAATCGCTTGGCCTGGACGCCGACGATTATCACTTCACCGCCGAAACCACCGCCGCGGGCCAGGCCCCGCCGGCGCGTTTCGAGCTGCGCACGCGCGACAGCAAGGGCGGCGACGTCGTCGAGCCGGTCACCAACCTCGCCGGCGTGGTGCCCGGCGTGCTGGACCTCGGCAAGCGCGGCATGTCGATCAAGCGCTTCAAGGGCCTGGGCGAGATGGAGCCGGACCAGCTCTGGGACACGACGATGAACCCGGAGAACCGCATGCTCCTGCGCGTGACCTGGGATGCCGCGAGCGAGGCCGAACAACTCTTCAGCATTCTCATGGGCGAAGAGGTCGAGCCCCGCCGCCGCTATATCGAGCAGCATGCCTTGGAGGTCAAGAACCTCGACGTGTAATCCACGCGGCACCGCGGGACGCGGCGGCCGCCCACCCAACGCGACCAATCACCCCCTCCCCCCCGATCCCCGAATCCCCAACGTCCCCGCTACACTTGCCCCCCATGCAGCGCCTCATCGTCACGCTCGACGGGCCCGCCGGCTCGGGTAAATCGACCGTCGCCCGCGAGCTGGCCCGGCGGCTGGGCCTCGCGTTCCTCGATACCGGCGCGATGTACCGCGGCCTGGCGGCTCGGGCGCTCGATCGCGGCATCGACCTCGCCAGCGAGAGCTACGCCGTCGTCGAGCTCGCCCGCCACAGCCCCATGCACTTCGACTTCGCCGAGGACCCGCCGCGGCTGCACGTCGGCAGCGTCGACGTCACCGACCGCCTGCGCGACGCGGACGTCACCGGCGCGGTGTCGGACGTCGCGGCGCTCGCCGGGGTGCGCAAGGTGCTCGTCGAGCGCCAGCGCGCGATCGGGGCCGAGCACCCGCGCCTCGTCACCGAGGGGCGCGACCAGGGCTCGGTGGTATTCCCCGAAGCGCGGGTGAAGTTCTACCTCGACGCCGCCCCGACCGTGCGCGCCAAACGCCGCGCCGAGCAGATCCGCGCCGCGGGCCGGCACGCGGACCTCGAGGCGATTCGACAGTCGATCATGGATCGCGACGAGCGCGACGCGACGCGCGCCGACGGGCCGCTGATCTGTCCGCCCGACGCCGAGCGCATCGACACCTCGGCGATGAGCCTGGACGAGGTCATCACCCGGCTGGCTCAGCGCGTGCGCGAGCGGACGGCGTCGGAGGCCCGGGCATGATGCGGGCGCTCCGCCGTCGGCATCCGGGGGCCTCCGTCTGGCGCATCGGCTTCTGGCACGTGCTGCACCTGCTCTGCTACGTCTTCTTCCTGCCGCTCTACCGCTACCGGGCCTTCGGCGTGCGGCGCATACCCGACGAAGGGCCGCTGCTGATCGTCAGCAACCACCAGTCGTTCTACGACCCGATCCTCGTCGGCCTCGGCGCGCACCGCCGCCAGTTCTACGCCCTGGCCCGCTCGGGGCTCTTCGAGCATCGCGGCCTGGCGTGGCTGATCCGCATGCTCAACGCCGTCCCCGTCCGCCAGGGCGAGGGCGACCGCGCGGCCATGAAACGCTGTCTCGAAGTGCTCGAGCAAAACCAGGCGCTGCTGATCTTTCCCGAAGGCTCGCGCACGGCCACCGGGCGAACCGCTCGCTTCGAGTCGGGGCTGATGCTGCTGATCAAGCGCGCCCGCCCGCACGTGCTCCCCGTGGCCGTTGCCGGGGCGTCGGACGTCTGGCCTCGCTGGCGCAAGCGGCCGCGGCTGACCGGGCGGATGGGCGCGATCTATGGCGACGCGATCGAGCCTGATAAGCTCCTGGCGATGAAAGGCGACGAGGCGCTCGAGCACCTGCGCCAGCAAGTGCAGAAGCTGCAGGACGAGCTCGAAGCCCGGCTGTAGGTCCGGGACCCGCGAGCTCGCCCGGGTGAAACGCCAGGACGCCAAGGTGCGGAGACATCGCCAAGAGACTGTTTAACCTTGTCCGCCTTCCCATCTTGGCGCCTTGGCGTTGAAAATCGAAGCGCCGGCACAGACAAGCCATGATTCCTGAACCGCCCAAACCGGTCACCCGCACGCCCGGGTTCGTCTACGTCCCGCCCTGGCACGTCCAGGGCGTGTCGGTCGCCGGCGAGTCCACGACCGTGCAGGTGCCGGAACTCGGCGTCTCGTTCGATCTCGGCGAGTGCCTGCCCGCCACGCTGGCGAGCCCCGTCGTCGCGCTGTCGCACGGGCACATCGACCACGTCGCGGGCCTGGCGTCCTACGTCATGCAGCGCGGGCGGCAGGGCCGCGGCGGCAGCACGATCGTCTGCCACAAGGGCATCGTCGACGTGATCCGCGACGTCATGGCCGCCTGGACCCGCCTCGAAGGCAGCGAGCCGACGTTCAAGCTCGTCGGCCTCGAACACGAGGCGACCCTCCGCCTCGACAACAACCACGTCCTGCGCGCCTTCGAGACGCAGCACACCGTCCCCTCGCTGGGCTACGTCGTCGCCGAGCGCCGCAAGCGGCTCAAGCGCCAGTACCGCAACCTGCCCCACGATCGGCTCGAGGAGCTGCAGAACGAGGGCGTCGCCATCACCGAGCGCCGCGATCGGCCGCTCGTGTGCTACATGGGCGACACCGACTGGGGACCGCACTTTCAGCGCAGCGACGTGCAGGCGGCGCGGGTGCTCGTCACCGAGTGCTCGTTTCTCAAGGCCGCTCACCGCGGGTACGCGCGGCAGGGCAAGCACCTGCACCTGGACCACATCGTGTCGCTGCTGGAGCTCGTGCGCGCCGAGGCCGTCGTGCTGACCCACCTGCCTCGGAAGCTCGACATCGACCAGGCCCGCCGCCTCGTCGACTACGCCGTCCCGGCGCGCCACCGCGACCGCGTGTTCCTGCTCATGGACCACGAGCGCAACCTCGCTCGCTACCGCGCGTTGTGCGCCCAGGGCGAAGGCGTGTGAGGGTTCACGCTGGCGCGGGAGATGCGATCGGAGCGTCACTCATCGTCGTCGCCGCCGAACAGCCCGCGCAACTGTCGGCCGGCCTCGCGCTCGATGCGGCCGCGCGCCTCCTCGCGGGCGCGGTCGACCTCCTCCGTGGCACGCTCGCGGGCGCGGTCGACCTCCTGCTCCACCCGCTCCGTGACCTGCTCGTCGACGTAGGCGGCGAGCTGATCCGCGCCGGCGCGGATCAGAGCGTCGGCGAGCTGCTGGTTGTCGAGGGTGATGATCGGCGCGTCGAGCTGGCCGCGCACGCCCAAAGCGAGATCGAAGCGGTTGGCCGCGTGCGAGGCGACGCCCGGCACGGTCAGCGTCGTGTCATGCAGCGTCACGTGCAGCGGCAGGTCGATGCCCGCGCGGCTGAACGTGCCATCGGTCACGAGATCGACGCGGCCGTCGCGGACCGGCTGCGTGTCGCCAACACGCAGCGCCTGGCCCACGCGATCGCCCGAGATGCCGGCCAGGCTGAGCTGAACGTGGTTGGCCTGCCCGGCGCCGCCCGCGGCCGCGCCGTCTAGCGACAGGTTCGCCAGCAGCGTCCCGCCGCTCGACGCGACGGTGATGCGCGGCGGCTCGTCGACCAGGTGCGCGTGCGTCGAGATGTTGTACGCCTGGATGTCGAGCGTCTCATCCTCGAGCTGCGCGACGCTCACCCCCTCGGCCTGCATGTGGCGGATGAGCAGCGTCGGGGCACGGTCGACCAGGTGCTCGGCGCGGACGTTGGCGTAGCCCAGCTCCGCCGCCCGCCGCGCCAGCCGCTCGCGCAGCGTCTCGCGCTGCTCCTGCGTGTCGGGCGGATCGCCCGGGCCCATCACGGCCTCCAGCCAGCGACGCACCTGCGCCAACCGCTCGCGCCACTGACGGGCGTCGGCGATGTAATCCTCGATCGTCTTCTCGTCCGGCTCCAGCTCGTCCGGATCGGGCGCCGGCGCGGGCTGCGGCGCCGAGCGCGTCCGGGCGCCGCGCACCGCCCGGGCCTGGCCCGACGACGCCCCCGAAGCGACCAGCGCGTCGATCGTCATCCGCTTGCGCAGCAGATCCGCCACGGAAAGGTTCGCCTCGACGCGCGCGGCGCGGAAGATGTCAGTCTCCAGCGCATTGGGGTCGGCCATGGCCAGGTCCTCGATGACCAGTCGGCCGTGTCGCAGGCTCAGGTCCGCGCTGCGCAAGTCGACGGTCGCGCCATTGGCGCGCTCCAGGCCGTGCGCCAGCGCGGCCGTGACGATGGGCCCGCTCAGCAGCAGGTGGGCGATGATGCCAAGCACGACGGCGCCCGCCGCGACGGCGAGGCCGAGCGGGCGCAGGGGCTTGAACTTGGCCCGGGACTCGACGAGGGCCTTGTACCCCTGCTTGGGCCCGCCGCCGGCGAGAATCCAGGTCAGCGCCTTGACCCACTTTTTGCTGGTCCACTGCTTGTAGCGTTCGGAGCCTTCCTCGAGGTTGGCCATGCGCGTGCGGAAGGTGCGCAGGAGCTTGAGGATGATGACGGCGACGACGATGCCGGTGAGGATGCCCAGCGGGATGCCGCCGGTGGTCGCGTAGTAGTCGAGGCCGAGCAGGGCGAGCCCGGGGGCGTTGATCATGGGCTGGAAGAGGCCCTGCGTCGGGCCGTCGAGCAACAGGCGGCCGACCTGGAAGGTGACGGGCAGCAGGACGAGCGAGAGCAGGCCCGCGATGAGCCCGGTCAGCCCGGCGAGGAAGAAGCTGGCGTTGAGGAGGATGAGCAGGAGCGTCAGGACGACGATCAGCCCCGGGGCCTGCATGAAACCGGGCATGAAGCCGATCAGCCCGCCCAGGATGCAGGCGGCGTAGACCTGGTACGGCGCGACCGACCCGCGCAGAAACTTGAGGAACTTGCGGAGCATCATCATGGCGGACCGCCCTGTGAAAATGGGAAGGGGATGCGGGTTGTCTTGTACCACAGCGTCCTCGGGCAGGGAAGCGGGGCGATTCGGCCGCGCCAGCCGCCCATCGCGGTCCGCAGGCTTCTGCCCACGCGCCCCGGCCCGAAGTCAACCGGTGCTCCACGGTGGCCGATATTCAGTCAAGGGCACGTGGAGAGGGTGCTGCCATGGTTGCGCTTGTGGACAAGACCGGTGTGGCGATCCGGATTGAGGACGATGGCTCGGCGGCGACGCTGCTGCTCGGGCCGCGCCCGCCCCATCAGCCCGTGACGCCGGGGCAGGCCCTGGAGGCGATGACGGCCGCGGGCCTCGCGCCCCTCTCGCACTGGGCGCAGGCGCTGGCCCAGGGCGTGTCGCGCCACCGCGCCGCGCCGGATCAGCGGGTGGCCGTCCAGCTCACGCGCCTCGAACCCCAGGCCGGCCAGGCCGGCTACGTCCTGTGGCGCGAAGGCGTCGACCCGACGGTCGCGCGCATCATCCCGGGCAGTCCCGCCGAGGACGAGCGCATCGACTTCTACAACCAGAGCCGGTTCGTCTTCGTCGCGCGCGGCCAGATGCTCGGCCGCGTGGTCGACCCGGTACCGGGAACGCCCGGCACGGACGTGCGCGGCGCGGTCGTCGCGCCCGCGGACGCCGAGCCCGCCGCAGTGACAATCGCCGACGGCGTCGCGGTGGACGCCAGCGGCACGATGACGGCACAGGTCGACGGGGTTCTGCATTTCGAGAACGTGACGGTGCGCGTCGAGCCGGTGCTGGAGATCCCCGGCGACGTCGACTTTGCGACCGGGAACGTCGCCTTCAAGGGCGATGTGCACGTCGGCGGGTCGGTCGGCGACCTGTTCAAGGTCAGTTCCGACCAGCACGTCGAGGTCGGCGGCACGATCGAGGCCGCCGACGTCACCACCGGCGGCTCGCTGACCGTCCGCGGCGGCATCGCCGGCAAGGAGAAGGGCTGGCTGAACATCGGCGGCGACCTGGCGGCCCGCTACCTCAACGGCGCACGCGGCCGCGTCGCCGGCCACGTCTGGGTCGGCCGCGAAATCGACCACACCGAGCTCGAGATCACCGGCGGCCTGCAGGCCGCCGACGGCCGCATCGTCGGCGGCAGCCTCACCCTCGGCGGCGACTCGAGCGTCGGCGAACTCGGCTCGCCCCAGGGACAGGCCACCCTCATCCACCTCGGCTTCCAGCCCGCGATGGAGCGCCAGGCCGACCGCGTGCTGGCGATCATGGCGCGGTTGCGCCGCCGCGCCAAGGTGCGCAAGAAAGACCTGCAACGCCTCAGCTCCGGCGCGCGGGGCGAGGCGAACCACCCGCGCGCCGCCTCACTGCTGCGCGAGATCGAGCAGTTGCACGCCCGACGCCGGTGCTGGGCAGAAGACCTCGAGCGCCGCCGCCTGGAGCTGGCGCGCCTCGCCAACACCGAGCTGACCGTCCTGCGCACGCTCTACCCGGGCGTGACGATCGTCACCCCCAAGGCCCGCGCCACCGTCGCCCACGAGCAGGCCGGCCCTGTCATGCTCGGCCAAACGCGCGAGGGGACGGTCGGCATCAAGCGCAACGGCCGGTCGACCTACGAGCACCTCGCGTCGGTGTGAAGTGACCCGTTCGCGGGCGGTTGGATATCTGGAACCGATGCCCTTCCGGATCGGCGCCGTCGCACAGATGCAGATCGCCGAACCGATTGACCTTGCCCATCTGCACGCCGCGCCGCTCGAGCTCGGCGCACGCCTGGACGACGTCCTCGGCGAAGAAGGCGATCTTGTGCGGGTTCATCGGCCCACCGGTCGGTGCATCGACCGGCCCGTCGGGGCCATGCGCCTTGTGGAACGCCAGTCGGCAACGGCCTGCATCCAGCTCCTGCCATGCGGCGGGGTCGTCGCTCGGGATGAAGGCGAGGTCGAAGGCGTCGCGGTAGAACTGGGCGCACCGCTGCACGTCGCCGACGAACACGATCACGCGGTTCAGTGGTGCGAGCATGGGTTCTCCTTTCGGGTTGTCGCGGACTCGCGTTGGGAGGCGGCGCCACTCTTCCAGGCGGGGGCGGTGGGCCGTCCGGCTTGATCAGCCAAAGCCCGGCAGGAAGCGCGCCTCGGCGTCGAAAAGCTCGCCCGCCATCTTGCGGATCTCGCTCGGCGTGCATACCGCGGCCGAGAGCGGGTCGAGCAGCATCGCGTGGATCGCCGCTTCCTTGCTCTTCTCGACGACCGCCGTCGCCGCAAGGTCGTAGACGCTCATGTTGCTCTGGCACACGCCCGCCATCTGGGCCGGCAGCGGGCCGTGCCGCGTCGGGTTGATCCCGTTGCGGTCGATCATGCACGCCACCTCCACGCACGCGTCGGCGGGCAGGTTGGAGATCAGCTCGCCCCGGCCTGTGCCGTCGTGGTTCATCACGTTGCCATGCACCGACACCGGCGAGTGCTTCTCGCGGGCCTCGATGATCCACGCGGCGTACTCGTGCGTGCGCTGGCGCGTCAGCGGCTTCTCGCCGCGCAGGATCGCGTTGCGGTTCTCGTCGTGGTTGTCGCGCCACGTCGGCCAGTTGTCCGCATAGAACGACGAGCCGCCGCGGTAGCCGTCGCGGCAGTGGACCTTGAGCGCCTCGGGGTGCTTGCGGTAGTAGGGCAGGTACTCGCTGAGGTGGCCGCTCGACTCGGTGATGAACGCACCGAAGTGCAGCATCATGTCGTAGCGAACGGGATCGGATTCGTAGACGTCGCCGGTGCGGCCTTCGACGAGCGCCCGCAGGCGCGGGTAGAGGTCCTCGCCCTGGTGCTTGAGGGTGGTGAACCAGGCGAGGTGGTTGATGCCGGCGCAGCGCCACTCGAGCTCATTGAGCGGCACGCCGGCGTCGCGGGCGAGCTTCTTGCTGGTGAGCTGCACGCTGTGGCACAGGCCGATCGTCCGATCGCGCAGCGCCGGTACGGCCCGGGCCCCGGCGAGGCAGAGCATGCTCATGGGGTTGGTGTAGTTGAGGACGATGGCCTCGGGGCAGTAGCGCACGACGTCGCGAAGGATGTCGAGCCACACGGGCCCGGTGCGCAGCGCCTTCATGATGCCGCCCGGGCCGATCGTGTCCCCGATGCACTGGTCGATGCCGTACTTGAGCGGGATGTCGTTGTCGAAGCGGACGCAGTCGACGCCGGCGACCTCGATGGAGTTGATGACGTACTGGCTGCCGGGCAGCGCCTCGGCGCGGTCGGTGGTGGCGGTGACGGTCCAGTTGCTCTTGCCGTACGCCTCGGCGAGCTTCGTGATGATCTTCGCCATGGGGGCGAGGCGCTTCGCGTCGATGTCGACCAGCGCGATCTCGCCATGCTCCGCGCCCTCGATGGCGAGGATGTCGTTCATCAGCGGGTGCGTGAAGTGGCTGCCGGCCCCGAGCATCGTGACCTTGATCGGCCGGTCGAACTTGCCCGGCAGGGCCAGCGTGCCCTCGGCGGCTTGGGTATGCGCGGCGTGGCCTTCACGCTTGACGGTCGAGGTGGTCGAGCTCATCGGGGGTTCCTGGGGGGCGGGGGTGCGGTTTGAAAACAGGTGGTGGCCGTCCAGCCGGTTCGGATGAACCGCGAAGACACGAAGAACGCGAAGCAGAGCCTGAGGCAGCACAGGCACTGCAGCCCTTCGTGCCGCCTTCGTGCTCTTCGTGCCTTCGTGGCAAGCGGGCTTATGCCGGTTGGTCGGCCGGCATTTTAGCCGCCTCGGCATCGTCTGCCACGTCCACGACCCGACCAATTTCCAGCAGCACCAGCCGGGCGGCGACGGCGTCGGGGGCGAGGTCCAGCAGCCGGGCCAGCGCCCGGCGGTAGGCGGCCAGTTGCGGGCGGTAATGTTCCACCCGCGCGGCCAGCTCCGCCGGGTCGTCCGCCGCGACGCGGTCGGTCTTGAAGTCCAGCAACGTGGCGGCGACCGGCTCGCCGGCAGCGTCGCGGCGGATCACCACCCGGTCGAACAGCCCACGCACGAGGTCGTCGCCCTCATGCACGGCGAAGGGCTTCTCACGCCAGAGCGTGACCTGCCCGCCCTCCTCCGTCCCGCCGGGTGCCACGGGTGGCTTGTCCACCAGTGCCTCGCTCGTCTCGGCCGCCCGCGACAGCGCCGCGCGCACAGCCGGGGCCGCGATCTGCTCACGCCAGCGGGCGAGTTGATCCTCGAGCCACGCCGCGCTCGCGCCGGGCAAGAGCTGCCGGCCCACGGCGAGCAGCGCGGCGTCGTCGGGCAGGGGTTCGTCATCCACGAAGGCCACCCGCTCCAGCCAAGCGTGCACCAGCGTGCCGCGGTCCAGCGCCGCGTCGGCCTCGAGACGCAGCAACTCGCTCGCCCGCACCTTGCCGCCCGCCTCCAGCGACGAGGGGCTGACCGTCCGCCACGACCGCCGACCGGGGGCGAGGCGCGGCCGCAGGGGTGTGGGTGCGTCCCTGGTCGCAGCGCGCTCGCCCGTGGCTGCGAACCGCGCATACCAAGGCCCGACCGCGCTCGCGTTGTCGTGCTCGTACAGCACCTCGCCGCCTTCGACGGCTTCGGCGTCGCCCAGACGCGAGAGCTGCCGGCGGAGCATCGTCGCGTAGCTGAGGTCCGTCCATCCCGCGGCACCGATGGTGCCCTTGCCCGTCAGCGCCAACGGGCGGATGACCATGTGCAGCGCGTGGCGCGGGCGCGTCATGGCGACGTACAGATTGCACAGGTCCTCCAGCCGCTGCTCGCGCCGCCGACAGTCGTAAACCTCCTGAAGCTCGGGCAGCACGTCGCGCAGCGCGCTGTCGACGTTGCGCACCACCTGCCGCACGTCGCCCGTCGGCCCGTCGCGGTCGAGCAGGATGGAAAAATCATTGCTCAAGCGCAGGTTGAGGTCGGCGAGCACGACCGCGTCGAACTCCAGGCCCTTGGCGGCGTGGATGGTCATGACGCGGATCGGCGCGGGCGTCGGCTCCTCGACACGCGCGCTGTCGACGTAGGCGACGAACTCGCTCGGCCGCAGGCCCGTCATCGGCGTGTGCTGGTCGGCCAGATCAATGAGCTGCGTGAGCCGGTGCAGATCCCGCTCGTCGCACGCCGGCGCCAGCCGCTGCGTCCAGTCGGCGATGAGGCCCGGGTAGCCGCGATCCAGCAGCGCGCGGCGGATCGTCTGGGCGACGCGGACGCGGCTCGGCTCGTCGCTCACGTCCATGCCCAGCAGCTCGCCCAGCGGCGAGTTGGCGACGTGGAACCCGGCCGCGGAGTCGCCCGGGTGGTCGGCGAGCGTCAGCGCCGAGAGCACCGCCGCGACGGCGGGCGCGTCCGCAACGCTGCCGCCACCCTCGCCCGAGACGGCCAGGCCCTTGCGGCGAAGCTCGAAGAGCAGCCGCGACGCCGTGCGGTTGCGCCGCACCAGCACACCGAGCGTGGCGCGCGGCGCCTGGGCATGCACACGGGCCACGACTTCCGCCACATGCGCCTCGTGGCTGTGCGGGGCATGATCGTCGCCGGCCTCGTCGTCGTCATCGTCATGGTCGACGTCGGTCCCAGGCGTCGTCTCCAGGCGGACGTAGCCCGGCGCATCCTTGTCGAAGGCGCTGTGCACCGGGAAGGCGCGCTGCCAATCGCCGGCCGCGTCCGCGTCATCCTTCATCGCCGGGCACGCCGCCAGGTTGTCGAAGACAGCGTTGACCGCGTCGAGCACGGGTGGAGCGCAGCGCCGGCTTTCGTCGAGCCCTTCGCGCGTGCCGCCGGCGGTGATGACTTTCTGCTCGACGACGTCGAAGAGCGCCGCGCACCCGCCGCGCCAGCCGTAGATCGCCTGCTTCGTATCGCCGACGCAGAAGAAGCTGCGCCCGCTCGCGGCCGATTCGCCCTGGTCGAGGATCGCGTCGGCGAGCGGCCCGAGCACGCGCCACTGCTCGAGGCTGGTGTCCTGGAACTCGTCGAGCAGCAGGTGATGCACCTGGCCGTCCAGGCGGCAAAAGATGTCGAGCCAGAGCGTCGGGTCGGTCAGTGGCAACTCGCGCGCGAGCTTGTGGGTGAGATCGGAAAAGAGCACGACGCGCTGCTCGCGGCGCAGACGGCCGATGTGCCCGTCGTAACGCTGAAGCAGCTCGTGCGTCGCCCGGCTCCACCAGGCGAGGTCGGCGCGCAGCGCACTGCGGGCGTGGGTGACGATCGGCTCATAGGCGCGCACCAGCGGCTCGGGGATTTCCGTTTTGTAGTACGTCGCGACGCCGAGCGCCAGCGGCTTGGCGAGGCCCGCCTGGACGAGGCCGCGCCAGTCGCGCGCGCGGGCCCGGGCGAGGTCTTTCTCCCACGCCTTGCGCCACGTGGCGTTGGGCTCGCCCTTGGCGGTCGTGGGCAGGTGGACGCCGGCCTCGCCGAGCGCCGCGATCGCATCGACGAGCTCGGCGTCGTCGAGCAGCCCCGCCGGCTTCGTATCGCCGCCCCACGCCGCGGCCGCGGGCGCCTGGCGGTAGACGTCGTAGAGCTCGCGCACGAGGTCATCGATCGCGCCGGTCACGCTGCGCACGGCCATGTCGTGGTGCGTGCGGCGAAGCAGCTCGAGCATGACGGTCAGCCCGGCGTCGCCCCCGCCACGCGCGTCGTCGTCCGCCGCGGCGCCGAGCATCGCCTCGACCGCGTCGCGGCGCACCTGCCCGGCCAGCGGATGGCCCTCGTCCAGCAGCCGCGGCTCGACCGGCAGGTCCAGCTCCAGGCGAAACGCGCCGGCGATGCGGTGAAAAAAGCTGTCGATCGTGCAGATGCTCACCCGGTGCAGCGACGCCACGACGCGGCGCAGCAGGGCGCGGCAGTCGTCCGCGGTGAGCGCACGCCTGAGCGCGAGATCCTGCGTGAGCTTGTCGCGCTCCTGGGCGTCGGCGGCGGCGTCGGCAAGGCGTTCGAGCACCCGGCCGAGGATCTCGCCCGCGGCCTTGCGCGTGAACGTGGTGGCGAGGATCGCCGCCGGGTCCGCCCCCGCGACGAGCAGCTTGAGGTACTGCACGGTCAGGCGGTACGTCTTGCCCGTGCCCGCCGAGGCGCGGATAACCTGGTGGGCGAGCGCGACGTCGTGTTGTTGGGCGGGGGTGTGAGTCATGCATTCTCAGGTAGGGTCCGCTGTGCGGACCTTTCACACGGCAGCGAGCGCGAGCAGGTCCGCACAGCGGACCCTACGCAGCGGGCGTTGCACGCTACGTCGGCGTTTCGCTCGCCTTGATGAGGCCGGGGCGGTCGGCCATCGTGTCGCCGCAGATGTGCTCCAGCCCGTCCGTCCACGCGGGCGGCTGCTCGCTCGGCGGCCAATAGATGCCGCTGCGCAACTTCGCGATCACCTCGTCGCGGCACGCCCGCGCCTCGTCGAGCTCGTCGGCGTCCCAGTCCGCGCCCGCCATGCCCACGGCCGTCGGGTCCTTGGGCAGGTTGACATACCCCGTGCGCAGCGGCGCGTCGCCCAGCGCCGGCCCGTAGAGGTCGATGTAGAGCGGCAACTGCAAATCCACCCATTGGCCGCGCTGGCGATGCGTCTGGTCGGGCCTGCGGGCGGTGTCGCCGGTCTTGTAGTCGAGGATCTCGTAGCCAAGCTGCTCGTGGAAGTCGATGCGGTCGGCCTTGCCGATGATGGTGAACGGGTCGTCATAGGCCGGCGTCTCAAGCACGAGCTCGCGCCGCTGCTCGACGTGCTCGGGACAGATGCGCCACCCGTCGCGGACGCGGGTCGCCTGGACGGAGGCGAACGCCTGCAGGCGACGCTCCAGGTGCGCCGCCTGGATGCGCAGCGCCGCGCGGATCGCCCCGCCGAAGCGGTCCGCCACGACGCGCTCGAGCTCAGCGACGAGGTAGTCGGCGATCTCGTCGGCGCGGGTGCTGGCCGCCAACTCGCTCTTGGCGAAGCGCTCGAGCACCTCGTGGGCGACGATGCCGAACAGACGGCCGTCCATCTCGACAAGCCGGTCGTCCAGCGTGTCGAGCTTGCGCACGTGGCGCAGGTAGAAGCGGTAGGGGCAGGCGAGGTAGTCGCGAAAGGCGGTCACATGCAAGCGGCGGGGCAGCGACTCGTCGAGCGTCGGATACGGAATGAGGAAGCGCGTGCGGTCGCCCGCGGCGAGCAGGGGGGCGGATTTCAGGTTTCGCAGTTCGGATTCTGAATCGTCGTTCGCCGGCTTGTAGAAGCGGCGCGTGCGGGCCACGAGCGCGTCGTCGTCGCAGGCCAGCAGTAGCCGGCTGGGCGCGAGCGGCTCGTTGTCGGCGGACCGGCGGCAGGCGATCAGCGTCAGCTCGCGCTTGCTGTGCGTCATCGCCATGAGCGCCAGCAGGTCGCGGCCGTAGCGGTGGGCGTTGTCGGCCAGGCCCAGCTTCGTGCGCACGCGGTCAGGCAACAGCGGGTCGCTGTTGCGCGACGCGGGCACAGCCCCATCGTTCATCGACGCGATCACGAGCTGCGGCGCATCGTCCACCGCCAGCTCCAGGTAGCCCATCAGCTCCACAGCATCGCGGCCGCCCGGCTCCGGCACGCGCTGGTCGCGCACGCGCTCGGCGGTCAGCGCGATCGCCTGGCTCAGCGTCAACTGCGGGATGTCCCCCACCACCTCGCCCTCCGCCCCGTCCACCCGCGCCTGCTCGCGCAGCGCCGTCGCGAGCGCCTGCAGGCTGCGGATCATCGGCTCATCGTGCGGACTGTGGCGCGTCAACTCGAGCTGGCCATAGACCCCGTCGAGGATGCCCGCGATCGGCTCGCTCCAGTCGGGCAGCGGCAGGCGGCGGTTCGCCCCGTCGGGCATCAGCGCCTGGACGCGGTCCCACACCGTCTTGAGCCGACGCTGCTCCGGGCCGTCGCCCAGCCACCGGCCGTCGAGGCGGCCCTGCAACCGGTCGCCGGCGTAGCGATCGAGCAGCGTCAGCCAGTGGCGGATCGCCTCGCGCGGCGCGCCGACGTAGCGCTCCATGTCCGGGTGGCGCAGCAGCGCGGCGAAGGCGTCGAAGCGCTGGCCGTCGGCAAAGCGGGCCAGCGCGTCGAGCAGCAGCACGGGCCGGGTCTGGCCCACCGAGCCGCCGGCCGCGTAGCGCGTGGCGACGCCCGCGAGCTCGATCGCCCGGCGGACGGGCCCGACCTGCCGCTCGTCGCCCAGGCCGACGGTGATTGCGTCGGTGCCAACGCCCGCCACGCCCGCGGCGGCGAGTTGCGCGACCACGGCCCGTGCCTGGTCGGCGGGGCGATCCTCGAAGTGGATCTGCTCCTCGGCAAGCTCGACGCGCTGCTCGCCCCAGTAGGCCGCATCGAGCACGCCGACGTCGTTGAACCCCTCGGCATGGGCCGCGGGCGCGTGGATGAGCGCATGAACCGTCACCGCCCCTACGCCCGTCCCCCCCGCCACGCCACGCAGCATCCGCTGATGCAGCGCGGGCAAATCCGCGAGCCCCAGCAACACCCACTCGCGCGGCGAATCCCCCCCCCCGAAATCGGAAATCCGGAATCCGCCCCCGCCACTCCCGCCACTCCCACCACTCGCCACCGCCGCCAGCCGCGCCGCGTCGCGGTCGACGAGCCCGCGGGCCCGCAGCCGCTCGTGATACGCCTGCTCCAGCGCCCCGATCGCCTCCCACCGCTGCTCGGCGGTGGGCGGCAGGTCGAGCCCCGCCACGCGGGCCAGCACCTGCCCGGGCGTCAGACCGCCGGCGGCAAGCTCGCTGGCGACGTGCTCGAGCTGGCCGGCAAGCGTCCACCAGGCCGCGAAGTCGCCCGCCCCCGGGCGCTGGCCGGGTGCCAGAACGCTCAGTAGATCAGCGCCGACGGCCTGGAGCGCGGCAATCCGCGCCAGCCTCGCCTCCAACTCCCCCGCCACTCCCGCCACTCCCGCCACGGTCGGCGATGCATCACCCGCGGGCTCGTAGAGCAGTTCCGGCAGCGTGCCGGGCGTGACGAGCTCCGGCGGCAGCAACGCGTCGCCCGCGGCGTCGACCAGCCGCTGCAGCAGCCGCCGACCCGCCTCGGCGGTGGGCGCGACGACCGTCACGCCATCGAGCTCCCACCGGTCCCGCGGGGCGTAGCGTTCGCCCAACCACCGCACCGCCGCGGTCAGCGCGGGCTCATCCCACCCCAGAAAGTGTCGCTCGATCGCCATCGCCGCGCATCGCCTCCCGTTGCCGGACAGGTATAACAGATGCCCCGCGGGCGGGGAAGACAGGGGCGGAGAGATGAGGCAGAGTGCGGATCATCGACGTTGGCCATCGTCGTCCGGGCGGCGCGGCGCCACGGCCGCGCCGCGATCACGGATTGCCATCCGTGGGCTTCCCACCCCCGATCTGCTAAACTCGCTGGCTCCCCACCCCAATCCCCATCCCGAGCCTACCCATGAGCTTCGAAATCGAAATCGTCCACGCACGCCAGGTGCTCGACTCCCGTGGCAACCCGACCGTCGAGGTCGAGGTCCATCTCGGTGACGGCTCGATGGGCCGAGCGCTCGTCCCCTCCGGCGCGTCGACCGGCGAGCATGAGGCCGTCGAGCTGCGCGACGGCGGCGAGGCGTACATGGGCAAGGGCGTCGACCAAGCCGTCGACAACGTCATCGCCCGCATCGCGCCGGAGCTTGTCGGGCTCGACGCGCGCGACCAGGAACTCGTCGACCGCACGATGATCGACCTTGACGGCACGGAGAACAAGGCCGACCTCGGCGCCAACGCGATCCTCGGCGCGTCGATGGCCGTCGCCCGCGCCGCGTCCGAAGCCATGGGCCTGCCGCTCTACCGCTACCTCGGCGGCACGGGGGCGCGCGTCCTGCCCGTGCCCATGATGAACATCTTGAACGGCGGCAAGCACGCCGACAACAACGTCGACTTCCAGGAGTTCATGATCCAGCCCTGGGGCTTTGACGATTTTGAGGAAGCGCTCCGCGCCGGCGTCGAGATCTACCACAACCTCAAGAAGGTGCTCAGCAAGCGCAAGCTCTCGACGGCCGTGGGCGACGAGGGCGGCTTCGCGCCGGACCTCAAGGACAACGAGGACGCGCTGAAGGTCATCGCCGAGGCCGTCGACCAGGCGGGCTACACGCTCGGCGAGCAGATCTTCATCGCCCTCGACCCCGCCACCAGCGAGATGTGGGACGAAAAGAAGAAGGGCTACGTCTTTTTCAAGTCCGACCCCAAGAAAGTCTGGTCCAGCGAGCAGATGAGCGATTACTGGGCCAAGTGGTGCGAGAGCTACCCGATCCGCTCGATCGAGGACGGCCTCGCGGAGAACGACTGGGACGGCTGGAAGCTGCTCACCGACAAGATCGGCGACAAGGTGCAGCTCGTCGGCGACGACCTGTTCGTCACCAACCCCGCGTTCCTCGCCCGCGGCATCGAGAGCGGCACCGCCAACTCGATCCTCGTCAAGGTCAACCAGATCGGCACGCTCAGCGAAACCTTCGAGGCCGTGGACCTCGCCATGCGCAATGGCTACTCGGCTGTGCTCAGCCACCGCTCGGGCGAGACGGAGGACAGCACGATCGCCGACATCGCCGTGGCCACCAACTGCGGCCAGATCAAGACGGGGGCTCCAGCCCGCAGCGACCGCAACGCGAAGTACAACCAGTTGCTGCGCATCGCCGAGGAGCTGGGTGACAGCGCGGTGTATGGCGGCAAGTTCTGGAATCGGGGGTGATGACGGGGGGCGCGCGAAGCCGCAAGCGGCGGGGGAAGCCCACCGATTGCAATCCGTGGGCTTCGGCCCGTGTGCGCCTGCGTCGGATCAAACAGAATGAAGGCCGGTGTTGGCTGTGCTGCCGGCTCGTATTCGGGAGAGTCGTGGTCGTGGTGTGCTATTGCCCGGACAGGCAGGCTCAACACGCAAGCCCCCGACCCCCCGCCGGTGCCGCCACGGCGCCTGGGGCGCACTGGGGGTCGGTCGACGCTGGGGTTGATGCCGGGGGTCCCGACGTCTGCCGGCCCTTGAGTGGTCGTTTCCGATTGGTCGACGCAGCCCTGTCCTAACTGCTGCGGCGTCGCACCGGGAGCGGACGCTTCAGGGACCGAACACTTGTCGGAGGCCGGGGATGCCGGCCTCCGTCTATGGGGTGGTGCGACGGGGGTGTGCGCATGGGGAGGGGTTTTTGCAATTGAGAATTGGGAATTCAGAATTCAGAAAGTCGGGAATTCGGAAGGCGGAGGGGGTTGTTGGGCGCGGGGGGTGGTGTTGTGGGATTTTGGGCGGTGAGGTGGCGGATTGTGCGCGCGAGGGGGGGACCCCGCGCGGCGTTCGTGGACTCAGACCACGGCACCTGGCTGTGCCACCCCGGCGCTACGCAATCTCAGGTACGACCGAGGTAACCACCGAACTGCGCATGTCGGCGGAGGGTGGTCTTGATCGCATCTCGAACCGTTGAGGGCATCGTATTTTCCGCCGAAAATGCTTTGATTTCGACGATCACCTGTGGCGGGAGAATATCTCGACGCATATGGACATCGGCCCGAACGGAGCTGTGGCGAGACTTCAGAGTTACTTCATGTTGGGCATGGTGATCAAGCTTGCGGAGGACATAAGCAATGCGGTTGCCAAGCTTTGTGGGCGTCGTATTGACCTGATGATACCATTCATGCGCGCCTTTTGCGCGGGCGGACTCACGCTCCCGCATCGGTGAATAGCCGTCCGGATCCCAGTGGCCGGTAACGACCTGGTAGAAGTGCGTCTTCTTAAAGCGCGACAGATAGCTTTCGTGTAGTTCAACTTCGTCCTGGTCCAGGTTCCGGCAGAGGTTCTGAGAACGTGTGTGACAAGCCTCATCATCCCGGTTGCAGTCGATGAAGCATCAGGTT
>JBBDRN010000006.1:0-57210 GCA_040905445.1 Phycisphaeraceae bacterium | reverse complement strand
GGTGCGCCCCGATTCGATGCCGACGTGCGCCCCTTTTACATGCCGATCACCACAGATTAACCCATGAGGTCGAATCGATCTTTACGAGGCATGCGCCGGTGCCGCCATGAGGGTCATAGAAGACGTAGAGGGAGCGAGCGGCGTGGTTGCGCCCCCAGCACAACTTCCACAGTCTCTGAACGAAACTAAGATCGCGCTCGCATAACCCCTCCCATATGGGCTTAGTTCGATGCTGCACCAGTCGCAGCAGGAAAGAAACGGCCAACGGGCGGGACGCGAGAATGTCGTCCTTGGCGTCCAATAGATCATCAACACGCGCCAACTCACGGGATGTGGACCAGGCCTCCGAGGTCACATGTCTAACCAGTGAATGCCGAGAGTTAAGGACGAAATAGCTGCTATTGAAGCTGTGAGGCAGATAGGATGCGGCCAATACCATCCAGTTTGATGGGAAGGACGCGGTGGGGACACCCTTCGTGGGTCTACCGAGCGGGTTGCTGCGCCACAGAGGGGCCATTGCGATGCGGTACTTGTCTCGCTCAACAACAACATCGGGGGTCTGAGCGGACGGGACAAACGGAACTCCGTCGTAATGATCGTCCTCATCCTCAGGGGGAACGGACGGGATCCAATTGACGGGACGCCCCCGGAACATCTGAGGGGCCGGATGCTGTTCATAGCCGAAGGCGCTCGTTGGCACGGACGGCCACTTCAAAGCGCGCCACACCGGCTTGGTCATCTCTCCCTCATCGTAACGAAGCCAGGCGGGCGCGGCAGAGGGGGCTTGGCAGTCAGCGATGCGAGCATTGAGCAAGCCAAAAGGCGAGGAGTCGTGGTCTTGAACAAGCCTGATGAGCGATTCCCCCGCAACCTGGCAGACGTGATCCAACGCCGACGCACCTTCTGGAGACAAGCTTACACCACGTCGATCAACGCTGATCTGTCCAGCACGATCGTCGGTGAGGTCAATCTCAATCGCGCAGTTGGTCGGTTCCATCCGACCCCAGGGCCGAAACGAATCGGGCGGGCCAGGCTCGAACGAAAATCCCTTCCACGATAATTGGACTTGCCCGGGCATATGGACGAACAAGCCTTTGTTGATGCGCTGGAGGCTAAGCGGTGGCGTAGAGTCGTTTGTTGTGCAGTAGGCCAAACTAAACCCCGGCCGAAGTTCGAATCCTAACAGGGTGACGCGGTAGGTGCCGAGATCAGAAGGTAGTGTGCCTTGGACGGTACGGGTGGTTAGAGCGGCCTGCATGCTGGTGTCAAGTTGATCGCATGCCTCATGATGAGATGAAATCTCAGCCCTTGCGGCAGATGACAGCAAGTCAGGATTGTGATCATCCCCGTAACTTGCATGGCGCCGAATACGCGCGACAACGTAGGCGATGCAAGACTGTGGGGTATCTTTTCGAGCCCATCCAGGGTTCAACACCAGCGCGTCGCACCCGGGCAGATCGCTCGATATCTGGACCTCACAGGGACACACCGCAAGGTTCTGGCGCACGAACTCTGTGAGCTGCTTGAACCAATTCCGGGGATCCGCAGACACTGAATCCCGGAGGCGAAACGAGACTTCCGTCCCGCGCGTAAGCTGATTGTCCAGACGAAGTTCGCCGAAGGAGCCAACACCATCGGTGGTGAAGATCCACCCATTGAGCTCGGCGTCCTCAGCTTCCTGGCTACGTCGCGTTCTGATTTCAACACGATCGGCCAGCATGAAGTAACTGAGGACGCCGATACCAAACCGGCCCGTGCGACCGAGGTTGAATCCTGCGGCGCGGCATTTCCGCTCCAATTCGCGCACCTTGTAGTGTTTTGGTTGTCCGCTGATCAGCAAATGGTCGGTGATGATGCCTTTGTGCATGCCTACGCCGTCATCCTTGCATCGTAGCCACCAAGCGCCATCGGTTTGAATGAGTCGGATGTCCACTCGGTGCGATGCGGCGACCCGTTCGGCGGTCTTCGGGTCCGTGGGACGCGGGTCGGCCAGTCGTTCATAGGCTGCTTGTTCACGCACCGCATCAAAGGCATTTTGTAGCAGTTCCCTGACCGCAACCAAAGATGATCCATAGAGCCGCTCGCCGGACAGTAGTTCCAGTAAACGTTCCGTGTTCGGCCGAAACGACCCCTCGATATATTCGTACGCATCGTCAAGTGGACGAACATCGTGGTGTACGGCGGTGGCGAGTCGCCACTTGTGCGGAAGGGGATCCTGTCGGCCGGGCAGGCGATCGAAATGCGTGCTATCGGCCAGGCGTTTGCACGTTGCGAGTTCAGCGTTGATCTGATCGATCGTCTCATTCACGGCCTTATGAATCAGTGCGCTCTTCGGCCGCGCGTTCAGAACGTAGCGATCATCGTCAAGTGCAAGGCTTATTTCCAGGTCCTTGTGCCAGAAGATACGACTGGCGGGGTGAACATCACGGTGGGCTAGAAGAATTCCTGGTGTGCGCTCTGGATCGATGTCCAGTACGTCCGCTACTCGTAGGACACAGGCGAGATAACGAAGGTGGACCACTTCGGATGGCTGCCCTGCATGGCGCGGGGCGAACTCCTCACCTAAAAGCTCTCGTTCGGACAAGTGATGGCTCTTGCACAAGCGGATGAGGTCGTGGAGGAATGCTGGGTAGGGATGGCTGTTTGTGTCTGGCGCGTTCTGCCGAATCCACTCTTCGCTCCAATCGTTGTGCTTCGCACGGCAGTACAAGGTGGTAAGCCGTTGTGCTTGAGCGAGCACCTCCTGGTTCGGTGCATGCTGTGATAGAGGAGGAACGACACCATCGGCGGTCTCGTCAAGCCATCGCTGGAAGTCACGGCGCTCCTCGTCAGTTAGAAGGGATTTGGTGCCCGTCAGGAGGTATCTATGGTGGTTTTGAACCTTCGCCTGTGCGGGGGTCATACCGATGTCATGCAGGTATGCGCTCAAAAGCAGGTGTGTTAGGTCCAGAGAGGATAATTGGGGCAGTAGGTCAGGGCCGATGATCTCTGCCATGCGGCCGGCAACCCGCTCCGCGTGCTCCGCGTCGTGGAGTGTGAAATCGGTCGGCGAGGTACCGCCAGCGCGCAGGACCGTCTCAATCTGCGGCAGCCAAGTCTGCAAAAGGCCGTGAATGGTAGGTGCCGGTGGATCGGTCCGAGTGCTTAGCTGTTTCCAAAGGTCGGTCTGTTCCCAAGTCGATGACATCAGGCAGGTCCGTGGCCGGAGGAATCGGTAAGCTGACCATGATCCGCAAAAATCTCGGTAGATGCAAGGGTGGGTTGCTTCATAGGGTTCGAGCTCCTAGGGGGGGTGCCGGGGCAGAACCCGTTGCGGTTGCCAGCGGCGCGTCGGCCACTTTACGTTTACGCGGCCGAGTCGCTGGTGGCGCTGGTGTTCGTGCATGTGCGCCTGACCCTGCCGTGGCTGTTCACGGGTTTTTTCGATCCCTGCTGGCCGCTGCTGGTGATGCTGCTGGCGTTCGTGGGCGTGGGCCTCGGGGCGTGGTTCGATCGCATGCGGCTAACGGTGCTGGCCGGGCCGGTGTCGCGTACGGCGCTGCTGCTGCCGTTGTTGCGGGTGTTGGCGTTCTGGTTGGCGGAAATGCGCTGCACTACTCAGCGCTGCTGCTGATCGTGGGCGTGTTCTACGGTGTGCTCGCGGTGAACCGGCGTTCGCTGGTGCTGGGCCTGCTCGCGGCGCTGGCGGCCAACGGATCGCTTTGGCATGTGCTGCACCAGGCGGAGGGTTACGGCCTTCTGGATCACCCGCAACTGTGGCTGGTGCCGCTGGCGTTGTGCGTGCTCGTGGCGGCGCAGCTCAACCGCGCGCACCTCAAGCCGGGGCAACTGACGGCCATCCGCTACACGAACCTGTGCCTGGCGTACCTGGCGTCGACGGCGGAGCTGTTCATCCAGGGCGTGGCCGAGGCGCTGTGGCTGGTGCTGGTGCTGGCAGGCCTGGCGATCGCGGGCATGTTGGCGGGCATCGCGCTACGCGTCACGTCGTTCCTCTTCACCGGCTGCGCGTTCCTCATCATGGCGCTGCTGACGATGCTCTACCACGCCTCGGCGCACCTGGGCTGGACGTGGATCTGGTATGCGGCGGGCATCGGGCTGGGGGTGGCGATCCTGTTTGTCTTCGCCACGTTCGAGCACCGCCGGCAGCGCGTGATCGAGGGGCTGGAGCGGCTGCGGAATTGGGAGGCTTGAGCGGCGTCGAACCTGACGTCGGTGTCGGGCGAAGCAGTCGGAGCTGAGTTCAACAGGCGGCTGGGCAAGCGCGGATGGCTGGGGCATCGCCGCCAGACCAGACCGGCCCAGCCGGGACGGTCCACGAGCTCGATGGCGTGGTCGCGGGCGAAGGTGGGCGTCCGGCGTGATGCTGGCAGCGGTCACGACGATGCCGCCGACGGCGCCCTCGCTGGCCACGACGCCGAGCAGTTCACGCACCGGCCGCACGCCCACCTCCTGAGCCTTGTAGCGCTTGAACTGGACGAGCTACCGGCCGCGGGCGTCACGCAGCACCGCGTCAACGCCGTCGTCGCCGGCCGGCCGATCGACCAGATTGACGCGATAGCCTCGCCGGCGGTAGGCCTCGGCCACGAGTTGCTCAAGCTGTCGCCCGCTCAGGTCCGGCCGCCCGGACGCCCAACCGGGCCGAGCTGCTGCCGCCGAGCCGCGAGGCGCAGCGGCTGCGATGGATGATGCTCATCGGGCGGCTGCCCTCGTGACGCACGTAGTCGGCCGGGCCGAGGTAGTGGTAGGGCGCGGCCAGACCGGCGGCGGTGCGCTGGTATTCGCGGACGCACAGCAGCGGGGTGTAGCCCTGCTCACGGTGGTGGACGTAGCGCTTGCCGGTGGGCGACGCGGCTGAGGTGGTGCTCTGGCTCTGCCAATGGAACAGCCGGTCGCTGATGCGTAGTCCTCGTACATTGTCGTCGGCGAGTAGGCGTCCTCGGTCTTGTGGAGCATGACGAAGAACGCGTCGACCTTCGGCTCAGGCAGGTGCAGCACGCCCTCGGTGAAGCGCGGGCGGTCGTGCATCGTCCAGTGGCCGAGGCCGGCGAGGATCTCGTCGCGTGTGTAGCTGGCGTGGAGGGCGAGCGGGCCGGCGACGGGGGGCTCCAGCGGCGCGATGCGGGTGCGCGTGGTGTGAAGGCGGTATTCGAGCAGGGCGAGCAGGTCGAGGTAGGCGGCCGGGTTGGCTTCGTGCAGGCGATGCATGGCCTCATCGAGCGATTGGCCTTCACACGCACCGCCGAACAGCGACACCATCAGCATCGTCAGTCGCCGCTCGATCGTCGCGGCCGGCCCATCGTCGTGAGCCTCGGCGCGGAGGTGGCTGAGCAGGAAGCGGATCTGCCGCGGGTCGTCGATGTGGGCGAGGCGGCGCAAGCCCTTGGCCAGGGTCGCCTCGTCCTGGTCGGTTGGCGGTTCCACCAGGCCGGCGTCGGCAAGCAGGCGTGACCAGAGGCCGCGGCGCAGCAAGTCGTCGAGCTCAACGTGCAGGTAGTCCATCGCCTGTTGCAGCGTTGGCGGACGCCCAAGGTGGCGGCCGAGCTCGCCCAGCTCGCGCACGAGCTGCGGGCGGCGCAGGTGCAGTGTCTGCCGGATGTTTTCCAACACGCGCTGCTGAGCAACACGTTCAAACTGGATCGCGCAGCCGGCCGGCAGATGTGGGAAGCCCTGCTCGAGCTCGCGCTCCAGGCGGCGCGTCGGCTCGGTGCTCAGCGCACGTAGACGCGCCGCGAAGCGGAACTGGCGATGCTGCTGGCCGATGAAATCGAGCACCGTCAGACAGTCCTTGTCCTCATGCAGACGCAGGCCGCGGCCGAGTTGCTGAAGGTAGACCGTCAGGCTTTCGGTCGGCCGCAGGAACAGCACCGTGTCGATCTCCGGGATGTCGACGCCCTCGTTGTAGAGGTCCACAACGAAGATGAAGTTGATCTCGCGGCGTCGCAGACGGTCCTGCACGGCATTGCGATCGTGCGATGTGCTGTCGGCAGAGAGCGCCGCCGCGGGCAGGCCACAGTGGTTGAAGAACCGGGCCATGAACTCGGTGTGGGCGATGCTGACGCAGAAGCCGAGGCCGCGGGCCTGGTGCGGGTCGCTCAGCAGCGCGACAACCTTGTCGACGACGAGCTGGGCGCGCACGTCGTTGCCCGTATAGATCTGGTCGAGCTCGTCGACGCAGTAGCCGCCGCGCTGCCAGGTCAGGCCGGACAGGTCAACCGCATCGCTGATGCCGAAGTACTGGAAGGGTGAGAGCAGCCGGCGGTTGATCGCGTCGGGCAGGCGGATCTCGGCGCTGGCCTCACCATTGAACCAGCGAAACACATCGAGCCCGTCGCCGCGCTCGGGCGTGGCGGTCATGCCCAGCAACACCTTGGGCCGCACGTGCTCAAGCAGAGCGCGGTACGACGCCGCCTCGGCGTGGTGGAACTCGTCGACAACGACGTAGTCGAAGTGCTCGGCCGACACGCGGCTGAGGCCCCGGCTGTTGTAGCTCTGGATGGAGCAGAACAGGTGGCGGTCCTGCGCGGGCTCGTGGCCGCCGACGAGCAGGTCGCCGAAGTTCTGATCGCGCAGCACCGCCCGGTAGGTCTGCATCGCCTGGCTGAGGATCTCCTGCCGATGCGCGATGAACAGCAGCGACGGGCGCGGGTGCGCGGCCTGGCTCCACCGCTTGTAGTCGAACGCCGCGACCATCGTCTTGCCTGTACCCGTCGCCGCGACGAGCAGATGGCGATGCTTGCCCTGCACCTCGCGCTCCGCGGCGAAGACGTCGAGGATCTCCTCCTGGTAGGGGTATGGATGCAGGTCGAAGTGCACGGCCGGCGTGTCGGCGCTGCCGGCGTGACGCTCACGCTCGATCGCCTGCCGCAGCTTCCGCCGCTCGTTCACGGTCAGTCGCTCGAACTCGTCATCGTTCCAATACGCGTCGAACGTGGCCGTGATCTTCTGCCAGAGGTGCGGCAGGTCGTACTGGCTGATCTTCGGCGTCCACTCCAGCCCCTCGGATAATGCCGCGTGCGACAGGTTGGCCGAGCCGACGTAGGCGCTGCCGAAGCCGGTGTCGCGGTGGATCATGTAGGCCTTGGCGTGCAGGCGGGTGCGCTTCGTGTCGTAGCTGACGCGGACCTGCGTGCGGGGCAGTTCCAGCAGGGCGTCGATGGCTTTGGGGTCGGTCGCGCCCATATAGCTGGTGGTGATGATGCGCAGGCGTGGGCCATCATCGCCCGGCTGATCACACAACTCGCGTAGGGCGTCGAGGATCAGGCGCAGGCCGCTCCACTTGATGAACGAGCAGAGGATGTCGACGCGGTCGGCGCTGGCGACCTCCTTCTTGAGTTGCACCGCCAGGGCCGGGTCGAGCCGGGTGCCGGTGAGCAGGGCACTGCGGCTGAGCGGCGTGTCCGGTCGATCGATGCGCTCATCGGCCCTCGTGTGAATCGCCAGCAACCGCCGCAACGGGTCCGCCAGGCTCAGCCGCTCCTGCCAATCGTCGCCGAGCTCGTCACACAGCGCCGCGAGCACCCGATCGACCAGGCGGCGATGCCGCTCGGCTGCGTCCTTGCCGCGGAACATGGCCAGCGACCCGGCGCGGAGGTGTTCCAGGTACTGGGCGACGGCCGCGTGCCGTTCCTCGGCGTCAACCTCGGCCAGGGCGGCGAGGCGCGGATCGCCAAGTTGATCGATCGCCTGCTCGTCGGCGTGCGAGAGCAGCTTCTCATACACGCCCCGCGGCAGGTTGGTCGGCGTGTTTGGCTCAGGCCCGGACATGCGGACCAGGATAGCAAGGGCCGGTCGGACCGCGTCGCGCGCCGCCCATCCTGACCGCCGTAAGGTGGCTGTCGGCACCAGCCGCGTCGTCCCGCACCTTTTCACTGACAACTGTGTGGCAACGCCTGCGACCAACTCGATAGATCGGGGTTAACGACGCGGCCGCGGTCATGTACGCTCTGTCACGAACGCAACGAGCCGGTGGGGCACCACCACCGCCTCTGGGGCCGATCCACGTGTCAAGCTTCACCTGGCTGGACTACTCCGAACGCGAACGGCAGCAGGTCATGGAGGTGATCGAGCTGTTTCGCGAGGAGGATACGCGCGATGAGCTGGGCATTGGCTCGATCCGCGACACGCTGGCGGACCTGCTCTTTCCCGGCACGAGTACGGTGCAGACGCGGCTGCGCTACTTTCTGTTCGTGCCGTGGGTGATGCAGGAGATGGAGCGTCGCCGCGTCGCCAGCCACGATGCGGGGCGGCAGAGCCGGCGGTTGCAGGGAAGATTGTGCGACGCGCTCAAGGCTGAGTCAGCCGGGGCGGGGGCGGAGGGGATTATCGGTGCACTGGCCGGGGCACACGTGCAGCGGCTGCCGAGCAACGTCTACTGGAACGGCTTGGGCGTGTGGGGCGTGCGGCTGTACCCGGGCTCGGAGGCGGCGTACTACCAGAGCCTGGACGGGTTCCATGGTCGGCAGCGCATGGCCGAGGCGGACGCGGACGTCGATGTGCAGACCACGAACTGGGACCCGGCGCTGCCGGCGCCGCCGGAAGGTTGGCTCAATGCGACGGCGCTGGAGTTGACGGAGGCGGAGGCGGACTACCTCGTGGACCGCGTGCGTCGGCGCGCCGGGCAGACGCTCCTGCACGAGTTGATTGAGCGCGGGGTGTACGTCGACGACGCGGTGCGCTTTGCCTGGGATCACCCGGCGACGCAGGGCCTGCCCGGCGCGCTGGCGGAGCAGCTCACGCACGCGCACAACTTTTCGCAATTGATGCACGGCGCGGCGTTGCTCTACAACCTGATGCTGGCCGAGCAGATCGACCGTGATGACTGGGTAACGCAGTATCGCGACCGGCTGGCGATGTGGTGGGACGAGATGGTCGCGCGTGACGCGGCGTTCGCGGCCTGGCGGGGCGAGTCGTTCTGGGAACTGATCACCGAGGCGGGCGGACGCGTCGCGCTGCCGACGCGGGCGTTCGTCGAGGCGTGGCGGGAGCATTTCGAGGCGGCGCCCACGGTCGAAGCGCTGCTTGGGGTCGCCGCGGTGCGCGAGCTGGTCGCGCAGCGCGAGCGACGGCTCAAGGGCAAGCGGGCCCGCATCGGCGACCCGCGCATGCTCGAGAAGTGGAACGGCGCGTCCGGCACGGCCCCCCTCGACTACCGCTGGACGCGGCCGGTCGCGGGCTATCTGAACGACCTGCACATGGCGCTGGAGGAAGGGGGGGCCGATGCTTGAGCCGGAGCGTCGCCAACTGCTGCGTGAGTTGCTGCGTCCGCCCGCGGGCTTTCGCTTCGACCGCGCCATCGGCACCACATACAGCCTGGACCTGATGGCGCTGCTGACGATGCCCGTCGCGTTCACGATGTTCGATGGGCTGCGGCGCGACGCCGATGCGCAGGCGGACCCGCTGGCGATGCTGCAGGCAATCCGCGAGCACGCGGGCCGCATGCACCTCTTCTGCCAGGCGGGGCACGCCGCCGTGCCCCGCCAGCACCATCCGCTGCTGGCGCACCTCGAGCAGGCGATCGTGCAGGTGACGCCGGCGAGCGAGCACGGCGTCTTTCATCCCAAGCTGACGGCCTTGCGGTTCGTGGGCGACATGAGCGATCTGCCAGCCGATCACCCCGACCACGAGCACTACGAGCCGGCCGTGCGCTATCGCCTGCTGTGCGGCAGCCGCAACCTCACATTCGATCGCTCGTGGGACACAATGCTCGTGTTGGAGGGCGATGTCACGAACCGGCGGAACGCTTTGGCCCGCAATGAACCGCTGAGCCGCTTCTTCGCGGCCCTGCCGAGCCTGGCGGTGCAGCCGGTGGGCGCAGCCGTGCGCGAGGCGTGCGAAGTGGTGGCGCATGAGCTTGGGTGCGTGGCGTTCGAGTTGCCCGACGGCTTCGAGCAGATGACATTCTGGCCGCTGGGGATCGACGGCAGCGACATGTGGCCGTTCCCCGAACGCATCGACCGGCTCATGGTCGTCTCGCCGTTCGTTTCCGAAGGGCTGTTGCGCCGGTTCACCGCGGCGCACCCACGGCAGGTGCTCGTCTCGCGCCCCGAGTCAATGGACGAACTGCCCGCGGAAATCACCGGCATTTTCGAGTCGTATTGCCTGCACGCGACCGCCGAGGAGCCGACGCGCGTGCTGGAGGCTGACGATGATGCCTCCAGCGCGGACGCGGACGATGATGGAGCGGTCGGCGGGATCGAGGAGTTGACCGGCCTGCACGCCAAGATCTACGTCACGGATCGCGGCGGCAAAACCCACATCTGGACAGGCTCGGCGAACGCGACCAACGCCGCGTTCAGCCACAACGTCGAGTTCCTCGTGGAGCTGCGCGGTCCGCGGAGCCGGTTTGGCGTCGATCAGCTCGTGCGGCCCAACGCTGACAGCCGGGCCGACGAGGCGCAGAAGCGCGCCCTGCGCTTCGACGACCTGCTCGAGCCCTACAGTCCTCCCGCCGAGCCGGCGCCCCTCGACGAATCCGCGCGGCAGGCGGAGCAACTGGCCGAGCGCGCACGGCGCCAGCTCGCCCGCGCCGGATTCGAGCTGCATGTCGAGCTCGCCGAGGCCGAGGCAGCGCCGGACGCCGAGCAATACCGCCTGACGCTGCGCTGCCGCTCCGCCGCGGCGCAGCCGTGGAGCCCGGACGTGACGGTGCACGCCCGGCCGTTGACATTGCCTCGCCACGCACTGAGGCCTCTGGACGTGACGGCGCTCGACCCAACCGCCGTGTTCGAGCCGATCTCTTTCAGGGCCATCACCGCTTTCGTCGTCTTTGAGATCGAGGCGAGCCTGGGGGCCGCGCGTCACCGCGCCGCTTTCGTGCTCAACCTGCCGCTCCTCGGCGCCCCCGCCGATCGCCACCAGCGGTTGCTCGCGCTGCTGCTGGAAAACCGCGAGCAGTTGCTGCGCTACCTGCTGATGCTGCTGGCGCAGGACGAGCAGGACCTGCGGGGTTTGACGAAGGTGCTGGACACGCTGGCTGCGGCGCAGCCCACGGCCGGCACGGGCGAGCTGGGCCTGCCGCTGCTCGAGCCGATGCTGCGCGCACTCGAGGCGGACCCGGCGCGGCTGGACGAAATCGCGCGGCTCGTCGAAGACCTGTCGCGCCACGAAAAGGGCCGGGCCCTGCTGCCCGACGGCTTCGCCGAGATGTGGCGACCCATCTGGGAAGCCCGGCAGGAGCTGCTGTCATGAGCCGGGCCGAGCGCTTCATCGTCTTCAGCCCGTCGCGCGGCTACTGGCACTACATCCCCGTGTCGCGCGGCGGCGGCGGCGCGAGCGAATGGAGCTTCGACGCCGCGACCGTGCAGCGATTCATGAGTGAGGAGCGCGCCCGCATCCACGCCGCCTGGCTGGCGGGCGGCTCAACGGATCCGTCGTTGCCGAGCTGGGCACGCCGCGGCCGACCCAACGCCGACGTCGTGCCGGACGTCGAGGTCCGGCGCTGGGACCAGCGCGGCGAACCCGGCCTCGCCCGCGCTCCCGAGCCGATCGCACGCCCCGATGTCGCCGGCATCCTTGCGACGCTCAAAGACTTCCAGCGCGACTCGGTCGAGTACATCTTCGATCAGCTCTTTCGCACGTCCGCCACGGATCGCTTCCTGCTCGCCGACGAGGTAGGCCTGGGCAAGACAATGGTCGCCCGTGGCGTGATCGCAAAGGTTGTCGACCATCTCTGGCGGGACAAAGCGCGCATCGACATCGCCTACATCTGCTCCAACGGCGAGATCGCCCGGCAGAACATCAACCGCCTGAACATCTCCCGACACAGCGCGTTCCAGACCGCCTCGCGCCTGACGCTCTTGCCGATGCAGGTGCGCAGTCTCGAAAAGCATCGACTGAACTTCATCGCGCTGACGCCGGGCACATCCTTCGACCTCAAATCGAGCCTGGGCACCGCCGAGGAGCGGTGGATGCTCTACTGGCTGCTGCGTCGCGCCTGGCCAAAGATCACGCGGGGCGTCGGCGCCAAGAATGTCCTCGAGGGCAACAAGAACCGCCAGACCTTCCGCGCGTGGATCCGCCAGTACGACCCCGACGCGAGCATCGACCCCGGCCTGCAAAGCGCGTTCGTCGAGCGGTTGCACGCGCATGATCGCCTCGCCGAGGAGCAGGGCGAGCCGACCTACCGGCGGCAGTTCCGCGCGTTGTGCGAGGAGTTCTACGGCCGGCCGCAGCACAACGTGCCATGGAAGCTGCGCCGCAAGCGCAACGAGCTCGTCAGCCGGCTGCGTGCCCTGCTCGCGGCAACATGCATCGGTGCCCTTGATCCGGACCTGATCGTCCTCGACGAGTTCCAGCGCTTCAAGGACCTGCTGCGCAGCGACAGCGAGCCCGGCCAGCTCGCCCGGCACCTCTTCGAAACCCCAGGCGCACGCGTGCTGATGCTCTCGGCCACGCCCTACAAAATGTACACCGTCAGCCACGAACAAGAGGACGACCACTACGCCGACTTCCTCGACACGCTGCGATTCCTCTTCAACGACGAGCACCGCACGCGCGAGCTCGCGTCGCTGCTGCGGCAATACCGCAAGAGCCTCTACCAGATCGGCGACAGCCCGTCGCAGCAGCTCCACGACATCCGCCGGCAGATCGAGCAGCGCCTGCGCGCCGTCATCGCCCGCACGGAGCGCCTGGCCGTCAGCGCCGACCGCGACGGCATGCTGCGCGAGGTGAGCAACGGCCACATCCCACTGGCCAAGGGCGACGTGCGGGCCTACGTCCACCTCCAGGGCATCGCCCGGCTGCTGGACCGCGGCTCGGTCGTCGACCACTGGAAGTCGGCGCCCTATCTCCTGAACTTCATGGACAACTACGAGCTCAAGCGCGCCTTCCGCCGGGGCCTCGGTGACGAGCGCCTTGAGCCCGCCCTGCGCGATCGCCTCGCCCGCGCGCCGCACCTGACGCTGCCGTGGCAGGCGATGATGGACTACGAGCCGGTCGAGCCGCACAACCCGCGCGTGCGCCGCCTCGTCAGCGATCTGCTCGACAACGGCTCATGGCGCCTGCTCTGGCTCGCTCCCTCGCTGCCCTACTACCGCCTGCAAGGCCCGTTCGCCGACGCCGCGCTCCAGGCCATGACCAAGCGGCTAATCTTTTCGAGCTGGTTCGTCGTGCCGCGCTCGCTCTCGGTGCTCTTGAGCTACGAGGCCGAGCGCCGCATGATGCTCGCCGACCCGCACGAGGACACGGAGTACGCCGCCTATGCCCGTCGCGGCGCGCTGCTGAACTTCACGCGCTCGCAAGGCCGCCTCGCGGGCATGCCCGTGCTGGCCATGCTCTACCCGAGCCCTGCGCTGGCGCGGATGGGTGACGCGCTGGCGATCAGCCAGGAGCTCGGCGCTGACGAACCACCGGAGGCCGACGCGGTGCTGGCCCAGGTGCGCCGCCGGCTGACCGATCCGCTCGCGCGCCTGGCGCGTCAGCATGCCCAGCCCACGAGCGGGCGCGAGGATGAGGCGTGGTACTGGGCGGCGCCGCTGCTGCTGGATCTCCAACACGACCCCGAGGCCACGCGCAGCTGGTGGGCGGATCCCACGCTCGCCAGCACCTGGTCCGACGGCGCCGGCGACGACGGCTGGGCCGACCACATCGCCGAGGCAAGACGCGTGCTGGACGGCTCATTCACACTCGGCCGGCCGCCCGACGACCTCGCCGATGTGTTGGCCCACCTCGCCCTGGCCGGCCCCGCCAACTGCGCCCTGCGCGCCCTCAGCCGCGTCGCAGCGGACGAAGCGGTAAGCGACCGCCCCGCGATCCGCCACGCCGCCGGCCGCGTCGCGTGGGGATTTCGCAGCCTGTTCAACCTGCCCACGAGCATCAACCTCGTCCGCGGGATGAGTCGACGCGAGCCCTACTGGCTGCGCGTGGTCGAGTATTGCCTGGCCGGCGGATTGCAGAGCGTGCTCGACGAGTACGCCCACATGCTCCGCGAGTCGCTCGGGCTCGTCGAGGCCGAGCCGGACGAGGCGGCCGCGCAGATCGCCGAGGCCATCGCCCGCGCAGCCGGGCTCCACGCCGCAACGCCGCAGGTCGACGTGATCGATGCCGACGGGCACTGCATCGACATCACGCCGCAACGCGTCCGCGCCCGCTACGCCATGCGCTTCGGCGACGAGCGCAGCGACGACGCGACCACGCGCTTTCGCGGAGACGAGGTGCGCCAAGCATTCAATTCACCGTTCCGCCCCTTCGTGCTCGTGACCACATCGGTCGGGCAGGAGGGCCTGGACTTTCATCCGTATTGCCACGCGGTGGTGCATTGGAACCTGCCGCCCAACCAGGTGGACCTCGAGCAGCGCGAGGGGCGCGTGCATCGCTACAAGGGCCACGCGGTGCGGCGGAATGTGGCCGAGCGCTATGGCGGCGACGTCCACTCCAACGGCCAGGCGGATGTCTGGCGGTGCATGTTCGACCTGGCAGCGCAGGAGCCGGACCGCCAATCGGACCTGACGCCGTACTGGGTGTACCCGAACGGCCGGGCGTTCATCGAGCGTCACGTACCGACGCTGCCGATGAGCCGGGAGATCACCCGCATGGCCGCGCTGCGCCGTTCGCTGGCGATCTATCGCATGGTCTTCGGCCAACCGCGCCAGGAGGACCTGCTCGAGCACCTGCTCAGCCGCCTGCCGCGCGAGCGGCTGATGCAGGAGCTCGACGCCTTGCAGATCGACCTTGCTCCAGTGACAACCACGCGGCGATAAACTGACCACCCATGCCCCACACGATCGACCTGGAACTCGCCCCACCGGACATCGCCCGCCTCACCAGCGCCGATGCCCTCGCCGGGCTGCTTGATCGCCTCGGCTACGACACCAGCCGGCGCGTCGAGCTGACCACGCAGGCCCTGGGCTACACCGACCGCGACAAGGACATCCGCCACGTCGAGCTGCTCGCCGCCGACAGCGAAGACTTCCTCCGCATCGTCTTCGTCAACGTCCGCTCCATAACCGCCCGCGTGCGCAACGGCCTGACGCGCGTGCTCGGCCGGCGCAGCGAGGACTATCTGTTCATCCTCACCGCCGACTTCGACCAGCTCGAATTCGTCCTGATCGACAAGCTCCGCCACCGCAAGGCCGGCCCCGGCGACGAGGTCATCTTCAAGCCCGTGGCCAAGACGTTCGGCGTCAACCGAAAGGTGCCCAACCGCCTGACGCTGCGCATCCTCCGCCGGCTGACCTTCACCACCGCCGACGGCCTGGACCAGTACAGCAAGATCCGCCATGCGTTCGACTCGGCCATCTACTCAGGCCGGTACTTTCAGAACCGCGCCCTGTTTGCCGACCATTACCTCGAATCGCGCCTGCCGGACCTGCCCGCCTGGCGTGACAACCCCGCCGACGCGTTCGCCACCACGCAGCAACTGCTCGTCGACGCCCGCCAGCGCCTCGCCACCGCCGACGAGCAGGCGATGGGCGAGCAGCTCTACCAGCCGATCTTCGAGCTCCTCGGCTTCAACGCGGCCCCGGGCAAGGCTGGCGCCAGCGGGGCCCCCGGTCCCGACTACGTCCTCAAGGCCGGCAAGGGCCGCAAGCTCACCGCCGCGCTCGTCTACCGCTGGGACCGCTGGCTCGACGGCCCGGACTGGAACGACGCCGACAACCCTGACGAGATCCCCGGTGCCGCCGTCGTTAGTCTCCTGGAGCAGGGCGTTGCTGGTTGGGTAATCGTCACCAATGGCCGACTCTGGCGCCTCTACAGCGCCAAGGCCCACTCGCGCAGCACCAACTTCTACGAGGTCGACCTGGAGGAGGCCCTGCTGCATACGGGCGGCAGCGACCCCAACGAAGCCTTCCGCTACTGGTGGCTGTTCTTCCGCCGTCAGGCCTTCGAGCCGGTTTCCGAGGCCGAGCCCGCGGCTGAGCAATCCTGGCTCGACTTCATCGCCGAGCAGAGCCGCGACTACGCCAAGGACGTCGAGGACAAGCTCAAGCGCCGCGTCTTCGAGGACGTCGTGCCGCAACTGGCCGCCGGCTTCCTCGCCGATCGCCGTCAGCGCCTCGGCAACCGCCGCAAGCCCGCCGAGGCCGAGCTCGAGGACATCCGCCAGGCGACGCTGACGATGCTCTACCGCGTGCTGTTCCTGCTCTACGCCGAGGCCCGCGACCTCCTGCCGATGCGCGAATCACCCTACGAGGCCATCAGCCTCGCGCGCATCAAGCGTGCCATCGCCGACGCCGCCGGCCCCGCCGACAGCGAGGCCGACGACAAGCTCCGCGCCGCCTACAAGGCCAACGCCGCCACGCTCTACGACGAGCTGGCCCACCTCTTCACCGTCATGGACCACGGCGACCCGGCCGTCAACGTCCCCCAGTACAACGGCCGGCTCTTCTGGACGCGCCCGCCCGCCGCCGACGAGGAGCAGGGCAGCAGCCGCGACGCCGTCATCGCCCGCTTCCTTAACGAGCACAAGGTGCCCGACCGCCAGCTCGCCATCGCCATCGACCGCCTCGCCCGCGTCATGGACGCCAGGCAACACGCCCTCGTCGCCGTCGACTACAAGTCCATGGGCGTGCGGCAGCTCGGCTCGATCTACGAGGGCCTGCTCGAATACAAGCTCGCCATCGCCGACGAAGACCTCACCACCGAGACCGCCAGGGGCACCGAGCGCTACATCCCCCTGAGCAATGCCCGTGGTGGCCGCACGCGGCGGGGCACCGGCGTCGTCGTCGCCAAGGGCAACACCTACCTCACCAACGACAACGCCGAGCGCAAGGCCACCGGCAGCTACTACACGCTCGACCACATCGTCCAGTACATCGTCGCCTCGGCCGTCGGCCCCGTGCTCCAGGAAAAGCTCGACACCCTCCGCCCCGCCTTCCGCAAGGCCGAGCAGACCTACCAGCGCTGCCTCGCCAACGCCAAAGCCAACCCCAAGCTCACCCGCGCCAGCCTCTCGTCCGAGCCCCGCCCGCCCGAGCTCTACGCCCAGGAACAGACCAGCGAGAAGCACCGCGAGCTCGTCAACGAGCTGTTCAACCTGCGCGTGCTCGACCCGGCCATGGGCTCGGGCCACTTCCTCGTCGAGGCCGTCGACTTCATCACCGACCGCGTCATCGACTTCCTCAACCACTTTCCGCACAACCCCGTCTACACCGCCCTGGAGCACACCCGCCGCGACATCGTCGCCGCCTGCGCCGAGCAGAACGTCAGCCTCGACCCCTACGACGACCGGCTCAACGACGTGCACCTGCTCAAGCGCCACGTGCTCAAGCGCTGCATCTTCGGCGTCGACCTCAACCCCCTCGCCTGCGAGTTGGCGAAGGTCTCGCTCTGGCTCGACGCGTTCACCCTCGGCGCGCCGCTGTCGTTCCTCGACCACCACCTGCGCCCGGGCAACTCGCTGATCGGCGCCTCCTTCGCCGACCTCAAGCGGGCCACGGAAGGTCAGCTCTTCGGCCTGGACTACGAGCCGATGGAGCGGGCCATCCGCGACGTGCTGTTCATCAGCCGCCTCGCCGACGCCACCGCCGCCGAGGCCCGCCAGTCCGCCGACCGCTACACCCACGCCCGCCAGCAGCTCGACACCTACCGCATCGTCTTCGACCTGCTCACCGCCGGGCACTTCGGGTATCCGGACGCCCCCGAGATCGTCAAGCGCACAAAGCCGGACTTCACCAACTACGAGCGGTTCATCCAATCCCTGCCCAAAGGTGACCTCCCTCTTGTTGAAGCCGTGGAGCAGGAAGCCGCGGCCCGGCGTTTTTTCCACTGGGAGTTGGAGTTTCCCGAGGTCTTCTTTGAGCTTGGTTCGGCCGTCGGAGTCAAGGGCAGCACGCAGCAACTCCAGGAACTGCCACCTGAGCGCCGCGGATTCGATGTGGTTGTGGGCAATCCCCCGTACGACATCCTCTCAAGCCTTGAACTCGGCTACGACATCTCCGACTTCCAGCGTTGGATCGCCGACCAGCAGGTGTACGAGCCTTCACGTATCGGCAAGAACAACCTTTACAAGCTGTTCATCTGCCGAGCGTTCGCCCTGTTACGCGAACAGGCGCGCCTCGGCTTCATCACGCCAATGGCCGTCCTCGGCGATCTCCAGGCCTCCGGCATCCGGAAGATGTTGATCGATCACGGCGCTTTTACCGCCGTCGAAGCCTTCCCGCAAAAGGACGACGCCGAACGCCGTGTCTTTCCCGAGGCAAAACTCTCCACCGCGATCTTCATTGCAATACGCGCGAATGATCAGGCCGTACGCGAGCAGCGTTTCCGCTCACGCGTGCATCCCGCCGGCCACATCGACCCGCAGACGCCACCGCTGCACCTCAGTAGTACCGAGATTCCAAAGTACGACCCGCAGAACCTGACCATCGTCAGTTGCCAACAGGCGGATTGGGACCTCGCGACCCGCATCATCTCCTCTGGACGCATGAAGCGGCTCGGCGATTCCTGCTCGTTTTCGCAGGGGGAGGTTAATGAGACCGTTCAACGGAGAAAGGGAAACCTGACGACAAAGGCGGACGGCGGTGTGCTCGTGGTGCGTGGGGCGGCTATATGCCTTTACCTTGTTCGTGCTGCTTCACAGGGCGAAGACCTGTACCTGAATCGGGACGCATTCCTCGACGGAGCGCGCCCGGGGAGCAAAGCGTTTGACCATGAGTACCCGCGGGTGGGCGTGCAGGAGAGCTCTGCTCAAAACAATTTCCGACGCATCATTGCAGCACATGTACCGAAGGGCGCGTTCTGCAACCACAAAGTGAACTACGTCCCCGAATGCGACGCCCACCTCCCACTTCGCTTTGCGTTGGCTCTGCTCAACAGCCGTCTCGCTGACTGGTATTTTAGGTTGGGTAGTACGAATGCCGCAGTGAGCCATTATCAACTTGAGAATCTGCCCTGCCCGGTTTTCGCGTCGCCCGACGCTGGCGGCGCCACGCCGTCGGCCATCGCGAAAGCACTGGAGCGAGGCGACGCCGAGAAGGTGGCTGCGCTGGCCGACAAGCATATTGCCCAGCCGCCTTACCCCCGCTGGCTGCTCGACGTGACATGCGACGTGGTTGAACGGATCATCGCCATCGAGACAGCCCGTGCGGATATGAGGCGAGCCGATCGTTCCGCACTCGACCCCGCAGCGCAGCCCTACCAGGATCTGATCGACCACCTGTTCTACCGAATGGCGGGGCTGAGTTACGACGAAGCCCGGGCCCTGGAGGAGCGTCTTGCCACGATGCTGTAAGCGACATAGATGCGACGCCGCAGGGCCCACCGCCTCGCCCACCTCGTCGAGCAGGCCTACGGCCTGACGGCGAGCGCGACCTCTGGCGCTCCAAACCCTGCCTGCGCGAGCCGCTGGCGGTACTCAAAGACCGCATCGCGCGCCTGGAGGCCACCGGGGCGAGTCCGGGTTGAACTGTGGTGAAACCCCCGTTTTGCGGCGTCGCCGTTTCCGTGTCGGCCTTTCTGGCGTGCGGCGGCCGGCGCGGACGATAGCATGTGCAAGATGAAAAGTTGACAGGGCCACGATGTTAGGGTTATGATCGGTCTTGGCCGCCGACGTGGCGCGAAGATCTGGACGGGAGCCTCAGGAGGATGCATGAATCGCTACCAGTTGGCGAAGCTGATCGACTGGGCGGGGGGTAAGCTGGAGACACGCAAGCGGTTGCAGAAGGTGACCTACCTTCTCAAGGCCGCCGGCTGCCCACTCGACGCCGAGTTCACCTTGCACCACTACGGGCCCTACTCGCACGACGTGGCGGAACTCGTGGACGAGATGGTCGCGGCGAAGCTGCTCAAGGAGGAGGCGGTGCGGAATGAGGTCGTCGGCCACTCCTACCACTACGAGCTGCCTGAGCACACTCAGGAGCAGCTTCACGGCATGGACGGGTCGCCGCGCGGCGCGGAGTTGGCAGGCGGGCTGGGCGACTATGAGCAGCTCGCGCGCGACCTGTTCCAGCGCACGGTGCCCCGCCTCGAACTGGCGTCCACCGTCGCCTACTTCCACAGGCAGGGAAAGGGCTGGGAGGAGGCCCGCGAGGCAGCCGCCCGGTTCAAGAGCCAGGAGCCGAACGGCGCACCGATGCGTGAGGCGGAGCAACTCGCGCGGAAGGTGGTGGAGGAGGAGGCCCATGCCTGATGCCTGCCAAGATCGTCCGGGACCCGCTCTACAACTACATCGGCATCGATGATCCCTGGATCATCGACCTGCTCGACTGCCCGGAGGTCCAGCGGCTTCGCCGCATCCATCAGCTTGGCGTCAGCGAGATCACCTACCCCGGCGCCAGCCACACCCGCTTCGCCCACACCCTCGGCGTCCTGCACCTGATGCAGGAGGTGCTGCGGCGCCTTGAGACGCTGGACGAAGTGCGCCCGCAGGTGCAACGCGCCCGCGCCCCACTACTTGCCGCCGCCGTCTTGCACGACGTCGGCCATGGTCCGTTCTCACACCTCTTCGAATCCTGCCTTGGGATCAACCATGAGAAGTGGTCGACACGGGTAATCCTTGATTCGGATACCCAGGTCAACAAGGCACTTCGGACTTTCGACGGGACGCTGCCCGCAGTGGTTGCCGCGCTGATCGATGAGGATGGCAGCGAGGACGTTCATCCGTGGCAGAAGTTCCTCCTTTCCAGCCAACTCGACGTGGATCGCATGGACTACCTGCGCCGCGACAGCCTCTTTACCGGCAGCGGATACGGCCACTTTGACTGGTACCGCCTTATTAACACTCTCGACTTCCATCGCGAGGACGGTCAACTGGACATCGTCTGGCCTGAAAAGGCGAAGTTCGCGATCGAGGAGTTCATCTTCGCTCGCTACTACATGTACCAGAACGTATACCTGCACAAGACGACGCGAGGCTTCGAGCAGTTGCTGCAGGCAATGTGGGAGCGTGCGAAGCAGTTGCGGGAAGATGACACGGACGTGAACCTGGTGTCAGCGATCGCGGAGTTCTGGAACGCCGGCAACGATGCGACCGTCGACCAGTACCTGAGGATCGAGGAATTCACGGTGCTCGAGCAGATCCAGCGCTGGCAGGATCACGATGAGCCCGTGTTGAGCGATCTGGCCCGCCGATTCCTGAGCCGCGATCGGTTCGCGATGATCGAGGGGCCGGAGCCCACAGGCGACCTCGCAGGCGGACACGAGAAATGGGAAGCCGCGTTGCGTGAGCGGGTCGCGCAGGCGAACCTCGATCCCGATGCCTACTGCCTGCGTGATGAGCTCAAGGCGAAGTACATGCAGCCGTACTTTCCTGAACCTGAGAGGGAGGAGCAGAGCGCGGGTAACGCGATTCGGGTGATGATGGCAGGTGACAGCGAGCCGACCGAGATTTCAAAGGTGTGCCCGCGACTGCAACCAATCGCCAGGCCGACGCAGGACCAGTATCGGTACTACGTGCCCATGAAGGCTCGTGACGCGGCGGAGCGGTTGAGACAGCAGTGGCGCGAAAACTGAGCAACCCTCACCGCTCCTTCCGCGCTAGCCGCTTCGCCTTACGCTGGCTGCTCAGCGCCCGCCAGACGTCGTGCCGGGTCAGCGTCAGGCCGGTGCGGGCGATGAAGCCGGTGTACAGCGTCTCGAACTCGTCGGTGTAGGGCAGGTCATCGGCCGTCCGCTCGGTGCGCTCGTACAGCTCGATCAACACCCGCTTGTGCTCAGCCTTCAGGTGCAGTTGGGTCATGATTCACCTCGGCCGCCGGCTTGGCGTGATGCGGTTCGTGAATCGCCTGGAGCACGCCCCGGGCGACGTAGGCGCGGTTGCGCTTCTGGCCGGTGATCTCGCGCAGGATGCCGGCCTTGACCAGGCGGTCGATGTGCTGCTGGGCCGTGCGCGGCGTCACGTCCAGCACCTGGCGCACGCGGGCGGCGGTGACGGCGGGCTGGGCGAACAGGTGCTCGATGAGCTTGATCAGCAGCGCTGGCGTTCGCGGCGACTGCACCTGGTCGACGTACCGGGCCTGGAGCTCGCGCAGCCGGCCGGCGCGGTCCACGGCGTCCATGGCCTGCTCGGCGACGCCGCGAGCGAAGAAGCTCAGCCAGCCATGCCACTCCCCTCGCAGACTCACATGCAGCAGGTGGTCGTAGTACGCCTGGCGGTGACGCTCCAGGTAGGCGGAGAGGTACAGCAGCGGCTGGGGCAGCACGCCGCCCACGCAGAGCATGAGCGATACCAGCAGCCGGCCGACGCGGCCGTTGCCGTCGTTGAACGGGTGGATCGCCTCGAACTGGTAGTGCACCAGCGCCAGGCGCACCACGGCCGGCAGGGCGCTGGGCTGGTTGAGGTAGAGCTCCAGGTCGCGGATCGCATCGTCGAGTTCCGGCCCCGGGGGCGGGGGTACGAAGCGGGCCTGCTCGATGGCGCTGTTGCGGGCGCCGATGTGCACCTGTGTGCGGCGCACCTGGCCGGGTGTCTGGTCGCCGCCGCGGACGCGCTCCATGAGGATGCCGTGCATCTCGCAGATCAGCCGGCGGCTGAGCGGCAGCGTGCGCACGCGCTCCAGGCCATGCTCCAGAGCCCGGACGTAGTTGGCTACCTCGCGCACGTCGGGCACCCGCTGCTCGACCTTCTCGTCGAGCTCGAACAGCAGCAGGTCGTCGAACGACGCCTGCGTGCCCTCGATCTGGCTGGAGAGCACGGCCTCGCGGCGGAGGAAGGGGCGGATGAGCAGGTGCGGGTTGGCCATCATTTGCCCCACCTCGGCCAGGCGGCCCAAGGCGGCGGCGGCGGCGGCGGTGGTCGAGACGAGTTCGTCGTCCCAGGGGATCGCCGGTGGAAGCGGGTTCGGCACGAACGCAGGGCCACCGGAGACGGCGCGGGTCAGCCGGCCTGGGCTGGCCGGGGTGAAGTCGGACGTCTCCATGCCGGGTTCCATGTGATACTTGGCGACCGTAGCGGCCTGGCGTGTTATACTCCGCGAGCCTTGAGTATAACAAGGCGATCAGGTCACCCCGGGGAGGCTCCCCAATGCCATCACGACCAAGCACCACCGGCAGCATCCCCTTCGCCATCGACAACGTGTCGGTGCGCCTGGCCGACGTCCTGCGCACGCTGCTCGCCGAGGCGGAGGGCACGCCCGCGGACATCGCCACGGCCTACTTCTCGGTCCAGGGCTACGGCCTGCTGGCGGACGGGCTCAAGAAGCTGGGGGCGCTGCGTCTGCTGCTGGGCCACGAGCCGGCCGAGGGGCGCGAGATCGGGCTAAAACCAACGCGGGCGGCTATCGAGCGGATGCAGCGCGAGGTCGACGCCCTGCCCTTCGATGAGCAGACGCTGCGACTGGTCGAAAATCTCATCGCCCACCTGCGGGCCGAGAAGGTCCAGGTCCGCCTCTTCGACGAAGGCTTCCTGCACGCCAAGGCGTACATGCTGTTCAAGGACCGTGTCGGGCCGAACAACTTGGGCGACCGCATGCGGCCGTACACGGCGATCGTCGGCTCGAGCAACCTCACCGGCCCGGGCCTGACGACCAACCGGGAGCTGAACCTTGTCCACCGCGTGTTCACCGGGGAGGACGAGCCGGCGGACAACGAGGCCGCCCAGGCCACGGCCTACCTGCGCGACGGCGAGCAGCCCGAGACGATCCTCAACCCCAGCGGCGTCGAGGTGCCCAGCCAGGCGCGCCGGGCGATCAAAAGCGAAGTCGGTGGCCGGGCGATCCTCGAGCTCAACCGCTGGTTCGAGCAGCATTGGGCCGAGTCGATCGACTTCAAGGACCAGCTCATCGACCTGCTCAACGCCAGCAAGTTCGGGCAGCTTGAGTACTCGCCTTACCAGATCTACCTCAAGACGCTCTACACCTACCTCCAGGACCAGCTCGACGACTCCGGCGGGCTGCTGTTCGGCCGCTCGGCGGTGGAGCTGACCGAGTTCCAGGAGGAGGCGGTGCGCAAGGCGCGGCGGATCCTGCAGCGTTACGACGGCGTGCTCATCGCCGATAGCGTCGGTCTGGGAAAGACGTGGATCGGCAAGAAGCTGCTGGAGGACTTCGCCTACCACCAGCGGATGAAGGCGCTGGTCGTGTGCCCCGCGTCGTTGCGGGAGATGTGGCGGCGCGAACTGGCGGAGGCCGCGATCGCCGGCAGTGTCGTGGGCATGGAGGAGATGGGCCGCGACGACTTCGACGCTCACCGCTACGGCGACTCGGACGTGATCCTGGTCGACGAGTCGCACAACTTCCGCAACGACAAGGCCAACCGGTACCTGGCGCTCGATGACCTGATCCAGCGACATGGCGGCCGCGGCCGCGAGGGCCAGCGCAAGAAGCTCATCCTGCTCTCCGCCACCCCCATCAACAATGACTTGTACGACCTGCTCGCCCAGATTCGGCTGTTCACGCAGAACCAGGCGGACTACTTCCGCGAGGCGGGCATCGGTGACCTGACCAGCTACTTCCGCCACGCTCGTCGGTTGGCGCGACAGGAGGGGGCGTCGGCCGGCGAAGTGCTGTTCAACCTGCTCGACGAGTTCACGGTGCGCAACACCCGCCCCTACATCCGCACCGCGTTCCCCAACGCCACGCTCAACGGTGAGAAGATCAAGTTCCCCGAGCGACAACTGAAAACCTTGCGATACAGCCTGGAGTCGACCTACTCGGGCCTCTACCAGCACATCGTCAATGAGATCGAGGCCTTGTCACTGGCGCCGTACCATCTGGAGAAGTACCGCAAGCAGAAGGAGGACGTGGACGAGTTCGAGGAAGGCCGGCAGGCGGGGCTGGTGGGCATTTTCAAGACGCGGTTCCTCAAGCGGCTGGAGAGCAGCATTCAGGCGTTTCGCCTCAGCGTCCAGCGGGCGCTCGTGTTCGAGGAGGCCTACCTCGACTTCCTGCTCTCGGGCCGGGTGATCGCCAGCAAGGACTTCTGGAAGATGATGCGCATCGCCAAGCTCGACGTCGACGACGAAACCACCGGCGATGGCATGGCCGACTACCTGGAGACTCGGGAGGAGGTCCAGCGTTACCTGGAGACGCTGGAGTCGGTCGACCTCAACGAGTTCCGTCTGCGCGACCTGCGCCGGGACGTAGAGCGCGACATCCAGCGTCTGCGCGACCTGGCCAGCCGCACGGAACCGCTCGTCGCCGAGGACGCCAAGCTCCAAGGGCTCAAGGAACTGCTCGCCGACGAGCTCAAGGGTCGCAAGGTGTTGATCTTCTCCGTGTTCAAGGACACGACGCGCTACGTGCACGCCCAGTTAACCTCCGACCAGAACGCGGACTGGCGCGAGCAGGCGGGCGAGCCGCACATCCGCCGCATCGACAGCGGCAACCATCCCGACGAGCGGCAGGGCATCCTGCGCGACTTCGCACCCGTCAGCAGTGGCTACGGGCAGGGCCCCAAGGACGAGATCGACATCCTGGTGTCCACGGATGTGCTCAGCGAAGGGCAGAACCTCCAGGACTGCGGCGTGCTGATCAACTACGACCTGACCTGGAACCCCATCCGGCTCGTCCAGCGCAGCGGCCGCATCGATCGCCTCGGCGGCCCGCACGACGAGATTGCCGTCTGGAACATGTTCCCCGAGGACGAGTTGGAGAGCCTGCTACGCCTCGTCGACCGGCTCAGCTCGCGCCTGGCCCAGCTTGATGACATCGGCTTCCTCGACGCCAGCGTGCTCGGGGAGGTGGTGCACCCGCGCACGTACAACACACTGCGCCGTATCGAACAGGGCGACGTGGGCGTCCTGGACGAGGAGGAGGCCCGCGCCGAGTTGGCCGGCCCGGAGATGCTGCTCAAGCAGCTCCGCGAGATGCTTGACCGTCAGGGCGCCGAGGAGGTCACTGACCTGCCTGACGGCATCCACTCAGGCCTGCGACGCGACAAGTGCAACGGCATCTTCTTCTACTTCAAAGCCCCGCGCCCGTCCGGCGAGGGCTGGCGGCACCTCTGGCGCTACATCGACGCCGGGACCGGCGAAATCACCGACAACCGCTACCGCATCGCGCAGATGATCCAGTGCCACCCCGACGAGCCCCGGCACATCGGCGACCACGACGTGTTCGCGCTTCAGCGCAAGGTGATCGACGACATCCTGCGTCAGGACCGGGACACGACAGCCAGCGCCGTGGTGGCCAGCGCCCCGGATGCCGTTCAGTTGCGCCTCGTCGAGGACATCAAGGAAGGCATGCGCCGCGGCGACCTGGATCGCGAGCCGGCCAAACAGGCCATCCGCTTCCTGAGTCAGCCCGCCGGCAGGGCGCTGGTCCAGAAGCTCAAGGCGCTCCGCTCGTCAGGTGGCGGCATGCGCGAGGCGATGGAGGCCGTGCTGGGGCTAAGCCAGGAGTATGGCAAGCAGGGCGGCGCGGCCGACACTGGTAAGACGCTGCGGGAAGAAGATTTGCACCTTGTGTGCTTCGAATATGTGTCAGCCTGACAGCGCCATGTTGGTCGGTGACGACCGCGGCCGCCGTGGAACTGGCGTTTACTGACCATGGGCGGCCCCCGTCTTCGCGGATAACCGCAGGGTTCGGCACAGGATAGGGCGGGAGGATCGAGCTGGTGAAGCGTTCACGCTCGGGCTCATCGCGGCGGTCGTTGCACGCGTGGGGCCTGGACGTCGATGGGTCCGAGGCCGGTGACAACCTGGCGTGGCTGGGCGTAGCCGTTGCCAGCCGGCTGGATGGCGCCGATGACAGCGATCGTCGGCCGCAGCCAGGGGGTGCCAGATGCGACGCAGCCGGTAAACTGTGCTCGGCTCACGTGCGACTCGTGGGCAACGACAGGCCAGGGACGGCGTGAACATGACACAAGCGCAACACGATGCAGTCATCAAGCGTGTTGACCGTCTGTTGGCAAATATCGCTGCCGAAGCAGGCACGGTGGGCCACATGATGGTCTACGGCGAGGACACTCCACCAACATCGCCGTGGCCACCCCAAGCCTTGGCGTCCGGGCAACCGACGCAGGAGGACTGGTACGACAAGTGGCTACACGAGCAGGTGCGTCGTGTTCCGCGATCAAGCTGGCCGATTCCTGAGGGGGGCGTTGTCGTCGTATTTCAAGCGAGACGTCACTCCGGGCCGGTACACGGCCTGTGGGGGACGCGGGGTGCGCAAAAGGCCATCGAAACGGCTGCCTCGGTCTTCGCGGACGCCAGGCGTCTGCTGCTCCCGGGACCCTACAAGGCGCTTTCACTGGAACTGGACGGCATCGTCGCGTCAATGCTCCACCGCGCGCACGAGGCGGCGTGGCTTTCCGGTCAGATCACGCCGATGGCGCTGATCGGTGATGAACCCATCGAAATTCCGCAGGACCGGGTCGGCCACACTTTCAGTTGGAGCACGAGCACCGACATCCTCAGCATCCTCCGCCACCACCTGCGAACGATCCTCCTGCCCCCGAGTCCACCCAACCATCAACCCGGGTCGCCCAGCAGTAACGCGTTGGCCGGCCGGTTCCGCAAGGTGGCGGAGGAGGAATATCAGCGGGTAGCTCGAAAGGCCCGCTTTCGCGTACAGGCAGGCGGCATGGCTGCCCCGGGCGTCGGGGGCTCGGCTACTTCCGCCCCGAGGAACGACCGCCCGTCAGGTGATTACGCCCCCGCGGCCAATGCGAGCCCGAACGCTAGGTCACCTGAGGAACCGGACGGCGGAGCGTCGCCTCCGCCTCCGTCAGCATCACCGGCACCACCGGAGCAGGAGGACGACCTTGCGGCAAGTACCCAAGCGCCTGACCCTGCCGACGACGGCGCGCAGGGGGCCGGCGGCGGCACCGCAGGCGGAAAGCGTCTCGATCAGTTGCCGAAGAGGGTGATAGCGGCCCGGGATCAGTATCTCGAGGCGGCCGAGGCGCTGGGCAAAGACAACCCAACGGATCGTGAAGCGTACAACCTGCTGGAGCGCATCTACGAGCAACGCGGTGTTCCATCGCCGCTGCCCGAGTTTTCTACCTGGACCAGCTATCTGCGCAAATGGCGACGCGCGACAGGGCAACAAAAGCGCACTCCGCGCGCTGGACGTGCGTCCGAAATCGGGGAAAGTGTGGTCCGTGAGGATCAGATTTAGCCGAAACCGGGCGCGAAAGCGGGCGTTTTCGGCGCCCGGTAAATATTCCATCACTGACAAGAATCGCCGCTGGTGGGCAGCCAGCGGCATTTTGTGCGCGCCCGGTTCGAACCAAAAAGCGGGCGCCGTGGGCGAAAGAGACGCCCGGTTTCTGGTCTATGACAGGCGTGCATGGACAGCGTCAGGCGACGCGGGCACGGCTGAACCAGATACGGAGGCCGTCAGGATGACGACCACACCCAACCACCCCGGTGGGCACAGCCCCGCCCCGGAGCCGCGACCGGGCGTCAACGCGGAACTGCTCGATGTCCAGGCCGTCGCCCAACTCCTGGGGGGCTGCTCGCCCCGCCACGTCTACCGCCTCGCCGACGCCGGCAAGATGCCGCGGCCGCTGAAGCTCGGCGCCCTGGTGCGGTGGCGGCGCGAGACCCTGCTCAACTGGATCGCCGACGGCTGCCCGTCCGTGCGCAGGGGAGGTGCGCTTTGACTGCACCCACCCCAGCTCCCAACGGTCTGTCGGCCGAGGCATGGCAGGCGATCGGCGCCAGGCGGAAAGGCACCGTCTGGCACATCCCGGAGTACGACGCCGACGGCCAGGTCATCGGCACGGAGGTCCGCGACGACCGCGGTAGAAAATGGATGTTCAAAGGCAGCCGCCGGGGCCTAAAGTACGTGACGCCGCTGGAGCCCTACGCGGGGACCAGCCCCACCGAACCGATCCTCGTCGTCGAGGGCGCGACTGACACCGCCGCGGGCCACATGCTCGAGTTCATCGCCATCGGCCGGCCATCGGCACTCGGCGGGGCCGAGCTGCTGGCCGCATTGGCCCCGGGGCGCCATTTCCTTGTCGTCGGCGAGAACGACAGCGGGGCCGGCGCCAAGGGTGCGAAGAAGGCGGCGGCGGCGCTGTTGAACGCCAGCGCTGCGTCGGTCAAGATCATCTTTCCTCCGAACGGCATCAAAGACCTCTGCGAGTGGGTATGCGGTGGCCCTGAGGGCCTGAGTCGGGAGGAACTGTTGGCCGAGGCCGAACACACGCAGCCGTGGCAGCTCAGCGGCTTGAAAGCAACCCACGCCGACACGGCGCCCCGTCGCAAGTCGCAGGCCACCCAGGCGATCGAGCTCGCCGAGCACATGGGGCTCTTCCACGATCCCGCCGACGGCCGCGCCTTCGCCGACATCGAGATAGACGGCCACCGCGAAACATGGGCGATCGACGGCACCGGCTTCAGGCAGTGGCTTGGCCGCGCCTACTACCGGGAGCACGGGAAGGCAATCGGATCGCAGGCGCTCTACGACGCCATCAACACGATCGCTGGCAGAGCGCAGCACGAGGGGCCGGCGATGAACGTCTGCCTCCGCATCGCCGAGAATGGCAGCCACGTGTACCTCGACCTCTGCGACGCGGCGTGGCGCGTGGTCGAGGTATCGCCTCGCGGCTGGCGCATCATCGGGTCGCGCGAGTGCCCCGTGCGCTTCATCCGACGCCGCGGCATGTTGCCTCTGCCCGCGCCGGTGTCCGGCGGGCGCGTCGATGAGCTTCGCCCGCTGATCAACATGGGTTCCGAGCGCGACTGGAAGCTGGCCGCAGCCTTCCTCGTGGCGAGCCTGTTGCCGCGCGGGCCCTACCCGATCCTCGTAGTCAACGGCGAGCAGGGAAGCGCCAAGTCCACGATGTGCAGGATGCTGCGCGGCCTGATCGACCCCAGCGTCTCGCCCGTCCGGCGTCCGCCGCGCGATGAGCGGGACCTCATGATCGCCGCCACCAACGGCTGGATCGTGGCCTTCGACAACCTCTCCAGCGTCCCGGTCAGCCTCAGCGACGCCCTGTGCTGCCTCTCCACCGGAGCCGGCTTCGCCACACGACAGCTCTACTCCGACGATGAGGAGAAGCTCTTCGCAGCCCAGCGGCCGGTGCTTCTCAACGGAATCGACGAGATCTGCACCCGGCCCGACCTGCTGGACCGGGCCCTGTGCCTCACCTTGCTCGCCATCCCCGAGGATCGGCGGGTGGATGAAGCGGAACTATGGCAGCGCTTTGACGCGGTGCGGCCGCGCGTGCTCGGCGCGCTCCTGGACGCGGTGAACTGCGTGCTGGCCAACGTCGCGAGCGTAAAACTCGACCGGATGCCACGGATGGCCGACTTTGCCAAGCGGCTCGTCGCCGCCGAGCCGGCGCTGGACTGGCCGGCAGGCTCGTTCCTCGACGCGTACATGGGCAACCGCCAGGAGGTACACGACCTGGCGGTCGAAGCCTCGCCGATCGGCCTGCCACTGCTCGAGTTCATGAAGGAGCACGGGAGTTGGAGTGGGACCGCGACCGAGCTTCTCACGCTCGTAGAGGCCCACCACAGCGACGAGGCCCAGCGGGGCCGGCTTGGTTGGCCGAAGAGCGCCAGGGCCCTGTCCAGCGCCCTTCGGCGCCTGGCACCCAACCTGCGGGCGATCGGAATCGAGTACCGGCAACCGCAGCCTCAGGGCAAGCAGGGCCGGCGCGTGTTTGTTCTGGAGAACGTGGGGTTCCGACCGTCCGCTCCGTCTGCCGCGTCCGCCAACGCCGCCGATAACGCTTTCGCGGACGATCTTGGACACAGGGCGGACGGTGCGGCGAGCGCAATCGGGGTGGCGCCAACACCCGAAAAGCCGCCTGATGCCCCTGTAGGGACGCCAGCGAGCACAGCGGACGGAGCAGACGGTACCGTCCCCTGTTCCTCCAATGAGCGTCGGGCTTCCGGCTCGGGCCTCGATCCAGCCGCCCGCAACGGTCAGCTTGTCGAGCCGGGGGGCCGGGCCTGCGCCGTTGACAACCGCCGCGGAGGATGAGATGATCATCCCATGTCCTCGAGTACTCAAACCCTGACAGCCCTGCTACGCGAAGCCATCCGCGAAGCCGACTCGCTCCGCGGGATCGAGACTGCCACGGGCGTCGACCGATGCGCCATCCGCCGCTTCCGCGATGGCCAGCAGTCGCTGCGGCTCGACATCGCCGACCGCCTCGCTACCCACTTCGGCATCGAATGCCGGCCACCTTCGCGCCGGCGGAAAGGGTAGGACCATGGGCCACGTCTACCGCGAAACGTACACCAAGCCCGTGCCCGCCGAGGCAGAGCTGTTCACCCGCAAGGGCCAGCGCTTCGCCCGGTGGGCCGACCGCAACGGCCGGAAGCGCACGGCCAAGGTGACGACGACGGCCGGCGGTGATCGGCTGCTGATCGAGGCCGGCACCTACACCGCAAAATACCGCGACGGGGCGGAGCTGGTGCGGAAGGTGGCGACGGGCTGCCGAAGCCTGGACGCGGCACGGAGCGTGCTGACCGAGCTTGAACGGCGGGCGGACAAGGTGCGATCGGGCATCACCAGCGCGGCCGAGGATTCGGTGCTCGATCACCAGACGACGCCGATCGCGGATCACGTCACCGCCTACCTGGATCACCTGCGGGCCAAGCGGGGTAAGGGGAGTAAGCCGCGGGTGTCGGCTCGCCACGTCGCCAATGTCGAGCACAAGTTGGGCGTGGTCGTGGACTGGTGCGGCTTCAAGCTGCTGCGCGATCTGAACCGCAAGGCCGTCGAGCGGTGGGTAAAGGCCGAGCTTGCCGTTGAAACCCCGCTGTCGGCCCGGACGATCAACGACCACCTGGCGGCGCTGTGCGCCTTCGGTAACTGGTGCGTCGAAACGGGTCGGCTGACGGCGAGCCCGTTTGCGCGACCGCCCAAGCTTGACGTCAACGCCGATCGGCGTCGGCAACGCCGGGCCCTGAGCGAGGATGAGCTGCGCCGCCTGCTGCTGGTCGCACGGCTTCGCCCGCTGGCCGAGCACGGCCGGGATACAGTGAAGCTGCCCGAGGCCAAACGCAAGGGCCGGCGGACCTGGACGAAAGCGCCGTTGACCATCGACACGATCGACACCGCCGCTGCCCGCGCCCGGGAAGTCTTGGCCGAGCGGCCCACGTACATCGCCCAACTTGAGCACGCCGGCCGCGAGCGCGCGCTGATCTACAAGACGCTGGTGCTGACCGGGCTTCGCAAGGGTGAACTGGCGTCGTTGACAGTGGGACAGCTTGAGCTTGAGCCCGAGCCGGGACAGGCCGCATACGCGACGCTGCACGCCGCCGACGAGAAGGCCGGGCGTGGGGCCGACGTGCCCCTGCGGGCGGATTTGGCGGCGGCGTTGTGGCGCTGGCTGGCGGACCGCCTCGAAGCGGTGAGGGGCGAGGCGCGGGTGGCGGGTGAACCTCTGCCGGCGAGACTTCCGCACGATGCGCCGCTGTTCAACGTCCCCGCCGGGCTGATCCGTATCCTCGACCGCGACCTGGCCGCTGCTGGCATCCCCAAGCGCGACGAGCGCGGCCGGACGGTGGACGTGCATGCGATGCGGCACACCTTCGGCACGCACCTGAGCAAGGGCGGCGTGCCACCGCGCACCGCCCAAGCGGCGATGCGGCACAGCAAGCTGGACCTGACGATGAACATCTACACCGATCCGCGCCTGCTGGACGTGGCCGGGGCGATGGACGTGCTGCCATCGCTGGACGACGGGGCGGGGGCCGAGCGGGCCAAGGCGACGGGGACCGGCGACACAACGCTTGTACCGCTGCTTGTACCGGCTCACGGCAACGGGAGCACGGGTGAGGCAACCGCTGACAAAACGGACAGCGAGCGCCCGGCGGGCGAGGCGGCTGCAACTGGCGATTCTGGCAGGGGTTGTCAATCGCTGACAAAGAAGGGCAAAAAGCGGGTGAAGGGATTCGAACCCTCGACATTCACGTTGGCAACGTGACGCTCTACCACTGAGCTACACCCGCAGCGCGGCCCCGATTATACACGTCCGGCCGCGGCCTTCAACTTCGCGCCCCATTGACCCGCCCGCGGGCCCGGCCTGCCGCTCGCCGGGCAGCGCAATCGCGGCGGGATCGTCACAAGGGGTTGCCCGTGTGGCGGTGGACCGCTAGACTCGCCGCTGGACAGGTGGGCCGACTGTCGCCCGTGCGGGGTGGTCGGCCTGAAAAGGGAAGTGAGGTGCGCCAGCCTGCCGGGCAAGGTGCATTGACTTCGAGTTGCCTTCGGGCCGCTCGCGGGTCGATGGGCTGAGGCCGGGTCTACTGGCAAATCCTCCGCGGACGCGCCGCCGTAATGGGCGCTTCGGTCGTCACGAGGCGAGAGTCTCGGGCCGAAGCAGCACGCCGCTCACGACGCCACTGCCAGGCCTGCAACGGGCCCTGGTGGGAAGGCGAGCGAGTGTGCGACCCTGAGCCGGAAGACCTGCCTGCCCAACCGATTCGGTGTCCTCGCGGTTCAAGGACGCCCGGGCAGTCGGCCGGCCTGGCGCCCCCTCCGCCAGCATCCGCATCGCCTTCTCCCGATTCCCGCGAGGACAGGTAACACACCATCCTTTGAGGGGATTGGCCCTGCGCGAACCAGGGCCGGGAGAAGCATCATGACCGGTCAGTCCATTCGTACCACGCGCCGTCCCGACAGCGCCCGCACCCACCGCGCCGCATGGCAACGCGGCAGCCGCGCCGCCACCCTCGCGGTCGGCCTCGGCGTCGCCCTCGGCGCGACCCCCCTGCTCGCCGACGCCCTACCCGCGACCGATGGCAGCGCGCCGTGGGGCAACAGCTACAGCCTCGCCTACAGCGGTGGCGAGCTCTACCTCCACACGGGCGACTCGCTCTATCTCATTGACGACGCCGACCGCGACAACATCACCTTCGAGACCCACATGACCGACCTCGAGCTGGCGTTCGGCGGCGGCCGACGCTGGTTCGAAGGCGCCTTCGCCACCGACGCCGACGGCCACGCGCTCATGTCGATGGGCTACAGCGACCGCGGCATGCTCCGGCTCGACCTCGCGAGCCAGACCGCGCAGACGGTCAGCGCGTTCGACGACGACAACATCTTCTCGATCGCCGGCCGCCGTGGCGGCCACTTCTACGCGATGTGGGCTGACCCCGACTTCGTCGCGCCCGAGAGCTTCACGCACATCTACCACGTCGGGCCCGACGGCGAGCCGGTGTTCGCCTTCGACCCGGCACCGGGCGACAACAGCGGCGGGCTGGCGTTCACGCCGGACGACGACCTGATCGTCTCCAGCTTCGTGCCCGGCGGCGGCCCGCTGGGGACGAACCGCTTCTTCCGTGTGCTCGCCGCCGATCTCGCCGCGTTCGAAGCTGACGGCAGCGAGCCGGGCGTCGAGCTGATCGCCGAGCTGACCCAGACCAACTCCACCTCCACACTCATCGTCGACCGCGACGGGCTCGTCTTCTTCAACACGACGACGGGCATCGGCTACATCGACCCGAACACGGGCGACGCCGGCACGTTCAGGGGTGACATCGCCGACCCTGACCTGTTCAGCTACGCGAACGTGCCGCTGGACGGCCTGGCGTACAACGCGGATACGCACGAGCTCGTCTTCGCCGAGTTCGATGCGGACATTGGCGACTACCACCTGCGCTACGCCGTCGTGCCCGAGCCCGGCAGCGCCACGCTGGTGGCGGCGGCGGGGCTGGTGGTGATGCTTCGCCGACGGCGGTGAGCGCAAGGGCGCAGCTTGCTCGCGTAGGGTCCGCGTTTAACAAGCCATTTATCCGCCCTGCGACGGGTTAACGTCCGTCGCGGGGTTTTTGAGAACCCCGTTATGCCCCGTCGCGTTACAACTTCGCCTGCGTTCACGCTCATCGAGCTGCTGGTGGTCATCAGCATCATCGCGTTGCTGCTGGCGATCCTGCTGCCGGTGCTGGGGCGGGCGCGCGATGCGGCGCGGGGCGCGATCTGCCGATCGAACCTGCGGCAGATGACGATGGCGCTGCACATGTACACCGACGACCACGACGGGCTCATGTTTCCCTGGCTGGAGCAGGAGGCGGGCGGCCGACTGTGGTGGCCGGGCTTTGAGCCCGCGGGCGGGCCGAGTGCGGAGGGCGAGCGCATCATCGACCGCACGCGCGGCCGACTCTGGCCCTACTACCGCCACAACGACAGCATCGAGATCTGTCCGGCGTTTCCGCTGACGAGCTCCAACTACAAGCCGAAGTTCAGCACCAACTGGACGACCTACGCGCCGTCGCTGAACCTGATCAACCCAAACCTGCCGGTGCGGCGCGACGACATCCGCGAGTCGGGGCGGACGCTGGCGTTCGCCGACGCGGCGCAGATCAACAACTTTCAGCCGCCCGCGTCGGCCAGCCGCCCGATGTTCGAGCAGTGGTTCTACGTCTCGCGCAACGAGCGGACGATGATCTACCACCACGGCGGCCGGGCGCACGCGGCGGCGATGGACGGGCACGTCGCGGCCCATGAGCCGGACAAGGCGCCGCTGGACCTGTTCCGCGAGGCCCCGATCGCGCACCCGCCCGCTGATCTGAAGCTCCAGGCCCGGTAGCGCCACGCGAAGGTGAGGCGCACTGCCCAATCTGCGGCTCCCCCCTCGGCGCCGCCGCCTGCGCCGGCTATGATTCCCGCCATGCTCGACGAGCCGCTGCCCACGCTGGAGTCGATCCACCTCGCGGGCTCGCCGCGCGCGATGGGCGAGGCGTTCGGCGAAGCCTGCCGGCAGGCGACGCACGAGCTCTACGAGACCCGGCTGGCCGCGGCCATCGCCTACGCGCGCCTCCACCGGCGCCGACTTGAAGGCGAGCCGATCCTCGACCTGGCGCGGCAGTGCCTGCCCATCACGCTCGCTTACGACCCGATCGGATACGAGGAGTTCCTGGGCATCGCGCGCGGCGCGGACCTCACGCCCGAGCAGCTCTTCGTCACGCAAGGGCTGACGGACCTGCGCGACATCCTCGCGTTCGATGAGCCCACGGCCGTCGCGGGCGAGCCGGACCGCGAAGGCTGCTCCGCTTTTGTCGTCGCCGGCGACCGCGGCAGCGAGGGGCGCATGATCGTCGGGCAGACGTGGGATCTGGCGACGAGCAACATGCCCTACGTCCGCCTCGTGCACCGCAGGCCCGACAACGCGCCGGACACCATCAGCCTGACGCTCACCGGGTGCCTGACGCTCATCGGGCTGAATAGTGAAGGCCTGGCCGCGGGCAACACCAACCTGCACACGCGCGACGCCCGCCCGGGCCTGCAGTACCTGTCCATCCTCCACCGCGTGATGCGCTGCCGCACCATCGACGAGGCCGAGCCCTGCGTCGCCCGCGCGCCCCGGTCGGCGGCCCACTACTACTACCTCGCCGACGCCAGCGAGCGCGCCGTCGGGCTCGAGTGCAGCGCGACGCGGTGCGAGCGCTTCCCGGTTGACCGCGGCCTGTTCGTCCACTGCAACCACGCGCTCTCGCCGGCCATCCACGCGCTGGAGGTGGCGCACGTGCAGGACTCGACGACGCATCGCCAGCGCCGGCTGACGGAGCTGCTCGAAAGTCACGATGAGCCCATCCACATCGACCACGCGCGCGACGCGCTGTGCGACAACGACGGCGGGGAGCTGGGGATTTGCCGCTACTGCACGGGGCCGGACGATGTGAGCACCAACGCCGCCGTCATCATGCGACCGGCGACGGGCGAACTGCACGCCTGCCGCGCGCAGCCGGACCGCGGCGTGTGGCGGACCTGCCGCGTCGGGGAAAATTGAACATTTGTTGGACGTCGGGTTCACGCGCCGGCGCACAAGGTCCGTCTCGCGGCCCCAACACGACCCCGGCACAACGAAACCTACTTGCGATCGTCGCCCTCGGCGGTGTCGCCTTCGCGCGGCTCGGGCGCATCACCGGGCGTCTGCTGCTGCTCGCTGGCGCTGCCCGGCTCGGTGCGGGCCTGCTCCTCCGGCGCTTCGGTCACGTCGGGATGCGCCTCGGCAACCGCCGTCGACGTCTCCTCCTCGGGCGACTCCGGCGCACCGCTGCGGCTGCGGCGCAGGCGGGCGGCGAACTCCATCCGCCGATTGGCCTTGTCACGGCGTCGCGAGTACTGACCGGCGACCTGCGGCCCGGTGTCATCGTCGCTGACGAGTTGCAGCACGCACAGGTCCGCCCCGTCGCCGATGCGGTGCCGGCCGAGCTTGATAATCCGCGTGTACCCGCCGGCTCGATCCGCGTAGCGCGGGGCGATCTGCTCGAACAGGTGCTGGACGACGCGCCGGCCCTGGCGTCGGCCGCCCTTGCGCGCCACCTCGCCGTAGTTGTTGCGCACCAGGTCCTCGTCGTCCTCCTCGCGGACGATCAGCCGATCCTGCCCGAGCATTTTCATCGCCTGCCGACGCGCGGCGAGCGTGTCCTGCTTCGCGGCGCTGATCAGCCGCTCGACGAAGGGCTGGACGCTCTTGGCCTTGGGGATGGTCGTGGTGATCTGCTCGTGGCCGAGCAGCGACACGGCCATGTTCCGCCACATGGCGATGCGATGGCTCGTCGTGCGGCCGAGCTTGTATCCAGCGACGCGGTGTCTCATGACTCATGCTCCGATGCGGGGCCAGCCCCACAGTATATCACCTCAAGCCGTGCCGTCGGCGGCCCATGGCGCGCCGCCGACCGCCTGCGAATCCGCTAGGACGACGACGTCGCGTGGTGGGCGGTCAGTTCCGGGGGCAGCTCCATGCCCAGCTCCATGCTCAGCTCCGAGAGCTTGCGCTTGACCTCGCGCAGCGACGTCTTGCCGAAGCTTCGGACCTTCAACAGCTCGTTCTCCGTCTTGGACACGAGGTCCGCGACGGTGTTGATCTTCGCCGACTCGAGGCAGTTGCTCGCCCGCACCGACAGGTCCAGCTCGCCGATGGGCATCTGCAGGCGGCGGATCAGCTCCTCGTCCACCCGCGCCGCCGCGGCCGCCGACTCGCTGGCCGTCTCGTCGCCCAGTTCGTAGTACTGCACGAACGGGTTGAGGTGCTTGCGCAGGATCTTGGCGGCCTCGACGAGCGCCATCTCGGGCGTCACCGTGCTGTTGGTCCAGATCTCGATCGTCAGCTTGTCGTAGTTGGTTTTCTGACCAACGCGCGTGTCCTCGACCTTGTAACGGACGCGGGTCACGGGCGAGAAGATCGCGTCGACCGGAATGACGCCCGGCTCCTGGTCCTTGCTCGAATCGAAGTGCTCACTGGCGGGCACGTAGCCGCGGCCCTTTTCGACCGTGAACTCCATGTCGAACTCGACCTGCTTGGTCAGCGTGCACAGCGCCAGCTCCTTGCTGTGCACCGTGATCGACGTGTCCGCCTCGATCAGGTCGCAGGTCACCTCGCCGGGGCCCTCCGCCTGGAGGCGCATCGTCCGCGGCTCGTCGCCGTCGAGCGACACGACCATGCTCTTGACGTTGAGGATGATGTCCGTCACGTCCTCCTGCACGCCTTCGAGCGAGGTGAACTCGTGCGGCGCGCCGGCGATGCGCACGGCAGTCACCGCCGAACCCTCCAGCGACGAGAGCAGGATGCGGCGGAGGCTGTTGCCCACCGTCGTGCCGAAGCCGCGCTCGAACGGCTCGACCGTGAAGCGGCCGTAGGTCTCGGTGTTGACGTTGTCGTCGGGTTGTACGCGATGCGGCAGCTCGAGGCCTCGCCAGCGGATTCGCATGATGGATGGCTCCGTAATATTGGCAGCGTGACCTGGAAAAATCAGGCGACCCCGGGCCTTATCGCTCGCCACGGCGCTGCCGTCCGTGGCGCGGCTTCTGTGCCCAGGGGTTGTTGGATCGTCAAACGACGCGGGGTGAATCGCTGACGCGGCGGCGCGTCACACGCGCCGCTTCTTGCGCGGCCGACACCCGTTGTGCGGGATCGGCGTGTGGTCCTCGATGGCGGTGACCTTGATGCCCGAGTGCTGCAGCGCAGTGACGGCCGACTCCCGGCCCGAGCCGGCGCCCTTCAGCCGCACCTCCACCTCGTGCACGCCCATCTTCCGGGCCTTGTTCGCGGCTTCCTCGGCGGCCCGCGTGGCGGCGAAGGGCGTGCTCTTGCGCGAGCCCTTGAACCCCATCGCCCCCGCCGAGCCCCAGCACAGCGTCTCCCCGTTGACGTCGGTGATGGTAATCAGCGTGTTGTTGAACGACGCCTTGATGTAGGCGATCGCCTTGTTCACGTTGCGCCGGACCTTGCGACTCTTCTTGGCCATGACTTTCCCTTGAAGCTGAGCGATGCCACTCTTCTCCCCTTAACGCGAGGGACGGGCATCTGACTTCCGTTTGGTTCAAAACGCCAACCGCTGATCTCCAGCAATCAGCAATCAGCGATCACTTCACGCCCTTGACGGACTTCTTGCCCGCCACGGTCTTGCGCTTGCCCTTGCGGGTGCGCGCGTTGGTCTGCGTGCGCTGGCCCCGCACGGGCAGGCCCCGGCGGTGGCGGTCGCCCCGGTAGCTGCGAATGTCGCGCAGCCGGGCGATGTTCTGCGCCACCTGCCGGCGCAGGGCGCCCTCGGTCAGGTAGTTGCTCTCGATCAGCCCCGCGAGCTGCGCCAGCACGTCTTCGCTGAGCTGGTTGGCGCGGGTGTGCGGCTCAATGCCCGCCTCGCGGCAGATGCTCTCGGCATGGTGCGGACCGATGCCGTAGATGTAACGCAGCGAGATGCGGATCGGCTTGTTGTCCGGAATGTCGACGCCTGATACGCGCGGCATGGCGGGTTCCTTCAATCAATTCACAATGAACGAGTCACAATGCACAAATCGACAGTTCGTCCTCAGCCCTGGCGCTGCTTGTGCTTCGGGTTGGTGCAGATCACGCGCACAATTCCCTTGCGCCGGATCACCTTGCAGTTCTCACACATCCGCTTGACGCTGCTTCTTACTTTCATGGTTCACCTCGTGGCCGTGGGTTGCGCTTCGCTCGCCCCACCCTGCGTTGCCTGCGTGCCTTTCGCTCAATGCTCAATGCCGATACGTGATGCGTCCCTTGGACAGGTCGTAGGGGCTGATCTCGACCGTCACGCGGTCGCCGGGCAGGATGCGGATGTAGTGCATGCGCATCTTCCCGGAGATGTGGGCGACCAGCTCGTGATCGTTCTCCAGCTTCACGCGAAACATCGCGTTGGGCAGGGAGTCGAGCACTTCCCCTTCGAGCTGAATCTTGTCTTCCTTGGGCACTGATGATTCCTGTTATGTTGGCCTATCGTCCGTCGGTCAGCACGTCGGCGCCGCTGGCGGTCACCGCGACGGTGTGCTCGTAGTGCGCCGAGGGCTGGCGGTCCGCGGTGACGACGGTCCAGTTGTCCTCGAGCGTCAGCACCTCCGCGCCGCCGAGGTTGCACATGGGCTCGATCGCCAGCACCATCCCCTCGCGCAGCTCAATGTCGTTCTTGAGAAGCTGCGGACTGACGAAATTCGGCACCTTTGGCTCCTCGTGCATCTGCTGACCGATTCCGTGGCCGACAAAATCACGCACGACCCCGTAGCCGTGCGATTCCGCGTAATTCTGCATCAACCGGGCGACCTGGCTCCATCGCCGGCCCGGGCGTATGTTCTCAATCGCGAGCCGGAGCACATGCTCCGTCACCTCGCACAGTTTCCGAACCTCCGGCCGAACGTGGCCGACCATGATCGTCGTCGCCGCGTCCCCGCACCACCCGTCCAGCTTCACACCACAATCCACGCCCACCACGTCGCCGTCCTGAATGGCCCGCCCGTTGGCGATGCCGTGGACCACGACCTCGTTGACGCTGATACACAGGTTCGACGGGAACCCTTCGCCCGGCCGATACGTGGGGTAGTTCTTGAACAGCCCCGTGGCCCCGGCGTCGGTGAACAGGCGGTAGGCCGCCTCGTCGATCTCCTGTGTCGTCGCCCCGGGCTTGCATAGCTCCCGGCAGCGCTGGTGCACCTGCTGAACGATGCGGCCGGCGGCCCGCATGCGCTCGATCTCATCGCGCGTTTTCAGCCTGATCGCCATCGCTCGCTGCTGAATCGGCCCCCTCCGCGTGTCAAGTCCGCGTATCAAGCCGATCCGGCGGCTCGGGCGAACCGGCAATTGTATCGGGACCGGCCCGAGGTGGCAAATCCAAGCCCTGGGGCTCCCCCCCCCCACCCCCCGGGGCGGGCGGTCGGGCCCATGGCCAAACTCCCTGCCGCACCGTAACACCTGCTCCGGAGCGGGTCTGCACGCGATCGGCGGAGCCCTTCGACCCCCGCCACGCGCCGTCCCGCGCTAGGCTGGGCTGCGCGACCCGCGGATGCGGGGCCCGCGGCCGGAGCCGCCCGTCGCCAGGAACCCCTGGTAGTTCCGCATCAGGAGCTGGGCCTCGACGCGCTGGACGAAGTCGAGCATGACGTTGACGGTGATCAGCAGCCCGGTGCCGCCCAGGAACTGCGTGACGCCGAACGGAATGCCGAACACGCCCGCGACGATGGTCGGGATGACGGCGATGACCGCCAGGAAGCCGGCGCCGACGTAGGTGATGCGCTCCATGACGGTTTCGAGGTACTCCGCCGTGCGCGGCCCGGGCCTCAGACCCGGGATGAAGCTGCCGTGGTCGCGGAGTTGCGTGGCCATCTCCTTGGGCTGGAACTGCACCGTCGTCCAGAAGTAGGCGAAGAAGTAGATCAGCCCGATGTAGGCGAGCGTGTACAGGTAGCCGAACATATCCTGGAAGTTGTAGTCCAGGAACTCGAAGACGACCCACCCGCCCGTGGCGTTGTTCAGGTAGTGGAACAGCAGGGACGGGAAGATCATCAGCGAGCTGGCGAAGATGATGGGCATCACGCCGCCGTGGTTGACCCGCAGCGGCAGGTAGGAGCGCTGCCCGCCGTAGACCCGGCGGCCGCGGGTGTGCTTAGCCTGCTGGATCGGGATGCGGCGCTGGCCCTGGGTGATGATGACGGCCCCGGCGGTGACGGCGACGAAGGACATCGTCAGGACGATGACCGTCGCGATGCCATATTCACCCGTGCCGTCGGTGGCGAAGTCGCCGGCGATCGTGCCGATCGCGCCAGGCATCATGGAGATGATGCCGGCCGTGATGATCAGCGAGATGCCGTTGCCGATCCCGTACTTGTCGATCTGCTCGCCGAGCCACATCAGGAAGATGGTGCCGGCAGTGAGCCCGAGCACACCGCCCAGCCACACCGTGGCGGTGCCCTCGTAGGCGGAATAGACCAGCGGATCCTGCCCGGACTGGAGGAACGAGACCCAGAACGCGGCCTGCACGAAGCAGAGCCCGACGGTCAAGTAGCGCGTGTATTCCTGGATCTTCTGTCGCCCGGCGGGGCCTTCCTTCTGGATGGCCTTGAGCCGCTCGGAGACGGAGGTCAGCAACTGGAAGATGATCGCCGCGGAGATATAGGGCATGATCCCCAGGCCGAAGATCGTCGACTGCCCCAGCGACCCGCCCGTGAAGATGTTCACGTAGGTCATCAGGTTGCCGATGGCGCCTTCGGACGCGTCCTGTGCCCACTGCTCCAGGGCCGCCTGATTGACGCCCGGCAGCGGGATGAAGAACCCGATGCGATAGATGGCGAGCATCGAGAGCGTGAAGAAGAGCTTGTTGCGCAGCTCCCGGATTCGCCAGATGTTGATGAACGCTCGGAGCATGGGGCTTCCAAAAGGCGTTGCGCGGAGTCGGCGGCGGCTCCGCAAAAGCCGCGATTATAGCGCGCCGACGCGGGCGCTGGGTCTCGATCGTCCGAAGCGAGTCGAATCCGCCTGGCGCGGCCTCCTGTCGACACGTCTACTTGCTCGCCGCCGCCTTCTTCTTGTAATCGGCGACGGTGACGGATCCGCCGGCTTGGGTGATCTTGTCCTGCGCCGTCTGCGAGAATGCCGCGGCGGTCACCTTCAGCTTCTTCTTCGTCTCGCCGGCGCCCAGCACTTTCACCGGCTGGCGGGTGCTGCCGACGAGCCCCGCGGCGACGAGCGTCTCGGGCGTGACCTCGGCGTGGTCTTCAAAGCGGGCGTCGAGCGCGCGGATGTTGACGATGGCGAACGCCGGGCCGCGGAAGCGCGTGTTCGAGAAGCCTCGCTTGGGCACGCGGCGGTACAGCGGCATCTGCCCGCCTTCGCGCCCGACCTGCGTCGAGAAGCCGGAGCGCGACCGCGCGCCGTTGCTGCCCCGGCCGGCGGTCTTGCCCGTGCCCGAGCCGGGCCCGCGCCCGACACGCTTGCGCCGCTTGTGACGGCCGACATGGACGGTGATTTCGTGGATCATCATGGCGTGTGCCTCGCGGTCGGAGTCGGGTTCGGAGTTCCGGGTTCAGGTGATGCCAGCAGGGGCGGGCGGCGAAAAAACGCCGTCCCTTACTGCTTCTGGTCGGGTTCCTGCTCGGGCTGCGGCGGCTCCTGCTGCGGCGACTGCGTGCCGCCGGCCTCGCCACCCTCGCCCGCACCGCCCACGTGCGGATTGGCCTCGTCCTCCTGCGGCGCGGGCGCGGGGCTCGCCGCTTCACCCTGCACCGGCGCGGCACCACCGCCGCCCGCCTGCTCGCCACGTTCGGCCCCCGGCGCCGCGGTCGCCTGCTGCTCCGGCGTCGGCGTCGCCGACGCCCGCCCGGTGGTGGCCGGGGTGGCGGCGGCCTGCTCCTGCTCGGCGGACTCGGCCATGAACTTCTGCGCAGCCGTGATCTTCCGCTCCGCCTCGGTCTCGTCGAGCTCCACGCCGCGAAGCTGCGCCACGTGCTGCTTGGTCCGCAGCAGCTCCAGGCCGTTCATCACCGCCTTGCACAGGTTCTTCTTGTTGGTCGAGCCGTAGGCTTTGGACAGGCAATCGTTGACGCCCGCCATCTCGAGCACGGCGCGGACGGTGCCGCCGGCGATCACGCCCGTACCGGGCGCGGCGGGCAGCAGCCGGACCATCGCCGAGCCGAAGCGGCCGGTGACCGGATGGGGCAGCGTGCCTTCGAGCAGCTTGACGCGGCTCATCTGCTTACGAGCGTCTTTCTGTGCCTTCTCGATCGCCGCGGGAACGCCCGGCGCCTTGCCGTAGCCGATCCCCACCCCGCCGTGGCGGTCGCCGACGACGACGAGCGCGGCAAAGCTGAACCGGCGCCCGCCCTTGACGACGGTGGCGGTGCGGTAGATGCCCACGGTGGTCGATTCGAGGGCCTGTGTATCTGCGAGTGCTTCTGCCATGGTTTGCCTTTTAGCCGGTAGCCTTTAGCCCTTAGCCCGTCGCTGGAGGTTAGAAGTTGAGACCTGCTTCCCGCGCCGCGTCGGCGAGCGCCTTGACCCGCCCGTGGTACTTGAAGCCGTTGCGGTCGAACGCGACCTGCTCGATGCCTGCCGCCTTCGCCTTCTCCGCGAGCCGCTGGCCGACCGCCTTGGCGGCGTCGACGTTGTTGCCCTTGTCCAGCTTCGCCTCCTCGGTCGACGCGCAGGTCAGCGTTCGCCCGCCGAGGTCGTCGACGATCTGGGCGTACATGTGCTTGAGGCTGCGGTACACCGTCAGCCGGGGACGCTCGGGCGTGCCCATGATGCGCTTGCGCAGCCCGGTCTTGCGGCGGCGCCAGCGGATGCGCTTGTGTCGGTTCTTGTCCATCGTCTAGTTCCGTTCGTCGAGTCGCGGGTCCGCTTCGGATTAACCGCCGAAGGCCTTGCCCTGTTTCGTCACGATGACCTCGTCGGCGTACTTGATGCCCTTGCTGTTGTAAGGCTCGGGCGGGCGCTGGCTTCGCACCACGGCCGCGAACTGCCCCACCGCCTGCTTGTCCGGCCCGGCGACGCGGATCTTGTTCTGCTGCACCGTCACCTCGAGCCCCGCGGGAATCGACAGGCTGCGCGTGTCGGCATAGCCCACGTTCAGGTTCAGCGTCCGCCCCTGGAGCTGGGCGTTCCAGCCCACGCCGTTGATCTCCAGATCCTTCGCGTACCCGACCGTCACGCCCTCGATCATGTTCGCGATCAGCGACCGCGTCAGGCCGTGCATCGCCTTGGCCCGCCGCGAGTCGTTCTCGCGCTCGACGACGACTTCCTTGGCGCCGTCGTCCACGCGGACGCGGACCTCCGGCGGATGGGTGATCGACAGCCGATTGCTGCCGGCCTCGACCGTCACCTGCCGCCCGGCGACGCTGACCTTCGCACTGCCGGCAATCGCCACGGGTTTCTTACCAATCCTGGACATCGCTGATCAATCCTCTCCGGACGAGCCACAGACGGCCACAGGTGCACACGGATCCGCGGCTTGGCCGACACCGCCCGCGTGCTCTGCTTGATGGCTTACTGTGTTCATCCGTGTTCATCTGTGGCTATGTTCCGTTCCTGCGGGTTTCGCTCTTATTCCACCGTGCACAGCAGCTCGCCGCCGATGTGCGCTTCGCGGGCCTGGCGGTCGGAGAGCACGCCGCGCGACGTGCTGACCACCGCGATCCCCATGCCGCCGAGCGGCTTGGGCAGCTCCTCGACGCCGCAGTAGATCCGCCGCCCGGGCCGGCTCTCGCGGTCCAGCCGGTGCACGAGCTGCTCGCCCTGGGGCCCGTAGCGCAGCTCCACGCGCAGGATCCCCTGCCGTCCGTCGTCGATCACCGAGAAGTCGCTGACGTACCCCTCGTCCTTCAGCGCCTTGGCGATGCCGGCGCAAATCTTGCTATTCAGGCAGTCGACGCGCTTGGCCCGGTTGCGCACCGCGTTGCGGATGCGGGTCAGCATGTCGGCAATCGGATCATTCATCGACATCGGTTCGTTGCTCCTGCCTCTGCGGGCTTGCTGCTGCGGGCCTGTGCGGCGTCATCGCTCGCGATTACCAGGATGCCTTGCGCATCCCCGGGACCTTGCCTTCCAACGCCAGCTCGCGGAGCTTGATCCGCGAAAGGTTGAACTTGCGGTACACCGCCCGGCTGCGCCCGGTCAACGCGCACAGCCGACGAAGCCGCGTCGGGCTCGCGTCACGCGGCAGCCGCTGCAGCGCGGCGTAGTCGCCCTCGGCCTTGAGCTTGTGACGCAGGTCCGCGTACTTCTCCACCGTGCGCTGCACGCGCGCCATTCGTACCGTCGTGCTCTTGGATGACATATCGCCTGGTTCCAATCCGGGTTCCAAACCCTGTGCCTGACTCACGCAGCGCTGCGCTGCGCCTCGTCCTCTTTCGTAAACGGCATCCCCAGCTCACGCAGCGCGGTCCGCGACATCTCGTCCGTCGCGTTTCGGAACGTCAGCGTCACGTGCATCCCGTGAATGTGCTGGGCGTTGGCCATGTCCACCTCCGGAAACACCCCCTGCTCCTGCAGGCCGAACGAGTAGCTGCCCCGGCCGTCAAAACTCTTGGGGTTCAGCCCGCGAAAGTCCTTGATCCGTGGGATCGCCAGCGTGATCAGCCGATCCAGCAGCTCCCACATCCGGTCCCCGCGAACCGTCACCATCGCGCCGGTCTCGTAGCCCTTGCGGACCTTAAAGTTGGAAACCGACTTCTTGGCCTTGACCATCACGGCCTTCTGCCCGGTGATCAGCGCCAGGTCCTGGAGCGCCTGCTCGCGGGCCTTGGCGTTGACCTTCGTCCCCTCGAGCTGGTGGCCGAGCCCGACGCTGAGAATCATTTTCTCCAGCCGCGGCAGGGCCATGCGGTTCTTGACCGCGAACTCGGCCTGGAGCTTCTCCCAGACGGGGCCGTAGAACTGTTCCTTGAGACGAGGCGTCATGGCGCTTTCCTTTGATCGTGATCAGCCCGCGGGCCGATGCCTGCCGAGCCTTACCTGGCCTTCTTCAGCTCCGGACCGATGACCTCACCGTTGCGTGCGGCAACGCGCACCTTCGAACCATCCGCCCGCGTCTCGAAACGCACACGCGTCGGCTTGTCGTCCACCGCCGGCTGCACGTTCGACAGGTCGATGGGCAGCTCCTTCTCGGTCACGCCGCCCTGCGGGTTGCCCTGCGTCGGACGCACGTGCCGCTTGTGCACGTTCACGCCCTCGACGATCACCTGGCCCTGGTCCGGGAGCACGCGCATCACCCGCCGGGGCGTGTAGTCGCGCACCTTTCGCCCGTCGCCCAGCCGGCGCTTGCTGTCGTCGCCGGCGATGACGATCACCATGTCGCCTTTTCTTACGTGTCGGGGCATTGTCTTTGCCTTTGGCTCTTAGCCGTTCGCCTCGGAAACCTCAGCCACAGATAAACACAGATAAACACGGATGCCGATCCACGGCCCAATCATTTGTCCTCATCTGTGTGCATCTGTGTGCATCTGTGACTGTTTACGTTACGCTCTCACACCACCTCGGAGGCGAGGGACACGATCTTCATGTAGTTGCGCTCGCGCAGCTCGCGGGCGACGGCGCCGAAGATGCGCGTGCCCCGCGGGTTGCCGTCGTTGTCGATCAGCACCACCGCGTTGCGGTCGAAGCGCACGTAGCTGCCGTCGGCCCGGCGCACGGGGTAGCGCGTCCGCACGACGACGCCCTTGACGATCGTGCCCGTCTTCATGTCGCTGCCGGGCAGCGATCGCTTGACGGAGCAGACCACCTGGTCGCCGAGGCGCGCCGCCCGGCGGGTCTGTCGGCCGCGGGCGGTCGAGCCGCCGAGCACGCGGATCACGTACGCCACCTTGGCGCCCGTATTGTCCGCGACATCGCATCTGGATTCAGCTTGAAGCATTGTTGTATCCTCTGCTCTGCGGGCTCCGCATCTGCGAAGCCGCGAGCGGCTGCCACATCATGCGCCCACTTCGGGTGCCGCGTTGACGACTTCCAGCAGCCGCCACGCCTTGGTCTTGCTCAGCGGCCGACACGGCGCGATCCGCACCCGGTCGCCGGTCTTGGACTCGTTCTTCTCGTCGTGCACGTGGTAGCGGGCCTGCCGCTTGACGTACTTGCCATACTTCGGGTGCCGGAAGCTGTAGTCGACCGCGACGGTGCGCGTCTTGTCGCGCTTGTCCGACGTCACGACGCCGATCGCGATGCGGCTGAGCGGGTTGCGTTGAACGGCCTGGGTCATGCCGAGGTCTCCTGCTGAATCTGGCGGGCACGCTGGACGGTGAGCAGCCGCGCGATGTCGCGGCGAAGCTGCTGGAACTGGCGCGGGTTCTCCAGTTTCTCCGTCACCGCCGCGCTTCGCAGCTCGTACAGCCGGGTGCGCAGCCGCGCCTGCTCCTCGACGATCTCCGCGTCCGACATCTTGTGAACTTCACTGGCTTTCATCGATCAATTCCACCATCTGCGGGCTGCGCCCGGCTGTCTTCGTCACGGTCAGTGATGCCGACGCTGCACGAACCGGCAGGGGAACGGCAGCTTGTGCGCCACACGCACGAACGCCCGCTTCGCCACGTCCTCCGGCACACCGGTCAACTCGTAAATCACCGTCCCGGGCCTCACACGCGCCACCCAGTACTCCGGCTCGGCCTTGCCCTTGCCCATGCGCGTCTCGAGCGGCTTCTTGCTGATCGGCTTGTCCGGAAACACCCGGATGAACAGCTTGCCCTCACGCGACACGAACTGCCGGGCGGCGATGCGGCCGGCCTCGATCTGCCTCGCCGTCAGCCAGCCGCCCTCCGTCACCTGCAGCCCGTAGTCACCAAACGCGACATAGTTGCCGCGGTGGGCGTTGCCTTTCAGCCGCCCACGCTGCTGCTTGCGAAACTTCACCCGTTTGGGCATCAGCGGCATCGTTCACCTCACACCATCGGCCGCACACAGCGCAGCCCGGTTGATCCTGATCCTTAACGTCGACCCCGGGCCCGCGGCCGCGCGCCCGCGGCCCGCGACTCCACGTCGCCCTCGGCCACCTCGTGGTACATCCCCTTGTACACCCACACCTTCACACCGATCGAGCCGTACGACGTGTGACTCTCGGCAAAGCCGTAGTCCACCGCCGCCTGCAGCGTCTGCAGCGGAATCGACCCCTGACGCAAATCCTCGCTCCGGCTCATCTCGTGGCCGCCCAGCCGGCCCGAAAGCTGAACCTTCACACCCTTCGCGCCCGCGTTCATCGTCGCGTCCGCCTTCATCTTCATCAGCCGCCGAAAGCTTGTCCGCCGCTTGAGCTGCTCCGCCATCGACTCGGCGATGAGCTGCGCGTCCAGGTCCGGGTTGCCGATCTCCACGCACTGGATCGAGACGTTTCGTCCCGTCAGCGACTGCAGGTCCTGCGTCAGCCGATCCACCTCCGCTCCCTTGGGCCCGATCACCAGCCCCGGCCGGGCCGTCTTGATGATGATCTTCAGCTCCTCGCGCGTCCGCTCAATATGAATGTCGCTCACTGCGGCGAACGGCGGCTGACGGTTCAGCCGCTTGTCGCAGTACCGGCGAATCTTCTCGTCCTCGACGAGCAGCTCGCCATAAAGCGCCTTCGGGGCGTACCACCGGCTGCGGTGTGCCTCGGTGATGCCAACGCGAAACCCGAATGGATGGACTTTCTGTCCCATGCTTATACCTCGTCCACTGTGACGCTGATGTGGCTCGTTCGCTTCTGGATCGGGTGCGCCCGTCCACGGTCCTTGGGCTGCCAGCGCTTCATCACCGGGCCCTCGTCCACCCGCGCGTCGCTCACCACCAGCCGACGCACGTCGGCCTCGGCCTGGTCGGCGTTGGCGTAGGCGGCCTTGAGCGCGTTGCGGATCATCACCGCCGCGCGATGCTTCGACAGCTCGAGCTGCGTCATCGCCTCGTCAAAGCGCTTGCCCCGGATCAGGTTGATCACCGGCCGCGCCTTGCTCGGGCTGATGCGAGCTCCGCGATGTACATTCGTGTAAGGCATCGTTGTCGTGCTCCTCGATCCGTCGGGCCCGCGAGGCGGACCGCCTCGCCACCTCGATGGCCGGCTTACGCCCGGCCCGCCATGCGCTGCGCCTTGCTGCCCGCCGTGTGCGACCGGAACGTCCGCGTCGGGCTGAATTCCCCAAGCTTGTGCCCGACCATGTCCTCGGTCACGAACACCTGGTTGAACGTCCGCCCGTTGTGCACCAGGAACGTGTGCCCCACAAACTCCGGCACGATCGTGCACCCGCGCGACCACGTCCGCACCGGGTCGCGCCGGTTCTGCTGGTTGAGAAGCTCCACCTTCCGGTAAAGCTTGAAATCAACGTACGGGCCCTTTTTCAGTGATCGTGTCATGTTCAGCCCTTCGCCTTTAACTCTTAACCCTTAAGCCGCTCACGGCTTCGCAAACCTTGCCCGCGGTGTCACCGCTGGCCCGCCCATCCGTGCCTGCCGCTACTTCACCCGCTTGCGGCCGTACCGCTTCGTCTCACGCCGACGGATGATCCGCTTCGCCGACGGCTGCCCGGGCTTGCGCGTGTCGCCGCCCTTGGCCAGCACGCCCGTCGCCGACGCCGGCGGGCGGTTGCCCTTGCTGCGGCCTTCGCCGCCGCCCATCGGGTGCTCGTGGTGCGACATCGCCACGCCGCGAACCTTCGGCCGGCGCCCGAGCTTCCGGTTGCGCCCCGCCTTGCCCAGCACGACCTTCGCGTGGTCGATGTTGCCCACCTGCCCCAGCGTCGCCCGGCAGTTGATCGACACCTGCCGAATCTCGCCCGACGGAAACACCAGCGTCGCCCACTTGCCCTCGCGGTTCGTCAGCCGTGCGCTCGAGCCCGCGGCCCGGCACATCTGCCCGCCCTTGCCCGGCACCAGCTCGACGTTGTGCACGTTCAGCCCCGTCGGAATCACCCGCAACGGCATCGTGTTGCCCACCTTGGGCTCGACGAGCTTGTCGGACGAGACCACCGTGTCGCCATCCTTCAAGCCCACCGGGGCGAGGATGTAGCGCCGCTCGCCGTCCTGGTACTCCAGCAGCGCGATGTTGCACGTGCGGTTGGGGTCATACTCGATGCCCACCACCTTCGCCGCCACGTCGTCCTTCGCGCGCTGGAAGTCGATCATGCGGTAGCGCCGCTTGTTGCCGCCGCCCCGGCCGCGCGTCGTGATCACCCCGTGGTGGTTCCGCCCCGCGTGCTTGGACAGCGGCTTGAGCAGCGACTTCTCCGGCTTCGACTTGGTCACCTCCGAGTAGAGGTTGACCGAAGCGTTACGCCGGCCCGCGCTCGTCTTCTTATAAATTCGAATCGCCATGGCTTTGCTTTCTCTTGGCGAGCCTCGGCGACCTTGGCGCCTTGGCGTTTAACGCGAGTCAGTGCTCAGAACAGATCGATCCGGTCTTCCTCGTGAATCTTCACCGCCGCCTTCTTCCAGCTGCTCGTCTTGCCCGGCCCGAACTTCGTGCGGAAGTACGTCCCCTTCCGAATCACCGTGTGCACCTTCACCACGCGCACGTTGTAGATCGACTCGATCGCCCGCCGGATCTCCGGCTTGCGGGCCCGCATGTCCACCTCGAAGCTGTAGCGCCGGTGGCGCTCACCCTCCCACGTGCTCTTTTCCGTAATCAGCGGCTTTTTGATGATCTGCGTCGGTTCCATCAGGCGGCCACCTCCTGCCCGGCGGCGGAGCCCGCCTGGGCCTTGAGCCGATCGACATAAGCCTCGAACGCCTGGCGCTCGGCGACGAGGTAGCGATGGTTCAGAATGTCGAATGCGTTGAGCCGGTCGATCTGCGTCAGGCTGACATCCGCAATGTTGCGGGCGGAGCGGCCGGCGGGAGAGTGGATCTGGGCCAAGGCGAGCAGGCAGGGGCGATTCATGCCCAGGGCGGCCACCAGGCTCGCCATCTGCTTCGTGCTGGGCGTGTCGAGTTCCAGGCCTTCAACAAGCTTCAGCTCGCCGTCGACCACCTTCGCCAGCAGGGCGTTGCGATTCGCCAAGCGGCGCTGCTTGACGGGCATGTCCTGCCGCCAATCCTTGGCGTGCTTGGGGTGGGCGTGCCCGCCGCCGCGGAGCAGGTTGGCGTTCATGTCGCCACGCCGTGCGTTTCCCGTGCCCTTCTGCCGATAGAGCTTGCGCGTCGAGTGCGCGACCTTGGCCCGGCCGCGCGTCTCCGCCGTGCCCAGCCGACGGTTCGCGTGGTAGCGCACGTACGCCTGCTTGAGCAGCGCCGGGCGGATCTCCCCGCCGAGCAGTTGCTCGTCGATGGGCAGCGTGCCCGTCTGCTCGCCGGCCTGGTTGTAGATGGGTATATCAATCATCGTGTTCACCTACGGTGCCCGCCAGCGTGGCCGGCATGCGTCTGTTTCGCCGCGTCGGGCCCTTCAAGGCGCCCGGCGACTCGGTTTCGCGAACCGGATTGTCGCGACGTCGCAGTTTCGTCCGTGCAAGAAAATCCTTGCACCCGACTTACGACGCCTTGGCCAGTTGTTTGGCCTTACGCTTATACAGCCTCACCGCCTGGCGGACCATCACCAGCCCGCGATTCGGGCCCGGCACCGGACCCTTGACCAGCAGCAGGTTACGCTCACGGTCGATCGCCACGATCGGCAACGATCGAACGGTCACCCGCTCGCTGCCCATGTGGCCACCCATCCGCTTGCCCTTCTTGATCTTACCACTCTTGCCCGCGTTGTTCGCGTGCCCGCCGATCGACCCCGGCGAGCGGTGCTTGCGCTCCACGCCGTGGCTGGCGAGCTGGCCCTTGAAGTTGTGACGCTTCATCGGACCGGCAAACCCCTTGCCCTTGCTTGTCCCCGTCACGTCAACGTACGTGATGTCCTCGAACACCTCGACCGTCACCACCTGCCCCGCCTCGTAGCCGGCGGCCTCCCCGTCCGCCAGCCGCATCTCCCGGTGGAACCGCTTCGGCCCCAGCCCCGACGCCGCGTCGTGCCCGATGAGCTGGAACGTCGAGTTCCGCCCCTTGACGTCCTCGAAGGCGAGTTGCACGGCCTCGTAGCCGTCCCGCTCCGGCGTCTTGACCTGGCTCACATGGCAGGGGCCGGCCTCGATAACGGTCACCGGGACGTTGCGCCCCTCGTCATCATAGAGGCGGGTCATCCCAACTTTTCGCCCAAGTATTGCTGCAGTCATCAGTTCCAACCTCTCGAGGGGCCCCACGTGGCGGGGGCGGGGTCATGGCTCCGTCGTGGGCCAGGGGACCCGGTTGCCTCGTTTGATTGCGGTTTCGTTCTTCTTAAGCTCTCGAAGCCCGCGGACTTCAATCCGCAGGCTTCCCAGCCGCTTGCGGCTTCGCGATTACGCCTTGATCTTGACGAACACGCCCGCCGGCACCACGAGGCGGTTGAGCGCCTCCACCGTCCGGGCGTTGGGTTCCTTGATATCGATGATCCGCTTGTGCGTGCGAATCTCGAACTGCTCGCGGCTCTTCTTGTCAATGTGCGGCCCGCGGAGCACCGTGTACCGCTCGATCCGTGTCGGCAGCGGGACAGGACCCGCCACGCGGGCGTTCGTGCGCTTGGCGTGGTCCACGATCTCCTTGGCCGACGCGTCCAGGGCCTGGTGATCGTACGCCTCCATCCGAATGCGAATCTTACCCGCGCTCATGCACTCGCGCCTCAGTTGGGGGCCAGCGGCCCTGCCGATTGACGTTCCAAAGAACAGCCCGTCACATACGCCACGTCCCCCCCGGGGCGTCGTGCCGGCCCCGCACCCGAATCACCGGCGAGGGGAGCCACGTAGTGTAACCGCTTCGCCGAGGGTGTCAATTCCACCCCTGTCGCGGCATGTGCGGGCGCATCTTCATCATCCCGCCGACCGCCGCGCCGGTCCCTCATCCGCGCGCAGGCCGCCGCCGTCGCCCGCGCGCCGCGCCCCGACATCACCGCCTCCCCTGCGCCGGCCGCGGGCTCCGGCTCTGCCTCCGGGGCGGTCGCCTCCTTGCCGCACGGGGCCACCGCCGCTGCCCCGCGTCACGCCGCCCCGACCCGGTTCCCGAGGCAAAGAGCAGGACTTTCCCCACCCCCGGGGCGTCATCCTCACCCACGGCCGGGCCCGCCTCCGATCGCCGTCGACGCCCCGGCGGCCACCGGTTCGCCCGCCGCTCGTCGGGCCCGACGCGGTCGTGCAGCGACCGGCGGGGGCGTGCGGGTCGGCCCCCGCCCAACCGGTCCACTTGCAGGCGGCTGCGTCCCGATTTAGACTCCCCGCTCGTCAAGGCGTTGAGCCTGTGTGCATCACATGCGTCCATCACTGAGCGCATGTCGGCTGCGTCGGTCACGATACAGAATTGGGAGGCCCTGCTTTGCGAACCCCTCAGCTTCTCGCCGTTATCGCGTTGTGCTTCGGCCTGGTATCGGCCATCCCCCTGCCGACGGCACAGGCGGATGACAACCCCCGTTCCGCGGCGAGCCAGCGCCTCGAGCAGGGCTTGCAGCGCTACGAAGCAGGCCAACTCGAACGCGCCCACGAAATCCTTCGTGCCATCGATTATACCCACCTGCCTCTCGAGCAGCGCATCGTTCTCTTCGAGACGATCGAAGATCTCGAGCAGCGCATCAACGGCGTGAGCGCCGAGGTGGAGCAGCCCGCTGACGCTTCCCCCGCCGACCTGCTCCGCCGCGCCGACGCGCTGGCGAGCGAGCGCCCGGCCGAGGCCGCAGGCCTTTATCGCCAAGTGCTCGGCGACACCGACGCGGACGACCAGACCCGCGCCCAGGCGGGCGCCCGTCTCGCGCAGCTTCGCCGCGACAGCCAGAGCGACCTGACGCGCCTGCGTCGTCAGATCGACGAGGCGACGGCGGCCGTGCGAGCCGGCGACTACCGCGGCGCGATCACCCGCCTCGAAGCCGTCGAAGCCAGCGGCGTGAACCTTGGCTGGTTCGATCAGCAGCGTGTCGAGCAGACGCTGGCACTGGCCCGTGAGCGCGTGGCGGCGGCCGAGCCCGCCGACGACGCCGTCGCGAGTGCCGAGGAGCCGGACGTGGTCGAGGCGATGCCGGCACCCGCCGAACCCGCCGCCGCGCCCACCCCGGCGCCGGTGATGGACGACAGTGACCTGATGCAGCGGACGCGCCGCCTGCGGGCGCAGGACCGCCTCGCCCAGGGCCGCCAGGCCGAGGCCGAGGGCCAGATCGAACTGGCGATCCGCCACTACGAGCAGGCGACGAGCTTCGACCCGGACCTGACTGAGGCAGCGAATCGACTGGCGGCCGCACGGGGCCGACGCGACCAGCGCGTCGCGGACGCCGGCCTGCTGGACGACCACATCGGCCGCGAGCAGCTCCGCGAGCAGGACGCCCTGGCGCGGTTCGACCGCGAGATCGCCCGTGCCCGTCAGCAGCTTGCCGCGGGCAACTTCGCCCAGGCGCAAGACGCTGCCGACGAGGCCCGGCGGACGCTGGACCTCCATCGCCGCGTGCTCCGTCCCGAGCAGTACCGCACACTCCGCCACGAGGCCGAGGATCTCGCCGTCGCCATCGACGAGCGTCGCCACCGCAGCCAGGCTGTGGCGCAGCGGCGCCGTGAGCTCAGCCGCGCCGAGGAGCAGCACATCGCCCGCATCCGCAGCGACCGCGAGCAGCACCAGCAGATTCATGAGCTGCTGACCCGCGCCCTGGCGATGCGCAACGAAATGCGCTACGAGGAGGCCTTGGCCCTGGTTGACCGGGCCTTGGCCATCGATCCGGGCAACATCAGTGCCCAGGCGATGCAGACCGGCATCCGCGACTCCTGGCAGCTCGTCCGCCACCGCGACCTCCAGCGCGATCGCGGCCGCGAGATCGGCGAGCAGACGGTCGACGCCATGGAAGCCACGATCCCCTACTCCGACCTGATCACCTACCCGCCGGACTGGCCCGAGCTGTCCATCCGCCGGTGGCGCGGCCTGGCGGAAGAGGGCGGGGCCGACATCCGGGCCCGCCGCGCCTTGTCCCAGGCGATCCCCGTCGATTTCCGCAACGCCGAGTTCGCCGACACGCTCGACCACCTGCGTGAGGCGACCGACCTCGACTTCGTCGTCAACTGGGCCGCCCTGCAGCAGGAAGGCATCGACCGCCACGCCCGCGTCGACCTGCGCGTCCGCGAGCTCCGGGCCGAGCGCGCCCTCGAAATGGTCCTCGACCAGGCGTCCGGCAACCGGCCGATCGACTCGGCCGCCGCCGCGACCTACACGATCATGGACGGCATCGTGGCGATCTCCACCGAGCGCGACCTCCAGCGCTCGACCGACACCCGCGTTTACGACATCCGCGACCTGCTCGTCGACATCCCCAACTTCGACGACGCCCCCTCCTTCGACCTTCAGCAGGTGCTCGGCCGCCGCTCCTCCGACACCGCCTCCAGCTCGTGGGGCACCGGCGGTGGCGGCGGCGGCAGCAGCTCCAGCGGCGGGCTCTTCCGCAACGCCGAGCCCGGCCAGAGCGACGACGCCTCCCGCGGCGAGTTCGTCGAGGAAATCACCGACCTCATCCGCGACACGGTCGGCACCCAGGACGAATGGATGACCTACGGCGGGCAGGTCTCCTCGCTCCGCGAGCTCAACGGCAACCTCATCGTCCGCACCACCCCGGGCAACCACAGCAGCATCGGCAGCCTGCTCGACCAGCTCCGCGAGACCAAGGCCATCCAGATCTCCGTCGAAGCCCGCTTCCTCCTCGTTGATCAGCACTTCCTCGAGAACATCGGCGTCGATCTCGACTTCCAGATCACCAACCTCGGCGGCAACTTCGGCCCGCTCAGCGTCGCCCAGGACTCCGTCTCCCTCGCCGACGCCAGCAACGGCACGTCGATCATCACGCCCGACCACTTCACCGCCCAGCCCGCCGGCATCGACGCCGGCCCGGGCGACTTTGTCCCCGGCGAGGGCTTCACGCCCCGCACCGGCCGGGCCATCGACATCGGTGCCAGCTTCCTCGACGACCTCCAGGTCAACCTGCTCGTCCGCGCCACGCAGGCCTCGCAGCGATCGATCTCGCTGACCGCCCCCCGCGTGACGTTCATGGACGGCCAGCGGGCCCACGTCGTCGTCGCCCGCCAAGTCGCCTTCATCAGCGACCTGGAAGCCGTCCCCGACGCGATCGGCTTCACGCCGACGCTCGGCGTGATCAACTCGGGCGTCATCCTCGATGTCGAAGGCACCGTCTCCGCCGATCGCCGCTACGTCACCATGACCCTCCGCCCGAGCCTCGCCACCATCATCGAGCCGATCCGGGCCATCGCCTTCACCGGCAGCTTCATCCCCGACGATGACGACGACGACATCAGCGCCCCGCAGACCTTCCGCGGCGTGATCGAGGCCCCCGAGTTGGAGCTGACGCAGGTCCGCTCCACCGTCCACGTCCCCGACAAGGGCACGCTGCTGATCGGCGGCCAGCGGCTCGTCGCCGAGACCGAGATCGAGGCCGGCGTCCCCGTCCTCTCCCGCATCCCGGTCATCAACCGCCTGTTCACCAACCAGAGCATCATCCAGGACAAGCGCACCCTGCTCATCCTCGTCAAGCCCTCGATCATCATCCCCCAGGAAGAGGAAGACCTGCTCTTCCCCGGCCTGCACCAGAACCCCGACGCTTACGACCGACGCGGCGGCGGATACTGATCGTCGGCCGACAACACGCGACCACGCAAGCCCCTCCCCCGCACGGGGGAGGGGCTTTTTTTTGGTTCATCCGGGATTTTCGGGACGACCAACACAGTCGCGCCGAGGCTTGGTTGCAGCCCCCGCAGGGGGCGA
>JBBDRN010000005.1:0-61710 GCA_040905445.1 Phycisphaeraceae bacterium | reverse complement strand
GGCGGGGGGGGCGGGGGGGGCCGCATCGCCCGGGATGATGCTGCGCCACTACGCGCCGCGGACGCCGCTGGAAGTGGTCGCAGCCCTGACGCCGGCGAAGGTGGCGGGGGCGGTGGGTGTGCTGGCGTGGTCGGACGCGGGGGCGGCCGTGGCGAGGCGGGGCGGGGCGGCCGCGGTCGCGGTGCTCTCGCCTCGCGGTGACCCCGCCGAGGCTGCCGCCAACCTGTTCGCCGCCATCCGCCGACTGGACGCGGCCGGCGTGGCGCTGATCCTGGCGGAACGGGCCCCGGACGAGGGGCTGGGGCGAGCGATCAACGATCGGCTGACGCGGGCAGGGCGGGGGTGATTCGGATTTCGGATCGGAGGGTGCGTTGCGGCAGCGCCGAATCGCAAATCCGAGATTCGAAATTCGAAACCCGGAACCAGGTAGTGGGTCACTCTGAATTCCCACCCCCTATCGAGTTGGGCGAGGGACCGGGTACAATGAGGGGATGAGCAAGCACGAGCCCGCGAAGCAGGATCGCCAGCAGAATCCTCCCGACAATCGCGGCCCCAGGCCCACCGACCCCAACCAGCTCGCGAAGTGGCTGGTGGACCAGGTGACTGGGGAAGACGACGACAAGCAGGAGCGGAAGGGTAGGCAGGGACCGGGGGGTCAGAATCAGCGCAAATCCGCATAGTGGGACGGCAAGACGAGAAATCCGAGGTTGATGAGGGTGGGCGCCCCCTAAGTCGTGGATCGGCTCGACAGGGCAAGGCATGGCTAGGCCCGGCGAGGCGACTGGAGGCCCGGTATTATTCGCCGGGCCCTTTTTACTTTCATATTACCCTAACACAGTTGCGACCCCGGTCATCGCGATGCCCCAGATATGGTGGCAGCCGGGCGTCTGTGGAGGCGGCGGGGGGTTGACTGGTGTGGTTCGGGGGTTACACTGTAACACATCGACCCCACCCCCCCTGTCGGAGTATCGCCATGAAGCCCAACCCGTTCGAAGCCTTGTCCAGCCGGCTCCAACTGGAGGCGGAAGTGGTAGCGACCTTCAACAAGCTGTACCAGCAGAGTGAAACGTCGGCGATTGAACTGCTTGAACGTATGGCGAGGGAAGCTGGCGTTGCCCGCGAGGGCCGACCCACTTTGCACGACCGCCTGTTGGAATACTTTATGGAGAACCACAACAGGTGGCGCTCGTTCGACCAAATCGCTGAGGATCTGGAGGTTCCCAAGAACAGCGTACGACAGGTGATATATAAACAGAAGCCGGAAGATTTCGAGAAGCGCCCCAGCCCCGAGGGGGGACGCGCGGTTGAATGGAGGTTGGCCGGCATGGAAACCGAACAGGACGAAGTTGAGCCGATTGGGGTCGAGAAGTTTTGATTACCCGACGCTGATCGTTGTTCGATCGGCGTGCCAGACACAAGAAAGGAGTGAGCCCATGAGAACGCACATTTCGATTGACTAAGGGCCGGCGACCTTGTCGGTTACCGGCCCTTAGTCGGCCCTCTTCAGAAAGGAGACTTATGACTCCAGAAGAGGTTCTACACTGGTGGCGACGCCGCCACCTCGTCACGATGAAGCACGACGATCGCTAATCATGACGGGTGACAAAAGTTTCGTCAGCCGCTGTGGACGGGAGTTGCAGCTCCCGTCCACAGCTTTCTATCGACCGATTGTAGCCACATTTGTCATTTTCGCAAGGTGTTTTTCGCCGCATCGAGTAGGATTCGGCGCGCCCACGTAGCCGTAACTCCCGATCCTGGCCCAACTTGACCCTCCATGGCCTTTTGTGCCGCTTCGTCTAGCGCGGCACGCTCGGCCGGGCTCAGCCGTATGCGCAGCGGCGGGGCTGTCCTGCGCTGATCCTCCGGCTTCGGCGGGCGCCCGGCCATACCACTAATGTAGCCACAAAAATATCTTCGTCAACCCCCTTGCACCCCGAATTATTGTAGCTACAATAATAGTAGGTAAGGGAGGCCGGTCATGCGAAAGCTCAGCCCCGAAAAGCGAATCCAAATCATTTCCGCCCTGGTCGAAGGCTGCTCGATCCGTAGCACCGTCCGCATGACCGGCGTGAGCAAGAACACCGTCACCAAGCTGCTGGTGGACATGGGCCGTGTGTGCCAACAGTGGCACGATGAGAACGTGCGGGGGCTCAACACCGATCGCGTCCAGTGTGACGAAATCTGGGCCTTCGTGGGGGCCAAGCAGAAGCAGGTGGAGCGGGGTGCGGCCGGCGTCGGCGACGTCTGGACATGGACCTCGATCGACGCCGACACCAAGCTCGCTATCTGCTGGCTGGTAGGCGAGCGGGATTCCGGCCATGCGTTCGACTTCATGCACGACCTGGCCGGCCGGCTCACCAGCCGCGTCCAGCTCACGACGGACGGCTTGGAGGCCTACGTCGGGGCGGTGGTGGACAATTTCGGCCCCTACGTCGATTACGCCCAGCTCATCAAGCTATACGGCGATGATCCCCGCCTCAAAAGCAAGAGCCCCAGCGCCCGCTACAGCCCCGGCCGCTGCGTCGGCACCAAGCCCTACGCCCGGGTCGGCTCGCCCGATCCGAAGCACATCAACACCAGCTACGTCGAGCGCCAGAACCTCACCATGAGGATGAGCATGCGCCGGTTCACCCGGCTCACCAACGCATTCTCTAAGAAGGTGGAGAACCACGAGGCGGCGATTGCCCTGCACTTCGCCCACTACAATCTGTGCCGCATTCACAGCAGCATCCGGGTGACGCCCGCGATGGAGGCCGGGGTGACGACGACGCCTTGGAGCATTGAGGATTTGGTGGGGCTGCTGGAAGCGGACGAAAAGGCCGCAATCGAGGCGGGGGCGATGAAGCGAGGGCCTTACGGGCCGCGAAATTCAGAATGACCCACTACCCGGAACCACGCCTCCACCCCGCCCGCTGGTGGAATCATGGCGAACTCTTTAGCATGGCCCGCCGTATGGTGTAGCGCCGCCCGCGGCCCCGTCTGACGCCGGGCGAGGGAGATCACCGCTTTTCGCCTGGCGCCTCACCTCGTCAGCGCTGTCCTCGATGCGCAGGAACCACCGGCATGGCCCATGATTACATCAAGGACGACCTCCAGGTTGACGCCCGCACCGGACGGGTCGGGCTTCAGATCATGGTCACGTTGTGCGGCGGAACGCTGCTTATCTGTGCCGTGATCGCGAAATTCACCTTCGCCTCGCCCGACATTGCCGATTTGCTCGCCGGCGTCGCGACCATCTTGCTCGGCGCGCCGCTGGTCTGGGTGGCGCTCAAGGACCTCTACCAAGGCCACTACCACATGAACGAGCTGGTGGCGCTGGCGGTCGCCGCCGCGTTCGCCGGCGAGATGTATCTCGAAGCCGGCGCGATCGCCTTCTTCATGATCCTGTCGGTGCTGATCGAGAACCGCACGGCCCTGGGCGCGCAGGCGTCGATCGAATCGCTCATCCGCATCACGCCCACGCGGGCGCACAAGGTCAGCGACGCCGGCGAGACGGAGGTCGAGGCGCATCAGCTTGCGCCGGGTGACATCGTGCGCGTGCGTCCGGGGGACAACATTCCCGCCGACGGGCGTGTGGTGCGGGGCCAGAGCACGGTCAACCAGGCGAACATCACCGGCGAGTCACTGCCTGTCGACACCAACGAGGGCGACGAGGTGTTCGGCGGGACGATCAACCTGACCGGCGCGATGGACATCGAAGTGACCAAGGCGGGCGAGGACACGACGCTGGGGCGCGTCAAGGACATGATTCTGCAGGCCGAGCGCACGAAGATCCCGGTCGTGCGGATGATTGACCGGTATGCCGCGTGGTACACGCCGACGGTGCTGATGCTGGTGTTCGTGGTCTGGTTTTTCACAAGCCAGTCGGGCAACCCCGAGACGGCGCTGTCGCGGGCGATCGCGATGCTGGTGATCGCGTGCCCGTGCCCGCTGATTCTCGCGACGCCCACGGCGATGGTCGCGGCGCTGTCGGCGGCGGCGCGGCTGGGGGTGCTCGTCAAGTCCGTGGTTGACCTTGAGGCGGCGCGCAATTTGACGTCGATCGTCTTCGACAAGACCGGGACGCTGACGACGGGGCAACTCGAGGTCGCGCGGCTGAGCCCGGTCGAGGGCGTCGACGGCGCGGAGCTGCTGGGCGCGGCGGCGGCGTTGGAGCAGCACTCACGCCACCCGGTGGCGCGGGCGATCGCGGCGGTGGCGCGCAAGGCGCGGCTGCACCTCGATGAGCCGGCGCAGTTCGAGGAGGTCGCCGGCCGGGGTGTCAAGGCGTCGCTCGACGGGCAGCCGGTGCTCGTGGGCCGAAGCAACTGGGTGCTCGAGCAGATCGAGGACAAGGCGATTCACGAGCAGGTCGAACAGGCGCTCGCCTCACCCGAGGCGCACGGGCTCTCGACGCTGTTCGTCGTTCGCGGCGGCCAACTGCTGGGGTGGATCGGGCTCGCGGACAACACCCGGCCCGAGGCGGCGCAGGCGATGGACGAGCTGCGCACGATGGGGCTCAAGCGGCTGATCATCGTTACGGGCGACCGCGAGAGCGTCGCCCAGCGCGTCGCGGCGCAGATGGGGACCGAGTACAAGGCCGAGGTGCTGCCTCACGAGAAGCTGGAGATGGTCGACGAACTCAAGGCCCGGGGCCATCGCGTGGCGGTGATCGGCGACGGCGTCAACGACGCGCCGGCGCTGGCGGCGGGCGACATCTCCATCGCGATGGGCGCCGCGGGCAGCGACGTGGCGATCCACTCCGCCAACATCGCGCTCATGAACAACAATCTCAACCGCATCCCCTTCCTCGTGAACCTGTCGCGGACGACCAGCAAGGTCGTCAAGCAGAACATGCTGATCGGCGGCGGGTTCATCGTGGTCTTCCTGGCGCTGGCGGCGGCGGGCGAGATCGCCCCGATCCTCGCCGCGGTGCTGCACGTGGTCAGCTCGCTGATGGTCGTGTTCAACTCGGCGCGCCTCGTGCGGGCCGGCGAGCACATCGAGCATGCCGAGCATGAGCAGGCGCGGCGGGGCGAGCGCAAGGCGCGCGACGAAGCCGTCGGCGCCCCGCCCGCGGAGGCCGTGCCAGGCGCCGTGCCCGCGTGAAGGCTGGGGCGAGATGTGGCGGTGTGGTGGGGCGTGTGGCGGGGCGTGTGGCGGGGGGGGTGTTCTGGCGCTCGCCACCGTGGTGTGTGAGCCTGTTGATCGTTACTTACTCAGGCAGTGATCCCCTTGAGCAAGCCCGTAGGCGACATTCGGCGAGGTGAGTCTGCCGGCGCCGGGTGCGCGGTGGCGGGAAGCACGGCGTGGGCACGGCGGCTAGAGCGCCTTCAACCCATTCGTAGCGAGTCCGGTGCCACTGACAAGGCCGAGGATGGCCTTGCCAGCGGCACCCGCTATGGTTGGATGGAACGGGCTCTAAAGGGGGTGTTGGTGAAGCGGGCGCTGCCCTTAGCCGACCTCGCGGGTCTGGAAGAGGGCGATCGCCAGACCCAGCACCACGCCGATGTAGAGCAGCGCGTAGACGGTGACGATGCCCACGTGCCCGAGCGTGATCGTGCTGCCCTGGGTCAGGGCGTCGGCGGGCCAGAGGAACTGGAGGTTGGGCAGCACGAGGTAGGCGAGCTTGGCGACGAGGTAGAGCAACTGCTGGCCGAGGCTCACGTCGGCGCGGAAGATCGCGCCGAGGCTGTCGAACACGTCCGTGCCGCGCGGCACGTTGAGCTGGAGATCGACCCATGCGCTGAACGAGTTGCTGACGAGCCCGAGCAGGAACGCGCCGATGCAGACCATGAGCGTCATGACCTGCCCGAGGCGCGTCGACGCGGCGATCGCGATGGCGGTGAGGATCAGCACCGCCTGGAAGACGAGCACCAGGCCGATGATCACCTCGATGAGCGGTGGATCGGCGGCGGGGTGGATGAGCGTCATGAGCGGGTGCTGGAACTGCCACGTCGGGCCGACGACCAGCAGCAACAGCGCGGCGAGCGTCTGCGTGCATGCCAACGTGCCGATGAACGTCGAGGTGAACACCCACTGGTAGAGGTAGTTGCCCGCGCCGGCGATGACCGCGGCGGCAAGCAGGGCGACGAGGGTGAAGGTGATGACGGGCGTGTCGGCGCTTTGGCTGGCGATCTGCATCACGCCGTGGCGCACGGTGAAGGTGAAGATGAGGCTGAGCACGTAGAACGCGACGCCGATGGCGCCGGCGACGCCGAGGAACTTGCCCACGACGAACAGCGGTCGGGAGACGGGCTTGGAGACGACAGTGAGGACGGTCTTGCTTTCCACCTCGCTGGCGAGCACGCCGGTGGCGGTGAACGCCGCCAGGAACAAGCCGACGAGGAACACCGTACTGAGGCCCAGGTCGATGAGGATCTTGGTGTCGTCTTCGAAGGTGTAGGCCGCGAGTTGGAGATTCAGGCCAAGGGCCACGGCGCCGAGCAGCACGAGCACGGTGAAGATGGGCTGGCGGATGGCTTCGGTGAACGTGTTGCCAGCGATGGTGAGCAGTTGTCCGAGCATGAAAGCGGGTCCGGATGCCTGGAAGGGTGGGGCTGGGCGTGGGGTCGGCCGTCTGCTGGCGGCCGCGTCCATGATACGTTGTGGTGCGGCAGCGAGTTTGCGCGGGGCGACATGAGCGGAAAGGATCGATGAGCCAGGATCAACAGACATACACACGGGCGGCCCATGCCGCACTGGTCGGGCTGGCGGCTCAGCTCGGGCTCGCCATCTTCATGGCGGTGCTCGGGCTCTACGCCGAGTCGACGGCGCTGCACGCGGCGGGGCTGCACCTGTTTGGGGGGCTGCCGCTGTGGCTGATGCTGTGGGTGATCTACAACCAGCATCGGCTCGAGCGTGCCGAGGCCCTCGAGGCCGAGCAGCTCGCCCGCGCCGACGCGCGGACGGCTGCGCTGTTCGAGGAGGCGGGCCAGCAACTGCAGCTCGCCCGCAAGCGGCTGGACAACCTCTACCGCTTCGGCCTGCCGACGGTCAGCGCGCTCATGGCGGCGTACCTGCTGCTGGTCGGCGGGGCGTGGCTGGTGCGCAACTACCGCGCGCTCACGGCCGGTGAACTCGGCCCGGCGGTGCTCTCGCCCGAGGCGAGCGCCGGCGTCGTGGCCCTGCTCGCGGGTGTGGTCGGCTTCCTCGCCTTCCTCGTCGCGCGCTACGTCGCCGGCATGACCAGGGTCCCCGCCTGGGTGCTGCTGCGCGGCGGCTCGGCGTACCTCATGGGCAACGCCGCCGTCGCCGTGCTCATCGCACTCGGCGCGGTCGTCGCCCTGCTGGGCAACATCGTCGTGCTCGGCTGGATGGCGCTGATCGTCCCCGCCGTGATGGTCGTGCTCGGCGTCGAGATCCTCATCGAGTTCCTGCTGGCGATGTACCGCCCCCGGCGTGCGGGCGAGGCGGTGCGTCCGGCCTTTGACAGCCGCGTGCTCGGCTGGCTGACGCGCCCCGAGTCGCTGGGCAAGATCGTCGGCGAGACGATCAACTACCAGTTCGGGTTCGAGGTCTCGCGAAGCTGGTTCTACCGCCTGCTCGCCCGCGCCATCGCGCCGCTGATCATCTTCGCCGCGGTCGTGCTGCTGGCGGCGAGCACGCTGGTGATCGTCGCGCCGCACGAGCAGGCGATCATCACGACGTTCGGCGGCTCGCCGCGCGTCGTCGAGCCGGGCGTGTGGGGGAAGTGGCCCTGGCCGATCGGCCGGGCCGAGCGCTTCGACGCCTACCGCGTGCGCGAGATGATCCTCGGCTCCAAGGAGGAGCTGATCGACCCGGACGTGGCGATCCTCTGGACCAACGAGCACGCCGGCGAAGAGACGTTCCTGCTCACCGCGCCGACGCAGGTGCGCGGCGTGGACCTCGGACCCGACACGCCGGTGGGCGAACTGGTCGGCGGGCAGATCTCCATCCGGTGGCGCATCAAGAACCTCGAGACCTACGCCCAACTCGCGGGCGACCCGGAGCGCCTGCTGCGTCACCTCGCCGAGCGGCAGATCAGCCGCTACTTCTCGACGCGGACGGTCGACGAGCTGCTGACGGTCGATCGTCGAACGATGGGCGAGACGATGCGCGAGCGCATCCAGGCCGACGTCGACGCGGTGCGGCGCGGCTCGCTGACGGGCCTGGGCATCGAGATCGTGCACGTCGGCGCGCTGGGCGTGCACCCGCCGCAGGCGCAGGACGTGGCGGCGAGCTTCCACGAGCTGATCGGCGTGTTCCAGGAGAACGAGGTCGCCGTGCAGCAGGCGCAGCGCGACGCGATCGGGCAGCTCGCCGAGATCGCCGGCTCGCACCAGCAGGCGTTGGCGGTCAACGACGCGATTCGCGCGCTGCGCACCATGCAGCGCCAGCGTGACGAGGTCGGCGAAGACGAGGCGCTCGAGGCGCAGATCCATGAGCAGCAGCTCGCCATCGAGGCGTTGATGAACGACGCCGGGGGCCGGGCCGCGCAGCTCATCCACGAGGCCCGCGCCGACCGCTGGCAGGTCGCGTTGCGCGAGCAGGCCCGCGCCAGCCGCATCCTCGCGCAGCGGGCGGCCTACGAGCAGGCGCCGGAGTATTACGTGACGCGGCGGTACTTCCAGACGCTCGCCGACGGGCTCGCCCAGCGCCGCAAGCTCATCATCCTCGCCGACCAGCAGGCGCCGGCGAGCATCCGCCTGCAATTGGAAGACAGCGACAACCCCCTGGGCCAGATCCTCGGACAGGAATAAGCCGCCCGGGCGTGACGACGCGGCCCGCGGTGTGAACAGATTGACAACCGGAGACCGGATACGCGATGAAGAACCAGCTTACGCTCCTGATCGGCATTGTCCTGCTGGTGGTGCTGCTCTCGTACATGTTCACCTACCAGGTGCGCTACGACGAGGTCGCCGTGCTCACCACCTTTGACCGCGCGGTCGCGCCGCAGCGCGACCCGGAGACGGGCGACGTGCTCCTGCATGAAGCCACCGGCCGACCGGTCGACCCCGGCAGCCTGCGCTACGAGCCCGGGCTCTACTTCAAGGCGCCTTGGCCCATCCAGAAGGTGCGCACCTATCCGCACACGATCCAGCTCGTCGAGGACCAGATCGAGCAGGTGCAGACGTCCGACGGCTTCTCGGTGGTCGTCAAGACCTACCTCGTCTGGCGGATCGACGACCCTTACGCGTTCTTCCAGAACCTGGAGAACGTCGAGGCCGCCCGGCGCACGCTGGTGCAGATGCTGCGCAACGAAAAGGGCGTGATCTCGAGCTACGCGTTCGAGGACCTCGTCAACGCGGATCCGGACCGCCTCCGGCTTCGCGAGATCGAGCAGCAGATGGCCGACGAGCTGCGCCAGGCGCTGGCGCGGGCGAACTACGGCGTGCGGATCGAGGAGGTCGGCATCCGGCGGATCCTGCTGCCGGAGACGGTGACGGAGCAGGTTTTCGCCCGCATGCGTTCGACGCGTGAGCGCCTGGCCGAGGTCGCCCGCGCCGAGGGCCAGGCCCAGGCGGCGACGATCCGCGTCGACGCCGAGACTGCCCGGCAACAGATCCTCGACTTCGCCGGGCGGCGGGCGCAGGCGATCCGCGACGAAGGGGCGCGCGAGGCGGCCGGGTATTACGCCGCCTTTGGCGAAGACGAGGAATTCGCGGTCTTCCTGCGCCAGATCGAGGCGCTCGAAGCGATGCTGGCGCACAACACGACGTTCGTCATGGACGCGCAGAGCCTGCAACTGCTCAACCTCTTCAACACCGAGCCGGGTGCGATGCCCCGGCCGACGGCGGTGGACCCGGCGCGGGAGATCGACGCGCTGCGCGAGCGGGTCGAGGTCGAGGACGAGGTCGAGGACGTCTCGCCGATCGGTGCCCTGCCGGCGGCGGGCGATGACGGGGAGGGCGGCTGATGGCGGAGCAGATGAAAAACCCGTTCACGCACCAGCACGACGAGCACGAGCACGACCACGTGCACGGCGACCACCAGCACAACGGCGACGCCGAGCTCCTCCAGGATCTCGACCCCGCGCAGCAATCGCTGGCCGACGCGCTGCGCGTCAGCTTCACGATCCTCAAGGTGATCATGGTGCTGCTGCTGGCGGCGTACCTGTTCAGCGGCGTGTTCCGCGTCGAGGAGAACATGCGCGCGGTCCGGCTGCGCTTCGGGGCGATCGTGGGCGACGAGATGACGCGCGTCCACGAGCCGGGGTGGTACTTCGGCTGGCCCTACCCGATCGAGCAGAAGCTGCACATCCCCGTCTCGCCGCGGAGCGTGAGCACCGGCGACGCGTTCTGGTACGAGGTCACGGCCCGGGACCTGGCGCAGGAGATGCGACCGATGCGGCCGCTGAACCCCGAGCGCGACGGGTCGCTGCTGACCGGCGACGCCAACATCGTGCACGGCCGATTCAGCGCCACCTACAGCATCACGGACCCGGCGCTGTTCGTGGAGAACGTCGGGCTCGCGCAGCCGGGGTCGGATCGGCTGCCCGACGGCACGCCGGCGCGTCACGCGCTCGACTTCGCCGACCTGCTCGTGCGCAGCGCTGCGGAGCAGGGGATCATTTTCGCCGTCGCCCAGGTCGAGGCGGACGACTTCATCGACGGACGGATGAACCGCGGACTGGCGGTGATGCGGACACAGGAGGTGCTCGACGCGCTCAACGCGGGCATCACCGTCAACCGGATGGAGGCGCTCAACGAGCAGATGCCCCAGCCCGTGTACGAGGCCTACCAAGCCGTCGTCCGCGCCGAGAGCGAGCGAGGCGAGACGATCGACGCGGCGCGGCAGGAGCGTGCCCGGCTGCTGGGTCAGACGGCGGGCCCGGCGCACGAAGGCTTGTACGCGATGATCCGCGCCTACGAGGCGGCGCGCGACGCCAACGACGCCGACACGGCCGCAACGGCGCTGGCGCAGATCGACGAAGCGATGGCGACGCTGCACCTGCCCGCCGAGCATGGCGCGGCGCCGGTCCGGGGCGACGTGGCGGGGTTGATCAACGAGGCGATCCGGGAGCGGACGGCCGTGGTCGAGCGGATTCAGGCCGAGGCCCACACGTTCCAGAGCCTGCTGCCGGAGTACCGCGCCCGGCCGCACCTGTTTACGACTCGGCTTTGGCAGGACGCCAAGGAGACGATCCTCACCGGCGACATCGAGACGTTCTACACGATGGGCGGCCACTTCTACCCCGTGCTCAGCCGCGACCCGGCGATCCAGCGCGAACGCGAGCAGCGACAGATCATCGACCAGCAGCAGCGACAGCAACAGCAGCGCTGAGGCGTTGACCACAGAGGCGCAGAGACACAGAGGGAAGAGAGAGTAGCCACGGATGGACACAGATGAACACGGATGGGAGCGGAAGGTGACCGTTGCCGCTTCCTCGTCTCCTTCGTTCCTGCTTTCCTCATTGCCTTGATCCGTGTCCATCTGTGTTCATCTGTGGCTGATTCCTTCCGAAGGCTTGATACATGACGCAACTGCAAGCTGACAACCCCGCCCGCGCCACGTCCGAGGACTGGATCGTCAAGTGCGTGGGGCTGACCAAGACGTTCCGCGACTTCTGGATGCGCAGCCGCGTCAGGGCGGTCGACGGCATCAACCTCGACGTCGTGCGCGGTGAAGTGTTCGGGCTGCTCGGACCCAACGGCTCAGGCAAGAGCACGACCATCAAGATGATCCTCGGCCTGCTGCACCCGACCAGCGGACGCATCGCCGTCTTCGGCCACCACCCGTCCGACGTCGCCATCAAGCGGCAGATCGGCTACCTGCCTGAGGAGAGCTACCTCTACCGCTTCCTCAACGCACGCGAGACGCTCGACTACTACGGCCGCCTGTTCCACCAGCCACGCGCCCAGCGCCGCATGCGCATCGAGAAGCTGCTCGAGATGGTCGGCCTCGACCGCGTCGCCACGCGACCCGTCGGCGAATACTCCAAGGGCATGCAGCGACGCATCGGGCTGGCACAGGCGCTGATCAACGACCCGCAGCTTCTCATCCTCGATGAGCCGACCACCGGCCTGGACCCGATCGGCACGCGGCAGATCAAGGACCTCATCGTCGAGCTCGCCGGCCGGGGCAAGACCATCATCCTCTGCTCCCACCTGCTCGCCGACGTCGAGGACGTCTGCGACCGCGTGTCGATCATGTTCGGCGGCAAGGTGCGGCGGGCCGGCACCGTCGACGAGCTGCTCGTGCAGCAGGACCACACCACGCTGCAGGTGCCCTCGCTCAGCCCCGACGAGATCGAAGCGCTCGAGCAGGTGCTCGCCAGGCATGGCAAGCACATCGAGCGCGTCGAGCGGCCGCGCCAGCGCCTCGAGCAGCTCTTTCTCGACATCGTCCACGAGGCCCAGGCCGCCGGCCTCGACACCAGCGGCGCGACATCCGGCGGGCAGATCGCCACCTTCCTCACCGGCGGCGACGACGACGGCGACGGCGAGGCGGGCGACGCCATCATCGACCGACTGGTCGGCGGCAGCGCGGCTGAGCCGACGACGACCGCGCCGCCGTCGCCACCCGAGGGCGCGCATCCGCCCGCGCCACGCGCCCCCGCTCCGGACGCCGAGCCCGACCAGGCGGTCGACCGCAACGTGCTCGACTCGCTGATGGGTGGTGGGGATGACGGCGGGGGCGAAGGCGGGGGCGATGCGCCGCGGCGCGACGGGAAGCGCGGCGACACGAAGCGTTGACGCGCAGCCGGGGATTCGAGGCGACGCGAAGGGAAGCATCGAACGACGTGATAACGCTCAAGTGGTATACATGGCTGGCGGTCCTGCTCATCCTCGCCGTCGCGGGCGAGGCGCTGGCGTGGCTCGTCGCGGCGCAGGGCATGCCGGTAGCCGGCGGTGTCATCGCCTGGGCCGCGCGCGTCGCCGCCGCCGGATGGGTTGGCTACGGGCTGTGGCGCTGGCGCGAGCAGCCATGGGTGCGCCGCACCACACTGGCGGTCATCGCCACCGTGCTCGCGCTGCTCCTGCTGCGCCTGTGCGTCGCGATGGGGTGGCACGGCGGGGCGATCGCGGTGGCGGGCGTCTACGCGATGGCCGCGGGCTTCGTCCTCGGGCTGCTGCTGATCCGCCTGCTGCTTTCGGGCGGGCACCCGATCCTGGGCGTGGCGCGCACGCTCATCGACGAGGCCGTGCGCATGCGCGTCGCACTCGTGTTCATCATCGCGCTGCTGCTGGCGCTGCCGGCCCTGCCGTTGGCGATGGACCCGGCGGAGCTGCTGCGCTACCGCATCCAGTCGTTTCTGAGCTGGTCACTGATGGCGGTCGGCGCGCTGCTGAGCCTGATGACCGTCTTCCTGGCCGTGGCCACCATCACGCGCGAGCTCCACGACCGGCAGGTGTTCCTCACGCTGACGAAGCCCGTGGCGCGCGTGCAGTACCTCGCGGGCAAGTGGCTGGGCATCGCGCTCTTGAACCTGCTGCTCGTGGGGGTGTGCGGCGGGGGGATCTACGTCTTCACGCAGGTGCTCGCCCAGCAGCCGCCGGCTGCGGGCGAGTCGGCGACGGCGGTGCGCGAGCAGGTGCTCGCGGCGCGCATCGCCGTCGGGCCGCGCCCCTCGGCGGGGGTCAACCTGCCCGAGCGGCTCGAGCAGCGCCTCCTGCAGTACCAGCAGATCCAGCCGGAGGTCTACGGCGAGCCGGGCACGCCGCCCGAGCGCCTGCCGGGCACGCTGCGCCGCGAGGTGGAGCGGCAGGTCAAGGCCGAGTGGATGAGCGTCGGCCCGAGGCAGACGCGCACGTTCCGCTTCGAGAACGTGCCGCGCCCGCGCGGCGACCAGGGCCAGGTGCAACTCCGCCTCGAGCCGAACCTGACCGGTGCGTCGCCCGACGAGCGCGTCTACCTCGAGATGCGCATCAACGGCCGACCCTACCGCGTGCCGCCGCTGGCGGAGGCGAACTACCACGTGCTGCCGATCCCGGCGGCCTACTTCGACGAGCACAACACGCTGGAGATCGCGATCATCAACCGCGGGCGCGACCCCAGCGTCCAGCCGCCGGGCGTCGCGTTCAACCCGAGCGACGGGTTGCAGATCCTCTCCCGCGCCGATTCGTTCGAGGCCAATCTGCTGCGCGGGCTGGCGATGCTGTGGCTTCGGCTGGGCTTCCTGGCGATGCTGGGCCTCGCCGCCGGGGCGTTCATGAGCTTTCCCACCGCCTGCCTGCTGGGCCTGCTCGTTTACATCGCGGCGGCGAGCTCGGGCTACCTCTACGAATCGCTCAACGAGTACGCCTACCTGCCCGGGGCCGAGCAGTCCAGCGGGCTGGACCCGATCACCGCCGCGCCGGCGCGCTTCATCGAGCGCCTGGCGGAGGGGGAGTATGGCGACGCGTTCAAGGTGATCGTCCGCGTCATCGGCAGCGCGTTCATGCTCTTCGTGCCCTCGTTCGCCGACTACAACCCGGGGCCGCTGCTGGCCGACGGCCTGCTCGTGTCGTGGCGGCACCTCGGCCACGCGGCGGTCTGGGTCGGAGCCGTCTGGACCGGCGCGATGGGCGTCATCGCCTGGCTGATCTTCCGCAACCGCGAGCTCGCCCGCGTGACGGTGTAGGAGCGGACGTACGCATCGAACCCGCGCGTCACCGCCAGCGCTTCGTTTAACAGGACCTACATCCGATGTCGCGTGATCGTGTCACCCAGCTCATTGCCGTCGCCGCCGCGCTCGCGTGCCTGCTCGGGGCCGCGCTGCTCGTGCCGGGCATCAACGCCCAGCGTCGCGAGCTGGACCTGAGCTTCGATCCGGTCGTGGGCGATCGCGTCGCGCCGAGCTACGCCATCACCACGGCCGCGCTGGGCAGCTTCCGGGGCCTGGCGGTGGACGTGCTCTGGTACCGCGCCGAGCGGCTGAAGCAGGAGGGCAAGTTCTACGAGGCCAACACGCTCGCCGAATGGATCACGCAGCTTCAGCCGCGCTTCCCGCAGGTCTGGTCGTTTCAGGCGTGGAACATGGCGTACAACATCTCCGTCGCGACGCACACGCCCGAGGAACGCTGGCAGTGGGTCAACCGCGGCGTGCGGCTGCTGCGCGAGGAAGGCATTCCCAACAACCCGACGGCCATGCGGCTGTACCGCGAGCTGGGATGGATCTTCCTGCACAAGCTGGGCGCGTATTCCGACGACATGCACTGGTACTACAAGGCCCAGTTCGCCGAGGAGTGGCAGGAGCTGCTGGGCAACGTGACCGAGGGCGTGGCGCCGGACGAAGCGGCGGGCGTCTTCGCGCCGGTCGCCGAAGCCGCGGAGGCCTACTTCGGCTTCGACGCGCCGCTGCGGCTCACCGTCGCCGAACTCGACCGCCTCGCCGAGGCGAACCCCGATTTCACCGATGAGCTGCGCGGGCTCGGGTCGCGCACGCTGGTGCACCTCGACCGCGAGCTGCCCCGCGTCCAGCAGCGGCTGCGCGACGCCGGCGCCCATCGCCTCGCCGAGCAGCTCGATCCGATCGCGCAGCGCAGCGCGGCCCGGCTGGAACGCGCCCGGCGGCAGCCCCACACCCTGCTCGTCGAGGACGTGCCCGCGACCCAAATGCTCGTCGACCGCCTGCGCCAGAACGGCTTCGACGTCGACGGGTCGCTCGTGCGGCGGCTGGGGCGGCTGCAAATGTACCTCGTCTACTTCGACTTCGACACGCTTATCAAAATCGCCGGCGACACGCTGGACCTCTCGGAGCGCGACGTGCTGCTCCTGGAGCTGCGCGACGACCCGGAGCTGGCCCCGGCGTTCGACGCACTGCTCGCCTTCCTCCGCGCCCGCACGCTGACGCAGCAGTACCACATGGACCCGCGGTTCATGCACGAGCTGATGGTGGCCTACGGCCCGCTGGACTGGCGCCACCCCGCCAGCCACGCGATTTACTGGTCCGCCATCGGCGCCGAACGCGCCCGCCCGCCCGAGGTCGGCGCCCACTTCGACATGCTCAACACGCAGCGGCAGATCGTCCACGGCCTGCAGGCGCTGACCGACACCGGCCGCGTCAGCTTCGACCCGGTGACCCACCACATCGACCTCCTGCCCGAGCCGGCGTTCATCCCCTCCTATGAGTTGGCGCTGACTGATATCGCCGCCCGCGCCACAGAGCTCGGCTTCGCGTCCGAGGGCGTGCTCTCGACCTTCGAGTATGGCCTGGAGAACTTCCTGCTCCGCGCGATCATGTACAGCTACCTCTACGGCGACATGGACCAGGCCCGCGGCTACCACCGCCGGGCGCGCGAGCGCTTCGGCGGCCGGCCGGGCGACCCGCGCTACCTCCAGACGATGGACGCCCTGGTGACGCAGCTACTCCGGGAGCAGTTCGGGCGCATGCAGATCGCCCGCCAGTTCATCGACGCCATGCTCCAGCAGGGCTTCCGCCAGGGCCTCGGCGAGCGCGACATGGAGGTCTTCAACCGCTTCCTGCACATTGCCGAGTACGCCTACGACGAGTTCCAGCGCGAGCGCTACGATGCGAGCGCGATCGTGCCCGATGGCCGCGAGCGCTTGCAGTTGCCGCCGACGTTTCAGGCGACGCTGGAGGACACGTACATCAGCTACATGCGCTCGCCGCAGGTGCCGCTGATGGATCGCGTGCGCATCTTCCGCAACACGCCCGCCTCGCTGCTGCAGCGCACCTACCCGCGCTTCCACACGCAGATCCGCGCGCAGGCGCGGCAGATCAACTTCGACCCCGACCTCGCGTTCCCCGTCCCCGAGGGCATCGACGCGGCGGAGATGGAGCGTGCGGAGGAAGCGGAACCGCAGACGATCGAACGCCAGTAGCCGGCGCGACACCCCCTGCTCCTCACCTCACGCCGGGATGCCGTGCGCGATCGTCGGCTTGCCGGTGATCTCCAGCATCCGGTCGAGCGCCGCCAGCGACGCCTGCTGCACCGCCTCCGGCACGCGGACCTGGTTGATCACCTTCCCCTCGGCGAGGTGGTCGAGCGTGTAGAGCATGTGCGGCAGGTCGATGCGGTACATCGTCGTGCACAGGCACTGGCAGTCGCTGAGGATGCGAGCCGTCACGCCGCGCGCCTCGGCGGCGTGGCACAGCCGGTTGACGAGGTGGACTTCCGTGCCGATGGCCCAGCGCGTGCCGGGCTCGGCCTCGTCGAGCGCATGGATGATCGCCTCGGTCGAGCCGGTGCGGTCGGCCTTGAGCACCACGTCGTGGGCGCACTCGGGGTGGACCATCACGGTGACGTCCGGCCACTGGGCGCGGATCTGATCGACGTGCTCGGGCCGGAAAAGCTTGTGTACCGAGCAGTGGCCCTTCCAGAGGATGAATGTCACGCGGCCGAGCGTCGCCTCGTCCATGCCGCCGAGTTCCGCGCTCCCGCGCGGGTCCCACACCGCCATGTCCCGGTCGACGTCGTAGCCCAAAGCCGCGGCCGTGTTGCGCCCGAGGTGCTGGTCGGGGGTGAACAGGATCTTGACCTGCTCACCCGGCGCGAGCGGCTGGGCGCCGCCGGCGAGCGCCCAGCGCAACACCTTGTCCGCGTTGGAGCTGGTGCAGACCGCGCCGCCGTGCTCGCCGACGAACGCCTTGATCGCGGCCGACGAGTTCATGTAGGTGATGGGGACGATGCGTGTGCCTCCGCCACTTGTGCCTTCAAGCGCCTCATGCATCTGCTCCCAGGCGTCGATGGTGTCGTCGAGGTCGGCCATGTCGGCCATCGAGCAGCCGGCGGACATGTCGGGGAGCATGACGGCCACGTCGTCGGGGGTGAGGATGTCGGCGCTCTCGGCCATGAAGTGCACGCCGCAGAAGACGACGTACTTCGCGCCGCTCGCGCGGACCTGGTCGGCGGCGAGCTGGCTGAGTTTGAAGCTGTCGCCGGTGAAGTCGGCGAAGGCGATGACCTCGTCCTGCTGGTAGTGGTGGCCGAGGATGATGAGGTCCGAGCCCAACTCGCGCTTGCGCGCGGTGATGGCGTCGCGCAGATCCTGCGGTGACATGTCGGTATAGCGCTTTGGTAGCGGTGGCTGCCAGAGCATGGTCGCGCTCCCTTCGTGGTTCCCGCCTTGGGCGAGGACGGCATTATAGGGCAGCGGAGGGGTGGGGGACCAGCTATTGAGGAGTTGCGGGTCTGTAGATAGGCGATCCCGCCGTACGACGTTTTCGGACAGCTTGGCCATCGGCCGTTAGCCTGTTCCGCTGAGGCGACGGACGGTCTGGTCGAAGCTGCGCACCATGCCAAGCAACATCGCGTAAACGACGGCGCTGTAGCCCCCCGCCGCGACGGCCGCGGCGACCGCCAGCGACACGCGTCCCAAGCCCGGGCTCACGGCGAAGTTGGCCACGTGGTCCCACGGGTTGACGATCATCACGATGTTCGTCGCCGGGCTGAAGGCGTTGAGCATCGGGCCAATCAGCGGCACCTGCTCCGCCGCGCTCAGCCCGCACACGCCCAGCAGCAGCGCCAGCACGCCGATCGCCGCCACCGTCGGCACCACGGCCCCGAGTACGCCCCGGGCCTTGAGCGACCAGCTCATCCCCGCCATCACGCACAGCCCCACGAACGGCACGAGCATCACCACCAGCAGCAGCGGCGCCTCGGGCAGGATCAGCGGCGCGTCGGCGGACACCTGCCCACCCCCGCGCGTCGTGGCCGTATGCAGAAACCGCGCGTGCTCGACGCCCGCCCAGCCGGCGACGAGGGCGTACCCCGCCGCGAGCGCCAGCGTCACCACCGGCACGGCGATCAGCAGCGACAGAAAGCTGACCAGCCCGCGCAGCTTGCCCCAGATGTACTGCTTCGGCGTGATCGGCGTCGTCAGCACCAGGTCCAGCGTGCCGTCCTCCCGCTCGCGGCTGACGGCCCCGGCGCTCATGTAGATCGCGACGAGGCTTACCACGCCGATCTCCATCAGCAGCAGGATCAGCAGCCCCGCGTGGAGCACCTCGTGCGGGGCGAGCGTCTGGCCAGCAGCCGCGCCGGGGACGGTGGGCAGGCCCCCGGCGTGGTAGAGGATCAGCAGCAGCACGGCCGCGCCGATCGCCAGGCCCGCGAGCGACCAGCGGGCGAGGATGGTGCCGAGCAGCCGGCCGCGCGTGTTGGCCTCGCGCCAGGCGATCGGGTTGGCGCCGACGTCGCGCGGCTCCTTGCGCCGCTCGCCGCCGGCCTCGGGCACGGCCAGCCCCACCATGCGCTTGAGGCGGCGGGTCAGGCCGTGACCCGCGTCCGCGCTGCCCACCTGCCGCAGCGCCAGGGCCGACGCGGCGGTGAGCAGGGCGCTGATGCCGACGCTCAGCAGGGCGAACGTCGCCAGCGGCCGCCCGAGGTACAGCCGCGCCAGCGCGCCGCGCTCGGCGAGGTACTCCTCGCCCGGCGGACGGTACTGCGCCGGGCTCAGTGACGCCTCGAGCACGAGCAGCGGGTGCAGCGGCGTCAACCAGGTGGTCGAGTCGGGGATGGCGGTGATGCGCCGCAGCAGGCCGACGTCCAGCGCGTATGCACCGATGAGATACGCCGTGACGATGACGACGAAGGTGAAGACCGCCCGGCGGCCGCCGACGCGGAAGACGGCCAGCGCCACGGCGACCGCGCCGACGGTCAGCGCCGTGAGCCCCGCGACGGCAAAGGCGACGAAGACGGAGGCGATTGGCACGCCGCCGAACACCAGCAGCACGGCGAACAGCGGCAGGCCGCTGAGCAGCAGCGCGAGGACGAAGAACAGGCGGCCGAGCAGCGTGCCGAGCACGATCTGCACGTTGCTCAGCGGCGTGGTCAGGAGGATGTCGAGGGTCTGGCCGGCCTGCTCCTGGCGTATCGCCGCGGCCATGAACAGCGGCGCGAGCAGGCACACGAGCACCACCTGCCCGTAGGCGATGAAGGCGAAGATCCACGTGCCGGCCTGGGCGAGGTCGGTCATGCTGGCTTGGGCGCCCATCCCGCCGCCGGTCATCAGCCCGGTGAGCACGAGGAGGATGAGCGCGCCGAGATAGCCCATACGGACCCAGAGGTGGTAGGTCCGTCGCCCGCCGCCCTGGACGATGCGCATGACCATCGGGTTGCCGGGGCCCTGGGTCCAGAGCCAGCGGTAAAGGGCGTGCATGCGGGGATGATACCGGCGGGCCGGGGGGGCAGACTGCAGGGGGCAGTAGGGTCCGCTGTGCGGACCTTCCGGTTTCGCCGCACGTGACGTTCAGCCCGTACCCACGCCCGTTGACCCGGCCGCGCACCCCGCGATAAGGTGAGTGAGCATCTTCCACCTGTCGATCGATATAAGGAGCTTGTCATGAAGTGGGTGATTCCCGGCCTGGTCATTGGGGTGGCGTTGTCCTCTGCCGTTAGCGCGCTGGCGCAGGAGGTGGTCGAGGACGACGTGCGCACGCAATACGCACGGGCCCGGCTCGTGCGCCTCGCCGACGGGCTCGAACACCCCTGGGCTGTCGCCTTCCTGCCCGATGGTCGATTCCTCGTGACCGAGAAGCAGGGCCGGCTCCAGCTCATCGACGCGGACGGCGGCAAGACCGAGATCACCGGCCTGCCCGACGACATCTCGACGCGCGGCCAGGGCGGCCTGCTCGACGTCGTCGCCCACCCCGACTACGAAGACGACGGCAACGGCTGGATCTATCTCACCTACGCCAAACAGGGTGAGGGCGGCACCGCCACCACGCTCATCCGCGCCCGCCTCGAGGGCGACGCCCTTGCCGACGTCGAGGAGCTCTTCGTCCAGGACCGCTACTCCAGCCCGGGGCGACACTACGGCTCGCGCGTGGCGTTCATGCACGACGGCACGCTGCTGATGAGCGTCGGCGAACGCGGGGCCGGCATGCGCCCACCGCGCGCCCAGCACCTCGACGACCACGCCGGCACCATCCTGCGCCTCAACGACGACGGCTCCGTGCCCGACGACAACCCCTTCATCGACCACGACGACGCCCTGCCAGAGATCTACTCGTACGGCCACCGCAACATCCAGGCGCTGATCGTCCACCCCGAAACGGGCGAGGCGTGGGCGACCGACCACGGCCCGCGCGGCGGGGACCGCCTCGACCGCATCGAGCCGGGCGTGAACTACGGCTGGCCGTTGTCCACCCTGGGACTCGATTACGGCTCGCAGGAGCAGTTCGGCGAAGGACGGGCGCACCCTGACCATCGCTTCCCCGTCCACGAGTTCCTCCCGCCGATCGCCCCATCGGGCCTGGCGTACGTCAGCGGGCAGCACTTTCCCAACTGGGAGGGCAACCTGCTCGCCGGCGGCCTGCGCTCGCAGCGGATCATGCGCCTCGTGATCGACGAAGGCACGATCCGCTACGCCGACGCCGACGGCGAGATGGTGCCGATCACGGGTCCGTACGTAGCGCACGGCGAGGAGCTGCTGTACGGCAGCATCGGCCGCATCCGTGACGTACGCACGGGGCCCGACGGGCACATCTACATCATCAACGACCGCGACGGCGCCGGACTCTACCGCCTCGAGCCGCGGTAGCGGAGTTCGCGCAGAGCTCGCGGAAAGCGCGGGGGGCGCAGAGGTGAAGCAGGTGCGGTGTAGGGTCCGCTGTGCGGACCTTCCCGATGCCGTTTCGCCGTCGCCGGTCGCGGAGCGCCCCGCGCAACGACGGCATCACCACACACGTCCAATCCGGAAAGGTCCGCACCGCGAACCCTACGCGGACGCTACGCCCGCCACGGCCTCACCCGCGGCCTCTGCGCTCTCCGCGCCCCCTGCGCGAACTTTCCCATCTGTGTTCATCCGTGTTCATCGGTGGCTAGAGCGCCTTCAACCCATTCGTAGCGGGTGGGGTGCCACTGACAAGCGGAGTCCGCGGAGCTTGTCAGTGCGAATTGCCGCCAACACTGACAAGGCCGAGGACGGCCTTGTCAGTGGCACCCGCTACGGTTGGATTGAACTCGCTCTAATCTCCACCCGCCACGACGAAGAGCGCGACGGCGGCGGTCATGAGCACGGCGGCGGCGAAACGGCGCCAGAAGACGCTGGGCGTCAGGCGCGTTTCCAGATGCACCAGGCCGTACGACGCCAGCACGCCGCCGAGGCCGATGGAGATGAGCCCGCGCATCGACTGGACGATGTTGCCCAGCACGAGGCCGGCGGCGGCGAAGCAGAGGAACAGGAACGTCATCGCGATGAGCCAGGCGAGGCTGTAGGGGGCGGCGGCGATCCATTGGCCGCGGTCGCGCGAGCCGTAGATCGGCAGGAGCGGCGCGGCGATCAGGCCACAGATGAGGTACGTCGCCGCCATGGCGAAGACCGCGGCCCCGAGCGGCGGGACGTCGGGCATCGCCTCGATGGTCAGGCGGATGTGGAAGTCCGAGCCGGTGTACCCGAGGCACGCCCCGCCGATTGCCGCCAGCGCGGCGAGGGGCAGCGACCCGCCGGTGTAGTTGAGCACGAACGCGCCGACGACCGCGAGCCCGACGGCCAGCCACTGGCCGAAGGCGACGTGATCGCCGAGGACGACGACGGTGAGCGTGGCGACGCCGATGACCTTGAGCCCGAGCAGGGGCGCGACGCGCGAGGCGGTGGTGTAGCGCAGGGCGATGAGCAGCATCGTCTGGCCGACGAGATAGAAGATCGCCGTGCCGACGACGGGCAGGATCCAGTCCTGGATCGGGCCGACGTCGGCAGGCCAGAGCAGGTAGACCAGCGGGAGGCAGACCGCGCCCTGGATGACGTGGGAGATGACGAGCAGTCGGCGGAGGCTGGCGCCGGCGCGCAGCGAGTAGGTGCGGGAGAAAAGGTAGGCCAGTGATTGCGAGGTGGCCGCGAGCAGCCCGAGGCCGACGCCGATGAGGAGCATGGACCCGGTAGTGTAGCGGGGGGGCACGCGGCGGGCGGGGGCGGAGCCTTTCGGCTGTCAGCCTGACGATCTCTGGAGAACCGCGAAGCAGCGAAGAGGGCGAAGGCCTCGTTTGCGTCGCTTCTGCGCCGTCGCGCCCTTCGCTCGCTTCGCCCCTTCGCGGTTCAACGACGGCGGGTCAGCAGCGCCGCGCCGCCGAGGCCCAGCAGGACGAAGGTGCCTTGCGGTGGCAGGCCTGCGGCGGAGGGCCTGGCTGGGTGCGTAATGGCGGAGCCACACAGCCATCACGCACGCGAGGCGTCGCGCGGGGACGCGACGCCTCGGGTGGTGGCGTATCGTGAAAGGAGCGGGGCCAAGCGGCCCTGATCGTCGATCAGTTGCGTCGGCGACGGACGAGGGCGAGCGCGCCAAGGCCAAGCAGGGCCAGCGTGCCCGGCTCGGGGATCAGGTTGTTGTCGGTGTCGGCACGGAAGGTGAGGCTGCGGAGGTTCTCACCGTCGAGCCCGCCGATCCCCGGCTGGCTGTTCTCGCCATCGGGACGGTAGCGGAACTCGACGTCGAGGTAGCGGAAGAGGTCGCCCACGGCCGGGTCGCCGGGCAGGGAGACTTCGGACCTGTAGGTGACGAGGGTGTCGAAGGGGTTGGTGGAAGTCGTCTCGTAGTCCCAGCCGAGGAACGAGCCGGCCGTGCCGTCGAGGAAGCCGAAGGTCCGGTCGAACATGACCCCGATCTCGCCGGCGCCGGCGGCCATGCCGTCGATGGAGAAGCCGCTGAGCAGGCCCTTGTCGCCGCTGTAGAAGAGAGTCCAGTCGTTGATGAAGGTGTCGCCGTCCTGCGTGAGGGACCAGTCGCCATCCACACCGACGGCCCCGCCGGAGGTGGCGCCGGTGTCCTGCCAGACGACCGATTCGCTGACGGCGTTGGTGAAGTGGACGGTCACGAGCATGCCGGCCATGTCGGCGCCGGTGGTCTGGAAATCATCCACGGCGTCAATCTGGACACCGGGGGCGTCGATTTGCGAGTAGATGTCCAAGGCCGAGGCGGAACCGGCCACACCGACCACCGCAAAGGCGGCGGCAAACGCGGAAACTGTCAGATGGTTAACCTTGCGCATCTCAACATCCTTTCGGGACGTAAAACTGGACCGGGCGACCCCGGCAGCGGGCCAGGCGTTTCGCGCGACTAAGGCCAGAAAGGACCCTCCTGGTCGACGATTGGCCAACATTTATCCCCAATCCGTCACGCTTCCGGCGGTCTGGGCAACCCAGGCAACGCGTACCGAATCAGGGATGACACTATGTATACTTCATCTTGACGGCCTCGCCAGTCACCTGAACAGGCGACACATGAGCGGTTATCGGGCCGCCGAAACCCGATAAATCGACCCGCCCGCACCGGAAGGAGATTATCCCATGCCGCCGCGTCACGTGCAACTGCGCGAGCTCTGCGCGATCTACCGTCTGATCGCCCGCTGCGCCGAATGCGGCCGCGACCCGCAGCAGTGGCGGTCGCAGATGGTGCTCGGCCTGCGGCCGCTCGTCACCGCCCAGGCTGTCTGCGCCGGTGAGCTGGCGGACGCTGACGGCTCGAGCCCGCGCGTGGTTCAGCTCATCGAGCACGCCGACACGGGCCCCGCGCCTGCCGGGCGAGGTTTCGGCGACGAGCTGGCGCGCAACGCCACGTTCGTCAACCTGGCGCGCGTACCGGGTCGGCTCGTGACGCGGACGCGCCAGCAGGCCGAGGCCAGCGGCGAAGCGACACCACCGGGCCTGGCGCAGCCGGGGGAGATGGTCGACTGGGTGGCGTCGCTGCATCACGTTGGCGACGCGGCGGGAGTGGCGGGGGCGGGGGTGGCGGGGGTGGTGAGTTTCGTGACGCTGCACCGCGCCGCGGGCGAGCCGCCGTTCGGCCGGCGGGAGCACCGCCTGCTGCACTGGCTTCACTATGAAATGGGACGGATGCTCGGAACCAGCCTGGCGCTGGCGCGCGACCAGGTCGCCCTCCCGCCGCGCCTCGCCGACGTCCTGGCCTGCCTGACGGATGGCGACAGCGAGAAGCAGATCGCCACGAGGCTGAAGCTGAGTCCGCACACGGTCCATACCTACGTACGTCGGCTGTATCAGCGGTTCGCGGTGCAGAGTCGCGGCGAACTGCTGGCGCGCTGCCGGGGGGCGGTGCTCATCCGCGACGCCCCCGCCCCGACGCCGGGCGAAAAATAGGACGATTCATACGGATTACACAGCGCGTGGTGCTGACGCGGGATGCGGATCGATGCCACGCCACGCCACGCCCGGGACGCGTGCTTGACGATGAGCGCACGCCGCCGCCCCGGGACCAGCGGTCCCGGCTTTATACGCCCGCGATTGACGTGGAATCCGGATCAGGCCGTCGCCGCCTGGTCGATCAGCTCGGCGGTCTTGTCCCAGCCCATGCATGCGTCCGTCACCGACACGCCGTAGCGCAGCTCGGCCTTGTCGGCAGGGATGTCCTGTCGGCCTTCGTGCAGGTTGCTCTCAAGCATCGTGCCGACGATCGCGTAGGCACCGGCTCGCCGCTGCTCGAGGATGCTCCGCCAGACGACTTCCTGGCGCTCGTGCTTCTTGTCCGAGTTGGCGTGGGAGCAGTCGATCATGAGGCGCGGGGGCAGGCCGGCCTTTTCGAGGCGCGTCGCGGCGTCGGCAACGTTGTCGGGGTGGTAGTTGGGCTTGCCCCGGCCGCCGCGGAGGATGAGGTGGCCGTCGGCGTTGCCGCGGGTGGCGACGATGCAGTTTCGCCCCGCCTCGTCGATGCCGAGGAAATGGTGCGGGCTCCGGGCGGACTGCATGGCGTCGAGGGCGACCTGGAGGTCGCCTGTCGTCGTGTTCTTGTAGCCCACGGGCATCGACAGGCCGGACGCCATCTGGCGGTGGGTCTGGCTCTCGGTGGTGCGGGCGCCGATCGACGCCCAGCTCACGAGGTCGTCGATGTACTGCGGCGTGATGGGGTCGAGCATCTCGGTGCCCGCCGCGAGGCCCAGCCCGGTGATGGTCAGCAGCAGCTTGCGGGCCCGGACCAGCCCCTCGCCGATGTCGAACGTGCCGTCCAGGTGCGGATCGTTGATCAGCCCCTTCCAGCCGACCGTGGTGCGTGGCTTTTCAAAGTAGACGCGCATGACGATGTAGAGGCTCTCGGCGTAGCGCGTCTTGAGCTCCGCCAGCCGGGTGGCGTAGTCGAGCGCGGCGGCGGGGTCGTGGATCGAGCAGGGGCCCGCCACGACCAGCAGACGCGCGTCCCGGCCCTGCAGAATCGCGCGGATGGTGTCCCGGCCCTCGACGACCGCGCGGTTGGACGCGACCGTCGCAGGATGAGCCGCCTCGAGCTCGGCGGGGCTGACGAGCGGCGTCGTGCCCACGACATTGAGGTTCTGCGTCGGCTGCATCGGCGTGGCGGCTTGTCGTGGCGAGGCTTCGGGCATGAGGCCGGGTCCTATAAATGCGGCGAATTACGCATTGTACAGCATCGGCCGACCGGCGGGGGCGATCCAGCGCCGGCGCGGGCGGCGGCTGGACGCGCCCTGGCTGTGCGGGCGGCGGCGCTGGAGGAACGTCGCGCCGGGCGTTCGTCTATCCTGCACCCGACGCGTGACCGACCTGCTCCTGCTCCAGATCCTTGGCCTGATGATCGTCGCCGCCGCGGCCGTCGTGCTGCTGGCGCGCGTCATCCGCATGCCGACGATCGTGGCCTACATCTTCGCCGGGCTTGCGCTCGGGCCCGTCTCGGGCATCATCGTCATGGGTGGGGACTGGGGCGAGCAGGCCCGGGGCGTCGGCCACGCGATCGCGGTCATCTCCGAGGTCGGCATCGCACTGCTGCTGTTTCTCGTCGGGCTGGAGTTGAGCCTCGCCAAAATCCGCGACGTCGGCCGGGTCGCGGTGCTCGCCGGCCTGGGGCAGGTCGTGTTCACGGCGGTCGGCGGCTTCGTCGTGGCCCTGCTGCTGGGGTTCGACGTCATGTCGTCGGTCTTCCTGGCCACCGCGCTGACGTTCAGCTCGACCGTCGTGGTCGTGAAGCTGCTGGATCAGAAAAAGGAGCTGCACGCGCTCTACGGCCGCATCGCCGTGGGCATCTTTCTCGTCCAGGACCTCGTCGTCATCGTCGTCCTGACCACGCTGGCGGGGCTGGACACCGGCGGGGGTGCCGAGGCGGAGGGCCTGCGTGCGGGCGACATCGCCTGGGGCCTGACGCAGGCGTTCCTGGGCATGGGGCTGATGCTCGTGGTCGCGCTGCTGGCGTCGCGCTGGCTGCTGCCGCGACCGCTGGCGTGGGCGGCGCGGCAGCCGCAGACCGTCTTCGTCTGGGCGCTGTGCTGGTGCTTCCTATTCGTCGTCGCGGCGGAGTGGATGAGCCTCTCCGCCGAGATCGGCGCGTTCCTGGCGGGGCTGAGCCTCGCCCAGCTTCCCGCGGCCGAGGACCTGCGCCGCCGCGTCCACCCGCTGATGAACTTCTTCATCGCCGTCTTCTTCATCTCGCTGGGCGCCCAGATGGAGCTTGGCGACGCGTTCGGGCAACTCGGGCAGGCGGCCGTGCTCGCCGTGTTCGTGCTCGTGGGCAACCCCTTCATCTTCATGTGGATCATCGCTAAGTCCGGCTACGGCGAGCGGACAAGCTTCTACACCAGCGTGACCGTCGCGCAGATCAGCGAGTTTTCCTTCATCTTTGTCGCCATGGGCGTCGCCGCGGGGCTCGTCGGCGAGGCGGTGCTCTCGGTGGTCACGCTCGTCGGGCTCGTGACCATCGGCGTCTCGGCGTACATGATCCTCTACAACCGGCAGCTCTACGCCGTCGTCAAGCGGATGGGTCTGCTGCGCATGTTCAACGCTTCGCAGGCGGAGGACGAGGAGCACGCGCCGCCGCTGCGGGGGCACGTGGTCGTGCTGGGCATGAACGCCATGGGGCGGGCCATCGCCGAGGCGCTGCACGAGCGGGGCGAGACGGTGCTCGCGATCGACACGGACCCGAGCAAGCTCGCGGGCCTGGGCTGCCGGACGCTGGTGGGCAACATCGAGTACCCGATGGTCGTGGAGGAGGCGCAGCTCGCGCACGCGCGGCTGGGCGTTTCGGCGCTGCAGATCGAGGACGTCAACACGCTCTTCGCCTACCGGTGCAAACGGCTGGGCGTGCCGGTGGCGGTGCACGTGTTTGACCGGTCGGTGCTCGCGGACCTGCGCAAGCTGGGCGTCGATTTCCTCATCGACTCGCGCACCGCCGGCCGATCGCAGGTCAGCGCGCGCCTCGCCGAGGCGGGGGTGCTCGCCCGATGACGACGATCATGCTCATTCTCGTGGCCGCGGCGCTGGGGCTGGGTCTGTCGTGGCTGCTGCACCTGCCGGCGATTCCGCTGCTGGTGATCGCCGGCGTCGGGCTGCATGTCGCGGGCGCGGTCGACGACGCGACGCTGCTGCAGGACGTGCTGATGCTGGGGCTGGCGTTTCTCGTGTTCGTCCTGGGCACGGAGCTCAGCCCGCGGCGCGTCGGCGCGCAGGCCCGCGCGGCGGTGGGCGTCGGGCTCGCGCAGTTCCTCGTGCTCGGGCTCGTCGGGCTCGTGTGCATGCGCGGCCTGGGCTTTGGCTGGATGACCGCGCTCTACACCGGGCTGGCGCTCGCGTCGAGTTCCACGCTCGTCGTGCTCAACCTGCTGCGCCAGCGCCAGCAGTTCTTCGAGCCGTTCGGGCGACTCGTGGTCGGCGTGCTGCTGCTGCAGGACATCCTCGTGATCATCGCCATTGCCGTGCTCGGCCGCCTCGACGAGGGGCTCGCGGGCGTGGCGTGGAGCGTCGCGGGCCTCGGCGGGCTGCTCGCCGCGGCCGGCGTGTGCATCCGGTGGGTCGGCCCCGCCGTGCTCACGCGCCTCGAGGACGACGACGAGACCCTGCTCATCGTCGTCCTCGCCGTACTGTTCCTCTTCGTCGGCGCGGCTCACGTCATGGGCCTGCCCGTTGTCGCCGGGGCATTTCTCGGCGGCGTGGCGCTGTCGGGCTTTCCAACGCACGGCATCGTGCGCGGCCAACTGTCTTCGCTCGCCGATTTCTTCCTCGCCCTCTTCTTCGTCGCTCTCGGCGGCGTGCTGACGCTGCCCGACAGCGAGCAGTTCGCCCTGCTCGTGCTCTTCGTCCTGGTCGTGCTCTTCGTCACCCCCCCGCTCGTGGCGCTCATGGCCCGGCGCGTCGGGCTCACCGCCCGGTCATCGATTGAGAGCGGGCTGCTGCTGGCCCAGTGCTCGGAGTTCTCCATCATCATCGCCCTGCTGGGGCTCGACCGCGGGCACCTCGACAGCGGCCTCGTGAGCGTGATCGCCCTGACGACGGTGGTCACGATGATCCTCACGCCCTGGACCGCGACGGACGCCGCGACGTGGCGGATCATGCGCGCCGGCTGGCGCCGCCGACTGCCCGCGCCGGACACGGCGCGGCGTGGACACGTGCTCATGCTCGGCTCGGGGACGCAGGGCATGCGGCTGCTCAACGCGCTGCTCGCCCACGGCCACGAAGTTGTCGTCGTCGATGATGACGCCGCCGTCGTCGCCGAGCTGCAGCGGCGCGACGTGGCCGCCTACCGCGGCGACGGCGCGGACATGGACGTGCTGACGAAGCTCGGCGCGGCCGACGCCCGGGCGATTATCTCCAACATGCGCCGCGTGCGCGACAACCTGCGCATGCTCGCGTACGTGCGGCAGACCAACCGCGACGTGCCGGTGCTGGTGCGCGTCTTCGCGCCGGCGGAGGCGGCGCGGATCCGCGAGCATGGGGGCACGGCGATCGTCGACAGCGAGGCCGCCGCCGACGCGTTCCTGAACTGGTTCGACCGCCAACAGGGGTAGTGCGCCGCGCGGGGGGAGGGAAAACCGACCTTCAAGCGCGCTCGTACGTCGCGACCAGCTCCGCGCTGCCGAGGATATGTCCGCGCATCGCCGCATCGAGGGCGCTGCGCTCGACGCCCGCGGCGAGGACGAGCGGTTCATCCAGCGCGTAAAGGCGGAAGTGGTAGTGGTGCACGCCATGGCCCTTGGGCGGCGCGGGGCCCCGGTAGCCGACGTTGTGCTTGCCGAAGCTGGTTCGGCCCTGTGCGGCGCCGGCGGGCTCGCGCAGCTCTTCGACCCCGCGCGGCAGGTTTTCCGGCAAGCCGGGCGTCGCGGCGGGGATGCGGTAGACCGTCCAATGCACGAACGCGTCATCGCGCGGCGCGTCGGGGTCGTCGACGATCAACGCCAGCTCCGCCGTGTTGCGCGGCAGGTCGGCCCACGCCAGGGGCGGAGAGATGTTGTTGCCGTCCTCCGTGTAGGTCTTGGGGATCCGTTCGCCATCGGAAAACGCGGGGCTGGTGATGCGCATGGGCCAGTCTCGTCGTGCGGAATCGGACCGGGGGCCGCGGCGGCCGCCGAAGACATGCCAGATATTGTAGGCACGCCAGGCGTCGTGCACGCCGCCTCTTGGCCGCGCCTCCCCAAGGTTTCATTCGTCCAGTTGCGCCACCAGCACGGGCCGCATCGGCTCGTCCGGCTCGTCGTCGGCATCGTAGCTGATGCTCGCGCCGGCCAGGTCCTCGACCGCCACCGGCCAGCGCAGCGACATCCGCGTCGGGCCGGCCTCGTCGATCGCGAAGGCCTGGACTGGCACGTGACGCGCATCGCGCGTGTTGAGCCAGAGACGCGACCGCTCGCTCTCGTCCGGCGGGTCGAGGTCGATCAGGAACAGGTAGGCCTCCTCATGCTGCGCGTTCCAGATGAGATGGCCGCGGGCCTTCTCGAAGTCGTCGACGCCGCGAAAACTGATGAGCATGTGCTCGGGCGACCGCAGCGCCTCCATGAGCCGGGCGCTGGAGCGCATCCGATCCGTCAGCGCGTCGGACAGTTCGTCGGCGTCGAAGATGTCGAGCGCGGCCGCAACCGCCTCGTCGCGCTGGCGGTCCTGCTGGTGATGGTCCAGCGCCCACGCCACAACCGCGAGAGTGATCGCCGCGGCGAGGGCGACCAGGCCCCAGCGCCGGGGGAGGGGCGAACCGCCTCGGCGGACCCGCGCCAGCACACGGGCCCGCGCTGCCGCGTCGGGCGTCTGCGGGTCGAGCGCCAGCGGCAGGTGGGCGAGCGTTTCGCGCGCTTCCGCCAGTCGTCCGTGGCACGCCGGGCACCCGCCGGCCAGGTGGGTCTCGACCGCGTCGCGGCGCCCGGGTTCATCCAAGGCGTCGATGGCGTAGAGCCAGAGCTCCTGCTCGTGTCGCTGGCAACTCACAGGCACACTCCTCACGGAAGGTTACGAAGCAGGTCGCGCAGTTGGATGAGCCCGGTGCGGATACGCGTCTTGATGGTACCCAGCGGTTGGTCCAGCCGCTGCGCCACCTGGGCCTGGGTTAAACCCTCAAAGTAGACCAGCTCCAGCGCGGCGCGCTGCTCGGGGCGCAGCCGCGCCAGCGCCCGGCGCACCTGCTCGCGGCGTTCGTCGAGCCAGACGGCCTCGGGCGGGCCGGGGTCGCGATCGGCCGCGGTGTTGCCGGCTTCGCTCGACACCGGGCCGCGCGCCAGCCGACGACGCCGGTCCAGCGCGCGGCTGCGGGTGAGCAGGCTCAGGTAGTTCAGCACGCTGCCCCGGGCCGGGTTGTAGCGGCTGGACCGGGTCCACAGCTCGTGAAAGACATCCACGAGCACATCCTCCGCCTCGCCACGGTCGTGCACGATGCGCAGGGCGAGCGCCAGGACCATCGGGCTGTACCGGTCGTAAAGCTGGGCGAGCGCGGCCTCGCTGCCGTCGGCGATGTGGGCGAGCAGCCGGGCGTCCTCGGTGGCCCGGTCGCCTGCCTCGGGCCGGTCGCTCGAACCCGAACTCGACGCGTCGCCAATCTGTCGCGCCCGATCGACCATGCCGACCCCTCACCCCGGCGCCTTCCCCTGTCGGCAAGTTTTATAACTGCCGCTGGTCGATTTCCAGCTTCGCTTTTTCAAGAAATGCGCTGCGGGCCATCGCCCCGAGGTCGCCCTCGCGGCGATGCCGGACGCTGACGGTGCCGGCCTCTTCGTCCTTGCCGCCGACGACGAGCATGTAGGGCACCTGCTCGTCCTGGGCGAGGCGGATCTTGGCGTTGAGCCGGTCGTTCGAGTCGTCGGCGCTCACGCGCATCCCCGCGTGCTTCAGCTCCGCCAGCACCTGGTGGGCGTAGGCGGTGAACTTGTCGCTGACGGGCAGGACGCGCACCTGCTCGGGGGCGAGCCAGAGGGGGAACGCGCCGTTGAAGTGCTCGATGAGCACGCCGATGAAACGCTCCATGGAGCCGAACGGCGCGCGGTGGATCATGACCGGGCGGTGGGGCTTGTTGTCCGCGCCGATGTAGCTGAGGTCGAAGCGCTCGGGAAGCTGGTAGTCGACCTGCACCGTGCCGAGCTGCCACTCGCGGCCGATGACGTCCTTGACGACGAAGTCGATCTTGGGGCCGTAGAACGCCGCCTCGCCTGCTTCGAGGGTGAAGGGGGCGCCGAGACTCTCGGCGGCGCGCTGGCATGCCGCCTCGGCCGCGTCCCACTTGGCGTCCTCGCCGACGTACTTGGTGCCGTCCGGGTCGCGCAGGCCGACGCGTACGCGGTAGTCGTCCATGCCCAGCGTGCTGAAGATGATCTTGACGAGCTCCAGGCAGCCATGCAGCTCGGCGTCGAGCTGGTCCTCGGTGACGAAGAGGTGTGCGTCGTCCTGGGTGAAGCCGCGGACGCGGGTCATGCCGCCGACTTCGCCGGACTGCTCCCAGCGGTAGACGGTGCCGAACTCGGCGAGGCGGATGGGCAGGTCGCGGTAGCTGCGTTTCTCGCTGTCGTAGATCTTGATGTGAAACGGGCAGTTCATGGGCTTGAGCAGGTAGCCCTCGATCTCGCCCTCGTGCATGTGGTTGGCGAGCTGGGCGCAGGTGCAGCCTTCGCTGGCGAGCCGGGCGAGGTGCTCGTGGTGGATCATCGGCGGGTACTGGCTGTCCTGGTAGTAAGGGAAGTGGCCGGAGCGCTTGAAGAGCTCGAGCTTGGCGATGTGGGGGGTGAAGACCTGCTCGTAGCCCTGCCGGCGAAGGTGGGCGCTGATGAACTGCTGAAGCTGGTCGCGCACGATCGCGCCCTTGGGCTTCCAGAGGATGAGGCCCTGGCCGACCTGCTCGTCGATGGCGAACAGGCCGAGGCGCGGCCCGACGACGCGGTGGTCGCGCTGCCGCGCCTGCTCGAGCTGCTCGAGGTGGTCGTCGAGGTCGGGTTGGAAGAAGAAGGCTGTGCCGTAGACGCGCTGGAACTTGTCGCTGGTGACGTCGCCGTGCCAGTGGGACTGGGCGACAGACATGATCTTGAAGGCGCCGATGTGGCCGGTGGACGGGAGGTGCGGGCCCTGGCACAGATCCTCCCAGTCAGGCTGGTAACCCGCAACCACTTTCTTCCGGTGTGCGAGTCGTTCAAGTTTGTTCGAGAACTGCGGGTGGACGCCTCGCCGCTCCTCCTCCGTGCGGTCACCGGTTACGTACCAACTCAGTTTCGCTGCACCCCCCTCGATTGCGCGTTGTGCATTGTCGAGCTTGTACTTGTTATCTTCCTCCTGAAGCTTGGCGAAACCCTCCTGCGGCTCGAGCTCATACCGAACGAACGGCCGATCCTCCTCCACGATCTTCCGCATCTCTTCCTCGATGCGCGGGAAGTCGTCGGTGGAGATCGGCGTCTCCAGGCTGATGTCGTAGTAGAAGCCGGTGTCCAGTGGCGGGCCGTAGGCGAGCTTGACCTTGTCGCTGCCGTAGACGCGCTCGATCGCCTCCGCCATCACGTGCGCGGTCGAGTGGCGCAGCAGGTAGTAGGCGTCCGCGCTGGCGGGCTCCTTCGACCTGCCCGTCTTGTCGAGCCGCGGCTTGGTCACCAGTTCGACGGTCGCGTCGGCCTCGATGGGGCGGCCCAAATCCACGAGCTGGCCGTCGACCTTGGCGCCGATGGCGGCCTTGGCGAGGCCCGGGCCGATCGTCTCGGCGACGCGGCGGGCGGTGAGGGGCTCGTCGCCGCGCGGGTGGGTCTGAACCGACCCGTCGGGGAGGGTGATGCGAATCTCGGCCTGCGATCGCTCGACATCAGTCATGTCAACGCCTTTGTGAAGATGGCTGCTGGCTGTGGTGGTACGGGCCCGGGGGGAGCGAGGCGGGCGATCATAAAAAAAGCCGCCCAACGGGGCGGCCGCGCGTCTGTCGGTTGTGCGGGGATCAACCGTCAGCCGCCCGGCGAGCCGGTGGTCGTCGTGGTGGTGGTCGTCGTGATGGCGTGGGTGCGGCCGATCATGGTCATTGCTAAACCTACCCCACGACGGCGGCGTGTCAAGCGCGGGGGCAGTTCGCGCAGCGGAGGCAGAGAGCGCAGAGGCCGCAGGGGACGGAAGAGGCGCGGGTGGGGGGGAGCGCCGCGTGGGTTGCAGGGTCCGCTGTGCGGACCTTTCTCACCCGCGGCCCCTGCGCTCTCTGCGCCCCCTGCGAGAAATCGGTCGCGGCCTCTATAATGCCGTCTGCCGGGCGATTAGCTCAGTTGGCCAGAGCGCCTGCTTTACACGCAGGAGGTCACAGGTTCGAGCCCTGTATCGCCCATTCACTTCCGGCAACGGAACCTCAAGCGGGAGGGCAAGGCTCCGCGCACGGCGTTCGGGGACCGGCGGGGTTGTTTCGTGGCCGGGGTTGTCGCGAACGGTTCATTCAGCTTTGGCGAACGTTTTCACTTCCCGTTCAATCCTTGTGTCCAGATCGTCGTGGGCCGTTTCCAACTCGTATCGCTTCTGCAGGTTCATCCAGAATTCCGGTTCCATCCCGAAATACTTGGCAAGCCGCAAAGCCGTATCCGCCGTAATCCTCCGCTCGCCCTTGAGAATTTTGCTGACGCGAGTTTGCTGGACGTTGATATCTTTGGCGAGGCGATAGGCGGAGATCCCCATCGGGCCGAGGAAATCCGCCTTGAGAATTTCGCCCGGATGAATCGGCGTCTTGATGTCGTCAGCCCTGGTCACGGTAGCTCTCCTCAGTCGTGGTAATCCGTAATCTCAACGTCGTGGGCGTGGCTCCCTTCCCACTTGAAGCAGATACGCCACTGCTTGTTAATCCAGATTGCATCCCTGTCCCTTCCGATCCCCGTGGAGCTTGTGCAATCTGTTTCCCGGCGGGACGTTCAAATCCGATTTGCGTGTTGCCGCGTCGAGGATAAGCAGTTTCCTACGGGCTTCCCGCTGCAATTCGTTCGGCAGATGCTTGTGTCGTTTCTGCCGATTAAACAGGGCTTGCGTCTCCTTGTCGGCGAACGTCCGTATCACGCCCCAATGTTACCCCACTGCGATAGTATCGTCAAGGGGTAGGTGAAAATGAAGGGCTTATTCACAGGTTCAAGCCCTGTATCGCCCATTACGGGCCGCCCTCGCCCCTTCCCTGTCGCGCCACGTTTTCTTCAACCGCCGGGGAACCGGCATCGGGCCGGCGCATCCAAATCCTGCAGGTGACCGCGACGCGACCGTTGCGGCCGATCACACCCGCCTCATGCCTGGGAGCCTGGCCATGATCCGATGCGCGCCTGCCACCGTTTCGCGAACGCTCTGGGCCATCCTGGCCGCGATGCTCGTGACCGCCGCCCCCGCCGCCTACCCCGCCACATCCCCTGCCACACGCCCCGCGCCCGCCGCCGACGCGGGCGTGGTCCTTGCCCCCGAGGGTGGTCGGCTCGACGCCCTGGATGAGCGCGGGGACGTGATCGGCTCGTGCCCGCTGACGCACACGGACGTGGACGTGCAGATCAGCGGCCACTTCTCGCGCGTCAGCGTCACGCAGCGCTACCAGAACCCCAGCGACCGGAAGATCGAGGCCGTCTACACCTTTCCGCTCAGCCACCGGGCCGCGGTCGACCGCATGACGATGACCGTCGGCGATCGCGTCGTGCAAGGCGAGGTCAAGCGGCGCGCGCAGGCGCGGCAGATCTACGAGGCCGCCCGGCGACAGGGACACGTCACGTCGCTGCTGGAGCAGGAGCGGCCCAACATCTTCACGCAGTCGATCGCCAACATCGAGCCGGGCGCCGAGGTGGTGATCGAGATCAGCTACGTCGAGCCGCTCGTGGCGAGCGATGGCGTGTATGGGTTCACGTTTCCGATGGTCGTCGGGCCGCGCTACACGCCGGGGCCGCGCGTTGCGCCCGGCGACGCGCTGCCGGACGACGTGATCCCGCTTCACGGCCCGGTGCTGCCGGCCGGGGCGCGGGTGCACGGCGAGCGCGGGCTCGACGCGGCCTGGCTGCGCCGGCACGCCACGGTGATCGATGCGCGGTCGCCCATCGTCCAGGCGGAACGGCGCCAGCGCGAGGACCCGCGCTGGACGTTCAGCGTCGAGCGCCCGGGCGGCGGGCGCGAGCCGGGCGTGATATTCGGCGACGGCGTGGGGCGCGTGGGCCGGCAGTGGGTCTACTTCCCGCCGCGCGTGCTGCCGGCCCCGGGCGAGCCGTTCGCCGCGGACACCAACCAGGTCCCCGACGCCAGCCGCGTCACGCCGATGCCCGTCCGGCCCGAGCAGCGTGCGGGGCACGACGTGGCGCTGCGCGTGAGGATCGACACCGGCGGGCCGGGCATCACGCAGCTTGACTCGAGCAGCCACGAGATCGTGCGCGACGACGCGCCGAGCGATCGGGCCGACGGCCTGCCGCGGCGCACGGCCATCGCCCTGAAGACCGGGGCCACCATCCCCAACCGCGACTTCCGCCTGGCGTGGCGGCTGAGCAGCGACCGCATCGAGGAGGCGACGTTGACGCACACGGGGAACTATGGCGACGGGCGTGGCGGGTTCTTCAGCCTCATCCTCCAGCCGCCGGCTCGCGTCGCCGACGCCGAGGCGCGGCCGCGCGAGCTGATTTTCGTGCTCGACAGCTCCGGGTCGATGAGCGGCGCCGGCCTGGCGGACCGCTCCGCGATCGACGCCGCGCGCGACATCATCCGCGCGGCGCTCGACACGATGCGCCCGGACGACCGCTTCAACGTCATCAGCTTCAACAACACGGTTGACGTGCTGTGGGACGCGCCGCGGGCGGGCAATCGAGGCAACCGCGACGAGGCCCGCCGCTACGTCGACGCCCGACAGGGAGGCGGCGGCACGGAGATGCGCGCCGCGGTGCTGCGCGCCCTGCGCGACCGGCGGGACGATGACGACGACGGCCGCATGCGCATCGTCGTGTTCCTCACCGACGGGCTGGTCAGCAACGACGCGGCGATCCTCGACGCGATCCGCGAGCACGCCCACGCGACGCGCGTCTTCACCATCGGCATGAGCCACGCACCCAACCGCCACCTGCTCGACGAGATGGCGCGCGTCGGGCGCGGCGCGGCGGACTACGCGCTGCCCGCCGACGACGTCGAGCCGATCGTCGAGCGTTTCGTCGGCCGCATCGCCACGCCGGTGTTGACGGACATCGAGTTGAGCTTCGCCGGCGTGGAGGTGACCGACGTGCTGCCCTCGCGCGGGCAGATGCCCGACCTATTTGACGTCCAGCCGCTGGTGATCCACGGCCGGTACCGCGAGCCGGGCCGGGGCACGCTGACGATCACCGGTCGCACCGGCGCCGGTCGTTACGAGCGGTCGATCGACGTGACGCTGCCGGAGGTGCAGCCGGGGCACGACACGATTGCCACGCTCTGGGCCCGCGAGCGCGTCGGCGAGCTGATGCGCGACGGCGGGGGCGAGCGGATGACCGATCCGGATCGCATCGCGCGGATCGTCCGCCTCGGCGAGCGCTTCCAGCTCGTCACGCACCACACGAGCTTCGTCGCGGTCGAGCGCCAGCGCGTCACGATCGCCGGCCAACCGATGCTTGTGCGCGTGCCGATCGAATTCCCGCGCGGCATGTCGTGGCAGGGCGTCTTTGGCGATCGCCGCGAGGGCGAGCAGCTCGGCGACGAGGTGACGGCGGGGGACGCGGTGCAGTGGTTCGCCGCCGAGCCGGCGCGGCGGGAGATGGTGGTGCGTCAGCGCGCAGCGCAGGGGGTGCCCGCGGCCGATCACCTGTCGATGGCGCAGCAGCCGGTGATGCGGGAACTTCGGGAGTCCGTCGCGGTCCGCGCCGCCGGTACTGGCGGGGGCGGGCGTGGGCGCCTGGACATGGTGGCCGACGGCGACGATGCGGTCAGCGTCGCGGGCCTCGCCCACATGTTCAACCGTCCGTCGGGCGAGGTCGCCCAGCCGGTCGGCGAGCTTGCCGGGGGCGTGAGCCTGGTCGCGGTCATGCTCCGCGGCGTCGATCGCGACGACACGACTGGGCGGCTGCGTGTGCTGCTCGGCGACGGCGCGGACGCGAACGAGGACAAGCCCGTCCCGATCGGCCGGGTGATCGCGCTCAACGGGCAGGCGGGGCTGATCCTGGTCCTGCCCGAGTCGCTTGCCGCGGCCGTCCGTCCGTCGGCCGAGGCGCTCGCGCGGGACGGCGTGACCGCGGCCGAGCGCGACGCCGCCATCGCCGGGCTTTTCGACGCCCTGGAGCGCGAGCTGCCGGATATCCGGCGCGAGATGGAGCTTCGCCGTCGGCTCGAGGCCTCCCTGCACGAGCAGCTCGGCGAGGCGGGGCCGAACCGGCGCGAGGCCGTGCGCGTGACCGTGCTGCTCGATGACGTCGCCCCCGCGACACTCGACACGCTGCGCGACGCTGGCTTCGTCCACGAGGCGACGGCCCCGGCCGCGTCGTTCGTCGTCGGCAGGATCAACCTCGATCGCCTCGAAGCGATGGCGCTGATCGACGCGGTGCGGCGGATCGAGTCGGTGCGTTAAGGCGCATCCGTCCGTTCGTCGCGGGGTGCCACTGACAAGCGGAGTCCGCGGAGCTTGTCAGTGCGAATTGCAGCCAACACGGACAAGGCCGAAGACGGCCTTGTCCGTGGCACCCGTCGCCGCTACCGCGTGCTGTGCGGCACCATGCTGTTGTAGCCGTACGTCATGCGCTGCGGGTCGAACGCGCTCATCGCGTTGACGTGGCCGTCGGCGAAGAGGACGTTGAGCGTCTCGCTGGGGTGGTGCGGGCGCCACCAGTTGCGCGGCTGTGCGTTGGACTGCTCCTGCCAGTCCCAGACCAGGCATTCCTGGGTGTAGTCATCCTTGTCGGCGTCCTCGACGCGGAAGTCGTGGTTGTTGTCGCCGCCGAGCACGAACGCCGAGGCATGGCGGATGCGGTTGCGCCCGACGGTCGCGAACCGGCCGGCGTCGACGTACGCGGCATTGGTGCCGAGGAAGTAGTGGAAGTCGCGCTCGCTCGGGTCGCCGTAGCTCGGGCAGCCGGAGAAGAACTCCTTGACCGGCTGGTAGTCGTCGAGCTGCTGCATCCACGACAGCCGGCCCGTCTGTGCATCGACCTGGTCCCACTCGATGTGGGCGCCGGCGAGCGGGTACTGCTCGCGGTAGTCGGTGGCGTACATCTCCAGCGCCAGGCCGAGCTGCCGCACGTTCGACGCGCACTCGATCCGCCGGGCGACCGCGCGCACCTTGCTCAGCGCCGGCAGCAGGATGCCGATGAGGATGGCGATGATGCCAATGACGACGAGCAGCTCGATGAGCGTGAAGCCGCGCCGCGTCTGCGGCCGGCCCGCGATCGTTGACGACTTGGCAATCACGGTGGGATCCCCTGAGATCGAGGCGAGGCGGGCGACGCTCGGCAACAACGATGCGCCAGTTTATCGCGGCCGCCTGCCTCCTCCCAGCCCCAATACGCACAACGGGGGCCGCGGCGCGGCAGCGCAGCGGGCAAGACGTTGCGCACAGGTCACTTGTCCCCCGCACGCGTTCGCGCGGCACGATGCGGCGCCTGGCTTTCTTCCATGACGCGGGTCACACCCGGCGGACGACCGCCCCCGCCGTGTGGCCGGCGAAGCCGGCGGCGAAGACCCCGTGCATGCCCACGCGCTCGATCGACCGCCCCGCCCGCGCCCCCGCCCCCGCCCCGGCCGCTAGATCGAACCCCACCGCCTCGCGCCCCAGCGGCGCGTCGAGCCAACCCATCGGCGGCAAGCGGCCGGCGGTCACGCTCAGGCACGCGAGCACGAACGCCGTGAGCCCGCCGGCCCCGAGGCTGTGCCCCAGCGCCCCCTTGCACGCATACACCCCCGCCACCACCTCCGCCCCCGCCACCCGCGCACGCCCCGCGAGCAGGTCGTGGTACAGCCGCAGTTCCGTCGCGTCATGCTCCAGCGTCCCCGGCGCATGCGGGTGGATGACGTCGATCGGACGATCGGCGAGCAGTCGACGCGCCACGTGCGCGAGTGCCGGCATGCCCGGCGCCGGGCGGACCATGTCGTACGCCTCGCCGGCGATGGCGGTGTCGACGAGCTCGACTTGTCCCGGGGCGGGCGCTTCGCCGGGTGCCAACCGCTCAAGCAGCACGGCCGCGCCCGCCTCGGCGAGCATGAAGCCGGCCCGATCCACGTGCAGCGGGCGCTGGCGATACCCCTCGCGCGTCAGCGGGGCCAGCACGCCCAACCGCCGGTAGCTGTGGATGAACGCCGGCAGCAGGGCCGCCTCGGCGGTGACGACGAGCGCCGCGGCGCGATCATTCGCGGCCGAGACCGGCTGATGGAGCAGGTGCTGCCGCGCCATGTGCAGGGATGCGAGGCTCGATGCGCATGCGGCGACGTGATGGCGCTGCGGCAGGAGGTTCATCCGCCGCGCGACGTGGTGCGTGAGGTACCCATGCGGGCCCAGGGCGACGGCGAGGGCGTCGCGATCGTCGATGCGCCGGTCGCGCGCGTGCCGATCGGCGACGCGCGTCAGCGCGTGCATCGCGCCCTTGCTGGTGGCGAGAAAAAGCGCCGGCGGCGCCGCGCCGCTGGCCGCCTGTATCGCCTCGCGGGCGGCGCGCTCCGCCAGCTCGAGCGCGGGATCGAGCGCGGCGTGGCGGGCGATCGCCACGTGCCCCAGCGCCTGCACCAGGCCCACCGCGTCGACGTCGGCCGGCAGCGCGTCGGCGCGATCGGCCAGCGTCGCGCCCGCCAGCAGCGCGCGGAAGGTCGGCCACGCGCCGTGCCCGAGGGGCGTGACGAGGCCGACACCCGCGACAACGATGCGCCCGTGCCGCGCCGCGGCGTCGCGAGCGGCCGGCGCGGCGGCGGCAGAGGTGGCGGGGGGGGTGGCGGAGGGGGCGGGGGTGGACACGATGCGGATTCTACGGCATGCGAATCACGCCGCCGTGCGCTCCGTCGCCTCGCCGTCCTCGACGCGCAGCGACAGGCCCGCGTCCTCGTCGTAGTCGACGACGATCCGGTTGCCATCGACCACCTCGCCGCCGACGATCGCGCGTCCGATGCGCGTCTCGATCTCGTGCTGCAGGTACCGCTTGAGCGGCCGGGCGCCGTAGACGGGGTCGTACCCGGCCTCGGCGACGTGCGCCTTCGCCGCGTCGGTCAGCGTCAGCTCGATCTGCCGCTCCGCCAGCCGCGCGGCGATCAGCTCGACCTGCAGCTCCACGATCTGCTCGAGCTCCCGCATCGTCAACGGCTTGAAAAGCACCGTGTCGTCCACGCGGTTGAGAAACTCCGGCCGAAAGTGGCTGCGCAGCTCCGCGAACACCTTGTTGCGCGTCTGCTCACCGATCTCGCCGCCCGTCAGCGCATCCTCGAGCAGGTACTGGCTGGCGATGTTGCTCGTCATGATGATGACCGTGTTCTTGAAGTTCACGGTGTGGCCCTGGGCGTCGGTCACCCGGCCGTCGTCGAGAATCTGCAGCAACACGTTGAAGACGTCGTGGTGGGCCTTCTCGATCTCGTCGAATAGCACGACGGCGTAGGGCTTTCGCCGCACGGCCTCGGTGAGCTGCCCGCCTTCCTCGTAGCCCACGTAGCCCGGCGGCGCGCCGATCAGCCGTGAGACGGCGAATCGCTCCATGTACTCGCTCATGTCGATGCGGACGATGTTCTCCTCGCTGTCGAAGAGTGCCGCCGCCAGCGCCCGGGCCAGCTCCGTCTTGCCCACGCCGGTGGGCCCGAGAAAGATGAACGACCCGATCGGCCGCTTGGGGTCCTTGATGCCCGCGCGGGCGCGGATGACCGCGTCGGCGACGAGCTGGACCGCCTCGTCCTGCCCGATGACGCGCTCGTGCAGCAGCTCGTCGAGCTTGAGCAGCTTCTCGCGCTCGCCCTCGACGAGGCGGGCGACCGGGATGCCCGTCCACCGCGCGACGATCTGGGCGATCTCCTCTTCGGTCACTTCTTCACGCAAGAGGCGCTCGCCGCCGCCGTCGCCCGCGTGAGCCTTGCCCTCGATGCGCGCCTCCTCGGCCTCGAGCTGCTTCTGAAGCTCGGGCAGCCGGCCATACTTGAGCTGCGCCGCCTTTTCGAGGTCGTAGCCGCGCTCCGCCTGCTCGATCTCGTGGCGCACCTGCTCGATCTGCTCGCGGAGCTGCCGCACCTTGTCGACGGCGCCCTTTTCGCTGTCCCACTGGGCGCGCATCACGTCGCCCTGGTTGCGCAGGTCGGCGAGCTCCTTCTGAAGCTCGCGAAGCCGCAAGCGGCTGGCCTCGTCCTTCTCTTTCTTGAGCGCGGCCTCCTCGACCTCGAGCTGCATCACCCGCCGGTTGATCTGGTCCAGCTCCTCGGGCATCGAGTCCATCTCCGTGCGCACCATCGCGCACGCCTCGTCCACCAGGTCGATCGCCTTGTCCGGCAGGAAGCGGTCGGTGATGTACCGGTTGCTCAGCGTCGCCGCGGCGACCAGCGCGTTGTCCTGGATCTTCACGCCGTGGTGCACCTCGTACCGCTCGCGCAGGCCGCGCAGGATCGAGATCGTGTCCTCGACGCTCGGCTGGTCGACCATCACCGGCTGAAAGCGCCGCTCCAGCGCCGCGTCCTTCTCGATGTACTTGCGATATTCATTGAGCGTCGTCGCGCCGATGCAGTGCAGCTCGCCGCGCGCGAGCATCGGCTTGAGCATGTTGCCCGCGTCGACCGCGCCCTCGGCCTTGCCCGCGCCGACGATCAGGTGCAGTTCGTCAATGAAGAGGATGATGCGTCCCTCGGCCTGCTTGACCTCGTTGAGCACCGCCTTCAAGCGTTCCTCGAACTCGCCGCGATACTTCGCGCCGGCGACCAGCGAGCCGATGTCCAGCGCAAAGATGGTGCGGTCCTTGAGCCCCTCGGGCACGTCGCCGCGGACGATGCGCTGGGCGAGGCCTTCGACCACCGCCGTCTTGCCCACGCCCGCTTCGCCCACGAGCACCGGGTTGTTCTTGCTCTTGCGCGACAGGATGCGGATGGTCCGGCGGATCTCGTCGTCGCGCCCGATGACCGGGTCGAGCTTGCCCTGCCGCGCCTGTTCGACGAGGTCGCGGCCGAATCGTTCCAAAGCTTCGTACGTCTCTTCCGGGTTGGCGCTGGTCACGCGTTGGTTACCCCTTACCTTGGTCAGGATGGCGAGAAAAACGTCGCGGCTGATGTTGTGCGAGTCGAGGATGCGCCGGGCCGCGCCGTCGCGCTCCTCGAGCATCGCGAGCACGAGATGCTCGACCGAGATGTACGCGTCCTGCAGCCGCTTGGCCTGCTTCTCCGCGCTCGCGAGCGTCTGCTGCAATCGCTGGCTGATAAGCACCTTGCCCGGCTCGGCGCCGGGGCCGGACACGCTGGGGTGGCGCGAGAGTTCAGCCTCGATGTCGGTGATGAGCTTTTGCCGGTCGACGTCCATGCGCGCCAGCAGGCGCGGGATGAGGCCCTGGTCCTGCTGCACGAGCGCCAGCAGCACGTGCTCGACGTCCACCTGCTGGTGCCCGAACCGCGCCGCCTGGGCCTGCGCTTCGTGGATGCCTTCCTGCGTCTTCTGCGTGAGTCTGTTGAAGTCCATCATGCACCTCCACCGTGGCGCCGTTTCGTTCGGTTGAACCGCGAAGGGGCGAAGTCCGCGAAGACCGCGAAGGCGTCACGACTTGTCATCACTGAACATCAGTCTTCGTCCAAAAGGTGTGCCACTGGTTCAGCCTTCGTCCGAAAACGTGTGCCACTGGTGGCTTGCCCGCCAGTGCCGGGGCGCCACGCACGCACACTGGCGGGCAAGCCGCCAGTGGCACCCGGCGTACCACCCCTTCACATCCTTCGCCTCCTTCGCACCTTCGCGGTTCACCGTTTCATTCTTCGCGTCCGCGCGGGTTGAACGTCGAGACGTCGCGCAACTTCTCGTAGGCCTCGCGTTCCTCGTCGGTCAGCGACGTCGGCACGCGGATCAGCAGGCGGACGAGCATGTCGCCGCGTTTGTCGTCCTTGCCGTGCGGCAGGCCCCGCCCGCGCAGCCGCAGCTTCTGGCCAGACTGTGCGCCGGGGGGGATGGTCAGGCTCACGCTGCCGTCCATCGTCTTGACCTCGACCTTGTCGCCCAGCGCGGCCTCGGCGGGGGTGATGTAGAGGTCGGTCGTCAGGTCGTGGCCGGCGACCTCGTAGCGCGGGTGCTTCGCGAGCTTGATCTTGAGCACGACGCCGTGCTGCCGCAGCCGCAGCCGCGTGCCCTCGGTCGAGCCGGCGGGGATCTTGACATCAAGTGACTTGCGGCCGTCGGATCCCTCGAGGTCCACCCGCCGGGTGCCGCCGCGGAACGCCTCGTCCAAGGTGATCGTCAGTTCGGCCTCATGCTCGGGGGCGGCCTGGGCGGCGGATCCGCCGTCGGCGCGGGCGTGGCCGTACTGGTCGAACAGGTCTTCGAAGCTGCTCGCCCCGCCCGGCCGGGCCCCGGCCGCACCGCCGCCTGGCCGCGTGCCCGCGCCGCCGCGCGAGCCGAAGAACATCTCGAAGAAGTCGCTGAACCCGCCGGGGCGGAACCCTCCGCCACCCCCGCCACCCCCGCCGGCGGCGCGTGTTCCGCCGGGCCCGCGGAAGTCGAACTGGATGTCCTCCCAGCCCGGGGGCGGTCGAAAGTCCTGTCCCTGCTTCCAGTTGCGCCCCAGCTCGTCATATTGCCGGCGCTTCTCGGGGTCCTTGAGCACCTCGTACGCCTCGCCGATTTTCGCGAATCGCTTCGCCGCGTCGGGCTCCTTGTTCACGTCCGGGTGGTACTTCCGCGCCAGCTTGCGGTAGGCACGCTGGATCTCCTCCTGGCTGGCGCTGCGAGCCACGCCGAGGGTCTCGTAGTAGTCCTCGAACTTCACAGCCATCGACTTCGCCTTCCCGAGCAAGCTTGCGCTGGATCACCCAGCAAACCCCGCGCCGGCTCTTGAAACAGCAAATCATGCAATAACACGATGTTAGGCATCAAGCCCCCAGGCCCCTCCTGCCAGATCGACAGACCCCGGCGCCCACCCGGCCGCGCCTGTCGGTCCGCGAGTTTACCCGGCGACGCCGCGGCAGAGGATATCGCCCGTCCACCGGACGGCAGACACGGTTGCGGTGCGGCTCATAGGATGCGTTGTAGATCAGGAACCGACGCCCGCCATTGGCCATCAGCGATCAGCCCTCCGCCACCAGCGATCCGAAATCCCCACCATGCCCACCCACCTCATCAACGGCTGCTGGGTCGACGCCGCCGGGTCGACGCTGATCAGTTTCGACCCGGCCACGGGTGAGGCGTGCTGGCGCGGGCACACGGCGACGGCCGACGAAGTCGCGCTCGCCCTCGCCGCCGCTCGCCGCGCCCAGCGCGTCTGGGCTGACGTCGATCTCGCCCAGCGGATCTCGATCCTCGAGGACTTCGCCGACGCGCTCAGCGACGACCGCATGGAGTTGGCCGAGATCATCAGCATCGAGACGGGCAAGCCGCGCTGGGAGGCGCTGACCGAGGTCGACGCGATGATCGCCAAGGTACCCACGACGTTGCGGGCCCACGAGGAGCGTCAGAGCCCCGCCGATCGCTCGCCCAACGGTGCGACCGCGGCGACGCGCTACAAGCCGCACGGCGTGCTCGTGGTCCTCGGGCCCTTCAATTTTCCCGGCCACGTGCCCAACGGCCACATCGTCCCCGCCCTGCTCGCCGGCAACGGTGTCGTCTTCAAGCCCAGCGAGCTCACGCCCTGGGTCGCGCAGAAGACGGCCGAGCTCTGGCAGGCCGCGGGATTGCCCGACGGCGTGCTCAACGTCCTGCAAGGGTCCGGCGACGTCGGCAAAATGCTCGTCGACCACCCCGACCACGACGGCGTGCTCTTCACCGGCAGCCTGCGGACGGGCCTGGCGCTGCGGCGGGCGATGGTCGATCGGCCCGAGGCGATCCTCGCCCTGGAGATGGGGGGCAACAATCCGCTGATCGTCCACGACGTCGCCGACGCCGACGCGGCCGCGTACCTCACGGTCCAGTCGGCGTACGTCACCGCCGGCCAGCGCTGCACGGCGGCGCGGCGGCTGATCGTCCCGCGCGGCGAGACGGGCGACCGCTTCATCGCGCGCCTCGCCCACGTCGCCGAACGCCTGCACGTCGGGTTCCACACCGACGAGCCCGAGCCGTTCGCCGGCCCGGTGATCAGTGACGCCGCCGCCCAGGCCGTGATCGACGCGTACAACGACCTCGTCCGCCGGGGCGGCGAGCCGATCGTCGCGTTGCGTCCCAGCGACCGCAGCCCGGCCCTGCTTCACCCGGCGCTGATCGACGTCACGCCGATCGCCGAGCGCGAGGATGGCGAGCTGTTCGGCCCGGTGCTCCAGCTCATCCGCGTCGCCGACTTCGACGCCGCCATCGCCGAGGCCAACGCCACGCGCTACGGCCTCGTCGCCGGTCTGATCTGCGACCACCCGGACCATTACCACCACTTCTACCGCCGCGCCCGCGCCGGGCTGATCAACTTCAACCGCCCGACGACGGGCGCGTCCAGCGCGTTGCCCTTCGGCGGCGTGGGCAGGAGCGGCAACCACCGCCCCTCCGGCTACTTCGCCATCGACTACTGTGCCTACCCCGTCGCCTGCCTCGAAGCCCCCACCCCCCTGCTCCCCGACAAGCGCCCCCCAGGCATCGGCCTCTAGCACGGCACCAACACGCCGACGCGCCACCCGGGCCCACGCCAACACCCACTTCCCCTCCCAAATCCGAAATCCGAAATTTCCCAATGCCTGCGACCGAAATCAACTACGACGGCCTCGTCGGCCCCACCCACCACTATGGCGGGCTGTCGCCGGGCAACCTCGCCTCGCAGCGCCACGCTCACCAGGCTTCCCGCCCGCGCCAGGCCGCGATCGAAGGCCTCGACAAGGCCCGATTCCTGCGCAGCCTGGGCGTCGCACAGGCGATCATCCCGCCCCAGCACCGCCCTGACATCGACACGCTTCGACGGGTCGGCTTCACCGGCCGCGACCACGAAGTGCTCGCCAACGCCCGACGCGAGGATCGCTCGCTGCTCGCCTGCGCCGCCTCGGCGTCGGCGATGTGGGCCGCCAACGCCGCGACCGTCTCCCCCGGCGCGGACACGCACGACGGCCGGGTGCACTTCACGCCCGCCAACCTCGTCAGCCAGTTCCACCGCTCGCTCGAAGCCCCCGCGACCGCTCGCACGCTGCGCGCGCTGTTCCCGGACGATGCGCACTTTGCCCACCATCTGCCGCTGCCCGCGTCGATGCGCTTTCGCGACGAGGGGGCGGCGAACCACACGCGCCTCACCGGGGCCGTCGGCGAGCCGGGCGTGGAGCTGTTCGTCTTCGGCCGGGACATCGACGACCGCACGAGCCATCGCCCCCGCCGCTTCCCGGCGCGGCAGACGCTCGATGCGTCGCGTGCCGTCGCGCGTGCGCATGGCCTGCACCCGCAGCGCACGCTCTTCGCCCAGCAGAATCCTGCCGCCATCGACGCCGGCGCGTTCCACAACGACGTCGTCGCCGTCGGCCACGAGCACGTGATGCTCTACCACGAGCACGCGTTCGTCGAGACGCCGACGCTCACGACGCAGCTTCGCTCGGCGTATCGCCGGCTGACGCAGCGCGACCCGCTGCTGATCGAAGTCCCCCACGCCGAGGTCTCCCTGCCCGACGCGATCGGGTCGTACCTCTTCAACAGCCAACTCGTGACACTGCCCGACGGGGCGATGGCGCTGGTCTGCCCAGCCGAGTGTCGCGAGCGCCCGCTGACGCATCGCTACCTCGAGCGCCTCGAAGCCCGCGGTGACAACCCGATCGCGCAGGTCCACTTCGTGCGCGTACGCCAGAGCATGGAGAACGGCGGCGGCCCGGCGTGCCTGCGCCTACGCGTCGTGCTCACCGACGAACAGCGCGCGGCCGCGCACCAGGGCGTGATGCTCACCGACGAGCTCGACGGCAAGCTGCGCGCGTGGGTCGAGCGCCACTACCGCGAGCATCTGAGCCCCGACGACCTCGCCGACCCACGGCTGCTGGAGGAGTCGCGGCAGGCGCTGGATGAGCTGACGACGCTGCTCGACCTGCCGGGGCTGTACGACTTCCAGCGCTGACCCCGCGACGCCTGCCCAAGCCCCTCCCAGGCGGAGGGGGGCCGGCTTCGCACCCCCTTGCCACGCCCGGCCGGGTGATCTAAACTACGCGGCTTGCCCGACCCCGGGCGCCACCCCCAGCGACGAGGATCTGCCATGTCACGACAGTGCCAGCTTACCGGCCGCAAGACCAGCGCGGGCCGTACGTACACCAAGCGCGGTAAGGCCAAGTACCTCGGCGGCGTCGGCACCAAGGTCACGGGCAAGACCAAGCGCCAGTTCAAGCCCAACATCCACACGCTCACCGCGCTGATCGACGGGAGCCCGCAGCGGATCAAGGTGTCCGCCAAGGCGATCCGCTCCGGGCTCGTCGTCAAGCCGCTCAAACGCAAGTACGCCTACCGGCCCGAGCAGGCCGAGGGCTGAGCCTCGCGCTGGGCGACCGGCACCGCCGCGGACACCGCGCGGGGCCGCCGGTTGCGGCTTCGCGGCCGTGAACATCGATCGCCCCGGCGCGGCCCGGGCTTCCGGGGACGCAGGTGCAGGGGAAACCGGCAGTTGTGGCGCATTTGTCCGAATCGCCCGTTGACTTGAGCGGTGCCTGTGATAAACCTTGTAATGGATCGCCCCACCCGTTGCCGGGTTGCGCCAGGCGACGCCTGCGGATCGGCCCCAGCCGACCGCCGGCCAGCCTCCTGAGCGACCGGTGAGCGGCTGTGGTTGCGCGATTCCATGCCTCCCGCCCCGCCCCTCGCACCCCGCCGCGACACCCACCATGCCGACCCGACTCCACCAGAAAGAGCAGGTCCAGCAGGCGACGGACATCGTCCGCCTCGTCGGGGAGCACGTCGCCCTGCGCCCGCGCGGCCGGGAGTTCATCGGGCTCTGCCCCTTCCACGACGACCAGAACCCGTCGATGTACGTCTCGCCCGCGAAGCAGATATTCAAGTGCTTCTCCTGCGGCGCCGGCGGTGACGTCTTCAGCTTCGTCACCCGCTTCCACAAGATGACGTTCCCCGAGGCCCTGCGCCACCTCGCCGAGCGGGCCGGCATCACGCTCGAAGCCCAGAGCCCCGGCCAGCAGCAGGCCTCCGGCCAGCGCCAGCGCATCGCGGGCGCCAACGCCCAGGGCCTCGAATTCTTCCGTGCCGTCTACAACCACCCCGAGCACGGCCAGCCGGCCCGCGACTACGTCCAGCAGCGCGGCATCAGCGACGACATGGTCGAGGCCTTCCAGATCGGCTACGCGCCTGACCGGTGGGACGGCCTGACGCAGACCGTCACGAGCAAGCACTGGCCCGCCGACGACTTCGAGGCCGCGGGTCTCATCACGGCGCGGTCCAACGGCCCGGGGCGCTACGACCGGCTCCGCCACCGCCTGATCTTCCCCATCTTCGACGCGATCGGCCGCCCCATCGCCTTCGGCGGGCGCAAGCTCCGCGACGAGGACGAGCCCAAGTATCTCAACAGCCCCGAAACCATCCTCTTCAACAAGTCCGCCACGCTCTACGGCCTGCACCTGGCGAAGAAGCCAATCATCGACTCCAGCACGGCCGTCATCGTCGAGGGCTACACGGACGTCATCGCCTGCCACCAGGCCGGCGCCGCCAACGTCGTCGCGACGCTGGGCACCGCGCTGACCGCGCAGCACGTCGCTGAGTTGAGGCGGTACGCGGAGCGCGTGGTGCTGGTCTTCGACGCCGATGAGGCCGGTGCCAAGGCGGCCGACCGCGCCGTCGAGCTGTTCCTGACGGGCGAGGTCGACGTCGCGATCGCCGTGCTGCCCGCGGGTCAGGACCCGGCGGAGCTGCTGGCGGGCGAAGGCGGGCTCACCCGGTGGCACGCGGTGCTGGAGGCCGCCCGCGACGCGCTGGCACACCAGCTTGACCGCGTGCGGGCCCAGCTCGAGGCCGCGGGCACCGTGACGGGTCGGCAGCACGTGGCGGAGGCGTACATCCAGGACCTGGCGCGGCTGGGCGTGTCGCGGACGGGCGGGATCCGCCGGGCGCTGGTCGTTCAGCAGCTCGCGGGATTGATGCACATGAGCGAACAGGCGGTCAGCGACCTATTGACGCGGGCGACGGCGGCCCGAGGCTCGCGACCTGTCACACAGCCTGAACCCGAGGCCGGCGGCGCGCGTATCAGCAGCGGGGAACCGGAGTTGCACGACGGTGAGCCGGGCTCGGGATCCGTTTCCCCGCATCGGCTCAAGGCCGTCGCCCTCGCCGAGCGGCAGGTGATCGGCGCCCTGGTGCGGGACAATGAACTGCTTTACGCGAGCCTGCCGGATGGGCAGACGGTCGACGAGGCGATCGCCCCGGCGGAGATGGTGACCGCGGCTGGCCGCGACCTCTACGCCCGGCTGTACGACCGGCTGTGCGAAGGCGAGGCGGTGAGCGTGGCGTCGCTGGCCGGGGCGCTCGCCGCCGACGGGCTCGAGTCGCTCGTCGAGCTGCTGACGCAGGCGGACGCGGACGTGGAGCGGGCGATCGCGGGCGGGGCGGAGAGTGCCGAGCACGTGCTGCTGGCCGCGGTGCTGGCGCTGCGTCACCACCATGGCGAGCAGGCGTACCAGGACCGTCGCCAGGCGTTGTCGGCGACGCCGAGCGACGAGCGATTGCTGCGGGAGTTGATCGAGCGCCGCCGGGCGTCGCCCTCGCCCAGCCGCATCGCCCGGCCGCGCATGTAAGCTGTGCGGCCGCAAGGGACATGCGTCGGCACGGTGCCGCCGCGTTTCACGGATGAACACGCATGAGGGAAAGGGGTTGCTCGTTCGGCCAGGGCAGGATGCCGCCGTCGGGCTTGGGATGACCAGCATCCACCAGGAGTGCCAGCCTTGACCGATCAGATGCATCCAGCGGTGGCGGAGCTGATCCGATGCGGCGAGTGTCACGCGTGCGTGACGTTCGACCAGTTGATCGCCCTGCTTCCTGATGAAATGGTGGAGACGGACCGGCTCGAGCGTCTGCTCGCGCGTTTCGAGCAGATGGGGGTGCGCCTCGTCAGCGAGCTCGATGCCCCGCCGGAACTGCGCACCGCGAAGCCCGCCAAGGCGCGCATCGACACGTCGGGGCCGGAGCTGGGCCTCGCCGCCGAGGTCGCCGTCGACGGGGAGTCGGACGGCCCGGACCATGGCGTCCTTGACGAGGAGACCGCCAAGGCCAAGGCCGACCTGGTCCGCGCGCTGCAGGACGTGACGACGAAGCGGATCGACGATCCGGTGCGGATGTACCTGACGCAGATGGGCGAGATCAGCCTGCTGACGCGAGACGAAGAGATTCGCCTGGCCAAGAAGATCGAGACGACGCGGATGATCTTCCGCCGCAAGGTCCTTGAGAATGACTACGCGATCAAGACGGCGGTGGAGATCCTGGAGCTGGTCGACGAGGGGGACCTGCCGTTCGACCGCACGATGAAGATCTCGACGGCGGAGAACGATGCCAAGGGCAAGATCGCCGCGCGCATTCCCGTCAACCTCCGCACGATCCATCGGCTGATGGAGCTCAACCGCGTCGACTGGGAGCGCATTGAAGCCGGCGAGATCGAGGACAAGGACGCGATCGACCGCACGCGGCGCACGATCCGCAGCCGCCGGCGGAAGATGACGGCGCTCGTCGAGGAGCTGTCGCTGCGGACCAGCCGCATTCAGCCGCTGCTGAAGAAGCTGCGGTCGATCGCGGTGAAGATGTGCGACCTGCGCGACACCATCCGCAAGGCCGACCAGAGCCCCGACCGGTACGACCCGGAAGACATCATGGTGATGCGCGAGGAGCTGGCGGGCCTGCGCTCGCTCGTGCTCGAGGAGCCGGACGAGCTCAAGGCCCGCGTCAACGAGATCACGATCGTCTTCGACGAATACGAGCAGGCCAAGCGCGACCTGTCGGGCGGCAACCTGCGCCTCGTCGTGTCCATCGCCAAGAAGTACCGCAACCGCGGGCTGTCGTTCCTCGACATCATCCAGGAGGGCAACACCGGCCTGATGCGCGCGGTGGACAAGTACGAGTACAAGCGGGGCTACAAGTTCTCGACGTACGCCACCTGGTGGATCCGCCAGGCGATCACGCGGGCGATCGCGGACCACGCGCGGACGATTCGCATCCCCGTGCACATGATCGAGACGATGAGCCGGCTGCGGAACATCGGCAAGCAACTCCTGCAGGCGCTGGGGCGTGAGCCGACGATCGAGGAGATCGCCGAGGCCGCGGAGATGCCCGTGACCGAGGCCCGGCGCGTGCTCAAGATCAGCCGGCATCCGATCAGCCTGGATCGCCCGGTGGGCGAGAGCGAGGACTCCTACTTCGGCGACTTCATCGAGGACGACAGCGTCGCCAACCCGTCCGACAGCGCCACGGGCGACATGCTCCGCGGCCGCATCGAGCAGGTGCTCAAGACGCTGACTTACCGCGAGCGCGAGATCATCAAGCTGCGCTACGGCATCGGCGACGGGTACACGTACACGCTCGAAGAGGTCGGCCGCATCTTCAAGGTCACGCGCGAGCGCGTGCGGCAGGTCGAGGCCAAGGCCATCCGCAAGCTGCAGCACCCGGTGCGCTCGCGCAAGCTCCAGGGGTTCCTCGACGGCTCGTGGGAGACCGAGGTCGCCGAGTCGTCGCGTTAGAGCGCATGCCATTGCGTCGCGTCGAGGGTGGCACTGACAAGCGGAGTCCGCGGAGCTTGTCAGTGCGAACTGCGGCCAACACTGACAAGGCCGAAGACGCCCTTGTCAGTGGCACCCGCGACCAATCAACGAGAGGCCCGCTGCCCGGTCTTCGTCCGTCCCGCCTCCTCCTCGGGAGCCACTGATGACCTCTCCCGCCGCGCGCCCGTGTCACCTCGGCGTGTTCGTGACGTTCCTCGCGCTGGTCGCCGTCGGCGTCACCGCGTGCGATGGCGCGTGGTCGAGCGCGCCCACGACGCTCGAAGGCGCCTGGCTGGGCGAGGGGACGTTTCACACGCGCGCCGGCGACGCCGACGTCACCATCCAGCTCGAGCTGCTCTCCGACGGCAGCTATCGCTACCTGATCCTCGAGCCGGCATTGCTGGCGATGACGGGCATGGAGACGGGCACGTGGGCGCGCGACGCCGACCGGCTCATCCTCACGCCCACCCCCGCGCCCGCCATCGACCCTGCCGACGCCGACGCCGACGCCGAGGCGGGCGGGGTGTTCGAGGCGCTGCGCCGCGGCAGCCCACAGGCGGACCGGCCGGACCGAACGCTGACCATCGCCGACGACCTGGCCGACCTGCGCTTCAGCAGCGGCCGATTCAACATCACGTTCACGCCCAACCGCGAAGCCACGGCCGCGCTGCGCGACGCCGGCGACGTTGTCGATCCGTGACCGCCCGCGTGGGGGCCCGGTCAGTCGGACGCCGTGTCGCCGCCGCGCACCAGCTCTGCCGCGCGCTGGCGCGTCGTCTCGCTGAGCTCGAACGTCGGCCCCGGCTGCTCGCCGAGCCGCACGCGCACGGCGTCGGCGTTGAGCATCTGCGTGATCACGTCGCCTGGGAGCGTGACGGTGGCGTGGTGGACGACGCGTTGCGAGCGCCCGCCGAACGTCACCCCGACGCCGGTGTGCACACCCGAGCCGCCCGAGCCTGTCTGGACGCCCGTGCGGGTGTAGGGCGCGGTGGCGCGGCCGTCGTCGAGGCTCGTGCGCACCGCCATCGGCAACTCCTGCCGCTCGCCGTCGATGATGAAGTACGCCCGGCGGCCGACGATGGCCTCGCGCGGTGAGCGGACCTGCATCTGCACCTCGCCCGGCCGCTGCTCACTCACCGCGAAGCGCATGTCGTAGCCGCCCGACTTGCGCGACGCGAAGACGTACTGCCCCGCGTCGCCGGTGAACTCATCCTGCCACGCGCGCGGCTCACTCGGCGTTTGACACGCGCCGAGCGGCAGAACCACGGCGACCAGGCACAGGACCGACAGCAGCAGGCGATCGCGGCTCACAGGCGTTCTCCAGCATGCGCGGCGCATGGTCCCGGCCAAGCGGCAGGCCGTGCGGCCGCGCGATGACAACCATTCATCCCTGCTCATCTTCCAGCAGCCGGCGCTCGATCTGCCAACCCGGCTCATCGGGCGGCTCGACGCTGAACTGCGCCTCGTCGACTTCGACGCCCGTCTCAAACCGACCCAGGCTGATCACCGACTCCGTCTCGTTCTCCTCGTCCACCGTATAGACGCGCACGGGCAGCAGCAGCTCCCGGTCGTACCACAGCTCGATGCGCGACTGGTCGATCTCCACCCCCTCGCGCGGCGTCAGGCGCAGCCGCACGGTCCCATCGACGTCCACGGGGGGCACGCCATGATGCGCCTCCGCGAACGCATCCCCCGCCTGCTCGCCTGCCTCGCCCTCGGCGGCCGCCGCCGGCTCGATGTCGACCAGCTCGACCTCGAATCGCTCCAGCACCGTGTCTCGCTTGAGGTCCAGCGGGATCGCGAACGGCCCCTGCCCCAGCCGCAGCAGGTTCTCGCCCACCTGGTCGGCCGGCACGAGCTCGCGCAGGATGAACTGTCGCCGATCCGCCAGCCGCTCCGCCAGCCACCGGCCGTCGAAGGTGAAGCGGTGGTCCTGCTCCTCGATCCGGTCGAGCACGGCAATGCGGTCGAAGTGGGCGTCGAACCGCGTGGGCGGCCCGGCGTCGTAGACCAGCGTGCCGTAGCGCGTCTGGCGATCGCCCAGCAGCCGCTGGACGCGCAGGTAGGCCACCTGCCCGCGCAGCGTATCGAGGTCGGCGGAGCGCGCCTCGATGGCGTCGAGCCATTCCTCGACGGACGCATCCGCATCCGGCGTCGACGCGGCGGCCGGGGGCGGCGACGCGTCGGGTTCGTAGGCCTCCGCGGCCGCGCACGCCGGCGCCGCCAGCAGGGTCAGGGTCAGCATCAGCGAGGGCAGGTAATTCATGGCCCCATTTTAGGCCGCCGCCGCGCGATAAAAAGCCGGGACCGGTGGTCCCGGTGAAGCCGGACGGACCTGCGTTTCTGGATCGTTGCCGCGACCGCGCTCGGCCGGGACCACCGGTCCCGGCTTTATAGGCGGATGCAGCCGCGCGGGCCGCCTATCATCCTCATCATGCTCGACACGGCGTTGAAGGAATGGGCTGTCGTCTGCGACCTGCTGCTCGAAGGCCGTCTCGCGATGCTGCTGCGCAAGGGCGGCATCCTTGAAGCGGCCGGGCCGGACGGCTTCGAGCTCGAAACGCCCCACTTCGCCCTCTTCCCTGCCTGGATGCACCAGGACCCCGCGAAGCTCAAGCCTGCCTACCGCGACCGCGTCGAGCGCTTCGGCCACGAGCCCGACGAGCTGACGATCCGCGGCCACGCCCGCGCCACCCACGTCTGGGAGGTCACCTCGCGTCAGGCGTTCGACACGCTCGACGACATGCACCCTTGGGCGGCCGAGCAGGTCGATATGCGGTTCAACTACAAGCCCAACCGCCCGCTCTACCTCATCGCGCTGCGGGTGTACCGCCTGCCCACCGCACGCACGATCGCCAACGACGCTGAGTACGCCGGCTGCCGAAGCTGGGTCCCGCTCAAGCCTGGCGACGAGATCGACCCCGCGGGCGACGCGGTGCTCGATGACGACGATTACGCGAGCATCGTCGAGCGCATTGCCGCGGCCATGCACACCCCCCCGCTGCGCCACACCGGCGACTAGGCTTCATACGAAAGGGTTTGCCACTGGCGGCTTGCCCGCCAGTGCCCCGGCGCCAGGCGGCGGGTGCCACTGACAAGCGGAGTCCGCGGAGCTTGTCAGTGCGAACAATGGCAAACACTGACAAGCCCGAAGACGGCCTTGTCAGTGCCACCCACTACAAAGCAACGCGACGAGCCGCCCGTGCCACCCGCCGCACGGCCTTTTCGAACAGCGCCTGATCCTCACGCCAGGCGCGCCACCGCCAGTCGTCGCGCGTGGCACAGCGCGACCGCCATCGCGTCGGCGACATCGGGCGGCTCGGGCGGCTCGGCCAGGTTGAACTGGCTCGCGACGGCCCGCTGCACCTGCTCCTTGGACGCGTGGCCGTGGCCGGTCACCGCCTTCTTCACCTCGGTCGACGGCAGGTCGACGACCTCCAGGCCGCGCTGCTGCGCGGCGAGCAGGATCACCCCCCGCGCGTGGGCCATGAGAATCGCCGTGCGCGGGTGCGCGTAGTGAGCGTAGAGCTTCTCGACCGCCAGCGTCGCGCGGGTTGCGGATGTGGCGGGGGGGACGAACTCGTCGATGATGGACGCGAGGTCCGCGTGGAGCTGGCCCAGCCGCGGCGCCATGCCGCCCGGCCCGGTCCGGCCCAGGCGGATCACGCCTGCCTCCACCAGCCTCGGCTCCGCCAGCCCGGGCGTGTCGGGCAGCTCCAGCACCGCGTACCCCGTCCGCTCCAGGCCCGGGTCGATGCCGATGATGCGCCAGACGTCCGCCATGCGCCGATAGCATACCGGTTGGCGAGCCCGGGCCCTTCGCGGCACAATGGGCAGCCACACGAAGGCCGCGGCCCCGATCCGTCGGCTTGCGGACCGACAGCACGCCAACCGACCAGGGAGGGTCATCCGTGGCCAAGCGAGGATCACGTCGACGCAGCGGCGGCAAAGCCGACGATGGCAGCCTGTTCAACGACGGCGAGGGCGGGGCCCTGGTCGATGCCGAGCGCCCGGCCGCCCTGCACGAGCTCGCCCAGGCGCGCTACCTCAACTACGCCTTGTCGGTCATCACCAGCCGGGCGCTGCCCGACGTGCGCGACGGGCTCAAGCCCGTGCAGCGCCGCATCCTCTACGCCATGTGGCAGGACGGCCCGCGCGCCGACGCCAAGCACCGCAAGTGCGCCAACGTCGTCGGCCAGGTCATGGGCCGCTACCACCCGCACGGCGACACGGCGATCTATGACGCGCTCGTCCGCCTCGCCCAGCCGTTCGCCATGCGCATGCCGCTGATCGAAGGCTCGGGCAACTTCGGCTCGCTCGACGGCGACCCCGCGGCGGCGATGCGCTACACCGAGTGCCGCCTGCAGCCGATCGCCAGCGAGCTGCTCGACGAGATCAACCAGGACACGGTGCCCTTCCGCCCCAACTACGACGGCAGCCGCGAGGAGCCGGTCGTCCTGCCGACGCGGTTGCCCAACTTGCTGATCAACGGCGCGACGGGCATCGCGGTAGGCATGGCCACCAACATCCCGCCGCATAACCCGGACGAGGTGTGCCAGGCCCTGCTGCGTCTGATCGAGAACCCCGAACTGACCAGCGCCCAGCTTGCGCTGACAATCAAGGGCCCCGACTTCCCCACGGGCGGGCAGGTCGTCGCCACGCGCGAGGTGCTGCGCGACATCTACAAGGAAGGCCACGGCTCGTTCAAGCTTCGCGGCACGTGGCAGATGGGCCCGGCCAGCCGCGGCAGCCAGTCGCTCTACATCACGTCGATCCCCTACGGCGTGAACAAGTCGCAGCTCGTCGAGCGCATCGGCGAGATCGTCGCGAACCGCAAGCTCCCGCTCGTGCTCGATGTCAAGGACGTCTCCACCGACGACGTGCGCATCGAGCTGGAGCTCACGAAGGACGCCGACGCCGACAAGGTGATGGCCTACCTCTACAAACATACGCCGATGCAGGTCAACTTCGCGGTGAACCTGACCTGCCTCGTGCCGACGGACAGCGAGGCGGTCACCCGGCCCGAGCGGTGCGATCTGCGCGAGATTCTCAGCTACTTTCTGCAGTTCCGCCTCGACGTCGTCACCCGCCGGCTCGCGCACGAGCTGCGCAGCCTGGAGAAGCGCCTCCACGTGCTCGATGGCTTCCGCTTCGCCTTCGACGTGCTCGACGACATTATCGCCATCATCCGCAAGAGTGACGGCAAGGCCGACGCCGCGGGCAAGCTGCTGAAGAAGTACGGGTCGGCGAAGCTCGGCGAAGGACATGGCCTGGACGAGGAGCAGATCGACGCGATCCTCGAGCTGCGGCTGTACCGCCTCGCGAGGCTGGAGGTCAAGGTCGTCATCGAGGAGCTCGACGCCAAGCGCGCCCGTGCCGACGAGATCCGCATTCTGCTCGACGAGGAACAGGCCACCGGCCGCCGGGCGATCGTGCGCGAGGAGCTCGAGGCGCTGCGCAAGGGGCATGCGAAGATCCCGCGCCTGACGCGCATCGAGGCCGGCGAGGACGAGCCCGCGTTCTCGGCCGAGGACTTCATCATCGCCGAGGACGCGTACGTGCTCGTGAGCGTCGACGGCTGGGTCAAGCGTCAGCGCGAGATCAAGGACCCGGCCGCGACGCGCCTGCGCGAGGGCGACGCGGTGCTCGCCTGCGTCGCCGGCTCGACGCGCGCCACGGTCGTTTTTTTCTCCAACTTTGGTGGGGCCTACACCGCCCGCATCACCGACATCCCCGCCACCACGGGCTACGGCGAGCCGATCCAGAAGCTCTTCAAGCTCAAGGATGGCGAGCGCATCGTGGCGGCGCTCTCGCTCGACGAGCGCGTGATCGGCGACATCACGGAGACGGAGGGCTCCGAGTACGCCCCGCCGATCCACGGCCTGGCGGTCGCCAGTGACGGATATGCGCTGCGCTTCGGGCTGGCCAGCTTTCTTGAGCCGTCCACCCGCGCCGGCCGCCGCTTCGCCCGCCCCGCCAAAGGCGCGGACGTGCTCGGCGTCGAGGCGATCGACGGTTCGGAGACGGTCATCGCGGTGTCGCGCGAGGCCCGCGCCCTCCTCGCACCGGCGGCGGAGCTCAACTACCTCTGCTCGGCCGGCAAGGGCGTGCAGCTCGTCAAGATCGCCAAGGGCGACCGTCTGCTCGGGTTCAAGACCGCCGTCGACGACCGCGACACGCTGACCGTCAAGACCAGCCTCGGCGGCGAGCAGCGCATCAACACCGCCAAGTACAAGGTCGTCTCCCGCGGCGGCAAGGGCCACGAGATCATCAAGCGCGGCCGCCTCACGGGCATCGTGCGCGAAGCGCCCGCGCCCCCGCCGGCATTGGAATAGCTGTCGCCCCGAAAACGTGTGCCACTGGTGGCTTGTCCACCAGTGCCCGGGTGCCAGGCGCGCACACTGGCGGACAAGCCACCAGTGGCACCCCTCGTACGACGCTTTCGGACAGCGCCTAACGCCGCGAGCGCGGGATGCGTTCCCCGCCCGGCCAGGCGTCGCCCGCATCATCGCGGTCGGGCATCAGTCGGCTCAGGGCCGCGGCCTGCTCGGCGTCGAGGTCCTTGATGTGCTCGACCAGCGCGGCCTGCACGTCCAGGAGCCGCCGCGTCACCTCCTGCCGCTGCTCGTCCGCCGTCTGCGCCGCCACCTCGGCCACGTCGGCACGCTCCCGGGCCGCTTCGAGGCGAGCGTTCGCATTGCTCGCGCGGTGGCCGACGATCCCGATCAGGAACACCCCGACGATCGCCAGCCCAGCCGCGGCGGCGCATGCGTATTGGCAGACCTTGCGCAGCCGGACGATCTCGCCCCGCGCCAGCACCACCTGTTCATGCGCATCGTCGGCGTGGCGCTGGGCCAGCATCATGCTCGCCCCCGCCAAACGCTGAAACCGCTTGACGGCATCCTCCGGCGCGTCAGCGTCGGCATCGCCCATGAGCTTGCCGGGGCGGTAGCTCGGCCAGTCGCCCTGCTGCTGCTGCTGTGACGCGGCGTCCACATCCTCAGTCGTCGCGGCATCGTGCGACGATGACGCGCTCGCGGCCTGGCGGCGGTCGTCCTGCGCCGGCCGCGCGGACGCGGGCAGCGGCGAGTATCGCCCCGCCTTGGCGATGAACCCGGCGGGCGGCTCGGCCGCGGGATGGTCGGTGCCGCCCGGGGGCGCGTCGAGGTCGACCGACGCCGCATCGGGCAGGGGCACGCAGACTTCGACGCGACCCGCCTCGCCGGGCCGGGCCTCGAGCATCTGCCGCTGGACGCGTCGGCGAATCGTCCGCTCGCTGACGCCCAGCGTTGCCGCCGCATCTCTGACCAACAGCCAACGCATCGCCATCGGGTCGCCTCCCGCGCCGCCGACCACCTGGCTCGCCGGCTTGGCGCTATCGGCTATGTCGGTCGGACGGGGGCTCCGGTTTACCCCGGCCGGTCGAACCGCGCCGCCCGAGCGGCCCGCCGGTGGCGGTCCCAACCCTGCCTTCAGGCGGCCGGGATGCGGTGGAATCCGCGGCGCGGCATGCGCTACCGTCTGTGCCGGGATTAGCCCGAGGCCGGGGGCCGAAGCCCCGGGCACCGGCCGCAAGGATGCACCACGTCATGGATAAGAACATTTTCATCGTGGGGCTGGACGAGCCGAACCGTGCTCGTCTCGAGGCCCTGCCCACCGCCCAGCCATGCCACTTCCACCGCCTGTTCACGTACGAGCAGGTCCAGGGGCCGGCCAGCCTCCCGCTGATGCACCTGCTGCACGAGGCGAGCGAGCAGCTCGCCGCCTTCCCCGGCACGGTCGACGCCGTCGCCGGCTACTGGGACTTCCCCGTCAGCGACATGATCCCGATCCTCGCCAACCGCTTCGCCCTGCCCAGCGCGTCGCTCGCCAGCGTCCTGCGCTGCGAGCACAAGTACTGGAGCCGGCTGGAGCAGGGCCGCGCCGTGCCGGATCACGTGCCCGCCTTCGCCGCCGTCGACCCGGAAGACAACCCGCGCCGCACCTGGCGGCAGCTTGAAGGCCGCCTCGGCGTGCCCTTCTGGCTCAAGCCGATCAAGTCCTTCCAGTCCTACCTTGGCTTCCGCATCACCAGCTATCACGAGTTCGAGGCCGCGCTCGAGCTCATGCGCGAGCGGTTGCCCATGTTCGCCAGCCCCTTTGACCAGCTCCTGGCCCGGGCGGGCGTGCCACGCGATGTCGCGGGCATCGGCGGGGGCCACTGCATCGCCGAGCAGCTCATCGGCGGCTGGCAGGTCACCGTCGAAGGCCACGTCGCCCACGGCGAAGTCAAGACGCACGGCATCGTCGACTCCATCCGCCACCCGAACAACGTCAGCTTCGCACGCTACCAATACCCCTCACGCCTGCCCAGCCACGTCCAGACCCGCATGAGCCGCATCGTCGAGCGCGTCGTCCGACGCATCGGCCTGAACCAGACCGCCTTCAACGTCGAGCTCTACTACGACGAGGAGACCGGCCACATCATGATCCTCGAGATCAACCCCCGCATCAGCCAGTCCCACAGCGATATTTTCCAGAAGGTCGACGGCGTCTCCAACCACCTCGTCATGCTCGAGCTCGCCCTCGGCCGCACGCCCCACATGCCGCACCGCCAGGGCCCGTTCAACATCGCCGCCAAGTGCTATCTGCGCCGCTTCGAGGACGGCATCGTCCAGCGCGTGCCACAGCCCGCCACCATCCGCGCCCTGCAGCGCGAGATCCCCGGCCTGCAGGTCGAGATGAAGGTCGAGCCCGGCTGCCAGCTCTCCACGCTCTTTGGCCAGGACAGCTACAGCTTCGTTCTGGCCGAGCTCTACCTTGGCGCCGACAGCGAGGCGGAGCTGCTCGAGCGCTACCAGCAGTGCGAAGCGGCCCTCGACTTCTCCTTTGCGCCGGCCCAGGAGGAGGAACGCGCCGCTTAGACCGCCTTCAACCCACGCATCGCGGGCGGGTGCCACTGACAAGCGGAGTCCGTGGAGCTTGTCAGTGCGAACTGCAACCCACACTGACAAGGCCGAGGACGGCCTTGTCAGTGGCACC
>JBBDRN010000004.1:0-12965 GCA_040905445.1 Phycisphaeraceae bacterium | reverse complement strand
AGCCCGATGACACGCCCATTCAACGGCGATTTACAGAAGAAGGGTTGCTTTATCGCCACGCGCTGCACCGCGGGCGGCCGACACTTCCATGCCTGCCGGCAAACTGCTCATCCTCGCCGACGTGCACGCCAACCTCGCCGCGTTCGAGGCGGTGCTGAACGCCGAGCGCGCCTGGGACGAGCTGATCTTCCTCGGCGACATCGTCGTCGGCGGGCCGGAGCCCGAGGCATGCGTGCAACTGCTGCGCAAGGTCGACGCGAACGTCGCGCTGGCGGGCAATCACGATCGCCAGGCGCTCGAGGCGCAGATCGACGCCGACGACGCCAACCCCGACCGGCAATGGATCCGCTGGACGCAGGCGCAGCTTTCGCGCGACAGTCTCGCCTACTTGCGCGCCATGCGGCCGTCGTGCACGATCGACCGCGCCGGCGCGACGATGCGCCTGCACCACGGTGACTTCCCCGCCACGCTCGGACGCTTCTGGCCCGACTGGCCGGCGGAGAAGCTCGACGCGCTCATCGCGATGTACGCCGAGCCCTGCATCGTCGCCGCCCACTCGCACGTGCAGTTCGAGCTCGAGCACGCGGGTGCCAGGCTCATCAATCCCGGCAGCGTCGGCCAGCCGCGCCTCGGCCAGCCGCTGGCGCTCTACATGGTGATCGACGACGGCGTGATGGATTTCCGCGCCGTGGCGTACGACGTCGATCGCACCTGCCGGGCGATGGACACCATGCCTCTGCCGGGCTGGTTCATCGACATGTGGAAGGGCATCTACCGCGACGGCATGCTCTCGGACCGCTACCCGCTGCGCGACTGGCAACCCCTGATCGACGCCGGCTACCGCTAACCCCGCCATCCCCTCGCCATCCCCCGCCCCCTCCCGCGTCACGCCCCCGGTCGCCGGCGTGCACCGGGCGGCGTGCGGGCAGCCCGATACTCCCCGATCAACTCGATGTTGAGCTGGTGAATCTTGAACCCCGTGCGCTGCTCGATCTGGTCGAGCACCTCCCGCGGCACGGTGGCGACGACCTGCTCGCTCAGGTCGGCCGGAGCGTCGGCGACGTCCCCCGTCGTCCGACAACGCAGGTGCAGGTGCTCCGTCCGGCCGGCGTCGTACCGGGCGGACCCGTTGGCGCCGGCGCCGGCGAGCTTGCGGGCCATGCCGGCGCGGCAGATGGCTTCCAGCGTGTTGTAGACCGTCGCCAGGCTCATCCCCGCGTGCTCCCGCACGACCGAGCGGTGCAGCTCGTCGGCGGTGGGGTGGTCGCACGAGCCGGCGAGAGCCTCGTACACCGCCTTGCGCTGCCGCGTGCAGCGGAGCCCGGCGGCAGCAAACAACGATTCCGTACGGTCCCGAACCACGGCTGGTCACCTCCGCTCCTGTTCCACAACCCCTTTCATGGTACGAGCATCCGCATCATCCATCCAGCCCCGCCTTCCGATCCCCCCTTCCTTCAGGGAGGGGGGGGCGGGAGCAGCGTCGCCTTCCGCCGGCCGGGGGTTCGGACATGTCCCCCGCGAGCAACGGCGACGTGACATATCCGCCGCGCCCGACGATCATGGCCAGCCGAGGATTCCATGAAGGACTTTGTCCGCCTGCTGCGTTACCTGCTGCCTTACTGGCCGCTGCTGAGCCTCGCCGGTGCCTGCCTGCTCGTGGGCATGCCGGCGACGCTGTTCCACCCGCTGGTGTGGATGTTCGTTGTCGACGAGATCCTCGTCGCCGAGGAGCCGCGCTGGCTCGAGTTCGCCCACGGCAGCCGCGGCTGGCTCCTCTTCTATGCCGTCGCCGTCATGTTCGGCGTGCACATGTTCGGCGTGCTGGTCAACGCCGTCCGCAGCTTTATCCTGGGCGTCGCGGGGCAGCGCTTCGTCCGCGACCTGCGCGCCCGCGTCTACCGCCAGATCCAGCTCCACGCCCTGCCCTTCTTCCATGGCCACAGCACGGGCGACCTCATGTCGCGCACCGTCGCCGACATCGACGCGCTCGAGCAGGTCGCCCTGCGCGGCACCGACGAGATCGTCTCCAACTTCATCCAGTTCGTCGCGGTGGCCGGCATCATCATCTGGCTCCAGTGGGTCGTCGGGCTCATCACGCTCGTGCCGCTGTTCGCCGTCGCCATCGTCATCTACGTCTTCAACCGGCGCGTCAAGGGCCTCTACCGCCGCGTCCGCGACCGCCTCGGTGAACTGTCGGGCAAGCTCCAGGAGAACATCACCGGCATCCTCGTCATCAAGGCCTTCGCCCGCGAAGACCAGGAAGCCGCCCGCTTCGAGGTGCACAACAACGCCTACTATCGCACCTCCATCCACGCTCTGATCGCCCGCGCGATCTACCAGCCATCCATCTTCACCATCGGCTTCCTCTCCAACGTCGCGATGATCGGCCTCGGTGGCTACTTCGTGCTCCGAGGCCAGTTCACCGTCGGCGGCCTCATCGCCTACCGCGGCTACTGGTGGCAGCTCTTTTCCCCCGTGCACACGCTCGCGCAGATCAACGAGATGCTCCTGCGCGCCGTCGCCGCCGCGACGCGCGTCTTCGAGCTGCTCGACGAGCCGCTCGAGATCGAGGACAAGCCGGGCGCCCTGACCCTCGACCGCGCCGCCGGCCACATCCACTTCGACAACGTCGACTTCGCGTACAACGAGCGCGAGGGGACGCTCGGCGGTATCACCTTCGACGCCGCGCCGGGTCAGCAGGTTGCGATCGTCGGCCCGTCGGGCGCGGGCAAGAGCACGCTGCTAGCCCTGACGCTGCGCCTCTACGACCCGCAGGCCGGGGGCGTGTGGCTCGATGGGCACGACGTGCGCGACCTGACGCAGCGCTCCCTGCGCGAGCAGTTCGCGATCGTCACGCAGGAGCCTTTCCTGTTCGACGACACGATCCGCGAGAATATCCGTTACGTGAAGCCCGAGGCGACCGACGCCGAGATCCAGGAGGCCGCGCGCCAGGCCAACGCCCACGACTTCATCGAAGCCATGCCCAGCGGCTACGACACGCGCGTCGGGGAGCGCGGGGTCAAGCTCTCGGGCGGGCAGAAGCAGCGCATCTGCATCGCCCGCGCCTTTCTCGCCGACCCTGCGATATTGCTGCTCGACGAGCCCACCGCGGCCGTCGAGCCCGAGAGCGAGAGCATCATTCAGCAGGCGATCCAGCACGTCCTTGCCGGCCGCACCGCGCTGATCGTCTCTCACCGCTTGTCGATGGTGCGCGACGCCGACCTGATCGTCGTCATCGAAGACGGCCGCATCACGCAGCGCGGCAGCCACGACGAGCTGATGAGCACCGGCGGGTGGTATGAGCGGATGTACACCCTGCAGCAGGGCACCGGTGTGGCATAAAGCCTGGGTCGCGGTCCCAGGGTGGCCGGACGGGCGTGCGCATCGCCACGTCCGCGGTTGGCCCGCGACCGAATGTGGGTCACGGGGCTGGTCGGAAGCAGGTGCAGCGCCCCGGAACGAACTCATCATTGAACCGCGAAGAGGCGCAGCAAGCGAAGTGCGCGAAAAAACAGAAGTTACGCAAATCGCATCCCTTCGCGCCCTCCGCGTTCTTCGCTGCTTCGTGGTTATTCAAAGATCTTACGCGACCTTGACCACGGTGTTCGCAACCGCCGGCGCCAGACTTCAGCCCCGCACGGGCTGCGGGTTGTAGCCACGGGTGGAGCGCATCAGAACCCGTGGAACGCGGGGACGGGGAATCTTCCTGCCCCGGCAGGGGCAGCGGGAGTTGCCTCCGCCCCGGCCGGGGCGGGACGAGTGCCGACGTCCCCGTGTTGATCGTCCCCGGAAATCGCGGATGAACCTTTGATTTGCGGTGCTACCACCGGCCGGCGTCGGCGTCGGCGCCAGCGGCGTCGCGCGCGGGGATCGGTGCCGGGCCCTGCTCGCCCGGCGCCCCGACGGGTCCCTCGTAGAGCCGACTCGTCGAGTAGGCGAACGCGATGTCCGCCTGCCCGGCGAACGCGTCCAGGATCGCCTCCCAGACCTCCTGCATGCACAGCCGGCGGCGACGCACCGGCGCGAGATACCGCAGCGTCAGTTGCACGCCCGACTCGACCACCTTCACGTGCACGACCGGCGTCAGCTTCTGAAAGAAGATCATGTGCTCGCGCGCCGCGCGGCGGAGCTGGTGCTGCGCGCCCTCGCAGAACGCGCGCGCGTGTGACTGGCCGACGTCCTGGAGCAGTCGCTTGGCCAGCCGCCAATCGCTTTCGAAGGTGACGCGCACGTTGACCTCGTCCCAGATGAATTCGAAGCCGCGCGTGTAGTTCGCCAGCGGGTGGGTGAACACGAGCATGTTGGGGATGAGCATTCGCCGCCCGGTGGACTGGTCTACCTCGACCCATCGGCCACACTCGAGCAGGTAGGTCTGGAACGGGCGAATGTCGATCACATCGCCGGTCACGCCGTTGACCTCGATGCGGTCACCCACGTCGAACGGGCGATAGATGAGGATGTGGATCCAGCCGGCGAGGTTGAGCAGCGGCTCCTTCATGGCGATGGTCAGGCCCGCCGCCGCCACGCCCAGCACGACGGTGAGTTGCACCAGCGCCTCGACCCAGACGGCGCCGACGAGCAGCACAGCCAGGAGCCCGGTGCTGTAGTTGACGCCGCGGCGCCAGTGGTAGTGGCGCATGACGTCGCCGATGCGCCGCCCGATCACGTGCACGAGGATCGCGCGCACCAGCAGCAGGACCACGACGATCGCCACCGACACGACCATCTGACCCATCGTCGCGCGGTCGATGCGCAGGTAGTCGGCGAACTGCTCGATCGTCGATCGTGTTGCCAGCATCAGCGGGATCACGGGCGTTACTGTATCCAGGTGCTCCAGGCGACGCGCGGATCGGGGCGACACCGTCGCCTGGGCGGTCGCCGGCTGAGGCGATTTGCAGAAATTTCCCCATTGGCTTGACGTCGCGGCGGCGACCTACGGTCCCAGCAGTCCAAGCCCGGAGCGGCCACGCAACGGCCGGGGCTGGCGGCACCCCAGCTCAAGAGGAGGCTTACGCCATGACCGAGCAACCGCATCGCCCGTCGCCGGACCAGCCCCGGCGGGATCAACCCAACCCCGGACAGCCCGCCCCCTATGCCGGCGAGCACCACCCCGGCGCACGCCCGGGCCACGCCGAGGTCGCCGCGACCGCGCCGCCCGAACGCCCGGACCGTCACGACGTCGCCGCGCCCGGCTTCATGCGACGCGTCTCCTGGGGCGCGATCCTCGCCGGCACCGTCATCGTCCTCGTCGTGCAAATGATCCTCGGCGGGATCGGCATCGGCGCCGGCGCGCTCGCCGCCGGGACCGACCCCGGCGCCGGCCTGGCGATCGGCGCCGTCGTCTGGTGGATCGTCGCCGGCCTGGTCGCCCTCTTCGTCGGCGGATGGGTCGCCGGGTATCTCGCCGGCGCCCGCGAACGCCTCGATGGCGTGCTCCACGGCCTCGTGACCTGGGGTCTGGCCAGCGTCCTCGGCGCGTTCCTCCTCGCCACGGCGGCGGGGAACGTCGCCGGCGGGGCGCTGCAGATCATGGACGTCGGCGCCTCCGCCGCACAGGCCGCGCCCGACCCCTCGCAGCAGCAGATGGACCAGCTCATGCAGGAGGCGGACGGCCAGGAGGTCCAGCAGGAGCTTGAGCAGGCCGCCCAGCAGTTCCAGGCCCAGGCCCCTACCGCCGAGGAAGCCCAGGAAGCCGTCGCCCACGCCGGCATCTGGTCCTTCGTCGCCATGCTGCTCGGCGGTCTCGCCGCGGCGGTGGGCGGACTCGTCGGCGCCCCGCAGGACGCGCCACGCACCCACCTGCGCGCCTGACCGGATCACCCCAAACGACGACCCACCGCCCGCCCCTGCCTCCTCGGAGGCAGGGGCGTTTTTGCGCGCCACGCAGAGTGAGGTGTAGCGCAACCCCCCGTCCCAACGCAAGTAGACGCACCCGGAATCGCGGAGAACGCCCCCGTCCTGTCGGTCCTTCATTGCAGCCCCGAAGGGGGCCATCGGCCTGTAGCCACGGGTGGAGCGCAGCGGAACCCGTGGTGTGAAGGTCTCCGGATGATTGCTGCCCCGGCAGGGGCAGAGGCGGCTCCCTCCGCCCCTCCGGGGCGGGATGGTTGGCACCATTTTCCACGGGTTCCGCTGCGCTCCACCCGTGGCTACAACCCACAGCCCCTGCGGGGCTGAGGCTTCGCTTGCCCACGTTGCGGACACCGGCGCTACAACCCGCACCGGCCGGGCCAAGGCGCCTTCGGGCGCGAAAAGAAGCCGGGGCCAGCCAGGACCGGCCCCGGCGCACACGCGTCATCCACTGAATTCGCCCTGCGGGCGCCCCGGTCAGCTCTCGGTCTGCCGCGACAGCTCCGACTGCGTGATCCGCGGGATCTGCTGTTCCAGGAACGCGGCCATCTCCTCCTCCTCGGCGAGGATCTGGCGACAGGTTTCGGCCACCTCCGACTCGCCCGCCTCCTCGGCGCCGACGATCAGCCCGCGGTAGGAGGCGATCTCGAAGTGCTCCATCGAGTAGTCCGCCAAGGCGTCCTTGACCAGCGTGTCGCCCGCCGGTGCGGAGCTGAGCCCCTGCATCCAGCCGGTCATCTTGCCCAGCACCTTCTTGCCGGATGACGCGTCGCTGCCCAGGTTCTGCAGGCACTGCTCGACCATCTCCGCGTGCTTGCGCGTCTGGGCGAGGTGCGCGTCGTAGCGCTTCTTGATCTCGGTGTGACCCTTGGCGTGCTCGGCGTGCTTCTCCAGCACGTTGATGAGGCTCTGCTCGGTCGCATAGGCGTCGTTCAGCCAACTGATCAGCATGTCCTTGCGCGTCATGTCGGTGCTCCTGTGCTCCGGAACGTCGGGAAATTACGGACCCGAAGTGACACTAGACGCGGTCGGCAGCACGGGCCAAACGGTGATTCCCCCAAACGTCGCGGCAGCGGCGGGCGCGGCGTTTCGCGACCGTGGGCTTCATCGCCCGCAGCCGCTACAATGCCGCTCCCCCCGCGCATGAACGACTCCCCCGCCACCAACCCCGCCCACCCCGCCACCGCGCCCGCAACCGCGCCGGTTCCGATGACCGCGGCGCCGACGCGGCACGTGCTCGCGCTGGGGCTGGCCGCGGCGCGCGCCAACGCCCTGCCGGCCATCCTCCTCTGGCTCATCGGGTCGGCGATCGTCGCCAGCTACTACCTCTGGCCCGCGGCCTTGCCCTACTTCGAGCGCATCACTGCCTGGCGCAACGCGTTGGGCTTCATCTACCCGATGATCTCCACCGCCGTCTTCGCCGGCCTGATTCCCTACCTCATGCAGGCCTTGCAGCGTGGCGACGCGCCGAAGCGCTGGTCGCCCGTCTACCTCGGCTACCTGCTCGCCTTCTGGGCCATCAAGGGCGTCGAGATCGACCTGCTCTATGGCTTCCAGGCCTGGCTGTTCGGCAGCGGACGCGACCTCGCCACGCTCACGAGCAAGACCGCCTTCGACCAGTTCATCTACGTCGCCCTCTGGGGCGGCCCGACGCTCGTGCTCGGCCTGCTCGTCGCCCAGACGGGCTTCTCCATTTCGCGCATGCGGCAGCACCTTCGCCGCGGCTGGTACCTCCGCCTCGTCCTGCCCGTCGTCATCCCGAACTGGCTGGTCTGGATCCCGGCCGTGATGCTCATCTACATGCTGCCGACCGTCCTCCAGTTGCCCATGCAGAACGTCGTCCTCTGTCTCTGGGTTCTCATGGTGATGTTCATGACGGGCCAGCAGGACAACGACATCGACCCCCCCGCCACGCCCGCCTCCCCTCCGCGCTCCTGATCCTAATCCAGGTTCCTGATCCCGGGCCTTACGGCAATCCTGCGCGGCTCCCTCCCCGGCCACAATAAAGATAAACAACCCCGAAAATCTTGACGCAGCGTGATCTAATCGTTATAATGGAGGTAAATATCGCATTACCCGACACGACATGATCTCCCACACCGCCGAATACGCCCTCCGCGCCATGGTTTGCCTCGCCGACCACGTCCACGCGCCGCTCACCAGTCAGCAGCTCGCGGACCGCACGCGCGTTCCGCTGGGCTACCTCGCCAAGATCATGCAGCAACTCGGCCGCGCCGATCTCGTCGTCGGCCAGCGCGGACCCAACGGCGGGTTCAGCCTCACCCGGCCCCCGGCCGAGATCTCCATCCTCCAGGTCGTCGCCGCCGTCGACCCGATCCGCCGCGTCACCCACTGTCCCCTCGGCCTCGCCACCCACACCTCGCTCTGCCCACTGCACCGCAGCCTTGATGACGCCGTCGCCCACATCGAGAACGCCTTCAGCACCACCAGCCTCGCCGACCTGCTGGACGACACGGGCAACGCAACGCCCCTCTGCGAACCTGCCTGACCCCCGCCCCCGCCTTGCCCCCCCGCCGCTGTTCGTTTCGCGATTCCGTAGGGTCCGCTCCGCGGGCCTTTCCGTTATCCCCGCGGCAGCGCCCCTTCGAACACCACGCCCACCTCGTCGGCGATTCGCTTGAACTCCGCGATCTCCGCCTCGCTGAAGAGCAGCCCGCCGGCCTGCTCGCTCGCCATCGCGGCCTCATGCTCGATCTGCCCCGGCAGGATCGCGCCTTCGTTGCCGTGGCCGAGGATGTCCTCCACCACCGCCTTGACGTTTTCCATCTGGTTGCGTCGGCGTGCGAAGCCGCCGCAGTCCAGCGCCTCCGGGTGAATCACCTGAAAGAAGAAGTTGGGCGAGGTCTTCTCGTCCTTCGCCACACCCGCCACACCCGCCACACCCGCGACATCCTCCGGCCTTGACCGCAATGTCGGCAGCGATCCGCCGATGAACGCGGCGAACAGCTCGTTGATGAGCGACAGGCCGTAGCCCTTGTGCGCACCGAACGGCAGCAGCGCCTTGACCCGGGCCGGGTCGGTGGTGGGCTGCCCGTCTTTGTCCACCGCGGCCTGGGGCGGGAGCTGCTTGCCTTCGCGGGCGAACTGCTGGACGCGGCCCATCGCGACGGTGCTGGTCGCCCAGTCGACGACGATCGGGAAGCCGACCGCCTCGGTCGTCGGCAGGCCCCAGGAGTGGGGGTTGGTGCCGAGCGTCGGGAACTTGCCGCCGAACGGCACGACCTCCGCGAGCGCGGCGGTGCAGTTGGTGTAGGCGATGTAGCCTTTCTTGGCCGCCTCCATGACATACCCGCCACCCCAGAGGTAGTGAAAGGCGTTGTCGACGCTGACGATGCCGACGCCATGCTCGTCCGCGAGGCGCATGGCGGCGTCGATCGCCTCGAAGGCGACGGCCTGGCCGAGCTTGCGGTTGGCGTTCCATTTGGCCGCGGCTTTGAAGCGTGTCTCAAGCTGCTCGATGCGCGCCCCCGGCACGCAGCCCTGGAGGTGTTTGTTGCCCGAGCCGAAGTGGTCGTCCAGGTGCAGGGCCTTGAGCGCGTTGTGCGTCTTGATTCCGTGCCAGGCTGCCAGCTCGCAGAACCGGGCCGCCTGCGAGGCTTCCTCGGCCGTGTAGCCGCGCTTGCGGTAGGCCGCCTGGACGATCTCATTGTGAAGGTCAACGGGAAGCACCTGGTCCATCGTCACATCCTTATGGCCATGCCGTGAATTTCCGGCGCCCAGCATACTGGATCCAGGTTCTCGCGGAGGCCGCGGAGAGCGCAGGGGCCGCAGAGGAAAGCCTCCCGCTGCGTTCGCCGCGCTCGCCGCGACCTCGGCAAGACCGCTGCATGAATTGACGCGCCGGCCGGTGTCCCGCATCATCATCACTACCCCACCACCCCCGCCCCCCTCCCCGGAGCCTCGCCATGCCCACCCGTCTCGGATTCGTCGGCGCCGGCTACATGGGCCAGCTCGCCCACATCGACAAGTACTGCAAGCTCCCCGACGTCACCCTCGCCGCGCTGGCGGAGCAGCGCCCGCAGCTCGCCGCCCGCGTGGGGCAGGCGTACGGCTTCGAGCGGACCTACCCGGACCACCGCGCGATGCTCGACGCCGGCAAGCTCGACGCTGTCGTCGCGATCGCGCCGTTCCAGCTCAACGCCCCGCTCGTCGCCGACGTCCTCGAGGCCGGGTTGCCCGTCATCACCGAAAAGCCGCAGACGACCACGAGCCAGCGCGGCCGCGAGCTCATCGACCTCGCCCGCCAGAAAAACCTCGTCTACCAGGTCGGCTACATGAAGCGCTTCGACCCCGGCGTCCGCTGGGCGAAGGCGCAGATCGCCCGGTGGCGCGACACCGGCGACGTCGGCCCGATGCTCTCGCTCCGCGCCTGGTGCGCCCACGGCCAGTGGCAATGGTTCCGCGACCCGCCCATCCGCACGGACGAGAAGGTGCCCGAGTCGACGCTCGAGCGCGAGCCGCGCCACGACTGGATGACCACCGACCAGTGGCGCGGCCACGTCGCCTGGATCAACTACTACAGCCACCAGACCAACCTCGCTCGCTATCTGGCCGGCGAGGATTACACGCTCGACTCCGTCCGCCGCCGCGAGCACGACGACGTCGTCAGCACGTACATCCAGGGCACGTTCAGCGACTCGGCCGCCCATCTCTACTTCGACTTCACCGGGCACACGAGCCCGGACTGGGACGAGGGCGTGGAGGTGCGCTTCGCCCGCGCGACGCTGCGGGTTGACCTCGCCGCGCCGCTGGCGATCAACCAGGCCGCCCGCGTCCGCGTCGTGTCCGTGCCGAGCAAGGGCGAGCCGACGGAGCTGCGTCCGCGCGTCGAGCAGCGTGACGGCTTCGCGATGCAGGCGCGGCAATTCGTCGCGTCCGTGCGCGGCGACGAGCCGCCACTCTCGCCCGCCCACGACGCCATCAAGGAAGTGGACCTCTCGGAGCAGATCATCGCCATGCTCCAGCAGCAACCGGTGACCTCGTAGGGTCCGCGGCTGCCGAGCTCTCCCCCGCGTGCCACGGGCGGCTTGCCCACCCGTGCCGGAACTGCCGCCATGAACTCCACCCGCCTCGCCATCAACACGATCACGCTCAACCAGGCTCCCTTCGATGAGCAGGTCGCCGCGGTCGCAGCCGCAGGCTTTGCGAACATCGAGCTCTACCTGCCCGCGGTCAAGACCTGGCTCACCGACCACCACCGCACCCCCGCCGACGCCCGCGCCCTGCTCGACCACCACCACCTCACGTGCATCGGCGGCTTCGAAGCGCCCGTCAACGCGTTCGGCGACGACGACGCGCGCGCCAGGAATCACACACTCCACCGCCAGAACGCCGACCTCCTCGCCACCCTTGGCGGCGACACAGCCCTCGTCATCGGCGCCGACGGCCCCGCCAAGGACAGCGACCTCCGCGCCGAAGACGCGCTCCACCACCTCGGTGAACAACTCGCCCACCTCGCCGACACGCTCGCTCCCACCGTGCGTCTCGCGCTCGAGTTCAACTGGTCCCCGCTCGCCCGTTCGCTGCGCAGCGCGCTCGTGGTCGTGCGCGCCGCGGACCACCCCCGCGTCGGGTGGCTGTTCGACCCGGCCCACTACCACTGCACGTCGACCAAGCCCGACGACATCACGCCCGAGGCGGTGGCCACGCTCTTTCACGTCCACGTCGACAACATGCGCGACCGCCCCGGAGAGCACAGCAACTGCAACGGCGACCGCGTCCTGCCCGGCGACCCGCGCGGCATCCTCGACCTCGACGATCTCATCGCCCGCATCGAAGCCGCGGGCTACACCGGAGACTACTCCATCGAGATGTTCGACAAGGATCTCTGGGCCCTGCCCGCCCCCGACGCCGCCCGGCGCGCCTACGAAGCGATGACGACGCTGTAGGGTCCGCTGTGCAGACATTCCCCGCTCGCCGCCCCCAAAAAAGGTCCGCACAGCGGACCCTGCGCCACCATGGAACACGCCGATGGGCATGCAACAGGATGTCACCCTCAACTCCGATCGCCCCCCGCCTGGCGCGCGGCACAAGCGGAAGTCAGCCGGGCGTTGTCTGCGCGCGTGCACGGCGAACCCGCGGTGGTAAGTGGTGAAGTGGCCCTGGTCGTAGTGGCGGTGGCTGCTGATGTCGCCGCCGGCGACGAACACGGCGTGAGTGTCTTCGGGTGTCCCTGAGCACGATGCTCGCCACGCACAAGGTCAGCCCCCGCGTCGCCCAGGCCCTGATGCGCCACTCCGACCCGCGGCTGACCGCCAACACGTACACCGACGAGAAGCTCCTGCCGCTGGCCGCGGAGTTGCAGGGCGTGCCGGCGATTGGGGGGGGCGACGCGGCGGCCGGCCCCGGGCCCGCCGCGGCGCAGGACATCCAGGCGGTGGTGGCCCTCCTATCCGCCGATGAGCGGCGGGCGCTACTGCGGATGCTTGCGCGGCCCCAGGCGCAGTGAGAGGATACGACGGCATTTGCTACGATGATAGGCACATCAGCACACGCTTGCTATCCACGATCTTGCGGCGGACAATGGCGTTGTCCTGAGTCTGTCCTCGTCGTTCGCTGATGCAGATCGCCGGCTTCCGCGGAGGGAATATGACGCACAAGTACTACTCGCAGCGCACGGGTTCAAATCCACACCTCGCGGGACTTCCACTTGCTGATATGCTCGGCTTGTTCATCAAATCCTATAACCAACTCCGCCAGGATGGTTATTTCGACGAGGGGTTTGGGTTTTGCTGCGTCGACGCCGGTGAGATTCAGGGGAAGCTAAAAGACGTAGAGTTAGAAATGTTGTTGAGCATTCGGAAAAAGGAACTTTGGCCGATCGAGAGCCGTGCGGACGGCTACTCGGAGGACGATCTCTTTGACGTTGTCGAATTCCTATATCAGCACGTATCGAAGCCGGTTGAAGGCACCATGCATTCGTGGAACGACTGCGGGATGCACTGGGAAACCTTCAATCAAGCAGCCGGTCGTCGTGAGTACCGGGAGCGGATTAATCAGGTTCTCCAGCATTACGAGAAACGTTTTGAGCTCTCAGAGGCGTTAGTGCAACATGTTCTCTGTAAATCCACCGGTGTGAGGCTGGGGCAGGCGAG
>JBBDRN010000003.1:0-62525 GCA_040905445.1 Phycisphaeraceae bacterium | reverse complement strand
GCCGGTGCCACCATCAGGCGCGGGCGCCATGAAGCGCGACTGTAGTACTAGGCTGTGTCCGAAAAGGGATGCCACTGGCGGCTTGCCCACCAGTGCCCGGACTCCATCGCGCACACTGGCGGACAAGCCGCCAGTGGCACCCGCCGTACGACGTTTTCGGACGGAGCCTATCTGAGATCCCTGTCAATCGTGGAGCACCGCGGCGCGTGTCCCCGGCGGGCGGTAACCTGAGGGGCATGACGACGCTGTGCATCATCCTCGGTCGGGCGGGCAGCAAGGGGTTGCCGGGCAAGAACGTGCTGCCTGTCGCGGGTCGACCGATGGCGCTGTGGACGATCGAGTTCGCCCTGCGGGCTCGCTCGCTCAGCCAGGTTGTCGTCTCCACCGACAGCGGCGAGTTGGCGGCGATCGGGCGCGAGCATGCGCTGCGGGTCGTCGATCGCCCGGCCGTGCTCGCCAGCGACACCGCGACGGTCGACGCCGCGGCGCGCCACGCGCTCGAGCAGGTCGAGGCGGAGCGCGGCGGGCGGTTCGACGCCGTCGTGATCCTCTACGCAAACGTGCCGGTGCGGCCGGCGGACCTGGCGGACCGGGCCGTGGCGAAGCTGCGCGATACCGGGTGCGACAGCGTGCAGAGCGTCACGAGCGTCGGGAAGATGCACCCCTATTGGATGAAGCGGTTGACGGGGGCGGAAGAGGATGTGGCGGGGCGCGTGGCGGGGGATGTGATTGAGGCGTATGAGGCGAATTCGGTGTATCGTCGGCAGGACCTGCCGCCGGTGTACGTGCTGGATGGGGGGATCATCGCGGTGCGGCGCGAGAGCCTGCTGACGGTGGTGCAGGGGCAGCCGCACGCCTTCCTGGGCCGCGATCGGCGGGCGGTCGTCACGGGCCCGGGCGAGGTCGTGGACGTCGACAGCGAGCACGATCGCCGCGTGGCGGAGGCGGTGCTGACGGCGGGGGCGAGCGGGTCGTGAAGATTCGAGACGGCGTGATTTGCACAGGAACAGGTCATGTTTATTCATAGTGTTTACTTCTGGTTGAAGCCGGGCATCACCGACGAGGACGAGGCGACTTTCCGACGCGAGCTCGACGGCCTGCGCGGGATCGAGTCGCTGCGCACGATGCACGTGGGCACCTCGGCGGCCAGCGATCGGCCCGTGGTCGATACGAGCTACTCGTACGCCCTCATCACGATCTTCGATGACGCGGCGGCGCATGATGCGTACCAGGTCCACCCGCTGCACGATCGCTTCCGCGAGCAGTGCGAGCGGTACTGGGACCGCGTGGTGATTTATGATGTCGAGGGGCAATGAGCGCACGATCGCCGTGGTGACGGGCACGCGGGCCGAACTGGGCCTGCTCGCGCCCGTGATGCGCGCGATCGACGCGCACGACGACCTGCGGCTGCGCACGATCGTGACCGGCACGCACCTGACCACCGGCACGTGGCGCGAGCTCGAGGCGACGTACGGCCTGGCCGTCGACGCCCGCGTGGTGATGCAGCGCGACGGCGAGGTCAGCCGCTGGCACGACGTCGCGGCCCTGGGACGCGGGGTGGCGGGCATCGGCGAAGCGCTGCGCGAGATGGCGGCCGATGTCGTGCTCCTGCTGGGCGACCGGATCGAGGCGTTCGCCGCCGCCGCGGCGGGCAGCGTTGGCGGGCTCCACGTCGCCCACGTGCACGGCGGCGACCGCGCCGAGGGCGTCGCCGACGAGGCGATGCGCCATGCGATCACCAAGCTCGCCCACATCCACCTCGCCGCGACCGCCGCGAGCCGCCGGCGGATCATCCGCATGGGCGAGCGGGCCGAGGACGTGCTGAACGTCGGCTCGCCGGCGATCGATCAGGCGCTGCTGGCGCTGCGCCGCCGGCGTCGACGCGGCGAGTCACGCCACCTCGTCGTCCTGCAGCATGGCATCGGTGCCGACGATGACCAGGAACAGCGCTGGATGACGGCCACGCTCGCCGCCGCGCGCGCTCACGCGCCGGCGGACGGGCTCGTCGTGCTCGAGCCCAACAGCGACCCCGGCAGTGACGGCATCCGCCGGGCGATCGAACAGGACGCGGCCGACGGCGGCGCCCAGCGGCCCGGGCATCTCGCGCGGCCGGCGTTTCTCGCCCTGCTCAACGATGCGGCGGCGATCATCGGCAATTCGTCGGCGGGGCTCATCGACGCCCCCGCCCTCCGCGTACCCTGCGTCAACGTCGGACCCCGGCAGGCCGGGCGCGAGAAGCCGGGCAACGTCGTCGATTGCGACTACGGCGAGGCCGCGGCCCGCGCCGCGCTGCAGCAGGCGCTGCGTCTGGATCTGACGCGCGTGCGGCATCCCTACGGCAGCGGTGGCGCGGCCGAGCGGATCGCCCACCGCCTCGCCGAAATCGACCTCGCGGCGGTGCCGGTGCGGAAGCGAAACGTGTATTGAGAGCGTCGCTCGCGGTGGGCGGCGGCGCGGGTGGAGCCCGGCGACCGGGGCGGCCGATAACAGGATGGGGTTGTGGTGCGCCCGTGGATCAAGAGCATGGCTGAAACACTGGATCAGAACGAGGTCGACGCCCTGCTCGCCGCGGTGGACAGCGGCGATGTCGCCGTCGAGGCCAGCGAGGGGCCCCCAGCCCGGATCTTTTCGCATCGCCCGCCCCGCATGGCCGAGCAGCTCCAGGTCCAGCCCTACGACTTCAAGCGCCCCGAACGCGTCAGCAAGGACCAGATGCGGGCGCTGCAGCACCTGCACGAGGGCTTCAGCCGCAACTTCGGCGCGTCGCTGAGCACGTTTCTACGCACCATCATGGAGGTGAAGGTCGCGAGCATCGAGCAGATGACGTTCGGCGAGTTCACCTACTCGCTGCCGAACCCGACCTGCTTCAACCTGCTTTCATGCGAGCCGCTCGAGGGCAACATCTGTCTGGAGGTCAGCCCGCTGATCGTCTACCCGGTGATCGACCGGCTGCTCGGCGGCTCGAGCGCGGACCTGTTCATCCCGCAGCGGCCGCTGACCGCGATCGAGCTGCGGCTGGTAGGCAAGATCCTGGAGCGGGCGATGCGCACGCTGGAGGAGGCGTGGGAGCACGTGCTGCCGCTGCATTTCGACTGGGCCGAGCATGAGTCGAACCCGGTGCTGGTGCAGATCGTCCCGCCCAACGAGGTGGTCGTGCTCGTGCAGTTCGAGCTGAAAATGAGCGGGCGTGCGGGGACGATGAGCCTGTGCATCCCGTACAACGTCATCGAGCCGGTGATGGACAAGCTGTCGAGCCAGAGCTGGGTGGCGTACAAGCGCAACCGGGGCGATGAGCAGCTTCGCGACCGGGTGGCGCAGCATCTGGAGGCGGCGCGCGTCGATGTCAACGCCGTGCTGGCGAACACGACGATCAAGCTGACCGACCTCGTGAACCTGCAGACGGGCGACCTGATCCTGACCGATAAGCCGGCGTCGGCGCCGCTGACGCTGACGGTGGGCAACCGGCGGAAGTTCATCGGGCACCTCGGGCAGTTCAAGGGCAACCGGGCATTCAAGGTGGCGCGGCCGATCACGGCGCGGGATCGGGTGTAGGACCCGGGGAGTGGGGTTGAGGTGGGGCGGGGTGGGGGATTCACCGATTGCGAGGAATTTTGCCGCCCGTGGGGGTGGGGGTCTTGATCCCGGTCTCGCGGTTTGATATTTTTATTAAGCGTTACATATATCCGGGAGCTTCACCTCTTTTGACACACCCCGCGGGAGCCGCCATGCCAACCGACACCCTTGCCCATCCGCCGATCGTCTCGCGCGAGCAGTGGCTCGCCGAGCGTCTGCCGCTGCTGGAACGTGAGAAGGAGCTCACCCGTGCCCGCGACGCCGTCAACGCCCAGCGCAGGCGCCTGCCCATGGTGCGGATCGAGAAGGCCTACACGTTCGAGGGGCCCGCGGGCGGCGGGGGCGGGGCGGGTGGGGCGGCGCCGACGCTGCTCGATCTCTTCGACGGCCGGCGGCAGCTCATCGTCTACCACTTCATGTTCGACCCCGCCTGGAACGACGGGTGCGACGGCTGCACCGGGTACGTCGACGCGCTGGGCGACCTGTCCATGCTGCGCGACCGCGACACCAACTTCGTGCTGATTTCCCGGGCGCCGCTGGCGAAGCTCGAAGACTATCGCCAGCGCCGGGGCTGGACGCGGCCGTGGTACTCGTCGTTCGGCAGCGACTTCAACTACGACTTCCACGCGACGCTCGACGAGCGCGTGACGCCGGTCGTCTACAACTACAAGTCCAAGGCCGGCCACGGCAAGAGCCAAGAGGGTCACGGCCTGAGCGTGTTCTTCCGCATCGACAACGACGTGTACCACACCTACTCGACCTTCGCGCGTGGGTGCGAGAACGTCACGGATTCCTACAGCCTGCTGGACCTGACGCCGTACGGCCGGCAGGAGGATTTCGAGGATTCACCCGAGGGCTGGCCGCAGCGGCCGACGTACGGGTGATGCGCGCTGCCGAGAGTTTCATTCGCGAAAGGGAACGGCGATGAGCACTGAGGAATCGATGAATCAGATGATGCCCGCCACGCCCGTGCCGGAGCATCGCTGGCTTGAGCGGCTGGTCGGCGAGTGGGACGTCGAGGAGACCTGGGCCCCCGAGCCCGGCCAGCCGGAGGAGCCGTTCCGCGGCTCCGAGCGCGTGCGCTGGCTCGGCGAGATCTGGATCGTCGGCGAGAGCGAGTGGCAGATGCCCGGCGGCGGCACGGCCGAAAACCTCCTCACGCTCGGCTATGACCCCGACAAGAAGCGCTACGTCGGCACGTGGGTCTGCTCGCCGATGACCCACCTCTGGGTCTACCACGACGCCGAACTCGACGCCGCCGGCAACGTGCTGACGCTCAGTGCCGAGGGTCCGAGCATGACCGGCGAAGGCACCGCGAGCTACCGCGACGTCATCACGTTCAAGAGCGACGACCACCGCACCCTCACCGGCCACATGCTCGGCGAGGACGGCCAATGGTCGCAGCTCATGGAAGCGCACTATTACCGCAAGACTTGACGCGCCTGGCTACATACGCCAATACGCCAGTCGGGTCCTCACCCGTAATTGAACTCACAGACAGGAGCAACTGCCATGCCAGCACCGGAAGGCTATCACACCGTGACGCCGTCGCTGAGCGTCAACGACGCGCCGGCCATCATCCAATTCCTCAAGGACGTGTTCGGCGCCACCGAACGGCATCGCCTGAAGTCGGACGACGGCAAGGTGATGCACGCGGAGGTTCGCATCGGCGACTCGACGATCATGCTCGGCGACGCGTGCGAAGGCATGGGGCCGAGCGCCGCGTCGCTGTATGTCTACGTGGACGACGCCGACGCGACCTACCAGCGGGCCCTCGAGGCCGGCGGCACGTCGGCCATGGAGCCGGCCGACATGTTCTGGGGCGACCGGATGGCGAGCGTCAAGGACGCGTCCGGCAACAGTTGGATCATCGCCACGCACGTCGAGGACGTCTCGCCCGAAGAAATCGACCGGCGGGCGCGGCAGTTCGCGCAGCAGGCCGCGACCCAGGGCTGAGCCAGCGGCCCGACGCTCGGTGGGGGGAGGGAAGCCCGTGGATTGCAGTCCGCGGGCTTCCCGCGCATCCTAGGCAGGCGCCAACGGCGCTTCATGAGGACCAACGACCTATGCAAGCGATACTCACCTCCATCGGGCTGCTCATCCTTCGCCTCGGCATCGGCGGGTACATGCTCACGCATGGCCTGGAGAAGCTCGCGATGCTGCGGGCCGGCGATTTTGAAATGATGGGCGACCCGATCGGCATCGGCGCCGTGCCATCGCTCCTGCTGATTACCTTCGCGGAACTCGTCTGCTCGCTGTTCGTGATGATGGGGCTGGCGACGCGCCTCGCGGCGGTGCCGCCGGCCATCGGCATGGCGGTGGCGGCGTTCGTGGCGCACGCGGCGGACCCGTGGACGATGGGTCAGGGCTACGCCCTCTTCTTCGCCGGTGAGGCCGAAATGCCGCTGAGCAAGCAGCCGGCGATGATGTTCCTCGTCGGCTTCCTGGCGTTGGTCTTCACCGGCCCCGGCCGGCTCTCGCTCGACGCGCTGCTCTGGCCGCGCCTGCGCACCCGGTTGCGAGGCCCGGCCGCCACGCAGACCGCGCCGGCGCGCCACGCGCCGATGGCGCGTTCGTCCGCTTCGCCGGGCGCGGCAGCATCCGGCGACAGCGCGCCGTCCGACGTCGCCGCGGTCGACGGCGACACGCGCGGCTGAAACGCGCTACAGCTTCACCATCCGGTAGACCCGCGGCGAAGGCAGACGCACCAGCACCACGTCGAGGATCGTCGTGCGGTGCGGCTGAATGAACTGCGTCAACTGCTTGGCGGTGAACTTGTAGCGCAGCGGCAGGTAGAGGATCTCCCCGGTCTCCGGCTCCGTCGCCGAGACTTCGAAGTGGCAGCCGCGGACCGCCGGCACGCGGGGGATCCAGTCGCCGCGACGCCCGCCCGGACCGCGGGCCTTCCCGTCGAACGCGTCCGTCCGCAGGTAGAACGTGATGATGTTCGGCGTGAGGCCGTTGACGTGCTTCGTCTCCATCAGCTCGCGGATCGGCAGCGCGTCGCTCCGGGTGCCGCTCGCGGCGTCGAAGAAGATGTCGTAGTTCGGCACCGGCCGCCCGTCCTGGTCGCGCACGCGGACGATCACCTGCGCGTGCTTGTCGTACTGCGCCCGCGGCTCGGTCAGCCACTTGCTCCACCACTTGGGCGCCTTCTGCGTGTGGGCGCGGTCATACGTCCGCACCGTGTGCCTGTCGAAGAGCGCCACGCGCGTCGTCCAGTTGTCCGCCGTGCTGCCCAGCGCCAGGTCGATCAGGTCCAGCACGTCCTTACGGCAGTTGCTGCCGGTGACGATCCCCACCTTGTCGCCGGAGTGGGCGCACTTGAACGGGATCGCGAACGGGATCGTCGGCGCGTCGCCGCCGCCGGGCTCGTGCACCTCGCCGAACCGGTACCACTGCTCGCGGGTGTGCTCGCGGGCGAGGTCGCGCGTCCGCTCGTCGAGCGCCGCCTGCCACGCGACGTTCATCGCGGCTTCGGTCGGCTCGAAGCGGATGTAGTTGAAGTTCAGGTTGCTCGCCGCGACGCGCACCACGCCGTCCGCCCCGTCTTCCTTGGCGTAGCGAATCGGCGCGGCGAACCAGGCGGCGTCGGCCTGCGAGCCGATCACCACGTGCTCGAGCACCTCGAACTTGTCCGGCAGGCTGTTGGCCGGGTCAAGGAAGTGGCGGTGCAGGTCGATGGTCCAGTCCGAGCCAAGCTCCAGCGCGTGCAGGATCCGCACGCCACGGTCCCCGCGCCGGAAGATCATGCTGCCCCACTTGGCGAACTGCCCCTTGCCGATGTGCGCCCACCCGCTGCCGAAGTTCGCGCCCGCCAGGTAGACGAGATTGCACAGCGGCGACGGCCGCGGGCTGAACCGTCGCAGCCAGTTGCGGAGCACCAGCGCGCCGGTGCTGTGGACGATCGCGTGAAAGCCGCCCTGCAGCAGGTGGGGGTGGTCGCTATGCAACGCCCGGTCCAGCGCCCGCGAGACGTCGTCGATCGTCAGCCCGTCGTCGAGGCTGATGTAGCGGCTCAGGTCGACCTCCACGACCGCGTCGGCGGCGTACTTGTCCCGCAGCGCCTGCGGCAGGTCGCCGTAGATCGCGTTGATCGCCGGCTTCGTCAGCTCCTCGCTCTCGGCGCTGTACCCGTGAATCAACACGATCGGCTTCATGGCGGACTCCCTGCACGCCGCGCTCGATCGCGTCACGGACGCTCAGGTCCATGCCGACGCGGTCGCGGGTGACGCGGCGCCAGTTTACCGTACGAGTTGGCCGCACCCCTCGCGGGGTGAAGTCGTCGATGAATCGCGCGACGACCGCCAGTCGGGTTCGACCCTGCCGCTCAGGGCTTGATCTCCACCGCCAGGCACGCGGCCTGGTGCAGCTTGCTCAGCTCCGCGAGCTGTTCACGCAACGGCTCGGGCGGCGTGCCGGCCACCGCGCTCTGGTGCAGCCGCGCCGCCACCTCCCCCAGGCGCGGATACCCGAACCCCATCGCCGAACTCTTGATGTCCAGCGCGGGCCTCAGCAGTTGCTTGTATCCATCCGGCGTCTCCAGCGCCGCCGTCATCTGCACGATCTGCGGCCCGAGCCGCCGCAAAAAGTCCAGGATCAGCGGCCGCATCCGCTCCTGCTCCCACTGCTCGCTGTGCATCGGCGCCAGCGGCTCGGCCGCCGGTGCTGCCGTCGATGCCAGGTATCGACCGAGCAGCGGCAGCACCGCCTCGGGACCGAGCGGCTTGAGGATCCACTCTGCATACGCGCCAGCGGCGTCGGTGTCGCCGACCGGGCCCGCTTCGTCGCCCGTCACCGCGACGGCCGGTGCGGTGCAGCCCTCGCCGCGCAGCGCCTGGATCAGCTCCAGCCCGGTCATGTCCGGCAGGTTGACCTCGGTCAGGATCAGGTCGAGGCGGACGCTCGATGCAACCTGCAGCGCCTCGGCGCCGGCCGCGCTGAAGTGCTGTGAGATCCCGCTGCCGGCGAGCACGTACTCCAGCAGCGCCCGGCTGTCCTTCGAATCGTCCACGTAGAGCACATGCCCGGCGAGCTGAGGCAGCGCTTCACTGTCCGATTCCACCGGCTTCAACCCCTCGGCCCCGGCTTGCACGTCCCCGCGCGCTTCGCCGATGAACGGCGCCGGGTCGATCGTATTGTCAAAAAGCAGCCCGACCTCGTGCACGTGGCCTCGGACGTGTCGGCAGCGCACCGCCTGCCCGTCGCGCAGCAGCGGGGCGCCGTCGGGCATGATCAGGATCGTCCGGCAGCGCGTGCCCTCGTAAACAAACCCGCCGTGCAGGAAGCCGATCCCCGTGGTGCTGACGTCGCGTGGGCGCACGAGATAGCGCACGGGCGTCGTGCCGCCCGGGTGCTGCATCTGCACGATCAGTTCCACCCGATGGTCGCACGGGTGGCGCTCGTCCTGCCGACGCTCCCGGCCCTCGTAGCCGCCCGCCTGGTCCCAGAGGTCGGCCATGAGCTTTCGCTCAGCCTCCGGCGCCAGCCGCAGCGGGTCGATGAACCGCGGTGCGGACTCGTCTCGGCTTCTCCTCCGCAACATATAGGCTCACTCCCCCGAACTCGGGCAGGAGGATCGTCAATCCACAGGCCTCGCGGTATGAATATCGGCCTGCCGAGCCGGCAACTTGCTCCGCCGGCGCGGATTGTTCCCGCGGGCCCGACACGGGAGGTGGACCGTATGGATCGTGCGCTCTGGCAGCAGACGCGCAACAGGCCGCCCCGGGTTGCGGCGGGTCTGCGGGGTGGGTGTGGCAGGGGTGTGGCGGGGGGTCAGGCGATGACGCGCTGCTTGAGGCCCAGGGCCTCGTAGATCGCCAGCGTTGCCTCGGGTTTGTTGAGCGTGTAGAAGTGCAGCCCGCGCACATGGTGCTCCAGCAGCACCCGACACTGCTCGATCGCCCAGGCGATGCCGATCTTCATGATCGCGTCATCATCGTCCTTGTGGTCCTCGACCTGCTTCATGAGATCGGACGGATACTTGGCGCCCAGCCCGAACTCCGGCAGCTTCTGGTACATCTGGTACGACGTGATCGGCATGATGCCGATGAGCACGGGCGTCTTGCAGCCGATGACCTCCAGCCGCTCGCGCCAGTCGAGGATCTCGGGCGTGTCGAAGCAGAACTGCGTGCAGATCCAGTCGGCGCCCTCGTCACATTTGTCCTTGAGATGATGCAGCTCATCCATGCGGTTCTGCGTGGCGTGGTGGCCTTCCGGAAAGCCCGCGACGCCGATGCCGAAGCCCCGGCCGTTGGGGTGCTCGTGCGTCTCGTTGTACTCGCGCAGCCAGCGCACGAGCTGCGCGGCGTAGCGGAACGCGTCCTGGCCGCGGTCGTAGTCCGGCTTGTCGCGCGGCAGGTCGCCGGACAGCGCCAGCACGTTGTCGATGCGCCAGGCGTGGTAGTGGTCGATGACCTCGCGAACCTCGTGCTCCTGGTGGCAGACGGTGGTCATGTGCGGGATGATCGGCAGGCCGCGCGTCTCGTGCAGCTTCCGAACCAGGTCGAGGGTGCGATCGCGCGTGCCCCCGCCGGCGCCGTAGGTCACGTCGATGAAGGCAGGCTTGAGCGGTTGCAGCTCATCGAGCGTCTGCTCGAGCGCGGCCAGGCCCTTGTCCGTCTTGGGCGGGAAGAACTCGAACGAGAGCGTCGTGGGGTGGGCGGCAAAGATGTCTTGCATGTGCATGGATTATTCATCCTTCAATCCGGATGAACAGATAGTAACGTAGCCGTCGACGAGGGTCAACCGTGGCAAGATAGTGTCAGCGATCGCGCAAGACGAGATGGCCAGGAAGAACACGGACAGGAAGCAGCGTTCGAGAATCACAACCACATTATTTTTGGGCATTTACGGCAATATCGAAGACGGCCGTCGCGATCCCTCCGAAGACGTAGCCAACCAACCCGTTCCAGATCATCCCGATGCCGAAAAGGGCCCACCCCATTTGCCCATCGCTGGCCGCCATGAGCGCCGTCAGGGCTCCCGCAGCCATGATCAGCGCTGCGCCCGTCGCAAGACGGTCGGGGCGATCCGCAGCCCCATGTAGTCGTCCACGTCCACGTCGTGAATCGTGTGCATCGCCCGCACCTGATCGACCTCCAGGCCCAGCCGCTCTCCGTCGCTCCACGCGTCATCGCGAGATCTGGCCGTGACTGTCACAGATCCCTGCTCGCCCGACTTGGTGAACCGCCCAGTAACCACGAAGCTTCGCAGTGCCATGGTCTGCCTCCCTCGCAAGGTGCTGCCCGCACCGGCTGGCAGCATGCTGTTTCTGAATTTTGAATTCTGAATTCTGAATTTCCCGGTCACACCCGGAAAATCGCCCCCAGCCGCTTGCCCATCAGCACGCTCGCCCCCACCAGCGTCACCGTCAGGAGCGCCATGCCCCACACGCCCATGGCCGACGCGATGTACGGCCCGTCACCCAGGCGGTTGAAGAACATCCAGATTGCCATCGTGATCGGGTAGAACCGCTCCGTCTGCGCCAGCACCAGCGATTCGCTGACCGCCAGCATCGCGAACGAGAAGACGAGAATCCCCCCCGCGATCATGTTGGCCATGATCAGCGGCACGACGACGCGCCGGATGGCGTACATCGGCCCGGCGCCGAGATTCCGCGCCGCCTCCTCCAGTGAGCCCGATGTCTGCTGCAGCCCTGCCGTGGTCGCGCGCACGACGTAGGGGAGCCGCCCGATCGCGTAGGCGATCACCAGCAGCGCCACCGGGTTGGGCGCTTCGCCGACGACGCTGAACATCCAGCCGAACACGTGCCCCTCGCCGAACGGCCAGGTCAGCGTCATCGCCACGTATCCGAACGCCATGACCAGCCCCGGCACGGCGAGCGGCAGCATCGCCAGCGTGTCGAGCACCCATCCGCCACGCACCCGCGCCCGGACGACGACGTACGAGATCGCCAGCCCCAGCGACACCGCGACGAGCATCGCGCCCACCGCGTAGAAAAGGCTGTTGCGGATCGACTGGTAGGCCATCTCGTGCCGCAGCGCTTCGCTGTAGTGGCTCGTCGTCCACTCCAGCGGCAGCACGGAGCGGTACCACGAGCCCTCGACGCTGAAGGAACTGAACACGACGCCGATGTGGGGGATGATCGCCAGCGCGGTCACAAGCGCAAAGGCGCCGAGCGCCAGGCCGCCTCGCACGCCCCCGAGCCTGCGCGTGGTCGCACCGATCGACGCCTTCGACTCCATCGCGTACGCCCGCCGGCCCAGCGTGAAGCGGCCCACGAGGTAGCAGGCCGTCGCGACCGTGAGCATGACGACGACGAGCGCATACGGCCGCGGGCTGTCGGCGATCTCCTGGATCCCCCAGAAGATCTGCACCGGCGTGACGGTGTAGTAGTCGAACATCAGCGGCGTGCCCAGCTCGGTGAACGCCCAGATGAACACCAGCGTCGTGCCGGCGAAGATGCCCGGCAGCGTCAGCGGCAGCGTGCAGCGCAGGAAGCGCCGGACCCGGCCGGCGCCCAGGTTCTGCGCCGCCTCCTCCAGCGTCGGGTCGAGGTTGGCCAGCGCCGCCGTGACGTTGAGGTAGAGGATCGGGTACAGGTGCAGCGCCTGCATGACGACAACGCCCCAGAACCGCCCGCCCACCGCTCCGCCGAGGAAGTCGATGCCCGGCTCGGCCGGGTCCAGCAGCCCCAGGTTCATCAGCAGCGCGTTGACCGCGCCGGCCCGGCCGAGCAGCGCCTGCATGCCGATCGCGCCGACAAACGGCGGCAGGATCAGCGGCACGAGCACCAGCCCGGTCACGACCGCCTTGCCGGGAAAGTCGTAGCGCGCGGCAAGCACCGCCAGCGGCATCGCCAGCAGCAGGGCGCCGAACGTCGTCAGCACGGCGATCATCAGACTGTTCCCCAGACCCTGCACGAGCACCGGGTCCTGGAAGACGAGCAGGATGTAGCGCAGCGTCCACTCGCCCCCGGGCGTGCGGAACCCGCCACGCACCGTCAGGGCGATGGGCCAGATGAGGAACACCAGCAGCACCGCCAGCAGCACGGCGAACAGGCCGTAGCGATACACCTCCCGTGCACGAATGTTGACGCCGAGTCGCGGCATACCGCCAAGCGTAGCAGGTGCGGCCGCGCCGGTCATCGTCACGCACCACGGGCCGGCTCACGGACCCGTCCGCGACGGCGTCGATGCGTGGATTCGATCGCGCGGCCGAATGGTCCCGCTTTGCTACGATGCCGGCCATGATCGATCTCAAGGATCTTCGCACCGACCCCGACCGCTACCGCCGGGCCGCGGCGGGCAAGCGCATCGACGTCGACATCGACCGGCTGCTGGCGCTTGACGCCGAGCTGCGCCACGCCATGACGCGGCATCAGGACGTGACCGCCGAGAAAAACCGCATCGGCAAGCAGATCGGGCAGCTCGCGGGCCAGCTCAAGAAGGCGACCGGCGACGAGAAGGCCACCCTCGAGCAGCAGATGCGCGAGCTCCAGCAGCGGCCGGGCGAGCTCAAGCAGGAGGAGCAGACGCTTGCCGAGCGCGTGGCCGGCGTGCAGCGCGACCGCGACGAGCTGCTGCTGCGCGTGCCGATGGTGCCCGATGCCCATGTGCCCGACGGCGCGAGCGAGGACGACAACGTCGAGCTTCGCCGCTGGTCGCCCGACTGGTTCGACCCGGGCAAGCCGTTCAAGGCGAGCAAGGGCTTCGACGCGCTCAGCCACATGCAGCTTGGCGACAAGCTGGGCCTGTTCGACACCGAGCGCGGCGTCAAGATGGCGGGCACACGCTCGTACGTGCTCACCCGCGAGGGCATGCTCCTGCACCAGGCCGTGCTGCGCCTCGCCTTCGACACGATGATCCACGAGCATGGCTTCACGCCCGTCTCCGTGCCCGTGCTCGTGCGCGACGAGATGATGTACGGCACGGGATTCTTCCCCGGCGAGCGCGAGAACACCTACGAGATCCGCGAGAGCGAGCGCGGCGGCGGGCACGACCTCTACCTCACCGGCACGGGCGAGGTCGGGCTCATGGGCTTTCACAAGGATGAGATCCTCTCCGCGGACGAGCTGCCCCGGCGCTACACGACGCTGAGCCCATGCTTTCGCCGCGAGGCGGGCGCGGCGGGGCGCGACACGGCCGGGCTCTACCGCATCCACCAGTTCGACAAGGTCGAGCAGGTGGTCATCTGCGAAGCCGACGCCGAAGTGTCGACGCAGTGGCATCAGCGCATGGTGGGGTACGTGGAGGCCCTTTTGCGGAAGCTGGAGCTGCCTCACCGCGTGCTGCAGATCTGCACGGGCGACATGGGAGCCGCCAAGGTCGACCAGGTGGACATCGAGTCGTGGATGCCGTCGCGCGGCGAGGCGGGACCCGACGGGCGGGCGGCCGGGGCATGGGGCGAGACGCACTCGGCGTCCAAGCTGCACGACTACCAGTGCCGCCGGCTGAACCTGCGCTACAAGGACGCGGCCAGCGGGCGCAATGTCTATTGCCACAGCCTCAACAACACGGTCATCGCCAGCCCGCGCATCCTCATCCCCATCCTCGAGCTCTACCAGCACGAGGACGGCAGCGTAACGATCCCCGAGGCGCTGCGCCCGATGTTGAACGGGCAGGAGCGGATTGGGTAGAGGGGCGGGGCCCGGCTACAACGCGGATCCGAGCAGGGGTGCCACTGGTGGCTTGTCCACCAGTGCCGGGGTGCCAGGCGCGCACACTGGCGGGCAAGCCGCCAGTGGCACCCGGCCGGCAGGCCGCCAGTGGCACCCGGCGCAGCCCGCAGCGTTCTCGTCGCACGGACGAAGCCTAGAATCGATCGATTCGCTTCAACCGACGGCTGGCCGGGCGGGGGCCGCCGAGCACAAGGAGATGGACATGTCTCAGATGCGTGGCTTTAACGTTGCTGCATGTGCAGCGGTTGTTCTGTCGCTGACGCTCGCCGCCGGGTGCAGCACGGCAGAGCGGCACCCGGACATCCCGCTGACCGCGGTCTTGGCCAGCGAGGGGAGCGGGCGGCTGGCATACCGGGCGCCGGAGCCGGGGATCGTCTATGTGTACGACCTGACCAATGAACAGCTCATCTACTCGGGTCGGGTGGAAGAGGATGAGATGGTCGTGGTCAACCCCGAGGAGAATCATGTGGCCTTGGACGAGCGGCACGTCGCCGAGCGTGCGCTGACGCCGGGCAACACGCATCGCCTGTTCTTCACGCCGACGTATCGCGTCGAGGATCAGCGGGTCGAGGAGTATCGGATCGAGGAAGAGACGCGCGTGCGCGAGCGGTAGCATGAGGGCATGACGGACAGATTGGCCGGCGTGAGGCCGGGACAGCGGTCCCGGCCTTATGCCTGGTCAACGCGCCGGGCGAGCTCGATGAGCTGCTCGACGGTGAGCGACTCGGGCCGGGCCTTGGGCTCGACGCCCGCGGGCAGGTTCACGTCGCCGAGGATCGCGCGCAACTGCTTGCGCCGCTTCTGAAACAGCCGCTGCGCGAATCGCGCGAGCTGATGCGGGTCATCCGTCAGCGGCTGAGATCGGCGCACCAGCTCGACGACCGCGGAGTGAACCTTGGGCGGCGGCCAGAAGCAGCCGGGCGGCAGCGCCATCAGCCGCCGCACCCCGCACATCGCCTGCACGACGACGCTCAGCGGGCCGTACGTCTTCGACCCCGGCCCGGCGGTGAGACGGTCAGCGACCTCGCGCTGGATCATCACCACGCCGCGCTGCATGCGCGGATGATCCAGCGCGAGGTTAACGAGCAGCGGCGAGGCGATGTTGTAAGGCAGGTTGGCGACGAGCGTGTAGCGGTCCGCGCCGGCCGCCTCGTCCACCGCCGCGATCACCTCCGGATTGATCGCGTGCTTGCCCGCGAGCACATCGCCCATCACCAGCCGCACGCGATCGCCATACGGGGCATAGCGCTCGCGCAGGATCGGCTCGAGGTTGCGGTCGTACTCCACGGCCACGAGCCTCGCGCCCGCTTCCAGCAGCGCTTCGCTGAGGCTGCCCGTGCCGGCCCCGACCTCCAGCACGACGTCGTCCGGTGCGATCGTGGCCGCCTCGACGATGCGCTGCATGTAGCCAAGGTCATGCAGGAAGTTCTGCCCGAGGCGGTGGCGCGGCCGCAGGCCGTGCCGGGCGAGCAGGGCCTTGATGTCGTTGAGCGTCTGCATGAGGGCATAAAGCCGGGACCGGTGGTCCCGGGAGAGGCGGCGTCAAACCCCGCATGGCCGTGACCTGCCCCGTCGCGTTCACCGGCGGTGGCGACTTGCTCGTTCTACACCGACCCTGCCGTCGGTGCGGCCGCATGCACGCGTTCCAGCCACGCCCGGGCCATGAGCATGTGGCCCGCGGGCGAGGGGTGGAAGCCGTCGGGCATCCAGTGGTCGGGGCCGGCCAGTTTCAGCGCGTCATCGAACATCTGCTGGTACGGGACGAACACCGCGTCGTATTCGCCGGCGAGCTGGCGCACCAGGGACGCGCGCTTGCGCACGTCGACGATCCACCCGTCCGTGACGGGGCCGGCCTTGAGGGCGAACGGCTCGCCGAGAACCACCCGCGCGCCCTCGGGCAGCGCGTCGAGCAGGCCGCGGTACGCTTTCTCATACGCCGGCAGCGGGACGTGACGCTCCGAGTCGGCGAGCGCGGCGTGACCGGTGTCGTTGACGCCCACCAGGATGCTCACAACCGTCGGCTCCAGCGCCAGCGCGTCGTCGCGCCACCGCTGCGTCAGGTCCAGCACCCGGTCGCCGCTGATCCCGCGGTTGAGCACCTCGTAGCCGGCGTCCGGGTTGTCCGCCAGCAGCGTCGCCGCGGCCATGAGCGCGTAGCCGCGCCCGAGACCTGCCATGACGTTGGGCGTGAGCACGTCGCGGGCGCGCCCGGCGTCGGTGATCGAGTCGCCTTGGAAGAGGATGCGGTCGCGAGGTTGCAGCATCGTCAGGTTCCGGGTTGGGGTCAGGGGCCAGGTGTCAGCGTTTAGCCGCCGCGACCACGCGGCGTCTTTCGGATCACGGAGCACCGCCGGGGGAGCGCCGCGCCGGCGCGGCGGCGAAACGGGGAAGGCCCGCACAGCGGACCCTACGGCGGCGTCCGCATGGTGGGCCCTCCGGGCTGTCGCCGCGGCTGATACGATACCGCAATGCCGATCCGCAAGCTGTCGACCCTGTTGATCAACCAGATCGCCGCGGGCGAGGTGATCGAGCGGCCGGCGTCCGTGGTCAAGGAACTGGTCGAGAACAGCCTCGACGCCGGCGCCACCCGCATCGACGTCGTCGTCGAGGAGGGGGGCACGCGCCTGATCCGCGTCAGCGACGATGGCGGCGGCATCCCGTTCGACGAGCTCGTCCTCGCCGTCGCCCCCCACGCCACCAGCAAGCTCGCCTCCGCCCACGAGCTCGCGGCGATCTCGACGCTCGGCTTCCGCGGCGAAGCGATCGCGTCGATCGCCAGCGTCAGCCGCCTGCGCCTGACCAGTCGCCCCCGCCTTGCCCCGCCCGCAGCCGACGCCGGGGCCTGCATCGAGGTCGCCGGCGAGGACGTCGTCCCGACCCGGCCCGCGCCCGCGTCTCCCGGCACGGTTGTCGAGGTGCGCGACCTCTTCTTCAACACGCCCGCCCGGCGAAAGTTCCTCCGCGCCGCGTCCACCGAGTTCGGCCACATCTCCGAGATGTTTCAGCGCATCGCGATGGTCCACGAGCGCGTCGCGCTGACGCTCACGCACAACGGCCGCACCGTCTTCGAGCTCAACCCGGCGGAGGATCGCATGGCGCGGTGCGTCGCGCTATTGGGCGATGAGCTCAGGGACGGGCTGCTGGAGTTCGACCACGAGCCGCCGCCCCCCGCCACCGCGACGATGCGCGTGCGCGGCCTCGCGGGCGTACCCAGCCTCGCACGCGCCACTGGTCGGCGGCAGTACGTCTGCGTCAACGGCCGACCCGTGCGCGACCGGCAGCTCAGCCACGCCATCAAGGAAGCCTACCGCGGCCTGATCGCCCCGGACCGGCACCCGCTGGCGGTGGTGTTCCTGGAGATGGACGCCGCGGCCGTGGATGTCAACGTCCACCCCGCCAAGGCGGAGGTCCGCTTCCGCGAGCCCGGCCGCGTGCACGGCCTCGTGCTGACGGCCATCCGCCAGCGCCTGCTCGGCGCGGACCTGACGCCCACCGCGCGCGTGCCGGACGCGGCTCGCGCGCCCTGGTCGGCGCCGCTCGCGGGCGGCGAGGCCAACAGCGAGTCGCAGGGCCGGATGTTTGACGAAGCGACCCGCGACGCGGGTGACGGCGGGGTGGGTGGCGGGGCGGGTGTGGCGGGGATGGCGGGGGGAGGTCCGCATAGTGGGCCCTACGGCGAGCCGCCGCGCGATCGCGCGGGTGAAGCGGACGGCAGCGGCGCTTGGCAGGGCTCGACCGATGCGTTCGTCGACTACTTTCGACGGATGGACCCGAAGCAGAAGGGCTTCGTCTATCAGCAGGTCAGGCAGGCGCTCGAGCAGGATGACCCTCGCCTCGTCGCCGGGGCGACCGGTGACGCGGGTGGCGACGCCGGCGGCGGGAGTGGTGGCGGGGATGGCGGGGGTGGCGTTCGGCGCGAGCGGATCCTCCAGATCCACGAGAGCTACGTCGTCACGGAGGACGAGCATGGCCTGCTTATCGTCGACCAGCACGCCCTGCACGAGCGGGTGATGTTCGAGCAGCTTCGTCGACGCGTCCTGGCCGAGGGACGCAACCTCGAGAGCCAGCGGCTGCTGATGCCCACCGTCCTAAGCGCCGGCGACGCCCGGCAGGCGCTGCTCGAGGGCCTGACCCCGCTGCTGACGCGCATCGGCGTCGAGCTGGGTGTCATCGGACCCCGGGCCGTCGCCGTGCAGGCCTTCCCGAGCTTCCTCTTCGACCGCGGCGTGGAGCCCGAGCCCTTCCTGGAGGAGCTGCTCGACAAGGTCGAGGCCGGCGAGATCGACCCCGCCGACGCCACCGCCGAGGAGGCCGCCCTGCATGAGGTGCTGGACATGATGGCGTGCAAGGCGGCGGTCAAGGCCGGCCAGGCGATGACCGAGCAGGAGCTCTCGGCCCTGCTGGCCAAGCGGCAGGAGGTGGAACGCTCGAGCAACTGCCCCCACGGCCGCCCGACCGCCATCCGCCTGACACTGCGGGACCTCGAGAAGCAGTTCGGCCGACGCGGATGAGGGAGGAATGTCGGATTTCGGAATAAACCGCGAAGGGGCGAGGGGGGCGAAGGGGGGGGAAGGGGGGAGGCGAGTGGAAGAGGGTTTCTTTCCCCCGGCTTCGCTTTCTTCGCGCCTTCGCGGTTCAACCATCGGGGGGTGCCGCGCGGGCGCGGCGGCTGAACGGGGCACTCGACCTCCGTCATTCGAAATTCGAGATCCGAAATCCGACATTCCCATCCCCCTTGACGCCGGCGTCAAATCGGCTATCCTTACGCGTCTGCCCCGCTTCACGGGGTGGAGGTGGGCCTGTGCGCCGGCACGAGCTCGCACGCAAAATGCAAGTTCAGAGCCGCAGCACCCGATAGCCATTGTTGTCGGCGGGCCCCCGAGGTGGCGGACCCCGCCCCACCCCGCCGGGTTCCGACCCTGCCGCCGTAACCATTCAAGAGGCAGCCGCATCGACGGCCGCGTCCCCGCGGCCCGGAGAGGATTGATTATGAGCACCGCGACGACCAGCACCGCCCAGAAGGGCAAGCTCAGCCGAATCGAGCGCACCCGCAACTTCGGCATCTGCGCCCACATCGACGCCGGGAAGACCACCGTCACCGAGCGCGTGCTCTACTACACCGGCAAGACCTACAAGATGGGCGAGGTCCACGAGGGCACCGCGACCATGGACTTCCTCGAGGACGAGCAGTCCCGCGGGATCACCATCCAGTCCGCGGCCACAACCTGCCCCTGGGAGAAGGCCGGCGTCGAGTATGTCTGCAACCTCATCGACACCCCGGGCCACGTCGACTTCACCATCGAGGTCGAACGTTCCATGCGCGTGCTCGACGGCGCCGTCGTCGTCTTTGACGGCAAGGAAGGCGTCGAGGCCCAGTCCGAGACCGTCTGGCGCCAGGCCGAACGCTACCGTGTTCCGCGCATCTGCTTCGTCAACAAGATGGACAAGCTCGGCGCCGACTTCAACTACAGCTTCGGCACGATCGGCGAGCGCCTCGGCGCCAACGCCGTCGCCGTGCAGATCCCCATCGGCGCGTCGGACAACTTCGAGGGCATCATCGACCTCTTGACCATGCGGGCCTACCACTTCTCCGCCGAGGAGCTGGGCGCGAAGGTCGAGGAGCGCGACATCCCCGAGCGCCTGCGCGAGGAGGCGGCCACCTGGCGCCAGGCGCTGGTCGAAAAAGCCGCCGAGCTCGACGAAGCCCTGACCGAAAAATTCCTGATGGACGAGGAGATCTCCCCCGACGAGATCCGCGCCGCACTGCGCAAGGGTACGATCGCCCGGCAGGTGCAGCCCGTCTTCTGCGGCTCGGCGCTCAAGTACATCGGCGTCCAGCGCCTGCTCGACGGCGTGGTCGACTACCTGCCCAACCCCACCGAGGTCCCCGAGGTGGTGGGCACGGCCGTCAACGACAAGACGCAGAAGATCACCCGCCCGCACAACCACGAGGCCCCCTTCGCCGCCCTCGTCTTCAAGGTCGTCTCGGACATGCACGGCGACCTGACCTACGTGCGCATCTACTCCGGCACGCTCGCCAAGGGCACGCGTGTGCTCAACGCGGCGACCGGCAAACGCGAGATCGTCAGCCGCATCTTCGAGATGCACGCCAAGGAGCGCATCTCGCGCGACGAGACCTGGGCCGGCGAGATCGTCGCCCTGGTGGGCCTCAAGAACTCGGGCACGGGCGACACGCTGTGCGACCCCAACGAGCCGATCGTGCTCGAGCGCATGGAGTTCCCCGAGCCGGTGATCTCGATGAGCATCGAGCCCGCGACGCAGGCGGACAAGGAGAAGCTGGCCAACGCGCTCGGCACCATCCGCCGCGAGGATCCGAGCTTCCATAGCCACTTCGATGAGGAGACGGGGCAGACCATCATCGCCGGCATGGGCGAACTGCACCTGGACATCATCAAGACCAAGATCACGCGCGATATGAAGGTCAACGTCAACGTCGGCAAACCGCGCGTGGCCTACCGCGAATCGATCAGCAAGCGGGCCGAGGCTCGCGGCATCCACAAGAAGCAGACCGGCGGCCGGGGGCAGTTCGGCGACGCCGAGATCGTCATGGAGCCCTACTCCGCCGAGCAGGCCGAGGCCGATGAGCTCGACTACAAGGACGGCTTCTCGTTCGAGAACAAGGTCATCGGCGGGTCGATCCCCCGCGAGTACATCCCCTCCGTCGAGGCGGGCGCCCGCGAGGCGGCGCGCTCCGGCGTGCTGGCGGGCTATCCGCTCCAAGGCGTCAAGGTCACGCTGACCGACGGCTCGTACCACGACGTCGACTCCTCGCAGGTCGCCTTCGAGCAGGCCGGCCGCCTCGCGTTCCTTGAAGGCGCCAAACGTGCCGGGCTCCAACTGCTCGAACCGATCATGAAGGTCATCGTCACCACGCCGGACGAGTTCTTCGGCAGCGTTTCCGGTGACCTCAACAAGCGGCGCGGGCTGATTGCCGACACCGAGCAGCGCGCCAACACGCGCATCATCACTGCCGAGTGCCCGCTCTCCGAGATGTTCGGCTACGCGACGCAGCTTCGCGGCATGACCCAGGGCCGGGCCAACTACTCGATGGAGCCGCTCGAGTACCGCCCCGTACCCGAGAACATCGCCAAGACGATCCTCGAAGGCGGCGGCGAGTAACCTCCCGCGCCGTTAGATCACACCCCATCGCCGGCTTTTCCATTGCGCCTGCCGCTGCGTTCGCGACGCCGCTGGGCGCAGCGGCCAAGCGGCAGTGCCGACGGGCCGCACCAACGGCTCACCGCTGCCGCGGATCGTCCGCCGGGTCGATGTAGTTGATCTCCCACGGCCCCATCGTCGTGATCTGGATCACAGTCTGTCCCTCCGCGATCGCGAAGTGCCGCATGCCCGGGGGCATGACGGTGTAGCTGCCGGCTTCCAGACGCTCCGTGGCGTTGGAATCGACGGTGTCACCGTGACCGAGGTGGAATGTGCCCGACAGCACGCTGACACGTTCATAGTTCGGGTGCCAGTGCGGGGCGATGACGAACCCGCTGGGCACGCGCAGCCGCATGGTGAACATCCCTTCCTCGGCAGGATCGCCCTCGAGCACCGCCATCTCCGCCCCCTCCTCGAACGACGCTGGCCCCGCCTGCCAGGGAATGTCCTCGGCGGCGTGGGTGACGTGCTCGTCCGGGCCGAGCTTCATCTCCGTGTCAGGACCCAGCGTCGTCTGGTCCGTCGTCTCGCAGCCAACGATGAACCCCAGCGTCAGCATTGCCACAAAAACGCGTGTCATGACGGTCTCCTTTCAGAATATGGGTCAACGGGAAACGGCCTCGACGAAATGGCTCGTTCCGGGGCAGGGCGACTGCCTGTGTGCAGGTTAGCGGCGCGCATCGCACCGTCCACCCCCTGATGTGAACAAGATGCCGGGCGCGCCTGCGTAGGGTCCGCTGTGCGGACCTGATCTGACGCCGTGCCGGAACGGTCCACACCGCGGACCCTGCGGCCCACCGTCGTAAGCGGTGCTGCGCTCACGCGTTGGTGAGCTTGACGAGCGCCTCGAGCGCCGCGCAGGCGTGCTCCGCGTCGATCGCCTCGCCCGCGCGGGCGATCCCCTCCTCCAGGTCGTCGGCGAGGCCTGCGACGCGCAGCGCCGCCGCCGCGTTGAGCAGAACGATGTCCCGGGCCGGGCCAGGCTCGCCGTCGAGCACGCGACGGATGAGCGCGGCGCTCGCCTCGACGGAATCGACGCGCAACGCGCTCGGGTGCGAGTAGGGGAGCCCCAGCGTGTCAGGCGACAACTCGTACGTCGCCAACTTGCCCCCGCGCACCTCGCTGACGCGCGTCGGGCCGGCCGTCGAGAGCTCGTCCAGCCCGTCGATGTGCCGGCCGTCGGCGTCCGGGATCTGCCCGTGGACCACCATCGCGTGCTCGGCGCCGAGCTGGGCGAGCACACGGGCGATCGTCTCGGTCATGTTCGAGCTGTAGACGCCCACGAGCTGCCGGCGGGCGGCGGCCGGGTTCGTCAGCGGGCCGACAATATTGAAGATCGTGCGAAAGCCCAGCTCCGCCCGCACCGGCGCCGCGTGCTTCATCGCCGGGTGATGCGCCGGCGCGAAGCAGAAGCAGACCCGCGCCTCGGCCAGGCATTGCGTCGAGCAGGCCGGGGCGACCCCGAGCTTCACGCCCAGCGCCTCGAGCACCTGGCTCGAGCCCGAGCTGGAGGTGACCGAGCGGTTGCCGTGCTTGGCGACGGCGATGTCCCCGCCGGCCGCGCGGGCCGCGCCCGCCGCCACGAGGGCGGCCGCCGTCGAGATGTTGAACGTCCCGGCGCTGTCCCCGCCCGTGCCGCACGTGTCGATCACCGTCAGCCCCGCCGGCACGTCCACCGCCGTGACATGGGCCCGCATCACCGTCGCGGCACCGACGATCTCGTCCACGGTCGGCCCCCGCTGCTCGATCAGGGCCAGCAGCGCCGCCGTCTGGGCGGGCGAGGCCTGGCCGGTCATCACCGCCTCGAAGGCCTGGACCGCCTGCTCCACGCTCAACGACTTGCCGGCGACAAGTTGACGCAGCAGCTCCTGCATGACGCACCCTTCATTCAATGCACAATCGGCAATGCACATGCACAATGACCGACGCATGCTCACATTCCCATTGCTTTTGTGCATTGTCCATTGTCCATTGTGAATTGAATCGCTACACCAGCTCCACGATTACCCAGAGGCCGCCCGCGGCGATCGCCATGCCCAGGACGATCTGAATAGTCAGGATGCCTGTCTGTCGCGGCAGATCGGCCAGGTCGTCGAGTTTGATCGCCTTGTACGCCAGGGCGATCAGCGCCGCGAGCGGCAGCAGCAGCCAGAGCCAGTGCCGATCCACCGGCAGCGGATCGAGCAGCGGCCGATACTGCGCCAGCGCGGGCAGCCAGAGCGCGGCAGTCATGGCCGGGCCCCCCGCCCGGGGGCCGTCTCGGGCCGATGACGCGGCTCGACCGGGTCGCGGTAGAGCGCGTCGACCACCGCCATGAGGTTCAGCATCCCCGCCAGGGTGGTGTAGAGCAGCCCATGCTCGGCGGGTCGGCCGAAGCTCTCGGCGAGCAGCCCGGCGTGGCGGAAGTAGCCGCCGAGGGCGTCGACGATGACCGACGGGGCCAGGAGCAACTGGCCGAGGAACCAGAGCGGGTGCGCGTCGCGGCTGATCACGCTCAGCCCGCCGATCACCAGCCCCAGCGACCAGAGCCCGATGATCCCGACGGCGATGAACGCGCCGCGACGGGGCTGGCCAAGCAGCACGTGCCCCAGGCCCGGCAGCAGCCAGGCGGCGACGGCGGCGGCGGGGTGCCAGCGGGATGGCGGGACTTCACTCACGCGCAACGGCTCCGAAGGTCGATGACGCAGGTCGGGCCGTGCGTTGACAAACGGACGGCGGCCGGTAGTGTAACCGCCAGCTTGCTCCGGGCCAACGCTTTCAAAGCCGCCGGCCGCGGCGTGAGGTCCGATTCCCTGGGAGGTTGAAGATCATGAGACACTGGCTGGACGACGTCACCGAGTCGCTGGGGCCCGCGCATCGGCGGCCGCTGTGGCTGGCCGATGGTGAGGATGAGGACGATTTTGAGGATGAGGACCTCCTTGACGACGACGAGGACGACGACTTCGAAGAAGACGACGATGAATTCCTCGACGACGAAGAGGACGAGGAGTTTTTTGACGATGAGGAGGAGGACGAAGACGAGCTGCTCGACGACGAGGACGACGAGGAGCCGGACGACGATCTCTAGCGGGCGGCGCAACCACGGCGCCGCTTCGCGCCGCTGCTGAGAAACCGCCCATGACCAGCCCCGCCAGCCGCTCCGCCACACGCCCCGCCACGTCGACCCCTCCCGTCGCGGCCACACCCGCCCCCGCCCCTTCCGCCGCGCCCGCCACGCCGGCGGCCGCCGAGGACGCGACACGACGCGGACCCGATCGGCGCAAGTCGGTCGTTGACCCGCGGCCGGTGGGGAGTTTCGAGCGTCGCCGAGGCCCCGGCCGTCGGCGCAGCGACTTCGTCCGCAGCGCCGACGAGGGCGAGCTGAGCAACGAGCAGTTCCTGTTCGTCAAGGCCATCGACGCCTACAAGCGCGCCAACGATCGCCCCTACCCGACCTGGACCGAGGTGCTTGAGGTCATCCGCAAGGTCGGCTACCGCAAGACCGCGCCGATGATGGTCGACCTGCCCGCCGTCGAGGACTGGATCGAGCCCGCCGACGCCCCGGCATTCAAGACGCCCGAGCCGGCGGAGGATGACGAGCGGTGAGCGTGTTCGCGGTCGCCCTCCGGGCGACGCGGCGCCGCCAAACTGCTCACGCTATCGACCCCCACGACGCGCCGGCCAAGGCTGGTCGCTGACGGTCGCCGGCCACCACCTTTTACCATTCGCCACATCACCGCTAGACTGGCCCCACCTCTCGGAGTGCCAGTCATGAACGTGCTGATCACAGGGGCCGCGGGATACCTCGGCCACGGACTCGTCCAGGCCTTCGCCGGCCACCACGCCATGCGCCTGCTCGACATCGTGGCCTACGACGGCCCGGTCGACCACGAGATGGTCATCGGCTCCGTCGCCGACTACGCCACCGTCGTCGATGCCGTCACGGGGATGGACGCGCTGGTCATCGCGCACATGGCGCCGCGCAAGCCGGGCGCCTACGACAATCCCGAGCAGGCCTTCGATATCAACGTCAAGGGCACGGCAAACCTGTACGCCGCGGCCCTCGAGGCGGGCATCAAGCGCGTGTCGCTGATCTCGTCGATCGGCGTGGTCCAGGCGCAGAAGAAGCGGGGCGTGTTCCTGTCGCGCGACCTGCCCCGCCTCGCCACCGACCCCTACCCGCTCAGCAAGGTCTGCCAGGAGGTCATCGCCGAGCAGTACCACGCCATGCATGGCATCGCCTCCGCGATGATCCGACCCGCCTACATCACCGACGAGGACACCATGGCCGACAAGTACGGCCGCGTCGCCACCGAGGTCAACTGGCAATACATCGACCGCCGCGACATCGGCCTCGCGGCACGCCTCGCACTGGACGTCGACGACCTTGCCTGCGAGGCCTTCTACACGCTCGGCCATCCCAGCGCCGAAAAGCACGCCGACGTCGCCTACACCCGCGACCGCCTCGGCTGGCAGCCCGAGCATGACTTTACGAAGTACCCTTCGACGACGTGAGGCGGACGAGGCGGGTGGATGGCGGGGGCGTTAGCGGTCGCAAATCTCGCGTTCATAGAAAGCTCGGCTCATGGCGACGCGTGTTGCGTTCATCGGGTTTCGTCACGCTCACATCCTCGAGTTGTACGACGCGGCGCGCCAGCGTGACGACGTCGAGGTCGTGGCGGCGTGCGAGGCGCATGAGCCGACGCGCCGGCAGCTTGCCGACGCCGATCGTGTCCGCTTCACGCATAACGAGGCGGACGCCGTGCTGGACGACGTCGCCTGCGACGCGGTGGCGATCGGCGACTACTACGCCCGGCGCGGGGCGCTGGCCATCGCCGCCCTTGAGCGCGGGCGCCACGTGATCCTCGACAAGCCCGTATGCACCTCGCTCGATGAGCTGGAGCGCATGGCGCAGCTCGCGGGCGACGGGCGGCTGGCGGTGGGGTGCCAGCTCGGCCTGCACGACGCGGGCGCGGCCCGGACGGCGCGGGCGCTGATCGAAGCGGGCGAGATCGGCGACGTGCAGACGGTCAGCTTCCTCGGCCAGCACCCGCTGCTCTACGGGACGCGGCCGCCGTGGTACTTCGAGCCCGGCAAGCATGGCGGGACGATCAATGACATCGCCATCCACGCCATGCACGCCATCCCCTGGATCACCGGCCAGCCGATCGCCCGCGTCACCGCCGCCCGCGTCTGGAACCGCACCTTGCCCGACGCCCCCCATTTCCAGATCGGCGCCCAGCTCATGCTCGAGCTCGAGCGCGGCGGGGGCGTGCTCGGCGACGTCTCCTACCTCGCCCCGGATCGCGCCGGCTACAGCCTGCCGCAGTACTGGCGATTCACGATCCACGGCAGCGGCGGGTTGATCGAGCTCAACCCCGTCCGCGGCGAGCTGACCATCGCCGCCCACGACGACGCCGAGCCGCGCCCGCTCGACCCCGGGGAGGGACGTAAGCTCGGCTACCTCAATGACTTTCTGACCCAGGTCGCGGGCGGCACGCCAGGCGACGGCGACCTGACGACCGCCGACGTCCTCGCCGCCAGCCGCTGGGCGCTGACGACGCAGCGGGCCGCCGACGTCCCCGCCTGAGCCCGGCCCAGGCGCGCCGCCGGGGCCTGCGGGTTGGTGATGGAGCTGACGTCCCGGGTCGGCGGACTGGCACGCCACCGCGGTTTGTGGTAAGAGAAGCGGCTCGCTATTGTTCGCGGACTCAACCGCGTCGCCGCCTGCGAGGCCACCCCGCGGCGGTCGACCGTGATTCAACCCACCAGGACCGAGGCTCAGACGCTCATGCTCGACCAACTCGCTTACGTCATACCAGTTATGGGAATCCTCGGGCTCGCCACCGCCGGCCTGATCTTCAGTTGGGTGCTCAAGCACGACGGCGGGACGGGCCGCGTCGCGGAGATCGGCGACCAGATCCACCGCGCCGCCATGGCCTTCATGACACGCGAAATGCGCGTCATGGGCATCTTCACCCTCGTCATCGGCGTGCTCGTCGGCATCTTCCTGACGGTCAACACGGCCGTGGCCTTCTTCGTCGGAGCCATCTGCTCGACGCTCGCCGGCTTCATCGGCATGTACACCGCCACCAAGGCCAACGTCCGCACCGCCGTCGCCGCCAGGAACGACGGCGCCACCTCGGCACTGTCCGTCGCGTTCTTCGGCGGGTCGATCATGGGGCTGACCATCGCCTCCATGGGCCTGCTGGGCATCGGGGCCCTCTTCCTCTTCCTCATCGGCACCGGCGAGCGGGCGCTCGAGGCCGCCGGCACGCGCGACCACGCCATCGAAGGCTTCGCCATGGGCGCCTCGATCGTCGCCCTCTTCTACCGCGTCGGCGGCGGCATCTTCACCAAGGCCGCCGACGTCGGCGCCGACCTCGTCGGCAAGGTCGAGGCCGGCATCCCCGAGGACGACCCGCGCAACCCCGGCGTCATCGCTGATAACGTCGGCGACAACGTCGGCGACGTCGCCGGCATGGGCTCCGACCTCTTCGAGAGCTATTGCGGCGCCCAGATCGCCACGATCATCCTCGCCGCCACCACGGCCGCGGGCGGCACCGCCCTGATGCTCGACACGGGCGTCGACATCCGGGAGGCCACCCTCACGCTCATGCTCCTGCCGCTCGTGCTCACCAGCGTCGGCCTGCTCTGCTCGCTGCTCGGCATCGGGCTGGTCAAGGTTTCCGCCGGCCTCAACCCCGCCCGCGCCCTGCGGGCCGGCACCATGGGCGCGGCCCTGCTCTTCATGATCGCCGCCTACCTCGTCACCGCCGCCCTCGGCGTCGCCCCCGGCGTCTGGGTCGCCATCCTCGTCGGCACCGTCGGCGGCGTCATCATCGGCTCCATCACCGAGTACTACACCGGCGGCGCGCCCGTCCGCATGATCGCCCGCTCCGCCCGCACCGGCGTCGCCACCGTCATGATCAACGGCCTGGCGGTCGGCCTCCAATCCGTCGTCGTCCCCATCATCACCATCGCCGGCATCATCCTCGTCGCCTACCACTTCGCCGGCGACTACGGCGTGGGCATCGCCGCCGTCGGACTCCTCGCCACCATCGGCATCACCATGGCCATCGACGCCTACGGACCGATCGCCGACAACGCCGGCGGCATCGCCGAGATGACCGGCATGGGCCCCGAGACCCGCAAGATCACCGACTCCCTCGACGCCGTCGGCAACACCACCGCCGCCATCGGCAAGGGCTTCGCCATCTGCGCCGCAGGCCTCGCCGCCTTGACCATGATCAAGGCCTTCATCAACGTCATCGACGACAAGGTCCCCGACTTCCTCAGCCAGATCAGCCTCGGCAACGAGATGGTCCTCGTCGGCGCCTTCCTCGGCATCCTCTGCGCGTTCCTCAACGGCTCGATCACCATGCGGGCCGTCGGCGGCGCGGCCTTTGAAATGATCGAGGAGATCCGCCGCCAGTTCCGCGAGATCCCCGGCTTGCTCGAGGGCAACGCCCAGCCTGACGCCGAACGCTGCGTCAAGATCGCCGCCGACGGCGCGATGAAGCGCCTGATCTGGCCGGCCCTCCTGGCCGTCGGCATGCCGCTGGGCGTGGGCTTTATCCTCGGGGCGCAGGCGCTCGTCGGCATGCTCGTCGGCGCGCTGCTCGGCTGCGTGGCGCTCGCGCTGTTCATGTCCAACTCCGGCGGGGCGTGGGACAACGCCAAGAAGCACGTCGAGGACGGCCACGAAGGCGGCAAGGGCTCCGAGGCCCACGCCGCCACCGTCGTCGGCGACACCGTCGGCGACCCGCTCAAGGACACGTCCGGCCCGTCGATGAACATCCTCATCAACGTCATGGCCATCTGGAGCGTCGTCATCGCCCCGCTGCTGAGCCCGCTGCCGATCTGGATCGACGACGGCGAGCAGCCGACGCCGCAGACCGAGGCCGTCGAGGCCGCGATGCACGAGCACGCCACGCCGCACGTGCGCCTGGTCGTGGATGATGAAGCCGGCGAGGCGTGATGGTGGTGACGCATCCCGGGAACTCACCCGCGGCCGGAAAGGTCCGCGCAGCGGACCCTACGGCTGTACGCGGGCACAGGGTCACCCGATCACCACGCGCCCGGCCTGCACCACGACCGACGGTCGGGCCGTGACATCCTCCGTGATCACCACATCGCCCACCGCGCCGCGGTCAAGTCGGCCGCGATCGCGGACGCCCAGTGCCGCGGCCGGCGCGGTGCGCGTGATGGCGAGCGCCTCGTCGATGGTCAGCTCGCGGTCGAGCTCGCCGAGGCCGGTGCGCTGCCGCGCTGCCGGGTGAGCCTGTTGCAGCGCCGCCTGCCGCGCGTCGCGGTGCATCAGCAGCCCCAGCAGCGCGGGCAGGTTGCGGAACGGGCCGCCGTTGGGGTGGTCGACTGTCAGCGCGAGGCGATCGAGGCGCGGCGAGCGGAGGATCAGCTCGAGGCCCGTCGCCCACTGCACGGCGTGGACCGGGTTGTCGTGCCGGTAGCTCAGCGGCATGACGGACCATCCCTCGCGCGTGACCGGCTGCGTATCAAGCAGGCGTCCGAGCTGCGCGGCCAGCGCGTGGTCGCGTGAGACCATCATCGCCTTGCCGAAGCTGATGCAGCCGACGTCCGCGCTGATCGTGCGCGCCCGGGCCAGCGCGTCGGCGACGGGTTCCGTGCCGCTCGTGTGCTGGCCGCGCGGCGACCGGCCGTAGGCGTAGAACTGCACGTGTGCGAGATGGATCGGCAGCCCGTCCAGCGCGTGGATCAGCTTGACCGTCGCGTCCGCGCTGCCCGGCTGCCCGAGCGCGGGGGCATGAAGGTGCAGCCGCGGCCCCGGCGGCAGGTGCGCGAGCGCCCGGCCGAGGCGCGTGATCGTCTCACGTTCGCCCGCCAGCGACGCGGTAGCGGGCACGACGAGCTTCACGCCCAGCGCGCCGCTCGCGGCCAGTTGCTCGCTCAGCCACCGGGCCAGGGCCTGCTCATCGGCGGACGCCACCAGCCTGGCGAGCTCGGGTTGCGTTCCCAGTTCCAGCAACCAGCCGCCGGCCGCGCCGGCCCGGGCCTGCCGGGCATCGTGAAGCTCATCGGGCGGCATCGCGGCGTCGACGAACAGCCCGTAGCCGAGGCGAAGGTAGTCGCGGGCACCGGCGTCGGGCGTCGGCACGAGCGGCGCATGATCGGCAAACGCCTCGCGCGCGATCGCCGGGCCACGCGAGAGCACGTGCGTGTGCATGTCAATCGCCGCCGGCAGCACGAACTGCCCGCGCGCGTCGAGCGTCTCGCATGCGATGCCCGGCGGCAGGGAGGTGGCGACGCGCCCCGCATGGATGACCAACTCGCGCGCCGCCGCACCCGGCAGGCGCGCGTTCGTGATCCGCAAAGCGACGGGTTGCTCAGGCGTGACATGCAGCGTGGATAGCCCTTGTTTCCGTCCGTCTTCATCCACCATTCGCGGCCGCTTCCCCCGCCGTTTCCCCCGCCGGCTCAACAACCGCATACACCTGCCGGGCGAGGTCGACGAGCTGCTTGTGGCAAGCGTCGCGCGTGCCCGCGTGCGCCAGCACGGTGCAGATCGGCCGGCCGGCGCGGACCAGGCGGGCCATCTCCGGCACGTCGGCGACCTCGCGCTCGTCCAGGTGCTCGTAGAGATCGCCGACGCGCCCGGTCTTGCGTGCAAAGACGACCGCCTTGCCATGCATGTGGGCCGTGTCGAGGTCGGCGCGGGCGCGCTTCTTCGGGTCGGGGCTGAGCACGGCGATGTCGAGCGCGCGTTCGAGGATCTCGATCGAGGCGACGTAGCGCGGGTTGATCTCGACGGGCCAGAGTCGGCCGCGCCAGTCCATGATGAGGTCGACGCCGAAGGGCCCGCGCACGTCATGGCGCTGGGCGATCTGCACGCCGAGGTGGCGCAGGGCCTCGCGCTTCTGCTCCGAAAGCTTCACGGGGCCGATCGACCCGCAATAACGGAACGCGCCGGCCTTGCCCTGGCAGCCGAACTCCGCCTCGCCGATGAGCTGCTCCGTGACGCCGACCAGCGCCGACGACCAGCCGTCGCCGACGAACACCGCGCTGTAGGCGATGCCCGGGACGTACTGCTGGATGTAGTGGTCCTCGTCGATGCGCGTCCCGGGGCTCCACCACTCGATCCCGCTGCCGCCGGCGGAGCGCCGCGGCTTGAGCAGGTACTTCGTGCGCGTAAACGCGCCGAAGATGAGCTGCCGCAACCGGTGCAGGTACGACGCCGTGCGCGTGTCGCAAAAGCGCAGGCCCTTCGTCTTCGGCAGCGACGGCAGCGCCAGCGGGTCGCGCGCCTGCCGGATCGCCGCTGGCGACGCGCCGAGCATCGGATGCGCAAACGCGATCGCCTCCAGCGTCTGCGGGTAGTTCTCCATCGCGCCCGTCAGCAGCACCGGCGCGTCGTGCGGCCCGTGGTCCAGCAGCGCCAGCATGGCGGCCGGGTACTGTGCCGGCGGACACCGGCGGGCCGCGGCGATCGCCTGCAGATCGCGGTCAACGAACAGATCGATCGTCCACGGGTCGTACCCGGCACGGCGCGCGGATTGCGCCGCGGCGCGGGCGGAAGCGCCGAGGATGATCAGCGGCTGAGGCATGCGGGTAGTTTAGTCGCCCCCGATGGACGCCGATCGCTAGAGCGCCTTCAACCCATTCGTAGCGGGTGGGGTGCCACGGACAAGCGGAGTCCGCGGAGCTTGTCAGTGTGAATTGCCGCCAACACGGACAAGGCCGAGGACGGCCTTGTCCGTGGCACCCGCTACGGTTGGATTGAACTCGCTCTAATGCCCGAACCAGTCGCGCAACCTGGCGACATCGACCTCGACGAGGCTGCCGACGACCCGCTCCGCCGACGACGCCAGCTCGCTCACCGGGTACGTGCTGCCCACCGCCAGCGTGCGCAGCCCGGCATCGCGCGCCGACGCCAGCCCCGTCGGCGTGTCCTCGATCGCCAGGCAGTGCGCCGGCTCGATGGCGAGATCCGTGTGCAACCGGGCAAGCGCCGCCACCGCGGCGCGGTAGCTCTCCGGGTCCGGCTTCGAACGCGCCACGTCGTCGGCACTGACGATCGCGGCAAACCGGTCGCGCCGCCGAAGTGAGTCGAGGATCTGCAGCACGTCCTTGCGCGTCGCCCCGCTTGCGACGGCGATCGGCATCGCCGCCGCCGCGGCGTCCACGAGATCGAGCGCCCCGGGCAGCGCTTCGACGCCGGCCTCGAGCTGGGCGTCAAACGCCGCCTGCTTGCGGGCACACATCGCATCGACCGCGCCGTCGTCGGCCGGCTGGCCGTGGCGCTCGAGCATGTGGCGCATCGCGTCGCGGTCGTCAAACCCCACGAGGCGCGCGAGGTACTCCGCGTAGTCGAAGCCGATGCCGATCGGCTCGAGCACGTCCAGAAACGCCCGGTAGTGCAGCGGCTCGGAGTCGGCGATCACGCCGTCAAAGTCGAAGACGATGGCTTTGAGCATCGTGCGAGTTTAGCGAGTGGGAGGCCGGGGACAACCGCGAAGGCGCGAAGGCGGCGCGAAGCCGATGCGGGTTGGTTGTGAACGGCGCGTACCCGTCGGACGACGGCTTCGGACGGAGCGCTTTCCCCTCACGCGATCGCTTTCTTCACCTCCGCGATCAGCTTCTCCGCCGTTGCCTGCTGCGGCGCTTCGGCGAAGAGGCGCAGGATCGGCTCGGTGTTGCTGGGGCGGACGTGGACCCACGCGTCGTCCACGTCGACGCGCACGCCGTCCTGCTCGTCGATGCGCTGGCCGGCGAAGTGCTTGCCGAGCGACGAGCCGAGGCGGGCAACCACGGCCGGATCGACGGGCAGCTTGTCCTTGACGATGGCGTAGCGCGGGATCGTGTCGACGATCGCGCTCAACGCCTGGCCCCGCCGCGCGAGCATCTCCAGCACGATCGCCATGCCCGCGAGGCTGTCGCGGGCCCAGGTCACGCGCGGCCAGATGACGCCGCCGTTGCCCTCGCCGCCGATCACCGCGCCGTGCTGCTGCATGACCGCCGCGACGTGCGCCTCGCCCACCGGGCAGCGGTAGACGCGCGCCCCGGCGCGTTCGGCGACGTCATCGAGCATTCGGCTGGTTGACAGGTTCGCCACCGCCACGTCGCGAGGCCCAAGCGTGTGCAGCGCGCACAGCGCCAGCGTGTACTCCTCGCCGATGTACCGCCCCATTTCATCCACAATCGCCAGACGATCCGCGTCCGGGTCCTGCGCGAAACCGGCGTGCGCGCCATGCTCGGCGACGGCGCGCGCGAGATCGGTCAGGTTCTCCGCCAGTGGCTCGGGCCCGTGCGGAAACCGCCCGGTCGGCTCGGCGTAGAGATGCACGCGCTCGACGTGCAGGTGCTCCAGCAGCGCCGCTGCCTCCGCCCCGCCCGCGCCATGCACGGAATCGACCACCACGCGCAGCTTCGCCGCCCGGATCGCTTCGACGTCGACCAGCTCGACGACGCGCGCGCAGTGCACCGCCGCGGCGCCGTCGTCCGCGTCGGCGAAGCCGAGCGCGTCAACGTCGACGTAGTCGATGCGCTCCTCGCGGAACCGGCTGATGATCTCGTTCGCCTCGTCGGGCGGCGGCGCGGCCGTGTCGTGCCGCAGCGCCTTGAGTCCGTTCCAGATGATCGGGTTGTGGCTCGCCGTGATCACGAGCCCGCCGTCCGCGCCCAGGTGGTCGATCATGATCGCGGTGCCGGGCGTGGTCGCCACGCCGAGCTGCGTGACCCGGCAGCCGACGGCGAGCAGGCCGGCCATCGCCGCCGCCTCGCACATCGGGCCCGAAGGCCGCGAGTCGCGTCCGACCACGACATGAGGCTGCGCCACGCCGCCCACCTGCCGCAGGTGCGATCCGACGGCCGCGGCGTAGCGGGTGACGATCTCGGGCGTCAGCGACTGGCCGACGATCCCGCGCGTGCCGCTGACGCCGAGCATGAGCGGGGCCGGCGCGGCCGCGGGGGGGGGCGAGGGACGCTGCGAGGTGGAGGCGTGGGGGGGCATGGGCCGTGTCCGGTTGGCGTAATCTGGGTCGCCGGTGTCCATCTGGGTCCGAAAAGCCGGGGAGCTGCCTGCCGTCCGTTTTTGGACGCAGCCTGGCGCGTCGGTGCGCTCGCTGTTTATCGGCGCAACCGTCGTCCTTCGCCAGTTACGGCGGGATGAGGCGGTAGCGCAGCTCGCGGGCGTCGGCCTTGCGGAGCGTCGTCATCACGTCCAGGCCGTTGCGATACCGCCGCGCGGGGATCCACCGCGCCGGCACCGCGACGTCCAGCGGCCCGTCCCGGTCGAACGGCCAGGGCGTGATCCGCACGGCAGCCTGTCCGGGCTCGATATCCATCCGCACCGTCGCGCTGCCGAAGCTCACCGGCTCGGGAAAGCGGCTGGGCGCCAGCCCGCCGACCAGCATCAGGCTCCACGCGTCCAGCAGGCCGACGATCCGCCGAGCCGTCTCCAGCGCGTGCGGCGACAGCGCGGGGGCTACTGATTCGTCCTGCTTCCGCGCCCGGGCCAGCAACGCGTCGACCCGCTCCGTCAGATCCGCCAGCAGCGTCAGGGCAGCCGGATCGTCGCGCCGGCTGGCGCGGGCCAGGCTCGTGTACAGCCAGCGCCCGTGCAGCGCGACCAGCAGCCCCGCGTACGGGTCGTCGGCGGCGAGTCGGTTCACGCCCCGGCGCCAGATGTCCGCGTGCGCCGCCGTCGGCAGCGACTTGAACGTGTGCGGCCGCCCGCGCTGGTCCACGGCCGGTTCGAGCTCCGCCTCCTCCCACCCGTCGTCATGCCGGCGCACCGCCTCGAGCACGCGAGGCCAGACACCCTGGGGCAATGTCGCCGGCCGACACCAATGCTCCGCCAGCGTCGCCGCCAGCCCCGCGTGGTCCGGCTGGGTGACGATCCGCAACGTGTTGTCACGCTCCTCGACGACGATCATGCTGGAGGGAATCGTAGGCTGGCTCGAAAAAGGCGTTCATCCAGAAATTTCCGCGCCCCCGACGCCGACCCCGCGCCATGTCGCGATCATGCTTCCCAGCCTTCAGCCCCGCAGGGGCTGCTTCGTCGCGACGCCGATCTTCGGGCAGTCGCGGTTGACGGGGCAGGTGTCGCACAGGGGTGTGCGGGCTTTGCAGATGGATCGGCCGTGGAAGATGAGCAGGTGCGCGAGCATTGTCCAGTTCTTCTTGGGGAACAGCGGGATCAGGTCGAGCTCGATCTTCTTCGCGTCCGTGTGGCGGGTGAAGCCGAGGCGGTGGCTGAGGCGCGCGACGTGGGTGTCGACGACCACGCCGACGTTGATGTTGAACGCGTTGCCGAGCAGGACGTTGGCGGTCTTGCGCGCGACACCGGGCAGGGCGAGCAGCTCGTTCATGGTGCGGGGCACCTCGCCGGCGTGGTGGTCGGTGATCGCGCGGGCGGCACCGATGAGCGACCGGGCCTTGTTGCGGTAGAAGCCGGTGGTGCGGACGAGGGCCTCGACGTCAGCCTGCTTGGCGTTGGCCAGCGCTGCGGCGTCGGAGTAGCGCTTGAAGAGCGCGGGCGTGACCATGTTGACCCGCACGTCGGTGCACTGGGCGGAGAGGATCGTCGCCACGAGAAGCTGGAACGGGTTGTCGTGCTGCAACGCGCAGTGGGCGTCGGGGTAGGTCGCGGCGAGCTTACGATAGACGCGTCCCGCGCGGCGGCGCTCGGCGGGATCGACGGCAGCGGCGGGAGTGGTGCGGTGGGCCGACTTGCTGCCGGGCTGCTTGCTGCGCGACGGGCGTGGAGGCATGGGAAGCTAACGATTGGTCGTGGTGGAGGAGGCCTGGCCGGCGGCGGCAAGCTCGATCATGGCGGCGAGCTCGAGCTGCTCGATGCGGTTGTGAGCGGCATCGAGCGTCGCGCCGAGCGCCAACAAGCCGAGCCCCGGCAGGAGGACCGCCTCGTGCGTCTGCATCGCCTGGCGCAGGGCGGCGTCATCGTCGGGGGCGACGCTCGGGAGTTGGAACGCGGCGGCGGCGCCCGTACGGACGGCGGCGAGCAGGGCGGGCGGCGTGGCGAGGATCGTGGCGGCGACCGAGGCGGTCCGGTCGTCGCCGGCGTCGAGGGCGCGCTCCAGGCTCGTCTGGTACGCCAGGCGGTGCGGCCGCCAGGCTGCGTCGTCGAGGCCGCCCTCGCCCTGGATGTTCTGCCCGCCCATGTCGACGCACCAGACCTGGTCGGCGGTGAGGGCGGCGCGGCGCTGGGCTGGCGGCGTGATGAGGAACCGCCGACGGTGCACCTCGACACTGACGAGCCCGGTGTCGCCGGCGATGAGGCCGCGCAGCCAGAGCTGGTGGGCGGTGAGGCAAAGCTGCTCACGCAGGTACGCTTCGTTCATCAAGCTGGACTCCCATGGTCGGTCGGGCCGGGTCGGCGGACGGCGAAGGGCGCGATGAGGATCGCGCCGGCGAGGAGCAGGCCCGCCACGCCGTGCGTGCGCTCGCTCAGCGCGTGGTAACGGTCGAAGGCGACGCGGGCGCGGTGGCGGTCCTCGGCGGCCGCGGACACATCGTACATGACCGACCGCTGCTCCCACACCGTCGGGCCGATCCAGGCGAGGTTCAGCGCGATGATGAGCGTCGGCACCAGCACGAGCCCGGCGCGGAGTCGGCTGGCGGCGTTGCGGCCGCCAGCGACGAGCTGGTCGCCGTAGCGGGCGTGCTCGATGGCGAGGGCCGCGCAGGCGGTGGCGGCGCAGAGCAGTTGCACCGCCATCAGGCCGCGCAGCACCCGGCCGACGATCGCGCCGGCGAGGATCGCGTCGCCCCGGTCGGCAAGCTCGGGGGCGTTGTAGGGCGCGGCCTGGAGGATGGGCTCGTGGACGCGGACGGTGTCGAAAGTGGCGACGGCGGCGATGACGAGCATGATCAGGGCGCCCAGCCAGATGCCGGTGCTGAGGTAAAAGGCGCCTTGGGTGAGGCGAAAACCCGGCATGGACGGAGCCCTCCGATCGTGGGTGGTGAGGCTGGCGGGGGCGGGATGGGCCCCGGGTGAACGAGGATTATTGCACCTCGGCCGCGGTCACGCCACAGCGATCGCGATGACGGGCGCGCGGGCGGGCGGGGGCGGCCATCGCTTCCCAACCCACGCCGCCGGGCGCGGCTGGTATAGTGCGATCCCAACGTTCCAGCAGTACCGACATCGCACGCGAGGCTCGCACATGGTTGATCTACCGCGCATCGGCACCACGACGGTCGGCTCCTACCCGGTCCCCGACTGGCTCGCCGCGCTGCCCAGCGAGCAGGGGGTGATCGACGCGACGCGCGTCGTCTTCGACACGCAGCGGCAGGCGGGGATCGACCTGCCCACGGACGGCGAGTTGTACCGCTTCGACGTGAACCACCCCGAAACCAACGGGATGATTGAGTACTTCATCGGGCCGCTCGGGGGCGTGAGCACCGCGATCGGCCGGCGCGAGGTGGCGGCGTTTGCGCAGCAGGCGTCGATGGGCTTTCGCGCCAAGCCCGCGGGCGTCGTGCGCGATGCGATCGACGAGGGGACGCTCGATCTGCCGGGGGCGTGCCGACGGGCCGGCGCGGTGGCGGGCGGGCCTTTCAAGTTCACGGTCACGAGTCCGTACATGCTCGCGCGGACGCTGCTCGACGAGCATTACGGGGATTTCGAACGCCTGCTCGAGGCGGTGGCTTCGGCGCTCGCGGCCCAGGTCCCCGATCTTGACTGCCCGGTGCTGCAGGTCGACGAGGCGAACGTGCCGGGCAACCCGGAGCATGGCCCGATCGCGGCGGCGGCGATCAACCAGTTGCTCAGCCGATTCAACGGCGAGCGGGCGGTGCACCTCTGCTTCGGGAACTACGGAGGCCAGACGATCCAGGCGGGCACGTGGCGGCAACTCGTGGCGTTTCTCAACGCCCTGGACGCCGACCACCTCGTGCTGGAGCTCGCCCACCGGCCGATCGAGGACCTCGAAGCGCTCAAGGATGTCGACGAGCGGCTGGGCCTCGGCATCGGCGTGATCGACATCAAGGCGAACCCGGTGGAGTCGGCCGACGAGATCGCGCGGCGCATCGAGCGGGCGGAGCGCGTGCTGGGCGAGGGCCGCGTGCGGTGGATTCATCCGGACTGCGGGTTCTGGATGCTCAAGCGGTCGGTGGCGGACCGCAAGATCGCGGCGCTCGCTGCGGGGCGGGATCTGTATCTCGGAAGGGTGGTGGGGGTGGGTTAGCCTGTTGTTTTGTTGAGCGGCGCGCGGCTCCCTCTCCTTGTGTTGCTTCGTGCGGTCTTCGCGGCTTCATGGCGCCGTGCGCGCAAAAAACCGGCCCGTCGATGTGGGGGGGACACCGAGCGGGCCGTGAGGGGGGCAAAAGGGAGTTTTTTCGCTTGGCTGGCGGTGCCTGGCCAGTTTGCCTCGGCACCGCATCCTGCCTTCTCTGCCCAATAATACGCACGCGCCCTGGCGACGGATCGCGCGACGGCAAACTTTTTTTGAGGCAGCGCAGGTGTTGATGACAGACGGGGTTAGCGCGTGATGGCGATGGGGCGATCAGCGTCGCTGACGCGCCAGGCGACGTTGCCGCCGGTGAGCGGCGCCAGGCGATCGCGGTAGCGGGGCAGGTAGGGACGCTCGGTCTGGGCGTGGCCGGCGAGGAGGATGGTGACGCCGCGGGCAACCGCGTCGAGAACGTCGTGGTGGCGCATCTCGCCGGTGAGGAACGCGTCCAGCGAGGCGGGGGTGGCGGGGGAGGCGGGGGTGGTGGCGTCGGCGAGGAGTGAGCCGCCGGCACCGGGGCAGAGGCCGACGCGGCGGACGCGCTCGACGCCGGGCGGGGCGGCGAGATCGAGGTGATCGACGCCGAGGTGGGCCTTGACGCGGTCGACGAGCTCGGACAGGGCGACGGGCTCGGCGAGCTCCACAATCCGCCCCACCCCCACCCCCACCACCTGTTCCACCTCGCCCGTCTCCGCCGCGGCGTCCGGTGTGGCGGGGCGGATTGGTGTAATGCGGGCATCAGTGGTGCCGGTCACGGCCTCGGCGAGCCAATCGTTCACGCCGCCCGGCGCGGCATCCAAGGCGGTGTGCGGGCTGTAGAGCGCGATGCGATGCTCGGCCGCCCGCAGCAGCAGCCGCTGGCGCGGCTCGGCGTCGGTCAGGGCGACGAGCGGCTTGAAGATCGGCGGGTGGTAGGCGACGACGAGCGTGGCGCGGTCGGCGATCGCCTCGTCGAGCACCGCCTCGGTCAGGTCGATGCAGATCAGCGCGCGGTGGACGTCGGCATCGGCGCGGCCAAGCTGAAGGCCGACGTGGTCCCACGCCTCGGCGAGCCCGGGCGGGGCGATGGACTCGAGCAAGGGGAGGAGCTCGGCGAGCTGCATGGCCGGAGGATAGCGGGTGGTGGGGGGTGTGGGGGAGCACCACCTCCTTTCCAAGTCGCGCCAGGCGGGCGGATTCTGCAGTGCGCGCGCGGGGCTGGCCGATGGTGGGGCGTGTAGCCGGGACGGTGAGTCATCTCCATGGCAGTCGAATCACGCGCTGAAGTCGGAACGGTGGCCGGGGGGCGGCAGCAGGAGGCGCTGCGGCGGCTGCAGGCGCAGGCGGAGCAGCGCATCCACCTGGGCAAGCGGCTGTTCGATGCGGCGGAGCGGCGGTTCTCGGCGCAGCAGCAGCTTGTCGACCAGATCCGCCGCGAGCAGGAGCAGTTTCGCGAGCAGGTGGCGGCCGACGGGCGCGAGCGCGTCGAGCAGATCGAGCAGCGCGTCGGCCGACGAATGGATGAGCTGGACGCGCGGCTGATGGCGATGGAGCGTGACTGGTCGCGGATGGAAAGCCGGCTGATGCAGATGCTCGATCGGACGGAAACGCTGCTGGATCACACGCGGCAGCTCCTGAGCCGGGGGATCGACACGACGTGAGTGGGTGGGGCAGGCAAGCCGCCAATGGCATCCGGGGGACGCTGTTACTGCGGTTGGCCGAGCTTGCGGCGGAGGATCTTGCCGGTGGGGCTGCGGGGCAGCTCGGTGACGACGTGGATCTCGCGGGGGACCTTGTAGGCGGCGATGTGCTCGCGGCAGTGCTGGCGCAGGTCGCCGGGGTCGACGGTCTGGTCGTCCTCGAGCTCGACGTAGGCGACGGGGACTTCGCCGCGGGTGGCGTCGGCTTTTCCGACGACGCCGGAGGCGCGGACGGCGGGATGGCGGTTGAGGGCTTCCTCGATCTCGCGGGGGAAGACGTTTTCGCCGCCGATGATGAGCATTTCCTTCTTGCGGCCGGTGATGAAGAGGAAGCCCTCGTCGTCGACATGGCCGATATCGCCGGTGCGGAAGGCGCGTTGTGGTTCGTCGCGGCCGGGGAAGGTCAGGTGCTGGATCGCGGCGCCGGTTTCTTTGGGGAGCTTGTAGTAGCCGAGCATGACGTTGGGGCCGGCGAGGATGATCTCGCCGTCCTCGTGGAGGCCAAGGGGTTGGTCGTTGTCGTCGACGATCATGACGTCGACGTCGGGCAGGGGGGTGCCGACGGCGTGAGGCTTCTTGCGGGTGGGCGTGGACCAGTGGGTGATGGGGGCGGTTTCGGTGAGGCCATAGCCTTCGAGGATGTGGAGGTTGAAGCGTTCGCGGCAGCGTGTGGCGACGTCGTCCGGGAGGGGCTCGCCGCCGGAGATGGGCAGGCGGACGGACTGGAAGTCGTCGGGGGAGGCGTCCTTGACGCTGAGCAGGGCGGCGTACATGGAGGGCACGGCCATGAGGACGCCCGGGCGGTGCTCGCGGATGAGCTGGACGATCTTGCGCGGGACGAAGCGTGCGGTGTAGACGACCGGGGCGCGCAGGTGCAGCGGCAGCAGCGTGAGGGCGGTGAGGCCGAAGCTGTGGAACTGCGGCAGCACGCCGAGGAAGGTGTCGGTCGTCTTGAGGTTGGCGTGGGTGATGGCGTTGGTGACGTCGGCTTCGAGGTTGCGGTGGCTGAGCATGACGCCCTTGGGCTTGCCGCTGGTGCCGGAGGTGTAGAGCAGCACGGCGAGGTCGTCGGGGTCGGGCCTGCGCGGCCAGCGCGGGCGGGGGATGCCCTTGAAGTCATCCTTGCTGAGCTCGACGATGTTGATGTGCCCGGGAATGGCGTCGCGGCCGCCGACGTATTCGAGCATCGGGCCAACCGTGAGGATCGTGTCGATGTCGGCGTCGTGGATGACGTGGTGGAGCTCGGCGCGCGAGAGCAGGTAGTTCAGCGGCACGGCGACGCGGCCGAGCAGCCAGGTGGCGAGCAGGGCGGCGGGAAAGACGCCGCTGGTTGGGAGCATCAGCCCGACGTGCTTGGCGCGGGTCTCGCGCTCGATGCGGCTGGCGAGGAAGAAGGAGGCGGCGGCGAGCCGGGCGTAGGAGTAGGTGGCCTGGTCGTCGATCACGGCGACGCGGCGCGGGGCGCGGAGCGCGTGGCCGAGGATGGTGCGGGTCAGCGTCATGGGCGGCGTCCGAGGTGGTTGCGGGCATCGGGACTCGCGCTGCCGGTCGCGTCAGGTGGAGGGCGGCGGTTGCTGGATGTGCGTGATGAGGGTCGTGACGAGCTGCTGCCAGCGGTCGATGGTGGGCGGCCATTCGTAGGCGAGCTCGTCGGCGAGGGCGACGGTGTCCTGGGATTCGAGGTGGGCCTTGAGCGATTGCAGGCGCTCGAGCAGGCGGGCGGTGAGCTGGTCGAAGCGCTCGTCGGCGACGGTGAGGGCGTCGAGGTCGAGGCCGAGGAGCATCGAGGCGTGGAGCACCGTCTGCTGGGTCTGGATCCAGATCTCGATCGCCTCGCTGAGGCTTTGCATGGCGTCGGCGGGGTCGTCGGCCTGGAGGCGCTCGGCGGCGTGCTCGTGGACCTTCCTCGCGTCCTCGAGGCGGTCCTGCACCTGCAGCAGCGTGTCGCCGACGAGTTGGCGCGGATCGGCGCTGGTCAGGCGGATCTCGCGGCCGGCGATGCGCTGGCTGGCGACGTGTTCGAGGTCGCTGGCGGGCACGGTCTGGCCGTCGATCTCGACTTCCACGACGACGCGGTCGCGGGGGGCGAGGTGGGTGCGAGCGGCTTCGAGGACGTCGGCGAGGTCGTCGCCGGCCAGCTCGGTGCGTGTGTCGTCGAGGAAGATGGGCATGGCGGGAGTATAAGAATTCGGCATTCGCAAGTCCGAGCCCGGTGCGGGTTCAGAGCTCGATGCGCGGGTCGATCCAGGCGTAGGCGATGTCGACGAGGAGGTTGAAGACGACGAGCATGGCGGAGAAGACGAGGACGATGCCGAGGATGAGGGTCTGGTCGCCGTGGATCACGGCGTTGACGAGGTATTGGCCGATGCCGGGGATGTTGAAGACGCGCTCGACGACGAATGAGCCGGTGAGCACGACGGCGGCGGCGGGACCCATGAAGCTGAGCACGGGCAGGTAGGCGACCTTCATGGCGTGGCGGAACAGGGCCTGGCGCTGGCTGAGGCCCTTGGCGCGGGCGGTGCGGATGTAGTCGCTGGACATGACGTCGGCGAGGCCCAGGCGGATCAGCCGGGCGATGTAGGCGGCCGGCGCGAGCGCGAGCGTCAGGGCGGGCAGGACGTAGCGCTCCATGTTGTGCTCGAAGCCGGCGCCAAGCAGAGACCAGGCGGCAACGGGCATGAGGGCCATGAGGGCGACGAAGCCGACGAGGAGGATGGAGGCGGTGACGAAAGCGGGCAGGCTGATGCCGACGAGGGCGATGGCGAGGCTGGCGGCGTCGAGCGCGCTGCCGGGCCTGAGGGCGCCCAGGGCGCCGGCGGCGGTGCCGAGGGCGAGGGCGATGACCAGCGCGCCCGCGCCGAGGCCGGCGCTGACGGGCAGGGCCGCGGCGAGAATGTCGGCGACGCGGCGGTCGCGGTACTGCAGCGACGGGCCCATGTCGCCACGCAGCAGCAGGTCGCCGAGGTAGCTGGTGGCGAAGCGCCAGGGGTTGTCCAGGTTGTACTGGCGCTGCATGGCCTGGGCGATCTCGGGCGGCGGGCGCTGGCCCTCGGGCGCGTCAAGCGGGTTGCCGGGGACGATCCAGACCGCAGTGAAGGTGGCGAGGAAGATCACCGCGAGGATGAGGGGGAGTTGGACGAGTCGCCAGAAGATGAGGGTGAACATGGGAAATCCAAGGCAAGGGGGCAGGGGGCAGACTGCAGTCTGCAGTTGGGAAGCGCGAGCGCGTCTTGCCTGCACCGTGCTCTCGATCCGCCCTCTGCCGTCTCTCCCCAACTGCCCCCTGCAGTCTGCCCCCTGCCCCCTTTGCCCTCTCACCGCCCGTCGAGCAGGCGCTGGCCGAGATATTCGTGGAGTTCGGGGACGGCCTGGACCTTGGCGATGACCTTCTGCACGTCGTACTCGATGCGGTGGAAGGTCACGCGGTGCTCCTCCAGAATCGCGTAGGACGCGCGCGGGTCGCGGTCACGCGGCTGGCCCACCGAGCCCGGGTTGATGATGCACTTCTCGTCGTCCTGGAAGAGGTACTTGCCGTTGAGGTCGTCCGGCGCGTAGAAGTCCGGCTCGTCGGTGAAGACGCCCGGCTGGTGCGTGTGGCCGCAGAAGCAGCGGCGGTCGACGCGCTCGAAGATCTGGCGCATCTTGGCGGGCGCGGCGATCGGGTCGTCGGGGAAGATGTACTCGTTGATCGGCCGCCGCGGCGACGCGTGCACCCACGTCGCGTCCATGTACTGCTTGCGGATCGCCAGCGACCCGAGGTACTGCCAGCGCCGGCGGCGCTCGGCGGCGTCGGGCTCGATCTCGAACTGCCGGCGGGTCCAGAACGCGGCCTGCTCGGCGGTCGTGTTGAAGCCGGTCGGCTCATAAAGCGCGGCGAAGTCGTGGTTGCCCATCAGGGCGAAGTCGCAGTGCTCCTGGACGAGGTCGAGGCAGAGGGTGGGCTCCGGGCCGTAGCCGATGATGTCGCCGAGGCAGACGATGGCGTCGACGTCGTGCTCCGCGCGGATGTGGGCGAGGACGGTCTGGAGTGCGTCGGCGTTGCCGTGGATGTCGCTGATCAGGGCGGTGGGCATGCGGAGCCAGGGGGGGGGGGCAGGGGGCAGTGGTTTAGCGCGCGTTCATTCCAACCATAACGGGTGCCACGGACAAAGCCGTCCTCGGTCTTGTCCGTGTTGGCTGCAATTCGCACTGACAAGCTCCGCGGACTCCGCTTGTCAGTGGCATCCCGCCCGCCACCAGTATTCGCCGAGTGGGCTCGGGCTGCAAGTTTCGGGTCTGTTTGAGAGTGCCGGGCCGGGTGGCGAGGCAGTGGTAGGCGAGCCACCCGTGGCATCCGATTTCGGGAAGTCCGCGGCGCGCGGGCGGCCGCGTTACTCGCCGTTCCAGAAGGCGCGGAAGGCGGGGGTATTGACGTCGTCGAGGCCCGGCATGCCGCGCGGGTCGCGCGCCGTGGCGGAGAGGTCGGCCATGACGACATTGAGCTGGCCAGCGTGGCGGCTGGCGGTGTAGGGAATGAGCCAGCGTTCGAGGTGGTCGGCGCCGGCCCAGGGGGAGAGGCCGTCGGCGAGGAGGAGGGCTTCGCTGGTGCGGACGATGGCGTTGGGGTTCTTGTAGTTCCACCAGGGCAGGGGGTCCCGCCGGATGTGGCGAGCGCTGGGGAGGAAGCCGTTCATCGTGTAGCTTCGGCGTTCGTACTCGGGGTGGCCGGGGACGCCGGCGGGCAGGTCGCGGGCCTCGCCGTGCTGCCAGCTCGGGCAGAGGAAGATGGAGTCGGCGAAGTTTTCGCGCCAGTTGGTGCGGCGCAGGCCGGGCGTGGGGTAGAGGATGGGGAAGATCGCGTCGCGGTGCCAGGCGTAGTCCTCGGCGTAGACGCCGACGCTCGTCAGCCGCTGGTCACCGTACGGGGCGTTGAGGCGCCGGTTGGGGCCGGGCGGGTCACGCACTTCGTCGCGGTAGGGGCGTGGCCAGATGTCCTGCGTGTCGCGGGCGTAGATCTCGAACCCGATGCCGATCTGGCGGAGGTTGGACCGGCACTCGATGTTGCGGGCGTAGCCGCGCGCGGCGCCAAGGGCCGGCAGCAGCAGGGCCATGAGCAGGGCGATGATGCTGACCGCCACGAGCAGCTCGATAAGCGTGAACGCGCGGGCGTCGCGCGGGCCGCGGTGGTGAATGGGGTGGGTGTGGTTCATCGGCACCATCTCTCTGGACGGCCCCCCGGGTTGATGGGCGCGAGGTGGCGGGGGGCTGGCGGAGCCTGGCGGGTATTGTAACAAATCAGGTGTTGGGTGCGGAGGGGGGTGTTGCGCGGGGGGAGATGGGTGTTGGGGCTTGGGGAGGGCGGGATCGCTACGATAGGTGCGAGGGCTCCGCCTTTTCAGGTAGTGCTCTATGGTGTGGGGGGCGTGGCGGGGGTGTGGCGGGGTGGCGAGGGGACGTGGAGTGCAGGATATGGCTCAGCAGCAGCGTCGGGTTTCGTTCAGCGGGCATGTCACGGCGGTGGTGCGACAGGGTTGTCAGTTGTCGTCGATGCGCCCGAGCTCGGGGCAGGCGTGGTCGCCGGCGGTGAACGTCTACCAGTTGCCGGGGCGGCTGGAGGTGTGCGTGGAGCTGGCGGGCGTGAGCTCGGAGGGCATCGACGTGCGGGTGGAGCCGGGGCTGCTGCGTGTGCGCGGGGTTCGGCGGGCGCCGGACCCGCGGCCGGAGGCGGCGAAGGCGGGCCCGATGCGGATCCTGGACATGGAGATCGATGCCGGGCCGTTCCTGCGCGAGGTGCGGCTGCCGGCGGAGGTCGATCTGGAGCGCGTGGAGAGCCGATACGAGCAGGGCATGCTGCGGGTCGTGCTGCCGCTGAAGCGGTGAGGGAGGAGCGGGGAGGTGAAGAGGAGTTTGTGTGGGTGTTGACCGTGAGATGAGCAGTCGGCCCTGGGCGTCGGTCGTTGAGACGGAGCGTGTGCGGGCGGCGGCGAAGGCACGCGGCGGCGCGGCGCGGGGCGCGGCTGCGGCGATGGGCGATACGGACGACGCGAGCGCGGGCGGCGGGAGTGGCGGGAGTGGCGGGGCGGGGCTGCCGACGACGGTGCCGGTGATGCCTTTACGCTCGACGGTCTGCTTTCCCGGGACGATCATGTCGCTGGCGGTGGGTCGGGCGTCGACGAAGCGGCTGCTGGACGAGTCGCTGCCGAAGTCGAAGATCATCGGCCTGTTCACGCAGAAAGACGAGGAGGTCGAGGCGCCCGAGCCGGCGGAGCTGTACCAGGTCGGGACGCTCGGGCAGGTGCTGAAGCTGATCCGTCAGCCGGACGAGACGGTGACGATCATCGTGCAGGGGCTGCGGCGGTGTCGGCTGGGGCGCGCGGTGCAGCGTGAGCCGTTCCTCCGGGCAAAGGTGGCGCACCTCAAGGAAAAGCAGGGCCGGGGCAAGGGATTCAAGGCGAGCGAGAACCAGCTTCGCGAGGAGGCGCGGCAGCTCATCGAGCTGACGCCCAACGCGCCGGAGCAGGCGCTGACGGTGCTGATGAACATCGACGGGGCGGGGAACCTGGCGGACTTTCTCGTGTCCAACCTGGAGATCGACCTGCCGACCAAGCAGGACCTGCTCGAGGAGTTGGACGTGACGGAGCGCATCCGGCGGGTGCACCGGGAGGTGGCGCGCCAGCTCGAGATGGCGCGGCTGCAGCAGAAGATTCAGCAGGACGTGCAGAGCTCGATCGGACGCTCGCAGCGGCGGATGTACCTGCGCGAGCAGATGAAGGCGATCCAGCGCGAGCTGGGCGAGGATCAGGGCGGCACGAGCGAGTCGGTGACGCAGTTGCGCCAGCGCGTCGAGGCGGCGAGCCCGCCGGCGAAGGTCATGCAGGAGGCGGAGCGGGAGCTGGGTCGGCTGGAGGTGATCCCGGCGGCGAGTCCGGAGTACTCGGTCATCACCACGTACCTGGAGCTGCTGGCGGACCTGCCGTGGTCGAAGGCGAGCGCGGACAAGCTGGACCTGGACCGGGCGCAGCAGGTGCTGGACCGCGACCACTTCGACCTGGACAAGGTCAAGCGACGGCTGATCGAGTTCCTCGCGGTGCGGAAGCTCAATCCGGAGGGGCGCGGGCCGATCCTGTGCCTGGTCGGCCCGCCGGGCGTGGGCAAGACGAGCCTGGGGCAGTCGATCGCCGACGCGCTGGGGCGGCAGTTCGCGCGCATCAGCCTGGGCGGCATCCGCGACGAGGCGGAGATCCGAGGCCATCGACGCACGTACATCGGCGCGATGGCGGGACGCATCATCCAGGAGATACGCCGGGCGGGAACGAACAACCCGGTGATGATGCTCGACGAGCTGGACAAGGTCGGCGCCGACTTCCGCGGCGACCCGGCGTCCGCGCTGCTGGAGGTGCTGGACCCGAGGCAGAATCATCAGTTCGTCGATCGTTACCTCGATCTGCCTTTTGATCTGTCGCACGTGATCTTCATCGGGACGGCGAACTACATGGGCAACGTGCCGCCGCCGCTGCGCGACCGTATGGAGGTGATCGAGATTCCGGGCTACACGGACCACGACAAGGTCGAGATCGCCAGGACGTACCTCGTGCCGCGGCAGCTCAAGGAGAACGGGCTCACGCGGGCGCAGTGCCTGTGGCGGGTGTCGGGGATCCGCAAGATCATCGGCGACTACACGCGCGAGGCCGGCGTGCGCGAGCTCGAGCGGCAGATCGGCGCGGTGTGCCGGGGCGTCGCGGCCGGGGTGGCGCGCAACGGGCGGCGCAAGCGCGCGGCCGTGGTGGATGACGCGCTGGTGCGCAAGCTGCTCGGGCCCGAGCACTACGCCCGCGAGATGGACGTGCGCGCCGAGGCGCCGGGCGTGGCGATGGGGCTCGCCTACACGCCCGCGGGCGGCGAGGTGTTGTTTATCGAGGCCGCGGTCTATCCCGGCAAGGGCAACCTCATCCTCACGGGCCACATCGGCGACGTGATGAAGGAGTCGGCCAACGCGGCGCTGTCGCTCTTTAAAAGCCGCGCGCCCGGGCTGGGGTATGACGCGACGCAGCTTGGCGAGCGCGACCTGCACATCCACGTGCCCGCCGGGGCGGTGCCCAAGGACGGCCCGAGCGCGGGCGCGGCGATCTTCACCGCCATCGCGTCGCTGCTCCTGAACCTCAAGGTGCACAACCGCCTGGCGATGACGGGCGAGATCACGCTGCGCGGCAAAGTGCTGCCGGTGGGCGGGATCAAGGAAAAGATGCTCGCCGCGTCACGGGCGGGCATCAAGACGATCCTGCTGCCCAAGCAGAACGAGCGCGACATGGAGGAGGTGGCGGAACAGGTCAAGAAACGCTGCACGTTCCACTTCGTCGAGAACGTGGACGAGGTGATGGAGCTGGCGCTGGGCAAGCAGCGGGTGAAGGACGTGGCCAAGGGCAGGGGGTGAGGCGCGATGGAGCAGGAGCGACTGATGGGCGAGTGGCGAAAGCACGAACGGTCGTATCGACGGGCGCGGCTTGGAGCCCTGTTCCTTGTGGTGGCGTCCGTGTTGTTGGCGCTTCGGGATGTGGTGATCGGCTACGAGTCGGCGGTGTTCCTGTTCATCGGTATCGCCCATGCGACGCTGTGGCTGGCGGTGGCGTGGTGGGCGCATGCGCGGCTACGGCGGATCCGGTTGCGGGGGTCGCGTGCGCTGCACGGCGCCTGATGCAGGCGGCGCCCGAGGGGCGCGCTGAGGTGGATGGCGGGAAGCAGGCATCGAGTTTCGCCGATCGGTCCATCGATCCAACGGAGCATCCATATGCGCGAGATGATGTGCATCCTTCTTTACACGTTGCCGTGCCTTCTGTTCGCGGGGACTGCGCTGGCGGCGGTTGAGCCGGGGGCGTATGTCGCGCGCTATCGTGGCGACGCGAACGCGGCGTTCAGCTTTACGTTTGACGATGGCTTTCGCCAGGAGGTGGAAGACGCGCTGAGCGTGCTCGACGTACTGGACATCAAGGGCACGTTCTTTGTCATGCCGCTGGCGATGGATGAGACGCCGAACCATTTCGTGACGTGGGACCGCCTGCGCGAGATGCAGGCCAACGGCCACGAGATCGGCACACATGCGCGCACCCGCCCCAGGCTGCACGAGGTGGACGACGAGACGGTGCGCTCGATCGTCAACGGCGGGTGGGACCTGATTCGCGATGAACTGGAGCGAGCACCCGTCTCCTTCGCCTACCCGGGCGGCACGCGGCGCGACGCGCGGCTGGCGACCATCGTCGGTGAGCGGCATCCTTTCATCCGAACCCAGGCGGTGGGGTATGGCTCGGCAGGCAACCGGGTGTGGCGGCCGGCGGAGGCTCGCGCCGAGGTGCGCGAGGCGCAGGACAGCGGCGGCTGGATCAAGGCCGTGGTGCACTCGATTGTGGGCGGGTATTCGCCGTTCGAGAGCATCGACGAGTTCCGCGAACACTGCGAATGGCTCGCCGAGCAGGGCGACGAGCTTTGGATCGCGCCGATGGGTGAGGTGGGGCGGTACGTGGCGCTGCGCGACGCGGCGCGGCTGGAGGTCCTGGCGCAGGGGCCGGGACACGCTCGGCTGCGCCTGGTGTGCGACGCCCAAGCGGGCGACGTCGATGACGCGCGACTGACGGTGGTGATCCCCGCCACCGCCACCGAGGCAACCGCCACGACGGCGGACGGCGCGGAGTTGCCTGTCACCGTGCGCGAGGGGCACGTGCTCGTGGAGGTGCCGGCCGACGCGACGGTGGTCGAGGTTCACTGGGTGTAGCCGGCACGCTTCCCGGCGCGCTGGCAAGTCCTCGGGGGAAGCCCACGGTGCAATCCGCGGGCGCCGGACGCTGTCAGCCTTCGATCACCCCCGTCGTGTGCACGCGCAGCAGCGACGCGGGCGCGTCGCTTTCGAGCGCCTGGGTCAGCGGGTCGGTGCGGTCGCGCGGGTCGATGGGGATGGCGGTGAAGCTGGCGGGCCCGCCTCGGTGGAGGGTGGCGTCGGCGGCGTTGAAGTCGAGCGCCCGCCGGCCGTTGACCGTCGCCATCGCCAGCAGCAGCGCGGGGTCAGCCCCATCACGGCGATAAAGGTGACGCATCTGCGGCAGGATGCCCAGCGGCTGATCGGTGGATTCGCCCCAGCCCTGGCAGAGGATCGAGTCGGTGCCGAGGGCGACGTTGACGCCGGCGTCGAGCATGTCGCGGTAGCGGTGCTTCTCGTGGCCGAGGTAGGCGCTGGCGAGCGGGCAGTAGACGACGCTGGTGCCGGTGCGCTTGAGGATGTCGATGTGGTCGTCGTCGACGTAGTTGCAATGGGCGGCGAGCCAGCGGCCATGCTTGAGGGCGTGCTCGAGCCAGTCGACGGGGTGGCCGGCGTCGTCGTCGGCCTTGAGCTGGGCGGCGAGGCCATCGCTCCATTTGCCGAGCTTTTTGAGCAGGTCGACGAGGGGGCCGGAGGCGGTTTCGAGAAACTGGCGCTCTTCGGGCGACTCGGCGAGGTGCGTGGTCAGGCGATAGATGTGGCGTTGGCTGAGGCGTGTGACGGCGTCGTAGAGGGCGCGGCCGGCGGAGTAGGGGGCGTGGGGCGCAATGCCGAGGACGACGCCGCGGACGTGGCCAGGGACGGGGGTTTCAAAGGCGAGGGCGTCGAGGGTGTGCTCGATGGCGTCGGCGGCGGCGCGGCCGGCGTCGTCGCCGACGCCGAAGCATTCGAGGTAGCTGACGCCGGGCAGGGCGAGTTCGGCGGGGGCGTCGCGGCGGGCGGTCAGGGCGGCGACGGAGCCGGCGATGTCCCCGATGTACCCGACGCCGGCGTCGTGGGAGAGACGCAGGCCCTCGTGGACGGCGGCGAGGATGTCGGCCGGGTCGCGGGGCCGGCGGTCGATGACGGCGGCGAGCCAGGCGGAGAAGTCGCCCGCGTAAGGGACGGGGCCGGCCTGGGTGAGGTCCAGGTGGGCGTGGGCGTTGACCGTGGCGGGCAGGAGCAGCTCGCCGGGCCGGTCGATGACCTCCGCGTCGTGCCAGAGGCGGCGGGGCAGGCGGTTGGGCCGGCCGGCGGCGATGACCCGGCCGGCGCGGACGGCAATGGCGCCGGGCCTGGCGTGGCATCGCCGGGCGTCGCGGACGGCGGCGGCGCGGATGATCTTGACGCCCTGGCGTTTCATGCTGGAAACCTGCTCATTCCGATAGGAGTGTCATAGCGGATCGCGGCGCAAACGCCAAGGCGCGGCGGGGAGGGTGCGACGCTCGGGGCGTCCACCGGTATACTGGCCGCCGTTGTGTCGCTGGGGGGACTGGGGGTACTGGGGTGGTTGGGCGGGGTGGGCGGAGGCCCGCCTCGATCGAGGATTCACCAGGGAAAGGTACGAAACGATGACCATGCGCATGACAGGGATGGTGCTCGCCGCGGCGATGCTGATCGGGTCGGGCTGCGTTTCGCAGAGGCAGCACGACGAGCTGCTGACGCTCTACAACCAGGTCCGTGAGCAGAATACGGACCTGCAAACCGAGCTGGAGGAGGCGGAGGCGCGGTTGGCGGCCCTGCGGGAGACCGGCGATGACAGCGACGTCTACCGCCAGCAGATCGAGGAGGCGCGGGCGGAGCGCGATCGGCTGCGGGCGGCGCTGGCGGACGCCGAGGCCGAGCTGGCGCGGGCGGGCTCGTTCATGGAGCTACCCGCCGAGCTGGACGCGGATCTGGCGGCGCTGGCGGCGTCGAATCCGGAATTGATGACCTATGAGCCGGAGCGGGGGATGATCCGCTTCCAGGCCGACCTGACGTTCGATCTGGGCTCGGCGGAGGTGCGGGCCGGGGCGCGCGACTCGCTGCGTCGGCTGGCGCAGATTCTCGACTCGAGCGCGGCGGCACCGTACGAGGTGCGCGTCGTGGGACACACCGACAACGTCCCGATCGCCAACCCGGCAACGCTGGAGCGGCACCCGACGAACTGGCACCTGTCGGCCCACCGGGCGATCGCCGTCAAGGACGCGCTCAACGAGGCGGGCGTCGGCGCGGCGCGGATGAACGTGGCGGGCTACTCGCACTACCGCCCGCTGGTGCCGCATCGACCGGGCGGGACGGAGCAGAACCGGCGGGTGGAGATCTACCTCGTGCCGATGACCGAGCACGCCCGCGCCGAGGCCCAGCGCGGCGAGCAGTCGCCCGAGCCGGTGCCGGCCGAGGGGGACGAGGCGTTCAAGTAGGCGGAGATTGGCACAATCGATTACGCATCAGCACGGACGGGCCCATCGGCCCGTCCGTGTTTTTTTTGGTTCATTCGGCAATTCCGGGGACGACAAACACAGTCGCGCCGGGACCTGGTTGCAGCCCCCGCAGGGGGCGACCAGCCTGTAGCCACGGGTGAAGTGGGGGACGTCGGCATTCGTCCCGCCCGGCAGGGACGGAGGCAACTCCCGCTGCCCCTGCCGGGGCAGGAGGTTCTCCGTCGCCTCCTTCCACGGGTTCCGCTGCGCTCCACCCGTGGCTACAACCCGCAGCCCCTGCGGGGCTGAAATCTGGGGCGATTGCGGTTGCGGACGGGCGGCGTCCGGCTCGGACAATTCACTAACCGCGAAGCAGCGAAGAACCCGGAGGGCGCGAAGGGGTTGTGATTCGCGTAATTCTGTCTCTTCGCGCACTTCGCTTGCTTCGCCTCTTCGCGGTTCAATGATGAGTTCGTTCCGCCGCGCTGCACCCGGGCGGCCGGCGGGGCAAGTCCATGATGCCCCGCCGGTGAGGCTCACCAGCTCGCGCCAATTCCGCCGAGGATCAAGCCGCCGTCCAGGTCCTGGTCGCGCTCGAACTCGTGCCGGTACTCGACGAGGAGGAACAGGCGCCTGGGGTCGCCGGTCAACTCCTCATCCTCCCGTCGGCGCAGTTCGATCTCGATGCCCGCGACCGCGTGCGGGTTGTAGCCCGAGGCGAGCGTCTCGTCCTTTTCGACGATCTCGAAGCAGTCGACGCCGAAGCCGAAGCCGGGCGGACAGCCAGTTCGCTCCCCTCGGCCCCTGGAGGTACTCCTCAGGCGGTAATACCCGTACCCGCCGCCGACGTACGGATTCAGACGCCCTCGCCCCAGCGGATAGACGCGGCCCGTCAGCCGGACATCCATCAGCCGAGCTTCGACGCGCGGGGTGCTCCCCGCCGTGGTGCGCAGCCGCCCCTCGCGGTCGACCCGGGGGGCGACGCCGAGGCCCAGGGCCACCTCGGCATGATCATCGAAAAAACGCGGTGTTCTCAGTTCCACATCCGCGTAGAAGAGCGAATCACTGTAGAGATCGCTGTCCGGCTGATAGGCCCCACCCTTCACGGCGCATCCGCCGCCACATGCCAGGCACAACACGGCGGTCCAGACAGTGAGTTTGGTCATCGATGGCTCCTTGATGTGAGTTGGCGTGCCTCGCGATCGCCTCGGCGAGGGACTCGAAATGGGCCAGGGCGCAGCACCCCACGATACCCCTTGGGCATTGTGCGGTCTCGTGGCCGTCCTGTCCAGCAAAATGGCAAGGCAGCGGCCGGCCGGGTTGCGGTGCGGCTACGCCGGGCTCGGGCGCTGCCAGTTCAATCGCTCGGCATCACCCCAGAGCATTTCCAGGTCGTAGTGGGCCCGGGCGTTGGGCTCGAACAGGTGCACCATCACCTCGATGAAGTCGATGGCGATCCACGTCGCCGCTTCGTCGCGGTCGGCACCGAAACGCTCGATCCGCTGCTCCCGGGCCAGCTCTGTGACATGGCTCGCGACGGCCTTGATCTGGCGGTCGCTCGTGCCCGTCGCGATGACGATGAAGTCCATCAGCTCGCTGAGGCCTCGCACATCGAGCACGAGGATGTCCTGGCAGTGATCGTCGTGGGCCAGGCGCGCGGCGTCCAGCGCGAACGCGCGGGCGCGGTCCACGTCCTCGCCCTCGCGAGCCGGGCTGCGGCGCTGCTCGACGTTGGGCGGGTGGGGCAGGGCTTGTTCGTCACGGGAATCGGGCATGGGGTCAAGGGCCGGGATTCAGAATCCGGATGTCGAAGGGGGATGGGGCCGCGCACACGACAACCGCCCGAGGCAGGCCGGGCGATGTACGGTGGAGGGTCTGGTGGCGCGGGTCATGCGCGGCCGAGGGCGGCCTGCTGCTGACGGCGCTTGACGGCCTTGCGAAGGGCGCGCTGCTTGCGCTCAGAGGGCTTCTCGTAGAAGGCGCGCTTCTTGATGTCCTTGGTGAGGCCCTCTTTCTCGCAGAGCTTCTTGAAGCGTCGCAGCATTTGCTCGGCGGACTCGCCGCCGCGGGCTTTGATCCGGATCGCCATGGGGCTCCTTTCTTGGTTCGCGAATCGGTGAACGGGGTATTATGGCAGGTTGCGCCCGCGCCGACAAGGGGGCGGCGAATTCGGGTTCCGGGGGCGGGGTTCGGGGATCAGGGGCCGGAATGGGAAGGAGGGCAACCTTCGGGTGGTCGCTAACGCCCGTTCGGAGTGAGCCCCGCCGCGGGGCGAGCGAAGAGTGGGATCCCAACCCCTACTTCTTGCTCCGCACCCCGTACACCACGAACTGGTGGCTCAGCGGCTCAAACCCATGCTCCTTGCAGATGCGGTCGCGCAGGGCGACGAGCTCGTGGGCCGGGAACTCGATGATCTCGTTTGTCTCGACGCACACGAGGTAACCTTTCGGTTCCCGGCCGAAGCTGAGCTGGTAATGCGTCTGCCGGGCGTCGATCAGCACCTCCGTGACGATGCCCGCCTCGACGAGGTGCTTGAGCGTCCGGTAGATCGTGGCCTTGCTCGCCCGCCGGTCGCCCGTGCGCACGTCGTCGAGCAGCTCCTCGGCCTCGAAGACGCCGTCTCGGGCGAGCACGGCGTCGAGGATCGTCGCCCGCTCTGTCGTGAACTTCAGGCCCTGCCGCTTGAGGAAGCGGCGGAAGATCGCGCACAACGGAAGGATAAGCTCCTGCCCGGGCGGCGGGCTGGCGGAGGCTGGGGGGCCGGGGATGGGGGTCATCCCTCCATTGTAGCCGGGGTACGATCTCGAATTCACCATCGATGCCCGCGAATTGCGACTCGATTCCCAAGCCCGCTCACGCCTTCAACCCGTTTGTAGCGGGTCCGGTGCCACGGACAAGCGGAGGCCGCGGAGCTTGTCCGTGCGAATGGACGGCCTTGTCAGTGCCACCCGCCGGTGCCGCGATCCGCGTCGCCTCTCGCGAAGCCGCCTGCCCCGTGCTATCGTGGGCGGCTTCGCAGGTCCTGCAGGAGCAGCACTTTGGCAGCGCAGTCCATCGGCGTCGGGATGATCGGATGCGGCACCGTCGGCACCGGCGTCGCCCGCCTGCTGCGCGAGCAGGCGGCGCTCTACGAGCATCGCCTCGGCATGTCCGTTGAGCTTCGGCGGGTGCTCGTCCGCGATGCCCGCAAGGCCCGCGACGAAGCCGGCATCGACCCACAGGCCATCACGAGCGACGCCGACACCTTCTTCGCGACCGACGACATGCCGATCGTCGTCGAGGTCGCCGGCGGCAGCACCGGCCCGGTGCGCGATTACGTCGCCCGCGCGCTGAAAGCGGGCAAGCACGTGGTCACGGCCAACAAGGCGCTGCTCGCCGCCGACGGGCCGGCACTGTTCAAGCTCGCGCGCAAGCATGGCGTGGCGATCGCCTTCGAGGCGAGCGTCGCCGGCGGCATCCCCTGTATCACCGCCCTGCAGTTCGGGTTGATGGCCAACCGCATCGACGGCCTGTACGGGATCCTCAACGGCACCTGCAACTTCATCCTGACGGCCATGACGCGCCAGGGGCGCAGCTTCGCCGAGGCCCTCGCCGACGCCCAGCGCCTCGGTTACGCCGAGACCGATCCGACGCTCGACGTGTCAGGCCGGGACGCCGCCCAGAAGCTGGCGATCCTCGCGTCGCTGAGCTTCGGCGCGGCCGTCGCGGGCGAGGACGTGCCCACCCGCGGCGTCGACGGCCTGGAACTCGCGGACATCGGCTTCGGCGCCGAACTCGGGTATGACATCAAGCTGCTCGCGATCGCCGAGCGCCGCGACGCCGGCGTGAGCCTGGGCGTCGAACCTTGCTTCGTCCATGACGACGCGATGCTCGCGAAGGTGGCCGGCCCGTTCAACGCGCTGTCGGTCTATGGCAGCGCGGTCGGGCACACGCTCTATTACGGCGCCGGCGCCGGGCAGGGGCCGACGGCGAGCGCGGTGGTGTCGGATCTGCTCAACGTCGCGTCGGGCTGGTACGCCCACGCTTTCGCGCACATGCGGCTGACGCCCGACTGTCACGGCCGCGCCGCCCTGGTCCCCGTCGAGGATCGTGTCAGCCGGTACTACCTGCGGATCAACGCCCTGGATGTGCCGGGGACGATGGCGCGGGTGACGAGCATCCTCGGCGAGTCGGGCATCAGCCTCTCCGCCGTGTTGCAGCACGAGTCGGCGGCGGGGCAGTTCGTCCCGGTCGTGATCATGACCCACGACGCGCGCTACGGCGACCTCGGGGGCGCGGTGAAGCGGATTGCCGCCCTCGAGGCCGTCGAAGGCGAGCCGGTGACGATCCGCATCGTCGACATCCCCGGCGGCGCAGCGTAGCCCCTGCGGTTGTCACGGTGACCCGCAGGCAAACGCGCCTTGCCCCGCCGGAACGTCTCACCCCGGCCGCGAGCGGCGCAGCAGCATCATGCCCAGCCCCGCCACGATCGTCGCCGCGGCCGGCTCGGGGATCGGCGGCGGCAGGTTGTTGCGATAGGCCGCCCACATCGAGTTGACGATCGGCTCCCAAGTCTGGCCCTGGCGCGCCCAGCTCGCGGTGAAGTTGCCCATCCCCGCCGCGAGGATCTCCTGCACGAACTGGCTGTCGTCCTCCGTCATCCAGCGATCGACATAGGCGAAGAACGGGTCGTGGTCCCAGACGTCTTCGGCGCCGAGCATCATCGTCGCCAGCGCCTCGCCCACCCACGAGGTGCTCGTGCAGCAGCGGCGGTAGCTCTCGCTTGAGCTGCTGAGCCACTGCGACGGGTGCAGGTGCTCGTAAGGCCCGCGCTCGGGGTAGGGCGGCGGCGAGGAGTGGCCGGTGAAGACGACGTCGGCGCCGGTCCACGATTCGCCCCAGGCGGTGTGCAGGTCTTCGTCGAACATCGCGTAGGGCGCGGTCTCGCTGAGGTTGAGCATCTGCTCGTCCTGCAACATGACGGCCGCGAGGACGATGGGGAACTTGCGCCCGTTGCCGAAGCCGCCCTGCGCCGGCCAGCCCGCGGGTTGGCTGGCGGTGCCGCGCTGGGCGATGGCCCAGTTGTCGATGCCCACCTGCATCATGTGGTACATGAGCGTCGCCTTTTCCTCCGGCGTGGCGTCGGTCATCAGCTTAAGCGCCCCGAGCGAGACGATTCGGGCGACCTCCCGGCCGTAGCCGGGCATGTTCTCGACGGCGTGCATGTCGCGGCTGCCCCAGCCGTAGACGTGGTCGATCCATGGCCGCTCGAATGCCCGCTCCAGGTAGTCGAACTGAAACAGCGACGAGTTGGCGCCCGCCGTCGGCGCGAGGCGCGGCAGGTTGTTCCAGTAGGGCGTGGCGATGTCGCTGGCGCGGTGGAGCGTGTCCTTCTGCAGGTCGGCGTACCCGGGGCGGAAGGTGTCGACGGGCACGGGCGCGGCCAGCGACGTCAGCACGGCCAGGCTCCTGAGCGGCGTCGTCTCCGTCGGGGACGAGGAGTGGACGATGATCTCATTGGCGGCGGGCCCGCTGAGGCTGATCGAGGAGACCAGCGAGTCGCCGGGGTTGATCTCGAGCGGAAACTGGGCCGCGCGATTCAGGGCCCACGTCGCGTTGAGGTGGCGGCCGTCGTAGGCGGCGCCGGTGTCGACGCTGGGGTTGAGCATCGACCCGTTGCGGAAGCTCGATCCGCTGCCGGTGGGCGCGGGGCTGACGCTGGTGATCGTCGCGGGGCCGACGATGTAGTAGTCGCCCGTGAGGAACTGGCCGACGGGCACCGGGTCGGAAAACGTCCAGGTGATGCCGTACTGGCTGATGCTGTCGGTCCAGTCCATCTCGGCCAGCGTCGGGGCGTCCGGGGCGTTGGCGGCGTTGTAGACGATGCCCTGACCGAACGCGGGGGCCGAGGTCAGGCTCAGGCCCAGCAGCGCGACGAAGCGAAAACCCATCATGCTCCCTCCAGGGTCAGGTTGTGCGGCAGCGTAGCGCGCCCATTGTCGCCGAACCGACCCTCCAAGGCAATGGTCACCGTGAATGTTGGCGGTCGCTCTCCGAACGACGCTGCGCCCGCCGCGTCCGGAATGGCCACCGCTATCGCCAACCGCATCACGCGCCGAACTCGATCACGCCGAAGCGGTCCGGCTGGTGGAAGCTGAGCCTTTCGCCCACCGACGACCAGCTCGCCCAGTGCGGATGCGAGCTCTCGTCGGCACACTTGTAGAAGTTGGCCGTCCAGCGCTGCCCCGCCAGCGGGCCGAGCGGCCCCAGCTCCGGCTCGAACAGTGCCAGCGGCAGCCGGTACTGCAGTGTCCACGTCACCGGCTCCGTGATCTCCGGCTCAACGGTCCGCGGCAGCGAGGGGTGAATCTCCACCAGCGCCGCCCGCTCCGGCTCCACCGGCCGCCGATCCCGATCGTCCTTGCCCCCCCAGCTCGCGCAGTAGTACAGCAGCATCGTTCCGCCGGCGTTGATCTCGACGTTGAAGTAGCCCGCGTCCTCGCGCGGCCGCACGAAGAACTCGACGCAACTGTCCTTGCACACCATGTCGTGCAGCTCCGTCCGCTTCGACAAGACGTACCGGTCTTCGACGCGAAAGAAGACATACAGCGCCGCGTCGTCGTACAGCACCTTCGCCTGCACGAGCGGCTGGTGGTCGCTGCTGCGCCGGTGGAACTCGCCGACGGTCAGCGGCTTGACGCCGCCCCACGTCGCATCGTCCCACTCGCCCGGCACGGGTGCGGAGGGGGTGGCGGGCGTGGCGGGGGCGATGGTGTACGTCACGGGCGTGGTTGTGGTCATGGCGCGGCCTCGGTGGGGGGGAGCCCACACTATAACCGCGCGACACTACCCCGCCGAGCAGGTGAACATGGCCCCGAGGCGGTGAACGTGTGCCAGCAGGGGGCGGACGTAGACGACGCGCAGCGGCAGGACGCAGCGTTGGCCGACCAGGTGCGTCAGGTCGACTGCCATGTCGCCGGTCGGGGGGAGCGGGTACTCGACGAGCGCCCCGAGCCCCTGGGCCGAGAGATCGGTCGCCCACCCGTCGCACAGGGCCATGAACCGCTTGTTGAACGGCGAATGGTGGCCGAGCTTGATCGGGCCGTGCACCGGGTAGCGCGGCGTAGCGCGCGGGTCGTCCAGCTCCCGCGCCACCTCCCGCAGGCTCGGGAGCCACTGCTGAAAGACGTGCCAGTCCGGTTGGTCAGGGCGGGTCCGCTTCGGCGTCAGGAGGCGTGTGCTCATGCGGGCAGGAATCGGGCGGCAGGGGCGCGGGCGTGAGGCCCCCGCTCCACCCGGGCCGGAATCCGCCCGAACAGGGCCGGCACGCGCGCTACATCTTGCCCGGATTGGTGCGTCGGCCACGCTGTGCCGGCCCTACGACCGCTCCCGTAGAGTCCGCTGTGCGGACCTTTTCCCCCGAATGGGGCAAACCCGTGGGTCCGCTGCGCGGACCTTTCCGCGCGGGTCGGGCCGCCCACCCGCCTCCATGGTCCGCGCAGCGGACCCTACGGGAGGCGGATCAGGGCGTGGTAGCTGCCGTCGTGCCAGCCCGCGCTGCGGCCGCCGGGCAGGATCTGCTGCTGGGTGACCAACTCCCCGCCCTGTTGCTGGAGGATGTGCCGCACCTGCTCGAGGTTTTCCTCCGGCTCGATCGAGCAGGTCGCGTAGAGCACCCAGCCGCCCCGCCGCACCGCGGGCAGCGTGTTGGCGATGATCTCCCGCTGTAGGCGCGTCACGTCCGTCAGTGACCGACTGTTGAAGCGGTATCGCGCCTCCGGCCGGCGGGCCAGCACCCCCGTGTTCGAGCACGGCACGTCCAGCAGCAGCAGGTCGACCGGCTCCGGCGGCCGTTCGCCCGGTTCCAGCACCCGCACCCGGGGGATCGCGCCGGCGAGCTTGCCCAACTCCTCGCGCCGCCCGGCGTCCGGGTCGCTGGCGTACACCACCGCCTCCGGGTGCTCGGCGACGAGCTGACGCGTCTTCGTCCCCTGCCCGGCGCAGGCGTCGAGCACGGTGGCGAGGCTCAGCTCGCGGGCGGCAGCCAGCGACGCCGTCGACGCCGGGTCCTGCACCCGCCGGGCGGGGTGTTCCGCCAGAAAGCCGCGCAGGCGCGCGTGGTCCGACCGCCAGAGCAGGTGGGTCACGCCGGCCTCGGATTCCACGGCCACGCCGTCCTCTTCGCCGGCCGGGGGGTGAAAGCCCGGCTCCACCGCCACGAAGGTCGGCGGCGTGCGAATCGCCTGCCGGCAAATCGCCGTCGCGTCCACGGGGCCGTACGTCTCCAGCCAGCGGCGCACGAGGCGCGGCGGATGGCTCGTGGCGACGGCGAGGTGGCGGTCGAGATGATCCTCGGCGCTCGGCAGCAGCGGCCGGGCGAGGCGGAGCACGCCCTCGTCGAGCGGGATGACGTCGCTCGCGGGCTGCCAAGGCGTCTGCGGCTCACGCCCGGCGACAAGCTCGCCCACCCGCCGCAGCACCGCGTTGGCCAGCGCCGCGGCCCCCGGCCGCACCATCACCCGCGCCAGCTCGGCCGCGTCGTTGACGATCGCGTAGGCCGGCAGCCGGTCCATGAACAACTGCTGGGTGGCCCCGGTGAGCAGGATCGCCCGCAGGGCCGGCTCGACGCGGGCCAGGCCCGGCTTCACCAGCGGCGTCAGCAGGTGCTCCAGCGTCAGCCATCGTTGCAGCACCGTCCGGTGGATCGCCGTCGCCAGCGCCGCGTCGGCGGACGCGAGCCGCGTCGTGTCCAGGTGCGACGGCGGCAGGTTCGGAAATCGTGCGGCGTCGCGCGCGATCGCCTCGGCGGCGGCGCGGCGGGCGGGGCTGAGGGACGCGGGCATCGTCCGACTGTAGCACGCCCACCACTCAGCGGGTCGCGCCGGGCGGTCAGCGCGCGACGCGGATGCCCGCGATCGTCGCCGCACGCTCCAGCGTCGCGCGCGTGATCCCCATCATCACGTCGGGCGGAAAGTCCCGGTCCGGGTCGTCGAGGAACTCGCGCGGCACGATCTGCTGCACCATGGCCGCCAACTCGCGCGCGACCTCGTCACGCCGGGCCTCCACCGCCTCATCGTCGCCGTTGGGCAGCGGGTCGGCCAGGTCGTAGGCGAGCATCAACGTGCTCATCTGCCAGTCGTAGTAGCTCTGCAGCGAGCCGGGGGAGGTGTCTTCCATGAAATCGATCTCGACCGGGCGGGAGCAGGGGATCGCGGCCTCATCGGCTGCGTCTCGGGTTGCGGCCGACGCGGGTCGCCCGGCCACCGTGCGTCTGGGCGACCGGGTCGCCGCCGCCCGCCTCCCCCGCCACCCCCGCCTCTCCGGCGTCCGCCGTGGCAGCGTGCGCCGGCGGGCCGTGGCCCGCGTCGGCATGATCGGCGGGCGGCGTGGCGGCGGCAGCGGTGGTGGCGGGGGCGGCGGGGGCGGGAGCCTCTTCCAGCAGCGACTCGTAGCGCCCGAAGATCATCCGCCCCGCCGACGTCTGCAGCGTCGACGTGACCACCAGCCGCACCTCCCGGCCGAGGTGGTCGCGCCCGTCCTCGACGACGACCATCGTCCCGTCCTCGAGATAGCCCACGCCCTGAGCCGGGTTCTCGCCCGGCTTGACGAGGCGCACCGTCATGTGCTCGCCCGGCAGCACCACCGGGCGCAGCGCCTTGGCCAGGTCATTGAGGTTGATCACGTCCACGCCGCGCAGCCGGGCGATCTTGTTGAGGTTGTAGTCGTTGGTCATCACCCGGCCCTGGAGCTGCTGCGCCAGGGCGATGAGCTTCTGGTCGACGCCGACGCCCTCGACGTGCTCGGCCTCGTGGATGGAGACGTCGACGATGTGCGTCTCCTGCAGCTTGCCGAGGATCTCGAGCCCGCGCCGGCCGCGCGCCCGGCGGAGCTTCTCGCCCGAGTCGGCGATTGTCTGCAACTCGTTGAGGACGAACTTGGGGACGATCAGCGTGCCCTGCATGACGCCCGTGGCGATGATGTCGAGGATGCGGCCGTCGACGATGACCGAGGTGTCGACGATCGTGGGCCGGCTGCCGCGGATTTCCTTGGCGAACTCGACGTAGGGGATGACGAAGCGGAAGTCGTCCTTGGTCTGGAGGA
>JBBDRN010000002.1:0-13638 GCA_040905445.1 Phycisphaeraceae bacterium | reverse complement strand
CGCCCATCACCTCCGCCCCCTGGAACCCCATGCCCGAGATCGATTTCCACCAACTCCTGGCCATGACCGACGACACCGGTCTGTTCCAGCACGCCCGCTACGCCACGCCCGACCCCCATCACGGCTACTGCATCGACGACAACGCCCGCGCCCTCATCGCCGCCCTGCTCCACCAGCGGCTCACTGGCGACGAGGCCAGCCCCATCCCGCTCCAGCGCTACCTCGCCTTTCTCGTCTACGCTTTCAACGACGACATCAGCCGCTTCCGCAACTTCATGAGCTACGACCGCCACTGGCTCGAGGACGTCGGCAGCCACGACAGCCAGGGACGCACCATCTGGGCCCTGGGCCTCACCGTCCAATTGGCCCCCGATGAAAACGCCCGTGGCGCCGCGCGCAACCTCCTGCACCGCGCCATGCCCGCTGTCCATGACCTCCAGTTTCTGCGCTCGCGCGCCTTCGCCCTGCTCGGCATCGACGCCTACCTCCAGCACGAGCGCGACGACAATGCCCGCCAGCTTCGCGACCACGTCGCCGAGCACCTCTTCGCCGCCTGGTGCGCCAACGCCAGCGACGACTGGCCCTGGTGGGAGGACGTGGCGACTTACGACAACGCCAAGCTCCCCCACGCCCTGCTTGTCGCCGGCCACGCGATGCGCCGCCCCGACATGGTCGACGCCGCCCTGCGCAGCCTCGCCTGGCTGCTCGACGTCCAGACCGCTGACGCCGGCCACCTGTCGATCATCGGCAACGACGGCTGGCTGCCGCGTGGCGGCGAGCGTGCCCCGTTCGACCAGCAGCCGCTCGAGGCCCACGCCCTCGTCCACGCCTGCCTCGCCGCCGCCCGCGTGACCGGCCACGATGCCTGGGCGGACCACGCCTGGCGATGCTTCCGGTGGTTCCACGGCCGCAATGACCTCAACATCCCCCTCTACGACGAAACCACCGGCGGATGTCAGGACGGCCTCAACGCCAACGGCCCCAACGCCAACCAAGGCGCCGAATCCACCCTCGCCTACCTCCTCAGCGTCCTCGAAATCCACGCCTACCAACACGAACGCACCGCCCCCGCCCGCGCCCAGAATTGGCCCACGGTCGGCCTCGGCCTCGTCGGCGATAACGACGCCCGCGCCTGGCTCTCACTCTGGTGACCCTGCCACCCCGCCGAGGGCGCCCCCCGCACGACCGCTACAGCTTGCCCCATCCCCCGCACCCACCCCTGCGCACCCCTGCGCGTCCGATAGCCATCAAGTTCCGCCTCCGGCGCTCCGATCACGCGATGGGCGGCCCACCGCGCGCTTCGGACGCGGGCCGCCGCCGCGCCCCGTCCCTCGTGGAGCCCCGGCCATGCCCGACCCTACAAACAGCTCGCACAGCCCACTTGCTCCCGTCCCCTCCGACGCCGAGGCCGACGCGCCGCGCATCGACGGCCCACCGGCGATGGGCACCGCGCGGACTCACCCGGCCGACGCCGCCCTCTCCGATCAGGCGATGCCCTTGCGATTCTGGCTCGGGCTCATCATCTTCGTCGGCATCGCCCTGCGGGTCATCGTCCTCATCCTGGGCTCGGCTTGGCAGATCGACCGCGCCGCCAACCCCGAGACCCCGCGCGACCTCGAACTCGCCTCCGCCATCATCGCCGGCAAGGGCCTTTCCCACCCCCACGCCATCGACGCCCTCGCCGCACCGCAACTGCTCACTCACGACCGCCTGCTGCTCAACCTCCAGCTCACGGGGGCGCGCGACACCGCCCCCGAGCTCAACCACATGCCCGGCTACCCGACGCTCCTCGCCCTGCTCGACCTGCTGCACATCCCCCTCCAGGGCCTGTTGTTCGTCCAGGTCGCCCTCGCGGGGCTGCTGATCGGCCTCACGTTCGCGGTCACCCGGCAACTTCTCGGCTCTGAAAAGGCGGGCCTGCTTGCCGCCGCCGCCGTCGCTGTCCACCCCTGGGCCATCGTCAGCTCGACCGGCCTCGGCACCGAGCTGATCTTCGCCCTGCTCGTCGTCGCGGGCCTCTGGGCCGTCACCGCCGTCTCGGCCCGGCCCTTCTCCGCCGCCGGCGGGGGGGGTCTGCTCATGGGCCTCGCCACGCTCGTCCGCCCCCTGGGCCTGCTGGTCGGCCCGATCGCCGCCGCCTGCGTCCTGTTCCGCGAGCCCCGAAAAGGCCGCGCCGTCGTCCTGGCGGGCATCATCCTCGTCATCTCGCTCGCCCCCGCCGCCCTCTGGGTGGTCCGCAACGACCTGCGTTCGGGCGAGCGCGTGCTCACCCATGCCGGCACGATCCGGGCCTACTTCGACACCACGGCGACGCTCAGCCACCCCGCCTCGAGCGGTGTGAGCCCGGCCGAGACCCTGCTCAACGCGCAGGAACCCGGCGAAAGCCTCTATGGCACCATGGCCCGCATCACGCGCCGCGAGGCCGCCGAACGCCCGGCCGACTACTTCCACGTCGCCGGCCAGCGCGCCGCCACGCGCCTCAGCGACCACGGCGTCGACCGGCTGTACGGGCAGCTCGGCCTGACCTACCGGCCGACGGGCCTGCGCAACGCCGTGCTCCACCACGCCCCGCCCGTCGCGCCCGCTCACGGCTGGGCCGACGCCGCGACCCACAGCCTCGCCGCCGGATGGATGAGCTTCAACCTCTTGCTCGCCGGCCTCGCCCTGGCGGGGCTCGCCGCCCTGGCGCTGCGGCGCCGATGGACGGCCCTGTTCACCCTCGTGGCCCTGGGTCTCTGGCTGACCTTCGCCTGGCCCCTGCCCACCCACGACGGTCGGCTGGCGCTCATCGCCGTCCAGGCTGCCGCCATCGGCGCGCTGCTCCTGCCCGCCGTCCAGCGGGTCAAGAAGCCCAGGAAAAAGCGCAAGCGCAAGGATCGCTGGATGACGGATGACGAGGCCGACGACCCCGCCGCGTCCAGCGTCCTGCACAAGACGAGCATGCGCCCCGTCTGACATATGGTTGTTAAAGCGCGTTCAATCCAACCGTAGCGGGTGCCACGGAGAAGGCCGTCCTCGGCCTTGTCCGTGTTGGCTGCCATTCGCACTGACAAGCTCCGCGGACTCCGCTTGTCAGTGGCACCCCCCGCCACCCCACCCGCTACGAATGGGTTGAAGGCGCTCTAGCCGACAGCCCCGCTGGGGCTGGAGGGTCGACGTCGGGCTGTGAAAGGACAACGGCCCCGCGCCGTGCACGGAGCCGCTGTGTGATCGGTGATATTCCAACCCCCCGCGCCGCGAATTACCAGGGCTGCGGGCCCGCGGTCAGGCGCGAAGGCCGGTGGACCAGCAGCAGCCGGGCACCGTCGTCGAACATGTGGCGGAGGTTCATGTCGATCGCTCGCGCCTCCATGTTCCGGTGTTGCTCGAACGACTTGTTCGCCGAGTGCAGTTCCGGGCTCCAGTTGGCGCGAATGCCGTCCGGGCTCGTCGGCGAGCAGCCGCCGCCCAGCGTCACCACCCCGGCCACCATCAGGGCCCCCAACAGCTTTATCTTCGTGCCCATCGGCCTCCCTTTCAAGAAGTTAAACCAGCCGGATTGTGCCCCCTCCCGCCCGGCTTGTCAACTTCAACCCCGGGTGTACAGCGGTCAGCCCCGGGAGCCCCGCCCCGGGTCGCCGGTGGGGGGTTGACTTTGGGGGTTGCTGCAGGCGACAATATGGGCGCAGACAACAATGACGCAGGTATCGAAAGGAGGTGTCGCGTCAGGAGAGCACAATTCGACGTTCGTGAAGCCGGGCGGGAGCCGGAAGTCCTGTGATACCCCCAGTTCTCTTTCATTCATTATTCCCCCTGCCCGGCTTTTTCATGCGCGTCGCGAGCCCCCGCCCGGGCCCGCGCGTGCCGCCCCGCCGGTCATCGACGAACCACCACGCGCCGGCTACAGTAACCGCTTCATGAGTCTGCTCCTCGCCTGCGAAGATCTGCGAAAAACCTACGGCACCCGAACGCTCTTCGAGGGCGTGAGCCTCGCCATCGAGGTCGGCGATCGCGTCGGCCTGATCGGCCCCAACGGCGCGGGCAAGAGCACGATGCTGAAGATCCTCGCGGGCCTGGAGACGGGCGATGATGCCGCCGCGGGCGTCGCCGACCGCATCACCCGGCGAAAGGGCCTACGCGTCGGCTACGTCCCGCAGGGCGACCGCTTCGACGACGCGGCCACGCTGTTGCAGATCGTCGCTGACGTTCTCGTAAACGAATTCCCCGAGCCCCACGAGCGCGAGCAGCAGGCTGCGATGGCGCTGGCGCGCGTCGGTCTGGTCGAGCTGCTGACGCCCGTCGGCACCCTGTCGGGCGGGTGGCGCAAGCGCGTGTCCATTGCACGCGAGCTTGCACGCGAGCCCGACCTGCTGTTGATGGATGAGCCGACCAACCACCTCGACCTGCGTGGCATCGAGTGGCTCGAGCAGTTGCTCACGAGCCAATCCTTTGCCACGGTCGTCGTCACGCACGATCGATACTTCCTCGAGCGTGCCGCCAACCGGATCGTCGAGTTGAGCCGAGCCTATCCGCAGGGCACGTTCGCCGTCGCTGGCCCCTACAGCACATTCCTCGAGCGGCGGACGGCGTTCCTCGAAGCGCAGCAGAAGCAGGAGCAGCGGCTGGCATCGAAGGTGCGCGACGACATCGCCTGGCTGAAGCAGGGGGTCAAGGCACGCGAGACGCGAAGCAAATCGCGCCTCGACGACACGAAGCGCCGCGACGAGCAGTTGAAGACGCTCAAGCGCCGAAACGCGCCGGTCCGCGTGGCCAACGTCGACTTCACCGCCAGCGGCCGGATGAGCCAGAAGCTGCTCGTCGCGACCGGGTTGGGCAAGTCCCTCGGCGGCAGCACGCTGTTTCGTGACCTGGACCTGGTCCTCTCGCCCGGGCTCTGCCTCGGCGTGCTGGGTGAAAACGGCGCGGGCAAGACGACGCTGCTGCGCGTGCTCGCGGGCGAGTTGGAGCCGGACGCCGGCTCGATCCGCCGGGCCGACGATCTGCAGACCGTCGTCTTTACGCAGCGGCGCGAGCAGCTTCAGTTGTCCCTGCCGCTGCGCGAGGCGCTCTCGCCGGCCAGTGATTTCGTGACGTTCCGGGGCCAGCAGATCCACGTCAACGCCTGGGCCCGCCGCTTTCTCTTCCGCCCCGACCAGCTCAACGTCAGCGTCGGCGACCTGTCCGGCGGCGAGCAAGCGCGCATCCTCATCGCCAACCTGATGCTCAAGCCTGCCGACGTGCTGATCCTCGACGAGCCGACCAACGATTTGGATATCGACTCGCTCGAAGTGCTCGAGCAGAGCCTGCGCTCGTTCCCCGGGGCGGTGCTGCTCGTCACGCACGACCGCTTCATGCTCGACCGGCTCTGTACGCAGCTCCTGGCGCTGGACGGCGACGGGGCGGCCAGGTCCTACACCGACCGGCTCCAGTGGCAGCGCGCCCGGGACGAGCCGCAGAAGTGGTCGACGCAGGCAGGCGATTCCGGCGGGCGGGGCGTGGCCGCGACGATGGCGACACCACCAGCCGCCAGACCCGCCAAGCTCAGCTACCGCGAGAAGCAGGAGCTGGATCGAATGGAGGAGACGATCCTCGCCGCCGAGGCGGACGCGGTGCGTCTCGAAGCGCTCGTCGCCGACCCGGCGGTGGCGGCCGATCACGTCCGGCTCCAGCAGTGCTGCAGCGAACTGGAGGCGGCGCAAGCCGAGGTGACCCGGCTCTACGAACGTTGGGCGTTGCTGTCGGACCGCCCGCGATGACCTGCCGGCGCGTCGCGTTCGCGGCTATCGCACCGGGTTGGTGTACCGGTTGTCGTGTCGCGACGCCTCGCGGTAGCGGCCGTAGATGCCCCGCGCGCTCTTGCGCGTCGCCTCGATCAGGGCGTGCACGGCCCAGTCGTCAGGGTAGAGCGCCTCGAGGGCGGTGATGTTCTGCGTCGTGTTGCCCACGAGCCCACCCTCTTCGTTGTGGCCGTACAGGCGTCGGCAGGCGTCCTTGAGGCGATCGATCTGCGCCTGCGGGAAGTGATGGCGTTTGAGCAGCACGGTGTTGACGCGGCGAACGCGGGCCGGGATGCCTTCGACGATGACGAAGGGCGGGACGTCGGCGACGATGCGCGTCATGCCGGCGATGAACGCGTACTGCCCGATGGTGACCCAGTGGTGGACGGCGCTGGCGCCGCCGATGTTGGCGTGGTCTTCGACGAGGATGTGACCGGCGAGTTGGACGGCGTTGGCGATGACGATGTGGCTGCCGAGGGTGCAGTCGTGTCCGACGTGGACGTAGGCCATGAGCAGGTTGTGATCGCCGACGCGTGTGACGCCGCCGCCGGAGTCGGTGCCCTTGTGGATGGTGACGTTTTCGCGGATGTCGTTGTAGTCGCCGATGACAAGACGGGAGTCTTCGCCCTTGAACTTGAGGTCCTGCGGGTCGGCGCCGACGGTGGCGTGGGGCCAGAGGACGTTGTGCGTGCCGATCGTGGTCCGGCCGTAGACCGACACGTGGCTGACCAGCCGGCTGCCGTGGCCGATGCGCACGTCGGGCCCGATGTGGCAGAAGGGGCCGACGACGGCATCGTCGGCGATCCTCGCGCCGGGCTCAACGACGCTGCTGGGGTGAATCGTGGCCATGGTTCGTCCTTGGTCACCGACTTGTCGCTGAATTGCACCCATGCGGGTAATGTCGGCCGCAGCCGGGGTGCGGGCTCCACAAACGGCCGGCCGTCACTCCTGGTCCTCGTCGACGAGCATGAACTTGACCTCCGCCTCGGCGGCAAGATCCTCGGCGACGTACGCCCGGCAGCGCATGTGCGCGATGCGGCTGCGGATGCGCACCGCCTCGGCCTCGAGCACCAACTGATCGCCCGGGATCACCGGCCGACGCAGCTTCACCTGGTCCAGGCTCAGCAGCACCGCGAGCTTGCCCGTGTGCTCCAGCTTCTGCCCGATCAGCATGCCCGATAACTGCGCCATCGCCTCGACCACCAGCACGCCGGGCATGATCGGCGTGCCCGGGTAGTGGCCCTGGAAGAAGGGCTCGTTCATCGTCACGTTCTTGATCCCGATCGCGCGCCGGTCCGCCTCGATCTCGACGATGCGATCGACGAGCAGCATCGGGTAGCGGTGGGGCAGGATGCGCGTGATGCGGCGGATGTCCATCACGTTGCGGTGCACCGCCAGGCGACGGCGCGTCTGTCGCTGGTGCTGCTTGATGAGCTTGCGCACCAGCATGTGGTTGAGCGCGTGGCCCGACTTGTACGCGACGATCCGCCCCTGGATCGGCGCGCCGAGCAGGTAGAGGTCCCCGATCAGGTCCAGCATCTTGTGCCGCACCGGCTCGTCGGGAAAGCGAAACGCGTTGCGCCCCAGCGGCCCCTGCTGCCCGATCACCAGGACCTCGTCCGGGGACAGGTGCTGGCCCATGCCCCGCTGCCGCAGCGCGTCGGCCTCGTGCTCGAGCACGAACGTGCGCGACGGCGCGATCTCGTGGGCGTAGTCGCCGTTGGAAAAGTCGAACACCCGGAACTGCCGCCCGATCGGCGCCTCGGCCCCGTAGTCCAACTCGTAGACGAGCTGGAGCCCCGGCTCGTCCGCGGGCACCGCCGCCACCATCGCATCGTCGTGGCGCACCATCACCGGCTCGCTGATGACCAGCGGCTGGCGCGGCTGCTCGGTGCACTCGACGCCCGCACCCGACAGCGCGTCGAAGAACGGCTTGGCCGAACCGTCGAACGCCGGCAACTCCGGCGCGTCGATTTCGATGATCAGGTTGTCCAGGTGCAGCGCGGCGACGGCGGAGAGGCAGTGCTCGCACGTGTCGACGCGCGCCTGCCCGCACTTGAGGCTCGTGCGGCGTGACCGCTTGGTCACGTATTGCACGAGGGCCGGGATCTCCGCGTTGCCCAGGTCGCGGCGGACGAACACCACGCCGTGGTTTGCCGGCGCGGGACGAAAGGTCAGCGAGACCGGCTGGCCCTCGAAGAGGCCGCGGCCGTGGAGCGTCGCGGGGTTGGCGATCGTCTGCTGCGCGTCCATGGGTCCAGCCGGGGCCCGCTCGGCCGGGCGAGCGATGGGAACAAGGCGCCGGCGGGCATTCTAGCCGCGCTTCAACTGCTTCACCAGATCGGGCAGCCGGTGCAGCGTCTGCACCTGGCGCAGCGCCTGACGATAGGGCCTCGCCGGGCTTCCGGCCCAGGTCTCGCCGGCAGGCACATCCCGCATGACTTGCGCCGTACCCGCCAGCCGCGCCCCGGGGCCGATCGTCACGTGATCGCGTACGGCGACCATTCCGCCGAGCATCGCCCCGTCGCCGATCGTCACCGATCCGCCGATCCCGGACGCCCCGGCGATGATCACGTGGGCGCCGATCCGCACGTTGTGCCCGACCTGCACGAGGTTGTCGATTTTCGTTCCCCGTCCGATGGTCGTAGTCTGGTACTTGGCGCGGTCGATGCACGTGCCGGCCCCGATCTCGACGTCGTCGCCGATCTCGACCGTTCCGATCTGCGGGATCTTGACGAGCCCCGACCCATCCGCCGCCGGGCGGTAGCCGAACCCGTCCGCCCCCACGACGCTGTTGGCATGCAGGATGCACCGCGCGCCGAGCGTGCACCGCTCGCGCACCACGACACCCGGCCACAACTCCGTCGCCGTGCCGACACTCACGTCGTCCATCACCGTCACGTGGGCGTGCAGGACGCAGCCGTCGGCGAGGCGGGCGCGAGGCCCGACGACGCACAACGGCCCGATCTGCACGTCCTGGCCCAGCACCGCCGTCGGATCCACCACCGCGGAGCGGTGCACACCCGGCCCGGGCTGCGGCAGGGGGGGCGCGAAGTGCGCGAGGGCCTTGGCCATGGCCAAGTCGGCGTCGTCGACCCGGATCAGCGCGCGTCCCGGGCCCGGCTCGAGCTCGACGCCCGTCTGTATCAGCGCGGCGCTGGCGCGGCTGTCGCTCCACAGGGCGGCGTAGCGGCGGTCACCGACGAACGTCAGATCGCCGGTGGTCGCGGCCCGCAGCTCCGCCACGCCCGTCAGCACCAGCGCCGCCTCGCCGCGCAGCTCTCCACCGACCAGCTCGGCCAGCGCCCGGCTCGTCGTCGCCGGGGCGTCGGTCATTACTCGCCCGCCTCGAAGCGGTTGTTCATCCGCTGCACGACCTGGTCCGTCAGGTCGGCCGTCTCCGACGCGTACAGCACCGAGCGGTTGCGGATCTGCTCCTCGAGTTGGCGCATCACCGCCTGTTGGCCGTCCAGGCGGAAGCGCGGCTCATCGTCAAAGCTCAGGACCAGGTCGTAGCCGTTGTCGGCGGCGATCTCGTCCACCGCGGTGAGCATCTTGCGGTAGAGCCGATCGACCGCCATCGCCATGTCGGTCTGGATCTGACGCTGGTTGAAGTTGGTCCACACCTCGTGCTCCATGAGGGCCTGCTGAAGCTCCGCCTGCTTGGTGCGGAAGGCCTCGGCGTCCTGCGCCTGCGCGACGGGGCCCTGCAGCTCTTCCTGGAGCTGCTGGACGCGCTCCTGCCGTTGCCGGTTCTCTTCGCCCAGTTCCTGGAGCTGGGTCTGGAAGCGGCCGTCGATCGCCTGCTTCTCATCGAGCTCGTTGAACACGCGGCCCCAGTCGACGACCGCGACCGCCGACGGCTCGGCCGACAGAAGCACGGCATTGCCCCCCGCCACGGCGGCGGCACCGGCGATAACAACGCCCAACGTGAGCATCACAACAGTCTTACGCGTCAGTTCCATGATCGACTCCAGCGAGGAAAGAGGGGCTTCGTACCAGCCCAAACGTGATCGGCACATCCGGAAGCAGACCTTTACGCTAACAAGGCCATCCAACGTGAGCAACGCCCGCGACCGCCGCGGCAGACCCGCCCCAGCCCCGGCGCTGCTGTCTCTACGGCGGGCCCCCGCACCCGGGTTCGCGCCTGCCCGACCTTTCCAACAAGACCAAGGCGCGGCACGCCCCCAGATCGCAGGCGGGCGATCCGTAGGAAGGAGGCGCCCCGACGCGCGCACACACCGCGCAGGCCAAGCGCCCCGGTGTCAAAAGCCGCGCTCACGCTCATGGACGCGTAGGGCTGGGGCACCGTTGGCGGAGGAAATGTGGTCACACCCCTCAGGACATGCAGCGATCCCCGGGCCAGGCGTCTTCACGGCAATGTGCGCACGCAACAACACTCCGAGCGGCATCAAGCCCACCCGGGCGCTCGCGCCGGCCCGCGCCCCATCGCCATCGCCGGGGGCCGTCCCCGCGGCCGGTGGCTCACTCGGTCATGTCGTCGACCGTGTCGCCGGCATCGTCGGTCGTCTGGTCGACGGCTTCCCCGGTTTCCTCGGCGGCGTCCTGCATCTCGTCGCCGGCGTCCTGCTCGCAGCCGAGCGAGGCGCCTGCCAGCGCCATCAGGCCCGCGAGGCCCAGGGCGGTGAAACCGTTCAGCCGTCGGTTCGATGAATCACTCATGGTCACGCTCCCTTGCAATGGCGAGGCGGGGACGGGATAAGTCCAAAACACGCCGTCGCTGCTGATAAGTGTAGCATCTTGACGGCCATGGTGGAACGCCGGGCACAATTTCGCCGGCGCCCCGACCCTGCCCTTGCGACCCCCGCCACCCCGCCACACCGCCAGCCCGCCACACCGGCACCTTGCTTGCTCAGCCGGCGGTGCTGCCGGGCGATCGGTCGTGCGTCGCGGCCATTGCGGCCGATCTGCTATTCTGTCCGCCTTCACGCCTCCTTTCAGGCTTTCCCCGCTCATGAACGAGACGCTCGCAACAATCCTGGGCATGGCGATGCCCGCCATCGGCGGCCTCGGCCTGTTCATGCTGGGCATGAAATACATGTCCGAGGGCATCCAGGCCGTCGCCGGCAACTCCCTGCGCCGGATGATCTCCCTCGTCACCGACAACCGCCTGCTCGCCACCGGCACCGGCGTCACCGTCACCGTCCTCGTCCAGAGCTCCTCCATCAGCACCGTCATCATGGTCGGGCTCGTCAACGCCGGGCTCATGCAGCTCCACCAGGCCGTCGGCTTCATCATGGGCGCCAACATCGGCACCACCGTCACCGGCTGGATCCTCGTGCTCCAGATCGGCAAGTACGGCCTGCCCATCCTCGGCGTCGCCGCCCTCGTCTACCTCTTCGTCCGACGCGACGGCATCCGTTTCTTCGCCATGGCCGTCATGGGCCTGGGCATGATCTTTTTCGGCCTGGACCTCATGAAAAGCGGCGTCGAGCCGCTGCGCGACATGGAGCAGGCCCGCCAGGCCATCCTCTGGTTCAGCGTCGACGAATACACCGTCTCGCTCGCCACCTACCTGGCGGTGCTCAAGGGCATCCTCGTCGGGTGTGTGCTCACCTTCCTCGTCCAGAGCTCGAGCGCGGCCCTGGGCATCCTGATCGCCGCCGCCGCCACCGGCGTTATCCCCTTCCCCATCGCCGCGGCCTTCATCCTCGGCGAGAACATCGGCACCACCGCCACGGTCCTCATCGCCTCGCTCGGCGCCAACACGAGCGCGAAGCGCGCCGCCTACGCCCACGTGCTTTTCAACGTCATCGGCGTGACGTGGATCCTGCTCGTGTTCCCCTTCTACATCCAGCTCGTCTCCATCGTCATCGAGTCGTTCCACGGTACGAACCCGATGACCATGCAGCTCGACGACTTCGGCAACCCGCTGGCCTTCGCCGCCGTCATGACCGCCGCCATTGCCATCACGCACACCGGGTTCAACGTCGCCAACACGCTGCTGTTCCTGCCGTTCGTGCGCGTCTTTGCCCGCATGCTGGAGCGCGTCGTTCCCGAGCCGGGGCGCAAGGAGACGCCGCACCTCAAGCACCTCGACGCCCGCCTCGTTGACGCGCCGGTGCTGGGCGTCGAGCAGAGCCGGGGCGAGGTCATCCAGATGGGCCGCGGCCTGGTCAAGATGATGGACTGGCTCAGGCAGCTCGGGTTCAACGGGCCCGACGACGCCCGGCTGGTCACGAAGACCTTCCACCGCGAGGAGGTGCTCGACAACATCGAGGCGGAGATCGTCGCGTTCCTGACGGAGGTGCTGGACGGCAACGTCTCGCACGCCGTGGCCGAGGAGGGCCGCGAGCAGCTTCGCCTCGCCCACGAGTACGAGTCCGCCAGCGACGCGGCGGTCAGTGTGCTCAAGGGTTTTCTCAAGCTGCAGGAGGCGAAGCTGGAGCTCTCCGCCGACCAGGTGCGCGACCTGCTGGCGCTGCACGACGAGGTCGCGACGTTCAGCAAGCAGGTCGTCGAGGCCTACGAGCGGCGCGAGGCGCTGAACGTCGCGGAGGCCCACGCGACGAGCGAAGCGATCACGCGGCACGTCAAGACGCTGCGCGACCGGCACCTGCAGCTCATGATGGACAGCCAGATCGACGCGCGCCTCAGCACCTGGTACGTCTCGCTGCTGACCGACTACCGGCGCATCAAGGAGCACGCGCTCAACGCCCACGAAGCGGTGATCGGCGCCAAGGCGCATCCGCGCGAGTGAGCGGCGCTGTCCGTTCGTCGCATCAGCGCCCGCCCAGGAAGCCCGCCGTGGACGCCATGATCCGGTCGCGCAGCCTCGCCCCGGCTTGCGCCGCCTCGGTCTGGGCGTGGAGGTCATCGAGGCTCGCGCGGCAGAACGCGCAGCCGAGCGTTTCGAGATGGAACCGCACGTACCGGCTCCACGCCGGATCGAGGGTGCCAAGCAGGTGGTGGCCCAGCGTGCTGCGCTTGGGGCACGTCGGGCGCTGCTCCTGCCACAGCCGGGTCAGCAGCGGCGCCTGCGCGAGCAGGGCGCGTTCGGCGGCGTGATCGTCGCCCGTGTCGCCCCGCCGCGCCGCCACCGCCAGCGCGATGCGCTTGAGCCAGCGGTGCTTGACGACGCCCACCTGTTGGGCCGGGACGTTCATCACCGCTGCCAGTTGCTGGTTGGGAAGCTGGGCGGCAAAGAGCAGGTCCAGCATCTCGAGCTGCTCGAAGGCGAACTCCTGGCGCAGTCGCTCGGTGATCTCCGCGAGCGCTTCGCCCAGCGCGTCGGCCATCCAGCGCTGCTGCTCATCGCGGCGAAGGTGCCAGCTCGCCGTCGGATCATCGGCCGGCAGCGCCTGGATCGGGTCATCGCGCGCCGGGGCTCTCGCCTGGTCCTGCAGGGCGAAGACGGCTCGCGATCGGCCGCGGAACTGGTCGATGATGTGCCGCCGCAGAATCGTGAACAGGTACGTCTCCAGGCTCGCCTGGCCTTGGAACCGGTCGAGGCTGCGCACGAAGCGGACGAACGTCTCCTGCACCGCGTCCTCGGCGTCGGCGTTCTGACCAAGCTGGCGACGCGCGAACGACAGCAGCCGCCCCTGGTAGCGCTCGACCAGCCGCGACCACGCCTCCGCACGACCCGCCCGCACCCCGTCGAGCAGGTATCGCTCAATCTCGCTGGGCTCGGCCATCCCTGCTCAGCAACCTCCGTCTGCAAAGCACCCATCACCCGCCTCGTAACCGGGTCCCCTCCCCCGCCTTGCCGTAGGGTGGGTGAAGCGAAGCGCAACCCACCGCCCCCGCCACACCGCCGCGTCCGACATCCTTCCGCTCCCTCTCCCTCTCCGCATCCTTCCGCTCCCCCTCCCTTGAGGGAGGGGCCAGGGGAGGGTGCCGCCCCCCCCCCAACCCCCCC
>JBBDRN010000001.1:0-65384 GCA_040905445.1 Phycisphaeraceae bacterium | reverse complement strand
GTCGACGCCGGCGCGGACGCCGCCCGCCGCGTGGGCGAAGTGCTCAGCGTGCACGTGATCCCCCGGCCGCACGAAGACGTCGCGAAGCTGTAAGAGCGAGGCACGGTGTCTCCGTGTCGCTGTGGTTCTTTCTCTCGGGAGCCTGTGATGTTCCTCGGTCGCGTCAAAGGGCATGTGGTCACGACGGCAAAGGATCCTTCCATGAGGGGTCGCAAGCTGCTGGTCATTGAGCCGCTGAAGGTCGAATACGACAATCCGGATCGCGCGGCCGCGCCGGCGCCGGGCGAGGGCGGCGGGCGGTTCGAGATCACGGGCCGGGCGATCGTCGCGCTCGACATGATCGGTGCGGGCGAAGGGCAACTCGTGCTCATCGTCCAGGGCTCGAGCGCGCGGATGGCCGAGGGGTGCGAGAAGCTGCCGACCGACGCCGTGGTCATCGGCATCGTCGACGAAGCGGTACTGAACGGGAAGAAGCTGGTATGAACGGCAACGGTGACGATGCACGGCTCATCAGCGGCGTGGTGGAGGAAGTGCTCAAGCGCCTCGGCGGGGCTGGCGGAGGCGGGAGCATGCTCGTTACGGCCCCCTCCCGCGCGGCCGTGCAAACACACCACAGCGGTACGGCGCGCCCGACGCGCGGTGCGGGCCTGTTCGATCGCGTCGACCCGGCGGTCGAGGCGGCCCAGGCGTCGCAGCGCCAGCTCGTCGCCGGCGGTCTGGAGGCGCGCGACCGCATCTGCAAGCTCATCAAGCGCATCGCGATCGACAACGCCGAGGCCTGGGGCCGCTTCGAGCTCGAGGAGACGAAGGTCGGCCGACTGGATCACAAGATCGCCAAGCTCGAGCTGCTCGAAAAAGTGCCCGGCGTCGAGATGCTCGCCACGCAGGCGCACTCGGGCGATGAGGGCATCGGCCTCGACGAGGCGGCGCCGTGGGGCGTGCTCGGTGTCATCACGCCCGTGACGCACTCGATCCCGACGATGACCGCCAACGCGATCAACATGATCGCGGCCGGCAACAGCTTGGTCGTCAACGCCCACCCATCGGGGTCGAACTCGGCGGGACTGGCGGCGCGGACTTATAACGAGGCGATCCAGCGCGAGCTCGGCATCGGGCCGCTCATCTGCGTGATCGACCCGCCCACGCTGGAAAGCGCCGAGGCGATCTTCGCTCATCGCGACATCCCCCTGCTGGTGGTCACCGGTGGGCCGGCGGTGGCGCGGGCGGCGATGGCGCAGGCCAAACGCGCGATCGTCGCCGGGCCGGGCAATCCGCCGGTGGTCGTGGACGAGACGGCCGACTTTGACAACGCGGCGAAGTCGATCATCGCCGGCGCGTCGTTCGACAACAACCTGCTGTGCATCGGCGAGAAGGAAGTGTTCGTCGTCGAGAGCGTTTTTGATGCGATGATGCAGGCGATGCAGCGCGCCGGGGCGATGGTGCTTGGCCGCGATGCGGTCGCGCGGCTGACGGACAAGGCGTTCGACTGGAAGGACGACCACTACGCGGTGAGCAAGGACCTGGTCGGCCAGTCGCCGCAGGTGCTCGGGCAGGCCGCGGGCATGCGCGTGCCGGGGCCTGTGGATCTGCTCTACGGCGAGACGGATGAGGCGAACCCGTTCGTGCCCGAGGAGCAGATGATGCCGTTCGTGCCGTTCGTGCGCGTGCGCGATTTCGACGAGGGGCTCAAGCTCGCGATCAAGCATGAGCATGGCTTCGGGCACACCGCAATCATCCATTCCAACAACCTCGAGCGAATCACGAGAATGGGCCGGGCTGTGAATACGACGATTTTTGTCGCCAACGGACCTTGCACCGCGGGGCTCGGCATCGGCGGCGAGGGGTACCCGAGCTACTCGATCGCCACGCCCACGGGCGAGGGGATCACGAGCCCGATGACGTTCACGCGCTTCCGCCGGGGCACCGTCAGCGGTGCACTGCGGATTGTCTGACCGGAGATCGCCATGCAGGTGAAGCAGACCATCCCGATCATGCGGATATTCGACGTCGACAAGGCGATGGCGTTTTACCGAGATTTCCTGGGCTTCGAGGTCGAATGGGAGCATCGGTTCGAGCCTGGCCTGCCGCTGTACGCCCAGGTGACGCGCGGCGGGCTGACGCTGCACCTCAGCGAGCATCACGGTGACGCCTGCCCCGGCTCGACGGTGTTCGTCTGGATGACGGGACTGCGCAAGTTTCACGAGGAGATCATGGCCAAGGGTTACGGCTACCTGCGGCCGGGCATCGAAGAGGCGTTTTATGACGCCCTATGCATGACGGTGACCGACCCGTTCGGCAACCGCATCCGCTTCAACGAAAGGCTCGAGTCGACCAAGTCGACTTGAGGATCACATGCAGCACGCGCGGGTACATGGCAGGGCCACGAGCACGGTCAAGCACGAATCGCTGGCCGGGCGCAAGCTGCTCATCTGTCAGCCGCTGGGCGGCGACGGGCAGGCCGCGGGCGACCCGGTGCTGGCGGTGGACAATCTTGGCGCGGGGCGCGGGGATCGCGTGATCCTCACGAGCGACGGCGCGGGGCTGCGCGAGCTGTTGGGCAGCAACACCAGCCCGGCGCGGTGGTGGACGGTCGGCATCGTGGACGAGTGATGCGGCACGCATGAAGACGAACTGAACGCATGAGTCAACCGGACGAACAACTCGTCAAGCGCATCGCCGACCAGGTGCTCGCCGCCATGCAGGGTAAGGCGCCCGCCACGCACGCGCCGGCGCCGAGCGAGGCGTCGAGCAGCGGTGCGAAGCCGGGCATCGAGACGCCCACGCCGATCCGCGCGCCAGCCGGCGTGTGCACGGGCGATTACTCGAAGTTCACCGAGCTGATGGGCATCCCGATCGGCGCCCGGCGGCGCGAGGCGATCGGCAGCGCGGCGGAGGAAGCGACCCCCGGCGCGGCGAAGCCATCAGAAATCAAAAATCAGCAATCGGCAACGCTCGACGGCATCGTCACCGCCCAGCAGCTTCAGACGGCGCTGGATGCGTCTGCGGACGGCGTCGCGCACCTGGCCGCGGATGCGAAGCTCACACCACTGGCGCACGATCTCGCGCGGCAGCACGCGGAGCGCATCGTCCGCGCCGAGCGGGCGCGTGCGAAAGATGCGACGCCCGCAGGCGCGCCGTCGGCTGCGAGCAACGACGCGGCCTGGCTCTGGTGGGCTGACGGGTATTGCCCCAACGTGCAGCAGCTGACGACGCGGCTGGGCGGGCGGCTGCGTGCCTCGGCCGCCGGACGCAGCGACTCCGGACTTGTCGAGTTTCTTCAGCAGTTGCAGCGCGAGCTGACCGCAGGCCGCGTCAAGGGCGGCGTCGTCTTCGTCCGCAGCGCGCCGCAGGCGGTGTGCTACGCGAACCAATGCGCCGGCGTGCGGGCGGTGTGGGGGCATTGCCTCGATACGGTGCGCGAGGCGGTCCAGCAGATCGGGCCCAACGTGCTGGTGCTCGAGTATGCGTACGCGGGCCTCGGCGTGATGGAGCAGATGATGGAAGCGGTGCTGGCGTCGCCCGCGCAGGGGCCGGGTGTCGTGCAGCAGCATCTGCGGATGCTGCGGGAGGGGCGCTGAGATGCGCATCGGGCGCGTGCTGGGCACGGTGACGATGACGCGCAAGCTCGAGTCGCTTGCGCCGGGGCGGCTGCTGATCGTCGAGGCGCTCGACGGGCAGGCGCTGACGGGGCTGGGCAAAGCGGCGCGGCGGGCATCGCCGATGCCCGAGTCGCTGGTCGTGTTCGACCAGCTCGGCGCGGGTGCGGGGCAGATCGTGGCGTTCAGCGAAGGGCGCGAGGCGGCCATGCCGTTCTACCCGAAGCGCGTGCCACTGGACGCGTACGTCGCGGCGATCCTGGATGAGGTGAGTTATGACGCAGCAGAACGTTAAGCCGCAGATGAACATGGACCGAAACGGATTACGAGACATAACCATGGCAACATACGACGTTGAGCAACTGAAAGAGCAGATGTGCGAGGTTGGCCGGCGGATCTGGCTGCGTGGATTCTGCGCGGGCAATGAGGGCAACCACTCGGCGCGCATCGGCGACAACCGGTTCCTCTGCACGCCCACCGGGATCAGCAAGGGCTTCCTCACGCCCGACGACATCTGCGTCGTCGACGGCCAGGGCAACCAGATCGAATCCAACCCCAACGGCCGCAAGCGCACGAGCGAGGTGCTCGTGCACCTGGCGATCTACAACAAGCGACCGGACGTGAACGCGGTGATCCACTCGCACCCGCCGCACGCGGTGGCGTTCTGCATCGCCGGCATGCCGCTGCCGGAGGGCGTGCACCCGGAGGCAGAGGTGTTCCTCGGCAAGGTGCCGATCGCGCAGTACGCGACGCCCGGCACGCCGCACCTGTCCGAGAGCATCATTCCGCTGATCGGTCCGGAGACGAACACCATTTTGATGGGCAATCACGGGTCGGTGACGTTCTCGCCGGACTTCATCGACACGTACTACCGGCTGGAGATTCTCGACAATTATTGTCGACAGCTCCTGCTGGCGCGTCAGCTCGGCAACGTGAACGTGCTCAACGCGCAGCAGATGATCGAGCTGCTCAAGGTCAAGCAGAAGTTCGGCTTCAGCGACGACCGCCTCGCCTGCGCCGCCGAGGGTTGCATCGGCACGGAGAATCAGCCGTTCCTCGCGCCGTTCGACGTGCGGCCGGCGTCGGCGTCGTGCAACTGCGGCGGGACCGGCGGTGTCTCGCACGCAAGCGCGCTATCGAACGCCCACGCGAGCCGGCCCGCCGACGATCAGGCCTTCGAGCAGCTCGTGCAGATGATCACGGACCAGATCATGGCGGCCGCTCGATAGCACGCGCACTGGTGGACAAGCCACCCGTAGCACCCCGGTTCCCTGGTCCCGAACCCCTGCCCCCAACCTCGAACCCCCAATCCCCATGAGCATCAAAGTAGCCATTATCGGAGGCGGAGGCCGCGTCGGCTCCAACGCCGCGTTCGCCCTGCAATGCGCGGGCATTGTCCGCGAGATTCTCATCGTCGACGTCAACGAGGAGTTGGCCGCGGGCGAAGCGCTTGACCTGATGCAGGGCACGTCGCTGGCGGGCGATCAGCGCATCAGCGCGGGCACGACCGCCGACGCCGCCGACGCCGACGTCGTGGTCATCACGGCCGGCTCGCGGCGCAAGCCCGACGAGTCGCGGCTGGATCTCATCAACCGCAATGTGTCGATCTTCAAGGCAATCCTCGACGATCTGCGCGGCGCGAATCTCAATCGCGACGCGATCATCCACGTCGTCTCGAACCCGGTCGACATCCTCACGCGCATGGCGATCGAGTACCTCGACTGGCCTGCCCCGCAGGTCATTGGGCTGGGGACGGTGCTGGACACGGCTCGCTTCAACTCGCTGATCGCGGCCGAGCACAAACTGCCGGCGACGCAGGTGCGGGCGCTGATCCTCGGCGAGCATGGCGACAGCATGACGCCGATCTGGTCGAGCGCCACCGCCGCGGGCGTGCCGCTGGTCAAGATGCTGAGCGTGCCGGAACAGAACCGGCTGTTCGAGCGGACGCGCGGCTCGGGCGCGGAGGTCATCCGGCGCAAGGGCGGCGCGGGTTATGCCGTGGGTGTGTCGATTGCGGAGGTGGTGCACAGCATCGCGCTCGACGCGGGGCGCATCCTGCCGGTGAGCACGCGCATGTCGGGGCAGTATGGCCTTCGCAACGTGTGCCTGAGCATCCCGACGGCCGTGGGACGCGGCGGCGCGACGCGCACGCTGGAGGTCGAGCTCTGGCCTCGCGAGCTGGCGGGCGTGCAGGCGAGCGGCAAGGCGCTCGATGCGACGTGGCGCGAGCTGGGATAAGAAGAAGTCGCCACAGATGAACACGCGTGACGGCATAAAGCCGGGACCGGTGGTCCCGGGCCGATGCGACCAAGGGCTACGCAGGACAGAAGACACGCCTCGTCACCGCAACGCGCCACCTTCCGCTGCCTCCCTCAACCCAGGCCTTCGCCCATGCTCATCGTCGAGCGACACAACAAGCTCCTGGCCATCCTTCGCGAGCGGAAGACCGCGCAGCTTGATGAGCTCGCGCGCGAGCTGGGCGTGTCGACGTCGACCGTTCGGCGGGATATCGAGTCGCTCGAGCAGCAGCAGCAGGTCCAGCGGACGCATGGCGGGGCGATGTACCGGCAGGCCGCGTCGCTCGGCTCCGCCGGCCACACCACGGCCGCGCTGACCGCGCGCATGAACGAGAACGTGGGGCGCAAGCAGGCCATCGGGCGCTACGCCGCCGGGCTCGTTCAACCCTACATGACGCTGCTGCTCGATGGCGGGTCGACGGTCATCTACGCCGCGCGGCAGATCACCGCCCGCCCACTGCAGGTGGTCACCAACTCGCTGGCGATCGCGAACCATTTCGCCGACGACGAGCAGGTGGAGCTGCTGGTGATCGGCGGCAGCCTGTACCCGCGTACGGGCGTGCTGGTGGGCCCGATCGCCACAGGGTGCCTGGCCGACCTGCACGCGGACATGGTGTTCTTCTCGCTCGCGGGCCTTTACAACCACGACGCGTTCAACATCAACCTGACGATGGCGCAGGTCGAGCAGGCGATGATGCGCCAGGCCGCCAGCCGCGTAATGCTGATGGACTCGAGCAAGTTCGGCCGCAAGAGCCTGGTGCGCGTGTGCGGGCTGGACGAGGTCGACGCGATCATCACGGACGACGGCGTCGACGCGGTGTGGCGCGAAGCGCTGGGCGAGCGGCTGCAGGTGGCGGAGGCGCCGGACGCGGAGGCGTAGGCGCGCGGGCCGGGCCCGTCGCTTGGCATTGCCGCGCGCGCCGGGATGCGGTAAAACGGTTGACGCAAGTGTCGACACGCCATGGCCCATGCGGTGCCGAGGGCGCGCAGACCAGGGCAATGGAGGCCCGGTCGAGTCCAGATCATAGAGGAGCGCACATCATGATGACGAAGCAGATGCTGGTGACTGGAGCGGTGCTGGGCCTGGTCCTGTTGGGCACCGCGGGTTGCGAGGTGGATCGCGGGCCTCGGCCGGAGCTTGGCACGGTGCCGCCGCCGAGCGGGGGGGAGACTGTTGCGCCGGCCGCCGCGGACGAGGATGAGTACATGTACGAGGACGTCGCCCCGGTGCGGATCGAGGACGAGGCCCCGGCCGCGGGCGGCTCGACCTACACCGTGCGGCAGGACGACACGCTCTGGTCGATCGCGGTGCGCGAATATGGCGACGGGCAGCGGTGGCAGGACATCCGCGACGCGAATCCGAACGTCGACGCCAACAACCTGCCTGTCGGCACCGAGCTGACGCTGCCGGAGTAGGCGGGGCGGCGAAGTTCAGAAGTCAAACGTCAGAGTTCGGAAGGCGCCATGTGCTGCGGCGTTGTCATGCGCCGCCTGGGGTCATGGTTTAGCCGCCGCGCCCGCCCGGCGTTCCCCCTCATGGTGTTTTGCGTTACTCAGCCCGCCTGTGCGAGTTGGACGAGGGCGGCGAAGCGGAGGGCGACGTAGCGCCGCCGCCCGTGGCCGAGGCTGCGCACGACCGTGGCGTGGATGACCTGCTCGGGGCGAAGCAGGCCCGGCGAGGCCTGGTCCGCGATCGCCAGCTCGACCTGCTCGCCAGCCGCGAGCAGCGGCGCGGGTTCGAGCTCGACGAGCGCACCGCACGCGGAGACGTTGGAGGTGAAGCCGGCGAGATAGCGCACGCCCGTTTGGCCACAGCGGAGCTTGACGGCTCGGTGGACGCCGAGGCGCGGACTGCGCCGGCGTTCGACCGTCATGGGCGCGGCCGCTGACGCGGTAGGTGTGGCGGAGGTGGCGGGGGGGTGGGGTTGATGGGGCATGGTGCGATTCCCCCTCGAGATGCGGTGAATGGACACGGTCAGAACAACCAGGCCTGCGATCGATGCCCCGGGAAGTCCCTCGAAAGGTTACAGTTGTATCGGTCAGGCCACGGGGGAGGCTTGATTGTGAGGACTCGCGGGTCCTGATGGAGCGCCGTTCATGGATACAGGCCCCGGCTCGGTGGTGACGGTCACGCTGCACACGGCGATGGACCGCGTGCTGGAGACGACCGACTTCGCCGTCGGCGCCCACCTGGCCGCCAACGAAGTGCTGCACTACCCCGCGGGCAAGGGGATCAACGTCTCGCGGGCACTGGCCCGGCTGGGAGCGGGATCGATCGCGACCGGCTTCGTCGGGCAAGCGGAGGCCGGCCAGTTCGACCGCGCACTCGCCGAGGCCGGCTCGGGCCGGGCGCTGGCCCAACTCCTGCACGCCCGCGGGCGCACCCGCGAAAACATCACCATCCTCGATACCAAGAACCACACCAACACCCACGTGCGCACCGGCGGCTACGAGCTGACCCGCCACGACGTGCAGCGGATCATGAGCAAGGTCGGACTGCTGGCCCGGCCCGGGGTGCTGCTCGTCATCGCCGGATCGCTGCCGCCCGGCTTCGAGGTCGCCGACTTCGACACGCTCATCTACATGGCCCTGGGCGGCGGCGCCCGCGTCGTGCTCGACGTGCCCGGCGAACTGCTGGCCAAAGCCTCCAGCGTCGCGCTGACGCTGCCCGCGGCGGCAGACGCCCCAGCCACCCGTGGCACCCCGGGAAATGGCGGGGGCGGGGGGGGGAAGCTGGTGTGGATGATCAAACCCAACCGGCAGGAACTGGCCGACGCGCTCGGGCTCGCCGGGCCGATGGACGAGGCGACGCTGCGGGACGTGGGGCTGCGGCTGGCGCAACGGGTGGCGTGGGTGGTCGTGACGCTCGGGGCCGACGGCGCCGCGATGTTTACGGACGGCCAGGCGTGGCGCGGCCGCTGCCGCGTGGACGTCGACGCGGTGGTCAACACGGTCGGCTGCGGGGACTGCCTGCTCGCGGGGCTGCTCGACGCGCAGGCGCGGCAGCTCGAGCCGGAGGCGGTGCTTGCCCGGGGGCTGTGCGCCGCGGCCGCGAACGCCACCTGCCCGGGTGTGGCGACATTCGATGTCGACCAGATCCACCGCTTCGAGCAGCAGGCGATAATTGAGCCGTGGTGATTTGCGGGGTTGCGGTGGCACCCCACGGCGGCACCCTCGCTGGAGGCGCTGCCTGGCGGGGGAGGGGGTCCTACCCTGGGGCCGCAGGTCGCCCCCCCGGCCTTTCACCGCTGGCGGGACCGGGAGATACGATGAGGCGGCTGGTTGAAAAATTCAGCTTCCGTGGGGAATTCTCCGACGCATCACCCTAGGCTATGCGGTGGTGGAGCCGGCCGGGCCCGCGGCGTGTGGGGTCCGGCAGCGGGATGCGTGGGCCGGACAGATCGGACAGTCAGCGATGATGCAGCCTGAGATTTTCCTTCGCATGACGCGCCCGCACCTGGCCAAGGGGGACGCTGCGGGCCTGGCCCGAGCCGTCAAGCAGCACTGCCCGCCGGGTGAGCTGGCGCGGCTGCTGCGCAGCGCGGACGCGGAGGTCCGGCAGGTGGCGGCCTTGGCGATGGGGCTGGTGGCAGGGCTGGAGGCGGCGCCATGCCTGGCGCGGGCGCTGCATGACCCCGAGCCGCAAGTGAACCAGATGGCCGAGCATGGGCTGTGGTCGATCTGGTTTCGCGCCGCGGGCCCCGCAGCCGCCGAGCCGTTTCACAAGGGCGTGAACCTGCTCGCCGAGGAGCAGTACCGGGGGGCGATCAGGCAGTTCCGCGTGGCGCAGGAGGCGGAGCCCGACTTTGCCGAGGCGTACAACCAGTGCGGCATCGCCTGGTTCCTGCTGGGCGAGTGGCGTGCGTCGCTCGATGCCTGCCGGGCGGCCGCCGACCGCGTGCCGTTCCACTTCGGCGCGATCTCCGGCATGGGCCACTGCTACACGCACCTGGACGACATGGATCAGGCGCTGGCCTGCTACCGTCGGGCGCTGGCGATCAATCCGAGGATGTCGCCGATCAGCCGCGCCGTCGCCCGCATCGAGTGTCGGCTGGGCCAGACGCCCGCGACCGACCCAGGCAACGCGCCGGGTACGTGGCTCACCGACTTCAACATCTCGCCCATTTCGAACCCGACGCGCGCGCCGAAGCAGTAGGGGTGCGGCCGCCACCTGTGACGGGGGGGGGGGTAAGCGGGGTGGGAAGGGTGATGCGTTGCCGCCGCGCCGGGACCACCGGCCCCGGCTATGTGCCGGCGTAGGGTCCGCTGTGCGGACCTTGCCTTTCGCCTCTCAAACACCGGAAGGTCCGCACAGCGGACCCTACGCCGGTGCCCCGCCCCCTTCGGGCCTTGCGTCAACCATCCGGCGCCATCACGGCGGCGCCCTCTGCCTCGCGGGTGATCGCCTCGTAGTCCTGGACCGTGGCGTTGTCGAGGCAGGCCTCGATGATGCGGTGCCCGAGCGGGTCGAGGTCGGGCTCGAGGAACTGGCGGATCTGGCTCTGGAAGAAGTCGGTGAGGATCTTCGCGCCGGCGTCGTAGCCGCCGTAGCCGACCTCGGGCTGGCTCTGGACCTGGAGGAACCAGTGGCCGATGACCTGTCCCTCGACCTGCATGGTCTTGGGCGTGTAGCCCAGCAGCGGGCAGCGGGCTTCCTCCAGGCGGTCGGACTTGAACGGGGCGTGGCCGCGGCGGGCAAGGTACTCGCGGGCGATCCACTGCGGGGCGAAGCTGACCGCCCAGGCGCCGATGTGCTGGTTGGGGATGATCGTGAACAGCGTGCCGCGCGTGTTCATGATCTGCTGCAGGATGAGGTTGGCCTGGTCGACCTTGCGCCCGGTGGCGAAGGGCCAGTAGGAGCCGACGCCCTCGCTCTGGAGGCCCTCGGTCTCGACGATCGAGGGGTTGCCGTGCCCGCGCGGGGCGACGAGGCGCCACAGCCACGCCAGCGACGCGGGCAGGACGTGGAACAGGCCGAAGATGCCGTATGTCGGCTTCTCCGCGGTGCAGGGTGGGCAGCGCACGCCGAAGCTGCGGATGTCGACGGTGACCGGCTCGTTGACGATGCGCGGCACGATCGCCCGCGGCACGACGACGCGCGGGTTGGGGCAGGGCACGCCCGGCTCATCCTCGATGTGCTCCCAGATCAGCGCCCGGCCATCGGGCACCGCGTCGATGTTGAGAAACAGCAGCGGGCGCGGCGGGTCGACCGTCAACCGCTCCAGGTCCGGGTCCGTCCCATAGTGGTCGATGTGGTTGACGCGCAGGAACCAAGCCGTCTCCGCATCCATGAGGCGGAGCTTGGGCGTGCTGTCGCGCTGGTAGGAGGGGTGGCACAGGGCCATGTCGTCGACCACGGGGTGGAGCTCGCAGCCGCGGGGCAGGGTGAGGAAGCGCGACTCCTCGGTGACGACGTTGGTGCCGAGGCGGACGCGGCCGTCGCGTTCGCGGTGGATGTGCTCGAGCATTTCGCTCTTGCCGCCGCCGGACGCGCCCTCGTGCATGATGGTGACGGTGTTGTCGTAGGGGGTGACGACCTGAACGGTGGAGCAGTGGGCGGTGACCCAGCCCTCCTCCTCGCCAAGGTTCAGGAGCATGCCGTAGATGCCCTTCTTGGCGCTGGGGCCGGGGTAGAGGTTGTAGCTGAAAAGCTCGTGGGCGGCGTCGCGGCGGTTGTGGACGACGACCTGGTGGCCCTCGAAGTGGGTCTGGCGAAAGGGGGGGGCGACGTAGACGAAAGCGCGGGGCTCGTAGTCCTCGTGGACCTGGTCGAGCGGGACGATGCCCTGGAGCATGCCCAGGCCCAGGGCGAAGAAGCCGGCGTTGGCGGGGCAGATGGCGACGGAGGCCAGGCCCTTGCCGTCGACGCCGGAGTGGAAGAAGAAGCAGGCCAGCTCCTGCTGCTTGAGCCAGGCGAAGGTCTCATCGCGCAGGGGAGCGAACTCGCGGCCGAAGCGATCGCGGAAGTGGGGCTTGTTGGTGGGCTTGTCGTCGGCGATGACCATGCAGTCGGGGTCGCGCCGGCGCATGTAAGGCTCGGTGTAGTTGGCGGCGATGCCGTTGCGGACGCGGCAGACGAAGGCTTCCTCGACCTGGCCGTGGCCGGGCACGTCGTAGGTGACGTGGTGGTAGCCGCGCTCGTCGGGCTCGGGCACGGCAAGGGCGACGAGTTCCTCGATGGAGCCGATATACGCCACCTGCCTCGCCTCGCGGAGGATGGCGTCGACCTCGGGGGGCAGCTTCACCTTGGGCCTGTCGCTCGTGACCATCGCGCCGTCTCCTTTTCCACGGACACCCGGGATCGGCTGGGATATCGCCAACCACGGGCCGCCGCACATCCTAAGGAGAGTCGCCGGGAAAAGCACCCCGTGCGTCGGGCGGCGCGGCGCCCACGCTTCTCCCTTCCCACGCCTCCCCCCTCGGTGCCTCCTGGCCTCCGGACGTTCGTGCCTGCCAAAAACTTGACGTGGCCGCGGTGGGCCGCTCAAATGGCCGATCACGCGAGGCCCCGCCATGAGCACCACTTCCCGGTCCAACACCGAGTCGGACGATCCCGCGCCACCGGCCGGGCCGCGGTATCACCGCGCGGTGCTCAAGATTTCTGGCGAAGCATTCTGCAAACCCGGGCAGTTCGGGATCGACGGCGAGGAGCTCGAGCTCATCGCCCACGAGATCGCCCGCGCCGCGAGCCTGGGCACGCAGCTCGCCGTGGTCGTGGGCGGTGGCAACATGATCCGCGGCGCCGCGCTCGCCCGGCAGGGGCGCATCGACCAGACGACGGCCGACTACATGGGCATGCTCGGCACGGCGATCAACGGGCTGGCGCTCAAGGAGCGGCTGGAAGGCCTCGGCCAGCCCGCCCGCGTGCTCTCGGCGATCAACCTCTCGGCGGTGGCGGAGACGTTCATCCGCGGGCGAGCCATCCGCCACCTGGAAAAAGGCCGCGTCGTCATCTTCGTCGCCGGCACGGGCAACCCGTTCTTTACGACCGACTCGGCGGCAAGCCTGCGGGCGGCCGAGATCAACGCCAGCGTGCTGCTCAAGGCAACCAAGGTGGATGGCATCTACGACAAGGACCCGCACGTGCACGCGGACGCGACACGGTTCGAGCGGCTGACGTTCGGCGAGGCGATCAGCCGCCAGCTCAAGGTCATGGACATCGCGGCGTTCAGCATGTGCATGGAGCACCGGATTCCGCTGGTGGTGTTCAACATGAAAGAGCCGGGGCACATTGCGGAGGTGGTGTCGGGCCGGGCGCACGGCACGCGCGTGGACGTGGATTAGGAGAGTCAGCTTCGCCGGACGGAGCGGGCCAGCCATGAATGAATGCGAAGGGCAGCAAGCTGGCCGCGTCGCACCAGGCCCGACAGCCAGTGGCTAACGGCTACTTTCGCACCAGAGGATGGACAGCACCATGGACCTTGATGAAAGCATTTTGACCGCCGAGGAGGCCATGGACAAGGCCGTGGACTACTTGAAGGGTGAGCTGCGTGGCGTGCGGACGGGGCGGGCGTCGACGGGGCTGGTCGAGTACGTCAAGGTCGATTATTACGACTCGCCGACGGACCTGCGTCAACTCGCGATCATCACGGTGCCCGAGCCGACGCAGTTGCTGATCAAGCCCTTTGACGCGACGAGCACGCAGCAGATCGTCAAGGCGATCGAGAAGGCGGGGCTGGGGCTCAACCCGGTGGCGGAGGGCAAGCAGATTCGCCTCATGCTGCCCGCGCTCTCGGGCGAGCGGCGGCAGCAACTGATCAACTCGGTCAAGCAGATGGGCGAGCAGGCGAAGGTGTCGATCCGCAACGCGCGGCGCGACGCGAACAAGCACATCGACCAGGCGGCGCGCGACAAGCAGAACCCGCTGCCGGAGGACGACGTGGATGCCGCGAAGCAGAACGTGCAGGAGTTGACGAAGAAGTACGAGGCGCAGGTGGACAGCGTGGTGGATCGGAAGGTCAAGGAGGTGGAGGAGGTGTGAGCGGCGGGTCCGCACTGCGGGCGCGGATTGACGAGATGGAGGGCCGATACCTCCGCGTCATTCGGATGCCGGACGGCCACACGGTGCACAATGCCTTCTTCGATCGAGGCTACAAGCCATGAAGGTGAATACTTCGCCGAGACCGACACGCTCTACATCGAGTTCCGCGATCAGGGCATCACCGAATCGCGCGAGCTCGATGAGAACACCATCATGGACGTCGACGCCGCGGGCAACGTCTGCGCCATCACCTTCGAGCATGCCAGCGCCCGTACGGACGTGCGTCACCTGACGGTTGAGGGAATCGCCGCCTGACACGCCGCCACTGCTGCGCGGCCGCCGTCACAAAACCCTTGCCACGCCGGGCGGGGTCGGCGACAATGGCGGTCGCGAGCACCGCATGGGTGCAATCGATTGGTGTCGCTGACACATCCATTAATCAGTGAAGGCCTCATGAGTCGCGACGATGGGCAGAACCAGCCCGGGCGGGGCAGGGACGCGGGGGCAGGATCCCCGGACGATTTTGCTGCGCTCTACCAGAAGGCCTACCGCGTGCTCTGGGTCGTCGCCGCGGGCATCGCGTCGCCCGGCGTCGCCACGGATCTCGTCCACCAGGCGGCCGTGCAGGCGCTGGCGAAGTTCGACCAGTTCACGCCCGGCACGAACTTCACGGCATGGATGGCCCAGATCGTGCGGTACGTGGCGCTGAACCACGTTCGCGCCCAGCAGCACCGGCATGCCGCTTCGCTCGACGAGCAGGCCAACGCGCCGCAGGCCCCCGAGCCACGGCCGTCCATCGAGCTGACCCGCGATGGCCAACTTCACGAGGACCAGGTCCATTTTGACGATGAGCTCATGCAGGCGCTCGCCTCGCTGCCCGCCACAGCCCGGGCGTGCCTGCTGCTGCGGACGGTGCACGACATGAGCTACGCCGAGATCTCCGAGACGCTCGGCATCCCGCCAGGCACGGCCATGAGCCACGTTCACCGCAGCCGACACCACCTTCGCGCCAGGCTTCAGCAGCGCAGCGCGGCACCCGAAGACGACAGGACGAACACGACCTACCCATGAACGATCGGCCGGACCAACCCGACACCAGCCTCGACGCCTACCTCGACGGTGAACTCGACGAGAGTGCGCGCCGACAGTTCGAGCGTCGGCTGGCGGCAGAGCCGGCGCTGGCGCGCGAGTTGAAGCTGCAGCGCGACATCGACGCGGGCCTGCAGCGCCGTGTCGTCGCCCCGGCCGCGCCCGCCGCCGCGCCCGCCCCGCGCAGCGCGCCGAACGTCAACCTCAACGGCCGAGCCGTGACCGCGGAGCCGGCTCCGGCTCCCGTCGGGCGTCGTCCCGGCGTCGTGGCGCGGATCGGCGGTCGCCTGCGGACCTGGCACGTCGCGGCGCTCGTCGCCCTGGTGCTGCTCGGCGGTGTCACGGCCTGGCAGGTCTGGACCCTGCCGCTGATGCGCGACGACCTGGCGGGGCGTCCGGATCGCCGCCAGCCCTCGCCGCCCCAGTCGCCGCACGCCTACTACGTCGCGCTGGTCGAGGCGGGCTTCACACCCGAGTGGGAGTGCCCGCCGGAGCTGTTCTCCGAGATCGCCTACAACCGGTTCGGCGCCGCGGTCAGCTACACACCGCCGGAGCAGGCGGCGGTGCCGGGGCGCATGCTCGGCGCGTCGTATGCGCATATCTTCAGCCGCAGCACAATGGCGATGCTCGTCGAGGTGGATGATGAGCCGGTCGTGGTGCTGATTGATCGGCAGGACCAGGCCGGCGAAGCGGCGGGCGAAGCGCCCGAGGCGCTGCTGCCGGATGATGCCGGGCTGTATGCGCACCGGCGGGTGGTCGGGCCGCTGGTGTTCTACGAGATATCACCGTTCAAGGAGCCGCAGGCGCTCGAGTGGTTCTTCGAGCAGGCTGGCGGACGCGGCTAGATCCAGTGGGCGCTCGTCGCCGGCAGCCGGCGGCCTTACGCGCCGCGGTACTCGGCCGAGGTGGTGCATGTCTCACGCACGCGCACGACGCTCAGCAGCGGCAGCGCCGGCGCCAGCCGGTCCCAGATCCACCGGGCGAGCAGCTCGGCGGTGGGATTCTCCAGGCCTTCGATGTCGTTGAGCAGGCGGTGGTCCAGGGCGTCGTGGATCGGTGCGAGCGCCGCCTTGAGCTCGCCGAAGTCCAGCAGGTAGCCCTTGTCGGCGTCGACCTCGCCCTCGACGACAACGTCGATCTTGAACGAGTGGCCGTGCAGCCGACGGCACTTGTGGCCCTCGGGAAACGTGGGCAGCCAGTGGGCGGCTTCAAAGTCGATGCACTTGGTGAGGCTGACGTGCATGGGGGCGAGCCGGGGGAGTCGGGGAATTCCTTGGGGCCGAGGACATGATAGGCAAAGCCCACGGATTGCAATCCGTGGGCTTCGCCGGCGGCGGTGGTGCGGGTGGATGTCCGTCCAGATTCTGTCAGGCAGAACCTAGGCGGCGGGGCAGTCGACGTCGGCGGTGCAGCCGCCCTCCTCGCCGCCGCACTGGCACTCGCGGAAGGTGGCGCCATGCTTGCCGGACCGCTTGCGGTCGTACATCGCGGCGTCGGCGGCACGGAGGATGCTGTCGATGTCGTTCATGGCGCAGCCGCTGGGGATGTGGACGGCGCCGAGGCTGAGGTGGAGGGTGTACTCGTGGTCGTCGCTGACGGGCACCGTGACGCTCGTGCAGGATTCGAACACCCGGCCGACGATCTGATTGGCCTGGTCGCGGTCGATGCCGGTGAGCAGGATGGCGAACTCGTCGCCGCCGATGCGGCCGATCAGGTCGGAGCGGTCGACGTTGTTCAACAGCAGCGTGGCCAACTCGCGCAGGGCGACGTCACCGGCGTTGTGCCCGTGCTCGTCGTTGAGGGGCTTGAGATCGTCGAGGTCGAGCATCATGCAGCAGACGCCGCACCGGGCCTCGCGGGCGGCTTCGAGACGGTGGCGCGCGAGGTGGGTGAAGCCCCGGCGGTTGAGCACGTTGGTCAGCGGATCAGTGAAAGCCTGAAAACGCAGCTCGTCGATGTCCTCGCGCTGGCGGTGGAGGGTGTGCTCCAGGCGACTGAGCTGGGTGACGAGCGTGAGCGTCTCATCGCTGACCGCGCCGATGAGCCGGCCGACGAGCGCGCTGCTCTCGACGCCGGCGTCGCTCGCCCCGCCGTGCAGCGGCGCGGCCGCGGCGGCGGCGGCGACGAAGAACGCCTCGGGGCTCGGGTATTCGTGGGCGAGGAACTGGCCGTGCAGCGCGGTCAGCCACTGCCGCTGATGCCCCGTCGCCTCCTCGTCAACGTGCGGCAGAAGGCTGGCCAAAAACAGCGGCACGCGAGTCAGCGCGTCCTCCGCGTGGCGCTGATCGCCCGTGTCGTCGGGCACGTCGTGATGGTGGCGCACGGCATCGACGATCGGGCCGCCGGCCTCCCAGTGGGCGAAGAGGTAGGCGCCCAGTTCCGCGTGATCTACGCCGAAGCGGCGGCGCTCGAGCTGCGTCCATTCCCCGGCACGACCGGGCACGAGCGTCTCGCGGTAGAAATCGATATCGAGGGCGGCCATGAGGGGCAGGGCGATGTCCTGCACCAGCGCCAGGCAGTAGGCGCGTTCGGCAGCGCGGGGCTGGATGACCTCGGCCGCCAGCTTCGCCGCGGCGGCCTTGCGCAGGCTGCTGATCCAGATCATGTCGCGCAGCTCGGGCGGCAGGGTGGTGTTCTCGCTGATCATGCGCAGGCCGAACGCCAGGGCGATCGCCCGCGTGCGGGCGGCGCCGAGGTGGAGCGTCGCGCGACGGACGGTTTCGATCGGGCGAATCAGCCCATACGCCGCCGAGTTGGTCACTCCCAGAACGCGGGCGCTGAGCAGCGGGCATCGTTGAAGGGCGGTGGCGACGGCTTCGGGGTCGTCGTTGGGGCAGTTGAGCACGTCGAGCAGCGGTTTCGGATTGGCGGGAATCTCGCGAAGCCGCGCGAGCGTCGCCGCGCGCTGCTGGCCTGCGTCCTCCGCGACGGGGACCGCAGTTCTCGATCCCGGAGATCGGACAACACGCTGATCGGGCATTGGGTAGATCCTGGAAGGGATTCGTCGCGGATCGCAGCCACCTACCACCGACGCAAAGCCTCATCGGCTGACCGTCGATGGGGGTTTACCCCGAGGCTCCGTGTCTCGGCGCGTTGGGTGGCCCATACCCGGCACGACCGATGTAGACAGTCGAACGCCACGCGCCCAGGCCGCGCGGCAGCCGTGTTCGATACAACCGGCGCCGGCGTGCGCAGATGGACGAGGCGTGTCCTGTTTAATGATTCGGCAGGCCCGAGAACCTTAACTGCCTGGCCGGGTCAGCCGACTTGGATAAGGATGCGGGCCGGCCTACGCCAGCCAGGAGCCTTCCCATGCGCCTCATGATCGACATGCTGATTGGCGTCCTCGCCATCGCCGTGCTCTCGACGATGCTGCTCGCCCAGCATCGCGAGCGCCGCGAGGTTCACGAGTTCGACCGCGCCCACCGGGCGCTGGCGAGCATGCACCAGCAGTTGCTCTACCAGGCCGCCCTGGGCGAGGTGCGGCTAACGGCCAACGGGTTCCCGGAGCGGCTGGACCCCGCGTGGTTCGGCGAGGAACTGCCGGTCAACCCGCTCGCGCCGCCGCCGGACTGGGCCTGGGTCGATCTCGCCCCGGCGGGCGACCACCAGGACCACCCGCCCGACCCCGTGCTGACCGACCCCGGACAGGCCGGCCTCTGGTACAACGCCAACCGCGGCGTCGTGCGCCTGCGCGTGCCGGACCAGCTCAGCCGTCGCCGGACGCTGGAGCTCTACAACGAGTTGAACAACAGTGCCCTCGAAGCCCTGCCCGCGCGGGCGGAGCGCGAGCATCGCGCCGCGGCCGAGACGCTGCACGCCATGCCCGGCGTGCACGCGCGCGGACCGGCGCGGCCGGAGAACGACGAGCCCGAGGCGGCGGACACGCCCGCGCCCGCGTCGCGCCGCTCGCTGCGCCAACCCGACGGCTGATGCGGCCTTCGGCTGCATGTGACGCGGCGGCCGCGTGATCGCTTGCGCATCCATTACAATCCGGGGCATGACGCAGATCCACACCGCCACGCTGCCCGCGGGGTTGACGCTGCTGGGTGAGCAGATCCCGGCCGCACAGTCGCTGTCGATGTCACTGCTGACGCCCGCGGGCCTCGCCCAGCAGGCCGACGACCAGCAGGGGGTGGCGACGCTTTTGGAAGAGATGATCTGCCGCGGGGCGGGCGGACTGTCGGCGCGCGAGCATTCCGAGGCGCTCGATCGTCTGGGCGTGCGGCGGTCGACCAGCGTCGAGACGCGGCACATGCGACTGTCGGCGACGATGATCGGCGAGAAGCTGCCCGACGCGCTGCCTCTGCTCGTGGACATGATCCGCCGACCCAACCTCGACGCGGACGGCCTGGAGCCGGCCCGGCTGCTGTCGCTGCAATCGCTCGAATCGCTGGAGGATGAGCCGCAGCAGCGGGTGATGCTGGAGCTCAAGCGCCGCCACTTTCCCGCCCCGTTCGACCGCTCGCCGTTCGGCCAGCGCGACGCGCTGACGCGGCTGACGCTCGATGACGTGCGCGCGTTCTGGAAGCACACGGCCGTGCCCGCGGGGTCGGTGCTCGCCTTCGCGGGGCGGTTTGACTGGGATGAGCTGCATCGGCGCGTCGCGGAGCTGCTCGGCGACTGGCAGGGCGAGCTCGCGGAGCCGGCGGTGAGCCAGACGCCGCCGCGCGGCTACGAGCACCTGACGCAGGAGACGGCGCAGGTGCACATCGCGCTGGCGTACGACGCCCCCGCCGAGCCCGAGCCGGAGAGCCCGCTGCAGCGCGCGGCGACGGCGGTGCTCAGCGGCGGAATGTCCGGGCGGCTGTTCACCGAGGTGCGCGAGAAGCGCGGCCTGTGCTACGCCGTGGGCGCCAGCTACGCCGGGCAGCGCGACCGGGGGGCGGTGTTCAGCTATGCGGGCACCACCACGCCCCGGGCGCAGGAGACGCTGGACGTGCTGACGCACGAGCTGCGGCGGCTCAGCGAAGGCATCGACGAGGACGAGTACAGCCGCGCGATCGTCGGCATGAAGTCGCGACTGGTGATGCAGGGCGAGTCGACGGCCGCCCGCGCGGGGGCGATCGCACACGATCAGGCGATCCTCGGGCACCCGCGCAGCCTCGACGAGCTGCGCGGCGAGGTGGACGCGATCACGCTGGAGCGGCTCAACGCATACGTCAGCGAACACCCGCCCGGCCGGATGACGATCGTGACGCTGGGGCCTACAAAGCTGAGCCTCGAGGCGCAGCCGGTGGTGTGATATTGGGTTGGACCGCCTTCAATCCGACCGTAGGCGGGTGGGGTGCCTTACCAGTAGCTCTCGAAGTGGATGTTGCCTTCGGGGTTGTTGCGGTCGCGGACGCTGAAGCCGCAACCGCCGAGGTCGTCGCGGACCTGTTCGATCATGGCGGGGTTGCCGCAGAGGAAGATGTGGCACTGCTCGGGGTCGAGCGGGGCGCCGACGAGCTCCTCATAGTTGCCGGGCTTGAGGATGCTGGGCACCCGGCCGCGGAGCCCCTGCCAGGGGCTGTCCTCCGGCTCGCGGGTGACGGAGGGGATGTAAGTGACGGTCGGGTCCTCTCGGGCGATGGTTTCGAGCTCGCCGCGGTAGCCAAGGTCCTGGGCGAGGCGCGTGCCGTGGAAGACGATGAAGCGTCGCCAGCGGTCGGTGTTGCGGTAAGTGTCGAGCATCGAGAGGAACGGGGCGAGCCCGGTGCCCGTGGCCACCATGACGAGGTCCTTGCCGGGCGGGATGTCGTCGAGAGTGAACTTGCCGGTGATCTTGGGCCCCATGAAGAGGCGGTCGCCCTCCTTGAGCTGCCAGAGCTTGGGCGTGAGCTCACCGTCGTCGACGACGACGAGAAAGAACTCGACGTGCTCGTCGCGCACGGTCGGCGACGAGGCGATCGAGTAAGCCCGCAGGATGAGCTTGGGCTTGGTGTTGTCCTTGCCGGTGCGGGAGGGGGGGTTCTTCGCGGCCTCCTCGGGGCTCTGGTAGAGTCCGAGCGTCGTGTACTGGCCGGGGATGAAGTCCTTGACGGGGGCGTCGGCCCTGACGCGGAAGATGGCCAGCTCGGCAGTGAGGTCCTGGCGCTCCACGAGGGTGGCGTTGAAGGGGTCCTTGGCCATAGGGTTGAGTTTAGCGGATGGACGGGGGGTTGTCGTGGGGGCGGAGCCGGTGCGGGGGCGACGCGCGGCGCCACGCCTACCGTCATATCTGGCTTGCACTTGCGCCGTGGTGTGGCACAATAGGGTGCTACGTTAACGCCCTTGTCACCGCGCTGCCCGGGCGCCGGCAGGAACTTCCATGGCCTCGATCTGCCTCTACTTCCAGCTCCACCAGCCCGACCGCCTGCGCCGCTACAGCGTCTTCGACGCCCACACCGACTACCTCGACGACGAACGCAACGGCCAGATCCTGCGCAGTGTCACCCAGAAGTGCTACATCCCCGCCACCACGCTGCTGCTGAACCTCATCCACCGCCACGATGGCCAGTTCCGCCTCGCCTTCTCGCTGACCGGCTGCGTGATCGAGCAGTTCAAGCGCACCACGCCCGAGGTGCTCGAGCTCTTCACCGCGCTGGCGCAGACCGGGTGCGTCGAGTTCCTCAGCGAGACGTACCACCACAGCCTCGCATCGATCTACCACGAGGACGAGTTCCGCCGACAGGTCGAGATGCACGACGAGCTGATCGAGGAGCACTTCGGCCAGCGGCCGGCGGTGTTCCGCAACACGGAGCTGATCTACCACAACCAGTTGGCCGAGACGGTGGCGTCGATGGGGCGGTACCGGGCGATCCTGGCCGAGGGCGCCGATCAGACGCTGGGCCAGCGCTCGCCGGATTATCCCTACCACCCGCCGGGCCATCCGGACATCGCGCTGCTGCTGCGCAACTATCACCTGAGCGACGACATCGCGTTTCGCTTTTCGGACCGCAGTTGGCCGAGCTGGCCGCTGACGGCGGAGAAGTTCGGCGACGCCGTCGAGGCCATCGAAGGCCCGATCTGCAACCTGTTCCTGGACTACGAGACGTTCGGCGAGCACCAGCACCGCGACACGGGAATCCTCGATTTTCTCGATGCGCTGCCGGCCCAGCTTCTGGCTCGCGGCAGCGCGTTCCTGACGCCCAGCGAGGTCATCGAGCGCCATGCGTCCGTGGACGAGTACGACGTGCCCGAGATCACGTCCTGGGCCGACACGGAGCGCGATCTGTCCGCCTGGGCGGGCAACGCGATGCAGGCCAGTGCGTTGCAGGAGCTCTACCGCCTGCACGAGCGCGTTGCCGCGGCGGGCGACGACATGCTGATGCGCGATTGGCGCCGTCTGACGTGCTCGGACCATTTCTACTACATGTGCACGAAGTACTTCGCCGACGCCGAGGTGCACCGCTACTTCAATCCGTACGAGTCACCATACGACAGCTACATCAACTTCATGAACGTGCTCGACCACCTGCGCACGCGCGTGGAGGGGGCGACGGCGAAGGCGTGAGCCGGAGCAGTAGCCACAGATCAACGCAGATGGACGCGCCCCGCGGCCACCGCTCCCGATGGTGTGGACCACTCATCGCTCCCATCCCCACCTGATCGGCTCGCCCTCGACATCGCTCGTGAGCACGAAGCCGCCGTCCGTACGCTCATACCGGAACGGCTCACCCGTATGCGGATCGAGCAGCGCCGCGTCACCGCCGGCCGGCAGCACCGCGTCGAGCGTCGCCGGGTACGCGCCGGTCGCGCGGCGGTGGTCGCGCAACCGGGCGGCGACGAGGGCCTGGTTGCGGCGGGCGGCCGCACGTATCGTCGACACCCGCGCGTTCTCCAGCATCGGCAGGGCGATGTCGACGCTCTGCGCCCACCACGGGTGCGCGTCCTCATCGGTCACGATCTCGATCTCCCGCAGGGGCGTGCCGCTTTGCAGCGGTTCGATCAGTGCCCGCTGCTGCTCGAGCATGTAGCGCACATCATGCTGCCACCAACCGCGGGTGATGAGCACGTCCTGCTGCTGGCGCATCCAGGCGAACATCAGTCGGGCCTCGCCCCGCAGCATGTCGGCAAACGCGCCGGCATGGTCGACGGCCTCGAGGTCCGCACGCAGCGCGGCGAGAATGTCGAAGCCCGGGTCGGCATGAATCGCGTGCAGGGCGTCGAGCGTGATCTCGTCGATGCGCAGCCGCGCCTGGTGCGCCGCCAGCGTCGCGTCGGCGCCGACACGTTCGCCCAACGCGATCATGGCGCGCAGCGTTGCGGCGGCGGCGGTCGCGTCGCCCTCGGCGGCCTGGGTGCGTGCCGCGCCGTCCAGCACGCGTGCGAAGGCACGGCCGAGGCCCAGGGCGTGGAGGCGGTACGCCATCTGCGCCTCGGGGTCGTCAGCCTGCGGCACGGGCACCGGGCCCGGCGCGGCCGCCGCGTCGGCGATGCGCTGGCGAAGCTCCGCTGTCACGCGCAGCGCCTCGCCGCGCTGTGCGGCCTCGCGGAGCGGGCCATCGACGAGCATCTCGAGCGCCTCGCTGTCGATGAGCTCGACATACGCCGCCTCTGCGGCACGCCAGGCGGGGTCGTCGGCGTCGCGCTCGACGTCGAGCATCAGCCCCGCCTGCTCCCAACGGCGCAGCTCGGCGCGCAGCGATCGCTGGCCGGAGCAGTTGACGATGGACATCGCGCCGAGGAAGAGCAGAAACAGAATAAGGAAGCGGATCCCCAGCTTCTTGAGCAGCGGCCCGATTTTCATGGTTCACCCGGGGAAATCAGGGAAATCAGGGAAGTCAGGGGAGTCAGGGGAGTCAGGGGAGCCGAGGAAGGGGGACATGGACCACCTCTCCCCCTTCCCTGACTTCCCGGACTTCCTCGACTTCCTCGACTCCCTCTCCTAAAGCACTTCGCGTGCCCGTGGAAACGACCCCAGCACCGTCAACTGCAGGCAATGCTTGCGGGCGTCCTCAACGGCCGTCTGCACCTGCTCCTGCGCGATGTGGCCGACGAGGTCGACGAAGAAGTAATACTCCCAGTTGACGCGCTTGCTGGGGCGTTTGTCGATGTGGGTCATGTTCAGGCCGTGGGCGCGGAAGACGTCGAGGACGCTGACGAGCGCGCCAGCCTTGTGCTCGGTGGTGAACATGACGCTGGTCTTGTCGTCGCCGGTGGGCTTGGCGCCCTGCTGGCCGATGACGAAGAAGCGCGTGGTGTTCTGCGGGTTGTCCTCGATGTTGGCGAACTGGACGTTGAGCCCGTAGAGGTCGCCCGCGAGGGTGGAGGCGACGGCGGCGGTGCCTTCCTCCGCGGCCGCGAGCTCCGCGGCCTTGCTCGTGGAGGCGACGGGGACCTTCTCAGCCTGGAGCAACTGCACCGAGAGCCACTTGCGGCACTGGGCCAGCGCCTCGGGCTTGGAGTAGATCCGCCGAATCGCGTCCGGCTCGCTGTTGGACAGCAGGTTGTGGTGGATGGTGATGAGCACCTCGGCGCAGACCTGGACGGTCGAGTCGAGGAACGCGTCGAGCGTCTCGCCGATGCCGCCGACGGCCGAGTTCTCGATCGGGACGAGGCCGTAGTCGATATGCCCGCGGGCGATCTCCTCGAAGACGGCCTCGATGTCGTCGAGGTTGTCATACTCGACGCTGGCGCCGAACTTGCGCCGGGCGGCGAGGTGGCTGAACGAGCCGGGCGGCCCGAGGTAGCCGACGCGCAGCGGGCGCTCCAGCGCGAAGCTGCCGGACATCAGCTCTCGCCAGATCGCCTCGAGGCAGGCGTCGGTCAGCGGGCCCTCGTTGTACTGGCGAACCTGCTCGAGGACGGCCTGCTCGCGGTCGGGGGCATAAATGGGCCCGGCGCCGTCGCGCTTAAGCTCGCCGATGCGCACAACCACCTGCGCCCGCTCGTTGAGCAGAGCGACGAGGCGCTGGTCCAGCTCGTCAATCCGGGCCCGCAGCGGGGCGAGCCCGGCCTCGGGCGATTCGTTGACCGTCATAAGCGATCCATTCTAACGCCGGCCGCCCCGCTGGGCGATGCTGGGAGGGGGGAAGGGGCAGGGGGCAGGGGGCAGACTGCAGTGGGCAGAGGCGAAACGCCGTTGTAGGGTGGGTGAAGCGAAGCGCAACCCACCGCGAACGACGGGCCGGGTGCGGTTGCTCCCCGGCTCCCCCCCTTGGAGTCTGCCCCCTGTCCCCTGCCCCCTCTTCCCGGAGGCACCCATGATCGCCCTCGACGCCATCGACACCGACATCTTCGACACCGTGCTCGGCATGCTCCCGCTGCTGGGCTTCGGGCTGCTGGCGCTGCTGGGGCTCGTCCTGCTGCTGCTCGGGCGCAAGCTCGTGCGCGTGGCATGCACCGTCAGCGGCGTCGCCCTGGGGACAATGGGTGGCCTCTGGGTCGGCTGGGCGATCGGCAGCGGCACCGTGGGCACCATCGCCCTGGCCGTCGCGGGGCTGATCATCGGCGGGCTGCTCGCCGGGCTGACCTTCCGCCTCTGGGTCGCCCTCGCCGGGGCCGCGCTGCTCGCGCTGGCGGCGCCCGCGGCGGGAGTGATCTGGTACGGCCCCGTGGCCGCGCCGGACGTCGCCCCCGCCGCCACACCCGCCACACCCGCCACCCCCGCGGACGCCGCGGACCCTGCCCCCGCCTCGCCCGACGCGGCGGCGCTGGCGCCGGAGGGTGACACGGACGCGGGGCAGGCCTACCAGCGCGCGATGGAGCTGATCCAGCAATGGTTTGCCCGGGAGGAGGCCCCCGAGCCTGACGCCGAGCAGCTCGACCCCGAAACGCGGTCGCAACTGGAGGCGATGAATTTCAACGCCGAGCAGATCCAGCAGCTCATCGACGCCGTCGCGGAGGCGGTGCGCAACTGGTACGGGCTGCAGATGGACCGAGTCGGCGGCTGGTGGGAAGACCTCGGCGCAGGCACGCGGCGGTTCATCTACATCGTCGCGGCCCTGGGAGCGCTGGCGGGGCTGGGGTTCGGGCTGATCGCGCCGACGCTGGCGGCGTCATTCGAGTCGGCGCTGGTGGGGGCGATGCTCATCTTCGTCGCGGTGCGCGAGCTGTTGGTGCGCTATGCGCCGGGCGCAGGCGGGTACGTGCCCGACACGCCGCGCGGCGTGCTGCTGCTGGTGGGTCTGATAACGATCATCGGATTTCTTCTCCAATGGACGTTTGCGCGGGCGCGCGTCGATAAGAAGTAGTGCTCGCTCGCCGGGATCCTCCGCGCAGGTCGGTGGCGCCATGGCCCGTTTTCGGGCGGCAGGCGCCCGGCGCACCGATGCCACCTTCTCATGGAGTCGATCATGCTCACGCTCGCCCAGACCGAACCCTCCGGGTCGTCCAACGCCATCATCAACCTCTTCGAGACGGTAATCCCCGTCTTCTCGCGTGCGGACACGCTTGCTCACCCGGCGAAACTCGTCGAGCACCTCTCGGCGCTGAGCATCGTCTGGGCGGTGGTCTTCATCATTGCCGGCACGTGCTGCCTGCTCAAGGGCTACGACTTCTACAAGCCGGTGACGATCATGCTCGCGGCGCTGGTGGGGTTGTTCGCCGGCTACTGGTTGGGGCTGCACATCAACGCGCCGTTCATCGTCGCCGGGTCCCTGGGCCTGCTGTTCGCCGTCTGCGCCTTCCCACTCATGAAGTACGCGGTGGCGCTGTTCGGCGGCCTGGCCGGCGCGTTCGTCGGCGCCAACGTCTGGGCGGGCATTGCCTACGCCCTGGGCCAGACAACGACCTATACGCTGCCGCCCAACACCTACTGGGTCGGCGCGCTGACGGGTCTGCTGGTGTGCGGCATGCTGGCGTTCATCGTCTTCAACCTGTCGATCGTGCTGTTCACCAGCGTCAGCGGCGCGACGATCGCCGTGCTGGGTGCGATCGCGCTGCTGCTGAGCTTCGAGCCCTGGCGTGCCGCGGTGGCCGAGGGCCTGACCGCCAGCCACCTGATCGTGCCGCTGCTCGTGCTCGTGCCCGCCGCGATCGGTCTCATCCTGCAGGAGACGTGGTTGCACAACAACACTGCCGCGGCCCGGACCAAGAGCGAAAGCAAGTAAAAACAGCCGCGAATGGACACGAATAAGAACATTCGTGTTCATTCGTGTTCATCTGTGGCCTATAGATCCGCATACGCCACGGGCACGGCCGCGCCGCGCTCGGCGGAGGTGACAATCGCCTCGTAGAGCGCCAGGCACTTGTAGCTCTCATCGATGCTCGACCGCGTGTGGGTCTCGCCCTGGCGCAGGGCGGCGACGTAGGCGACGATCTCCGCGAAGTGGCCGGTGTCGTTGCCACTGTCGCCGCCACTGACGAAGGTCGTCGGCTCGCGCCACTCGACCGGCTTCTGATTCTCGGTGATGCGGTAGACGCTCGAGTTGTGGATGGTCATGAAGTTGCCGCCCCGGACGGTGATCTCCACCTCCTCCGTCGGCACGCCGAACGACCGCCCGTCACTGAGGCAGAGGCTGCCGACCGCGCCGCTCACAAACCGCAGGCTCACGGCATAGGCGTTGGGCCCCTTGGCGAACGCGAATACCTGCGCCACGTCGCCGAACAGGTAGCCCACGAGATCCAGAATGTGCACGGTAAAGTCAAAGAGGAACATGCGCTCCAGGTGCGTGTTCTCGAACGGCCCGGAGCAGTAGTCGATTGAAATCGCCGCGTGGTCGTCGGCGTCGAACTTGTCGAGCCACTGGCGTGCTCGGCTGTAGGCGACGTTGTAGCGCTTCTTGAACGCCGTCATGCACAGCAGCCCCGTCTCACGCGCAACACGCGCGACGTCCACCGCGTCCGCCGCGGTGGTTGCCGGCGGCTTCTCCGTGTAGACCGGGTACCCCGCGAGCAGGACCTTCTTCGCGAGCTGGGCGTGCGCCGCGGGGCCGACGCAGATGATCACGCCGTCGGGTTTCTCGGCGTCGAGCATCGCGTCGATGTCGGTGTACGCCTTGCCGCCGAAGCGGCGCGCGTTGGTGGCGGCTTTGTCGGCGTCGAGGTCGCAGACGCCGACGAGCTGCGCCCCGGCGTGGCCGATGTAGGGGTAGATGCGCTTCGTGGAGAGGTTGCCGGCCCCGATGATCGCCAGCCGCGGGTCGTCGCTCATGCCAGTTTCTCCAGCCCCTGGGCCTTGAGGTGGTCGATGCCTTGGCCGATCTCGCGCAGCGTGTGCTCGTGGTCGGTGTCGCGCGTGTCGAGCTCCAGCTCGACGACGATGTGCCCCGCGTAGCCGTCGCTGGCCAGCCGGTCGAACAGCCCGGCGAAATCGACCTCGCCCGTGCCGAAGGAGACGGATTGGTCGCCGCGGATCTCGTTGATGTGCACGAGCGCGATGCGGCCGGCGAGCAGCTCGTAGCCGTCGCGCCACAACACGCCGGCGCGGTGGAAGTGGCCGACCTCCAGCAGGTGCTTCATGCGGGCGTCGTTGATGCCGTCGATCACCTGGCGAAAGTCGCCGAGGCTGGTGATGGGCGTGCCCTTGTGGTTCTGGAGGACCGGCGTGACGCCGATGCCCGCCTCGTCGATCAGATCGAGGTAGCGCCGGCCCGCCTTGATGTAGGCCTCGCGGCTGTCGGCTTTGAAGAGCACCACGCCGGCGCCGATCGCCTCGGCGAAGCGGCTGGCCTGGACCGCCGCCGCCAGCGTGACGTCGAGCTCGGCGCCCTTGACGGGCGGCAGGTGCATGGAGGTGTAGCGCATGTTGCGCTCGCGCGCCGCCGCCACGTAGGCCGCGGGGTCGCTCGTGACGTCCAGGTGCGAGCCGGCCCACTGCGTGAACGCCTCGAAGTTCCTGAACCCGAGCCGGGCGTAGGCGTCGAGCGCGGCGTCGAGCGGGAGCTGCGGCACGCATGCCGGGCTCGCCACGAGTCGCTGCATGACATCGTCCATCAGCCCGCGCTCCCTTCGGATTCGAGCACGAAGTCGCGTTCCGCCGACGAGAAGGCGACGATCATCTCGGCATCCTCGTCGCCGACGACGGTGGCGTTGTGAAATACGCCGGCAGGCACGGTGATCGCGTCGCCGGCCTCGAGCGCGTATCGCTCGTCGCCGACCGTGTGCTCCAGCCGGCCCTTGAGAAGGTAGAGCACCTCCTCGCACTTGCGGTGGCAGTGGCGCGGGTTGCACTGGCCCGCCTTGATGCGCACGCGGCCGAGTGTCAGTCCCTCGGCGTTGCCCACCTCGCCGCCGGCCACCCAGCGCATCACGCCCCACGAAGTCTCCACCCGCTTCGCCTCAACGTCACGACCACGATGAACGGGCTCAGCCATGATGCGCTCCTCTTAATGCATCCCATGTCGCAGGGTCCGCGGTGCGGACGCTCCGTCGTTCGCCATGTTACTGAATCTCACGCCCCGCCACCGGCCTGTCCGAAGCGCGCCTCGATCGCCGGCAGCAGTCGCTCCAGCGCCACGCCGCGCGACGCCTTGAGCAGGACGATGTCGCCGGCACGCAGCACGTCGGCAACCTGGCGGGCGACGTCGGCAACGCGTTCGCCCGCGAGCTCGCCATGGACCGCCACGCGCTCGGCGGGCCACTGCCGCCCGAGCGTCTCGGCGGCGAACATGGCCATGGGTCCGATGAGGATCACCAGGCCGATCGTGTTGCCCCGGACCGCGAGCGCGTCACCCAGCGCCCGGTGCTCGGCGGGGCCGTGCTCGCCCAGCTCCAGCATGTCGCCCAGCACGGCGACGCGGCGACCGGCTGGCGACGGCGGCGCCATCTCCGCCAGCGTGGCCAGCGCGCTGCGCATCGAGTCGGGGTTGGCGTTGTAAGCGTCGTCAACGACGCGCAGGGGCCCGATGTCGCGGACCTGCATGCGGCCGGTCACGGGCGCAGCATGCGCCAGCCGCGCGGCCGCCGCGGCCACGTCGACGCCCATCGCGTCCGCGACCGCCAGCGCCGCCAGGGCGTTGACCGCGTTGTGCGCGCCGGGCAGGGCGAGGGTCGCCGCATGCTCGCGTCCCTGCGGGTCGCGCACCGTCAGCCGCTGCGCCCCGGCGGTCGCGGCGTCGCCCGCTGCGCTCTCGCGGCCAACCAGCCGCCACACCGCCGCGTCCGATTCGCCGTATGTAACCGCCTGGCCGCGCACCTGGGCGAGGCGCATTGTCCCGAGCTGGGCCCACGCCTCGTCGTGCGCGATGGCGACACCCCGAGCCGAGGCCGCTGCATCGCCGATGGCCGCGAGCAGCGCCGCTTCCTCGCGGGCGACCGCCTCGACGCTGCCGAAGTGCTCCAGGTGCTCGCGGCCGAGCGACGTGAGCACGCCGACGTCGGGCGCGGCGAGGGCGGCAAGCGGGGCGAGCTCGCCGGGGTGGTTGGTGCCCAGCTCGCAGACGACGAAGTCGTCGTCCGCAGACGCCCCGAGCAGCGTCAACGGCACGCCGATGTGGTTGTTGTAGCTGCGCGGGCTCTGGCTGCCGGTGAGGGTGCCACTGGCGGCTTGCCCACCAGCGCGTCCGGCCGCGCGCGCGCCATCGAGCACGTGATGGATCAGGTGCCGCGTCGTCGTCTTGCCGTTGGACCCCGCCACGGCGATGACGGTGCAGCCGGCGTCACGCAGCTCCTCGCGCCATGCCCGTGCCAGGGCGTGCAGCGCCGCGATGCCGCTGTCTGCCGCATGGTCGGCGGGCGCCGACACGGCGAGCACGCCCACGCCCGCCCGCACCGCGTCCGCCTCGACGTCCACCGGCAGCGGCGCGTCGGCATCGACGATGAGCAGCCCCGCGCCGCCGCGCAGCGCTTCACCCAGGAAGGCGTGGGCGTCAAACCGCTCACCGCGCAGGGCGACGAACGCATGGCCGGCCTCGAGCGCGCGGGTGTCGGTGCAGACGCCGCGCAGCGTGGCATCCCGATCGCCCGGCTTGACGCGCCATGTGCCCGCCCCGCCGATCGCGCGGGCCGCGCCGGCGGGGGTCCAGAACGGCGGCCCGCCCGACGCGCTCATGCCACACCCTCCGCGGGGTTGGTGGCCGCGCGCTGCTGCAGGGCGGCCAGCGCGTGCTCACGATCGTCGAAGTGTTGCCGCGCGTGGCCCACGATCTGGTAGTCCTCGTGCCCCTTGCCGGCGATGAGCACCGTGTCGCGCGGCGCGGCCTCGGCGATGGCGTGGGCGATCGCGGCGGCGCGATCGACGATCGCCTCGTGTGCCGGCGCGTCCGGCCCGAGCCCGGCGACAATCTCGTCGACAATCTGACCGGGCTGCTCCGTGCGCGGGTTGTCGGAGGTAATGATGATGCGGTCCGCCCAGCGTGCGGCGACGCGAGCCATGCGCGGCCGCTTGGTGCGGTCGCGATCGCCCCCGCAGCCGAAGACGACGATCAGACGGCCGCCGCCACACCGCGCACCGCCATCGACGAGCGGGCGCAGCGCCGCGAGCACGTTGTCGAGCGCGTCGTCGGTGTGGGCGTAGTCGACGAGCACGCTCGGCTCGCGGCCGGGGCCGAGGTACGCCACTGCCTCCAACCGCCCCGGCACGGGCGGCGCCGATGCCAGCCCGCGCTGCAGCGCGGCTGCGTCGAGCTTCAGCACCGCATGCGCCGTGGCCGCGGCCTGCAGGGCATTGGCGACATTGTGACGGCCGACCAGCGGCAGGCGCACGTCGAACGCACCCCACGGCCCGGCGAAGCGCACGTCGCTGTGCGTGGCCGTCAAGGCGACGATCTCCGCGACGCAGCGCTGCCCAGCGAGCGATGCGGCCACGTCCGTCGGCCGGGTGACACGGGCGTCTCGTCCGGCAGTGGCTTGCGTGGCGGGCGCCTCGCCTCCCGCCACGGCACAGCTCCAGACGTGCTCATCACCGCCGACGAACGCCGCGCGCATCGCCGGCGCGTGCGCGTCCTCGCCGTTGACGACCGCGGCCGCGTCTTTGCCGAGCAGCGCGAACAGCCGCGCTTTCGCCTCGGCATACGCCGTCATCGTCCCGTGGTAGTCCAGGTGATCGCCGGTCAGGTTCGTGAACACCGCCCCGGCGAAGCGCAGCGCGTCACACCGCCCCTGCTCGAGGGCATGCGACGAGACCTCGACGGCCGCGGCTTCGCATCCGCGCTCCGCCATCCGCGCCAGCAGACGCGACATCATCACCGCGCCGGGCGTGGTATTGATCGGCGGCGGCCCGGGAGGGCCCGTGTCGCCCGTCTCGTGCACCGCCACGGTGCCGATGAGCCCGCAGCGATGGCCCGCCGCGGCGAGCAGGTGCCGCATCAGCCAGGCCGTCGTCGTCTTGCCGTTGGTCCCCGTGACGCCGACGAGCGCCAGCCGGCGCGACGGCTCGTGGAAGTACCGCTCCGCCAAGCGCCCCGCCAGCGGTTGGCCGAGGGGCTCATCGGCCTGCACCCAGGCGACCGAGGCGGGCACGTCGTCACTCGGCGGTCGATCGGCCAGGACCGCCGCCGCGCCACGGGAGATCGCGTCCTGGATGTGCCGCTGCCCCGCACCGCCGCGCGCGATGAACGCACAGCCGCGTTCGGCCTCGCGGGAATCGTCCACGAGGTCGCTCAACTCCAACGTCCCCGCTCCGCGCACGAGGCGCAGCGGCAGACCGGCGATCAGCGCGTCCAACTGCATCCGCGACCTCGATTGTCACCTCTGGCCCCCCTCCCGTCGAGCGGGGGATGGGCGGCGGAACCACACGCTAGCGGTTCACCGGCTCGCGCGTCACCGACGCCGGGCCGTCGCCCTGGCGCACCCATCGGCTGTTGCGGCCGCGATGCCCGACGACGTGCGTCAGCCGCTGAAGGTAGCTCTCCAGCGCCTGCTCGTTGAACCGCACCAGATATTCGTCCGAAACGCTGCGATTGCGCTCGCGGATGTTCTCGATCAGCTCCTGCTTGTTCATGTCGGCGGTCCTCTCGCCGGCGGATCCTGCCTCCCTGCGGATCATCCGGAAATATGAAGCCGACACCTCCAGCGCGGCCCCAAGAGCATCGGCCCGGGCTCGTCCGAAGCTTGAATGTGTAACCCACCCGGACATGCGCGATCCGCACTGGCCCGCGCGATGAGCAGCGCTCGCCCGCGCCGCGCGCAGAGCCAGGCTTTACTGCTGCTCGCGCGGCTCGGCGATGCCGATCACGCCGCACCCGAGCCGCGCCCCGGCGCCGCCCAACGGCTGGCTGCCGTCGTCCTCCTCGGCGTGGACGATGACGCCCCGGCCGAGGATCGGGTTCCGCAGCCCTGCAACCGTGACGTTGCTCACCGTCAGCTCCAGGGTCGCGACGCCGTCGTCGTTGGCCTCGAGGTTGCCCAGGTCGCCGGCGTGGCGTTCATCGCCGTTGGGCAGGCCGTGCGGGTGGTCGGCCGGGTTGTAGTGGCTGCCGGCGCTCGTGCCGTCGCCGGCCGTGCAGTCGCCATACTCGTGAATGTGGAAGCCATGCGCCTGACCCGCGTTCAGCCCCTCGAGCTCCGCGGTGACGCGCACGCGACCGTTGTCGCGCTCCCGAAAGCGCACCCAGCCGCGGACGTCGTTCTCGTGCGTCGGGTGGATCACGGCGACGGCTTCGGTGACGTCGTCGAATATCTCGGCGTGCCGCTCCGCCATGCGCCCGCCCTCTTGCTCCTGCGCCGCCGCCTCAGGTCCGGTGACGAGGGGCAGGGCCCAGACGCCAACGACAACGGCAGCCACGAGCAGGACGGCGGTGGTGAGAATCGGCTTCATGATGGGGCCTCCAATCGCGTGTGAAATACCGGCATGGCATCATCCACCTGCCAACGGGGAGGGTCAAGCGTCGATCAGGGAATAGCGATCACCCCGCCACCCCCCCGCCACCACCCCCCATCCCCACTCCCAAATCCCAAGGCCCCCAATCCCCAACTACATCAATACCGCCCCCAGCGGCAGCACCTCCATCACCAGCTCGTCGCGCGTCGTCGCCCGGGCCAGGTCGATCGGCAGCGCCACACCATGCTCGTGGTCCGACGCGAGCACGATCATCGTCTCCCCTTCGACCTCGTAGCCGTAGTCGGCCGGCTGATGCCCCATGACGAACAGCTTCGCCCCCCACGCCTCGCCGAGCTCGTCGGCAACCTTCTGCGTGTGGTTGCGCCCCCAGACCATCAGCGATGCCGGGCCGTCGCCCGCGCGGTCGTCGTCGGTCAGCTCGCGGTCGAGCACCGTCTTGTCGAACCGTTCGAGCTTGCGCGGGGCCGGCAGACTGTGGCAGCACATCACGCCGTTGGGGCATCGCACCGCCAGCGGCATGGCGCGAATCAGCCGCGCCATCGCGTCGCGCACGTCGTCAGCGCGGTCGTCGTAGAGGAAGTCGACCCCCGCGTCGAAGGCCTCGACGACGCTCACGCCGGCCTTGAGGATGCCATCGCCGTTGAGCTGCGCCAGGTCATGGTTGGCCAGCAGCATGAGCACCTGCCCGGGGTACTGCGTGATGAGCGCGGCGGCGCGCGCGAGCGTGCGCACGGACAGGTCGCGCCCGTTGATGCGCCCCGGGCCGTGGATGACCTCGTGCAGGATGAGGTACCGGTCGGTGCGCTCGTGCAGGCCCGCGAGACGCAGGATGCGCTGGAAGTTGAGTCCGTTGTCGTGCAGGTCGCCGGTCATCAGCAGGCGCCCGCCCGCGGGTCGGGCGGGCAGGTCGATGACCGATCCACGCCGGCCGGCGTGGCGGGCGAGCGCGGCGGCGGCCTGGTCGAACAGGTCGACGACCACCGCGGCGTCGTGGAGGTCGACGTCGCTGCCGGGCGGCGCGGGCGCGGGCTCGCGCGCGCCCGCGTCAGATCGCGAAGGGCCGGTGCTCATCCGGGCAGTATAGCCGCGGCGGCGACCCGTTCGGCGGCGCGGCATCGTGTCACGCGCGCCAGCGAGCGATGAAATGTTCACCGGCCGAACATCGTCGCCTGCCGATCGAACATCACGCCGGCGAGGTCGTTGAGCAGCATGGCGAGAAAGAAGTTGGCAACGATGATGGCGATGAAGCTCATGACGAACGAGTCGGTCGTCGCGCGTCCCACGCCCGCGGCGCCGGGCTCGCAGTTAAAGCCCTTGTAGCAACTGATCAACCCGATCGCCAGGCCGAAGACCACGCTCTTGAGCAGGCCGGTGATGACGTCGTAGGCGCCGACGAACTCGGCGGAGAAGCGCCAGTAGGACCCGGACTCGACGGCGTAGGCCTGCACCGTTACGAGATAGCCACCGAAGATCCCCAGCAGGTCGCTGAAGATGGTGAGAATCGGCACCATGATGATGCACGCGAGCACGCGCGGGACGACGAGGTAGTTGATCGGGTCGGCGCCCATGACGCGCAGGGCGTCAAGCTGCTCGGTGACGCGCATGGTGCCCAGCTCCGCGCTGACCGCCCCGCCGACGCGCCCGGCGATCATCACGGCGGCGAGCACCGGGCCGATCTGCTTGACGACGGAGATGTTGATCACCCCGCCCAGCCTCGCTTCCTGGCCGAGCGCGGCGAACTGGTCGAACGCCTCGACGCTGAGCACCGCGCCAACGAACGCGCCGACGAGCATGACAACGGGCAGGCTGCGCGTGCCGACGTAGTAGAGCTGCGGCAGCAGCAGGCGCAGCCGCCCCACGCCGCGCGAGCGCCGAAACGTCCACGCCACCGTCGCACCAACGAAGCGCGTGAAGCACCCCGTGCCCTCGAGCAGCGAGGTGATCGTCCGCCCCACGTCCGTCAGCCCATGGATCATCAAGACATGCGCCAAAGCCCGTGCTCCCATCGTGAAGGGGGCATCTTACCGTGTCGATCCATCGCCGACTTACGCCAGTCCACGCGGCGAAGTTACCGGCGGCGAGTCGGCCGTTCGCTGCAACGCCCCGCCACACACCCCGCCCCACGCCCCTCCACACCGTAGAATCCCAGCATCGTGACGGCGACCACCCCGATGACCGGCTCCACGCGTCCGCGCCCGCCGCTGCTGCGCGCCTTGGGCGGGAACGATCCGCCCGCAACGATCGAGCTCGACGGCGTGACGTGCCGGCGGGTCGACATTTTCAAGCACGACGCCTTTGCCGCCACCGCCCTTTACGAGGCGGGCGACGGCCGGACGATCATCTGCAAGTTCAACCGCGCCCAGCCGGTCCCCGGACTGCCGGCGCGGTGGCTGGGCAGGCGGCTGGCGCGGCGCGAGACGGCCATCCTCCGCCGACTCGCCGACGTGCCGGGCATCCCCGACGCCGTCGGGCCCGTGTGCGTCGACGGCCGATCCGTCGCCCACGCCACCGCGCACGTCTTCATTCCGGGCCATCCGCTGGGCCGGGACGAGCGCGTCGACGACGCGTTCTTCCCGCGGCTGGAAGCGATCCTGCGCGAGCTGCACGCCCACGAGGCGGCCCACGTCGACCTCAACAAGCGCGAGAACATCATCGTCGACGAGCAGGGCCGGCCGCACCTCATCGACTACCAGCTCCACTTCGCCCTGCCGCCGCGCGGCGTGGGTCGGCTCTGGCCGGCGCGGCGGCTGCTGCGCGTGCTGCAGCGTGCCGACCATTACCACCTGCTCAAGCACCGCATCCGCCTGCGCGCCGACCAGCTTCCGGAGCACCTGCGCTGCCCGGACGCGATCCGGCCCTGGTGGATCCGCGCCTGGCGCTGCATGGCGACGCCATGGCGGCAGTCACGCCGGCGGCTGCTGGTGCTCCTGCGCGTCCGCCGCGGCCGGGGCCTCCCGGAATCCGAACGCGCCCCGGAGCCGGCCATGCGGCAGGACCCATGGATAAAGTAGTCGGCAGGGGGCAGGGGGCAGTCTGCCCCCTCTCCCCCCGGCCCGCCTATCATGCCTCCCATGCCCGCACCCCACAGCCAGTCCGACGAACGGCGCCTTGCCGAGCTCGAGCAACTCGTCCGCGACTTCGGCGCCGACCCCGACGCCGAGCTGGGCATGCGCATCCGCGAGCTGCTGCACACCAGCCTCAAGCTCATCGGCGACGAAGCCGATCTGGGTGAGGTCAAGCTGATCTCGCGCGCGCTCAAGGAACTCCGCTACGCGCTCAAGGTCTTTCGCCGCTACCGCCACGTGCCCAAGGTCTCCATCTTCGGCAGCGCGCGCACGCGCGAGGACGCCCCCGCCTACCAGGCCGCGCTCGCCTTCTCCAAGAATATGGCCGGCCAGGGCTGGATGGTCATCACCGGCGCCGGCGACGGCATCATGCGCGCCGGCCACGGCGGCGCGGGCCGCGAAGCCTCCTTCGGCGTCGCCATTCGCCTCCCCTTCGAGACCAACGCCAACGACTACATCGTCGGCGACCCCAAGCTCATCACCTTCCGATACTTCTTCACGCGCAAGCTCGTCTTCATCTGGCAGTCCCACGCCATCGTCCTCTTCCCCGGCGGCTTCGGCACCCACGACGAAGGCTACGAAGCACTCACCCTCATCCAGACCGGCAAGGCGCCCCTCCAGCCCGTCGTCATGGTCGATCAGCCTGGCGGCAACTACTGGCGACACTGGGATGCCTACGTCCGCGCCCAACTGCTCGCCACCGGCATGATCAGCCCGGCGGACCTCAGCCTCTACCACGTCACCGACGACGCCGAGGAAGCCGCCCGGCACGTCCTGCACTTTTACCGCAACTACCACTCGCAGCGCTTCGTCGACGATGACATGGTGCTGCGAATCGCCCGCCCGCTGACGCCGGCCCAGCTCGACACGCTCAACGGCGAGTTCGCCGACCTGGTGGTCAGCGGCCACATCACGCAAGGTGACGCCGAACCGCCCGAGGATGAATATCTCGACCTGCCGCGGTTGCGCTGGACGTTCACCCGCCGCGACTACGGCCGACTGCGCCAGATGATCGACCGGATCAATGATTTTGACGCGGAGACCAACCCCGACGCGCCGCGGACGCCGCACCTGACCGTCCCGCCCAACACGCTCAGCCCCGCGGGACCGACGACGGGCGGGGAGAACAGCGGCAACGAGTTGTCGTGAGGTTCGACGTTGGCCGGCGCCCCCGCGGTCACCGTGCAGGCGGCAAACTCAGATGAAGCCAGTTCGCGGTCGCCAGCCCGAACAGGATTACCGAAGCGAGGAACACCGGCGAGCGTCGGCGGGCGAGCAGTCGCTCAACAACGCTCAACACCAGCGCCACGAGGGCCACCACCAGCGCGCTGCCACCCGTCAAAGCAGCAGCGGGGGAGAGAAAATCAGCGTATCGGGTATCCAGCCACGCCGGGGGCACGTGGCCGTGCACGATGATCAACCGGACGTAGAGCCCACTCGCGGCACCGGCCACGAGCGCCATCGCTGCAAATCCCCATAGCCCGACCCACACGAGCCTGATCGCCTTCATCGCTGCCTCACGAAGCCAAGTCTGCCCGCCTCACCCCTCGTACGGCTCATCCGACCGCGGCGCCCCGCCCGCCTGCTCATCGAGCGATTGCCGATACCGGATGCACCCGCGCATGAACTCGGGCCACGTCGGCACCACCGGCACCGGGTCCGTCCGCTCCGGCAAGAGCCCCCACAACGCCGGGTGATGCCAGCACAGCTCATGCCCGCTGCTGTCGCGGTGTTCGCGAATCCCCTGCCGCAGCTTGCGCACCTCGGCCACGAGCTCGTCGCGTGTCATGTGGGTGAGGTCTTCGTCCACGCGTTCACCTCTCACTCCCCCCACTCATACGCCCCCACGTCGAAGCCATCGCCCTGCGGCCGCGGCGCCCCTTCGATGTCCTCGGCCACGTCCACGGATGCGCCGGCGTCGATGGCGGGGCTGCCTTCGCGCAACCGATAGTCCGCGCCCTCGAAATCCACGAACAGTTTCGCGGGGTCGTCCACCACCATCTCCCCCTCGCCGGGCTCGAAGCCCTCCGGCACGTTCAGGTAGATGTTGTGCCGCCGCTCCACGTCCCGCGTCCAGAGCCGCCCGTTCATGATGTTCATGATCGGCCCGTCCATGATGTTGTTCACGAACGTGATGTGCATGCCTTCGAAGCTCGAGCCGTCGCGGTCCCCCGTGCCGCCGATGTACAGCCCGCTGTCGCGGCCGCCGCCCACCAGCGTGTTGTTCTCGACGCGCACCTCGCCGCTGACGCCCTGCCAGAACGAGATCGGCTGACTTCCCGACCCGTCGAACACGTTGTTGCGCACCGTCAGCCCGGTCGTGTCGTTGCACGTGAAGGGCACGTTCGAGTCATACACGTAGTTGCCTTCGACGAGGATGTTCTCGCAGTGCAGGTAGACCGACAGCCCGTTGCTGTGCGTCCCACGATTGTGCGCGATGTAGTTGCCCTGGATCTTCCCGTCGTTGGCGAAGTACATGATGATCGGCGTGCGGCCCATGCGAATGAGACGGTTGTTGCGAAAGATCGGCCGCTCGCCCGTGTGCAGCCCCAGGCCGCGCATCTTCGGGTTGTCGTGCAGGTAATTGTCCTCGATGACCAGGTCGTCGACGCGGTAGAGATACACCGCGTTGGCGTAGCCCGGCGATCGGATGCCGGTGATCTCGTTGTTGCGGATCGTGATATCGCTCGTGTGCTCCTCGACGTTCCAGTGCACTTTGTCGATCGCCTGCCGATAGCGCTGAATCCTGAATCCTTCGATCGTCAGGTGCCCCGTCTGCGGGCCGAGCTGCAGCGCCACACCGCGCAGCGAGATCGTCACCTCCACGTCATTGGGGTCCGCGTCATCCAGCGGCCAGAAGTAGACCGGCACGCGCCCGTCCTCGTCGGCCTCGTGCTCCAGCACCGCGTACTGCCCCGGCCCGTCCAGCACCGCCGCCGTCGCGGCGTTGGCGATCGCATAGCGGGTGTCCTGGTTGTCATACGGCGGCGCACCGAGCGCCTCGAACGTGATGGTGTGCGTCTGTCCGTCGTACGCCTCGATCCGCCGCGTGTCCACGTCATTGCGGCTGCGCCACACGAACACGCTCGCGCCCACCAGCGCCTCGCCGCCCAGCTCCGCCAGCCGCTCGTCGCGCAGGCTCGTCTCTGTCGCGTCCTCGGGCCCGACGCGCAGGTACTCCGCATGCCGATCGATCGCCAGCGGCTCGCTCGGCGTCGGGTGCTGGGCCAGCGTGAGCATCGTCGCGCCCTGGTGCAGGTTGGCGGTCAGCGCCGCGGCGCCGGCCGGGGCGCGGGCGATCCAGATCCGCTCCCAGTGCTCATGGCCGCCGACCTCGGCTGCGGACTCGGCGCGGCGCCAGTCGGTGAGCACGTCCGAGCCGTCGAGCACGGCTCGGCCCTCGCCGAACTCGCCGGCCACGTTGCCGTCGTAGACCACGCGTCCGCCGGCCGCGCTGCCGCCGCGCCCGATCGTCAGCGCGCCGCGGTAGGCGACGCCGCCCTTGAAGATGACGCGGTCGCCGGGCTCCAGCTCGATCGCCGCGGCAGCGCCTTCGGCCCGCGCGTCGCCCGGCGCGTGCCGCACCGCTGCCTCCGCGCTGAGCCCGTCGTTGTCGTCCGAACCGTCGGCGTAGTCCACATAAAACGTCCGCCCCGCCTCGCCCGCATCCGCCCGCACCGCGCCCGCGGCGAGCAGCAGGCCCGCCACCAGCATCGTGCCAACCATCCACCGGCCACTCACCAACAACATGATCGTGCTCATCGCCGACTCCTTGATACAGGGACAGCCACCACGCGCCAGCCTACCCACCCGGGCCCGCCGCCGCCAGAGTTGATCGTGGTCGCCTGCCGTCGCAGCCCGCGGACTGCAATCCGTGGGCTTCACCCCCGCGCGCGATGCGGTACCATCACCTCCCCGCACCCGTTCACGAAAGGCGGCGACATGGCCTCGACTCCCAACATCCTCCTGCTCTTCACCGACCAGCAGCGCGGGGACACCATCGGCGCGCTGGGTCATCCCGTCATCCGCACGCCGCACCTCGACCACCTCACGCGCGAGGGTGTGGCGTTTACGCGCTGCTACACGCCGTCGCCCGTCTGCGTCGCCGGGCGCTGCTCGCTGCTGACCGGCCAGCCGCCGCACGTCACCGGCTGCCTCGCCAACACGCCCATGCCCGAACCCGACGTCATGCCCAGCCTCATGGACCACCTCTCCAGCCGCGGCTATCAGACCCACGGCGTCGGCAAAATGCATTTCACCCCCGACTTCTACGCCATGCGCGGCTTCGAGTCGCGCGACATCTCCGAAGAGATCCCCGACCCCGACGGCCGCGACGGCTTCCGCCAACAGCTCCGCGACAACGGCTACGACCACGTCGCCGACGTCCACGGCCTGCGCAGCGAGATGTATTACGTCCCCCAGCCCTCGCAGCTCCCGGCTCACCTGCATGGCACGGCATGGACCGCCGACCGGTCGATCAACTTCCTGGAGAACCGCGACACGTCGCGACCCTTCTTCCTATGGTCCAGTTTCATCAAGCCGCACCCCCCCTTCGAGGTGCCCACACCCTGGAACCGCCTCTACCGCGCCACCGAGGTCGACCCGCCCTTCATCCCGCCCGGCTACGAAGACCTGCTCACCTACTGGAACCGCAACCAGAACCGCTACAAGTACCGTGACCGCGGGCTCGACGGCTTCCTGCTGCGATGCATGCGCGCCTACTACTACGCCTGCATCTCCTTCATCGACTACCACGTCGGCCGCATCCTCGACGCCCTCGGCAGCGACATCGACAACACCCTCGTGCTCTTCAGCTCCGACCACGGCGAGCTGCTCGGCGACTACGGCAGCTTCGGCAAACGCTCCATGCACGACGCCGCGGCCCGCGTGCCGCTCATCGCCCGCTTCCCCGGCGGCGAGCACGCGGGCGAGCGTTGCGACGAAGTGACGTCGCTTCTTGACATCTACCCCACCTGCCTCGCCGCCGCCGGCCATGACAGCCCCAGCGTCAACGACGAAGGCCGCAACCTCGCCGGCGTCGCCGCCGGCCGCGCCGACCGCGAGTTCGTCTTCAGCCAGTACGACGGCCACGGCAAGGGCCTCTACATGGCCGCGTCAAAGTCGCACAAGTACGTCCACTCCGAGCCCGACCAGCGCGATTGGCTATTCGACCTTGAGGCCGACCCCCACGAGACCGCCGACCGCAGCACCGACCGCGCCTGCGCCGCCGCTCGCGACCGTCTCAAGCGCACGCTCATCGACCGCTTCAAGCGAGACGGCCACACCGAACCGCTCGACGCCGACGACTGGCGGCAGTACCCCGTCCTCACCGTCTCCGACGACCCCGACGGTGAGCTCATCCGCCAGGACCCGGCCGCGCTGAAATCGATGTTCGAAGCGATGATCCCCGACAGCTACAAAAACTAGAGCCCCTTCAACCCATTCGTGCGGGTGGGTGCCACTGCTGGCTCGTGCCCTCGGGCTGACGTTCCTTTGGCACCTCGTCGTCGATGGTTGATCGCGTTTCGTTTGCCCGCTTCCCGGCGTATTCGCGCCGCTACTCCCGCCGGCGGACCTCGACGGGAACGCGTGGCAGGGTCGACTCCACCGTCACCGACGCCGGTACGTTCATCAACTCCACCTGCAGCGAGGTAACCTGCGCCTCGAGCTCATCGAGCGTCGGCCGCAGTGACGCCCAGACGCCGAGCTCCTTGTTGCGCACCCGCTCGATGACGTCGGCCGGGCCGCTGAGCTCCACGTCGTGCAGCACCAGGTCCTCGTCGGCGATGTCGATCTCGAAGTCGCGCAGCCGCACCGGCGAGACGGAAATCTCGATCGGCACACGCGTCAGCGTCACCGTGTCCGTCTGCCGCGTGATCGTGAACGTCACGTGCGCCGAGCCCGGCTCGAGGCGCACCCACGGCCGCCCGCGCAGCACAGCGGGCAGCTCCAGCGGCACTTCCAAAGTCTGCTCCGCGTCCACCTCGAACGTCCCCAGGTCCGTCAGCGGCACCACCACCGCCTGCCGCTGCGCCAGGTCCGCCAGGCTCACCGGCACCGTCACCCGCGCCGTGCGAGGCTCGACCCGCGGCCGCTGCACGTGGTAGCCCGGCTCCACCTCCACGCGCACCGGGGCCTCGTGCGTCACGAGCGGCTCGACACGCACCGTCCGCGCCAGCGGCGCGGTGTCGGTGATGTTCACGCCGAGCTGCCCCAGCGTCGTCGCCAGCAGCAGGTCGCGGATCGGCATCGCCTGCTCGTACGCCGTCGGACCCGTCGGCAGGCGCACGGGCACCTGCAACGGCCCCTGGCGCAGTACCGCCTCGACGCGCCGCATCTGGCTCGCCGACGCGCTGAACGTCGCCGTCACCGACACACGCTCCGGCGAGATCGCCAGTTGACGATCCCCCGGCGACACGAACGACAACTCCACCTGCTTCGGCTGCTCCGTCACCGCCTGGCCCTCGGCGTACAGCCACACCAGCACGGCAATCACCGTGACGATCAACCCCGTCTGAATCTTTTCCCAGGTCACGGACATCGTTCAATATTCGCCAATCAGGGGCGATCGCCGCGGAGCGCGACCGCCCGTATCAAGTTCGCGAGCCCAGGCCACCCTCGTCGCTGAGGTCCGCCTGCTCGCTGCTGTTGTCGGTCGTCTCGCTGCGATCGGTGATGGTCACGCTGCCCAGGCCGCGCGTCAAAATCGGGCGCAGCTCGTCGACGCTCAGGCCGCGGGTCAGGTCGCCGCGCTCCGCGACGCTGATCGTGCCGGTTTCCTCGCTGACGACGAGCACCATCGCGTCGGATTCCTGCGAGAGCCCGATGGCGGCGCGGTGCCGCGAGCCGAGCTCCTGCGGGATGGTGTCTGACTCGGCGAGCGGGAACTGGACGCCCGCGGCCATGACGCGGTCGCCGCGGATGATCACGCCCATGTCGTGCAGCGCCGAGCCGGGCCAGAAGATCGTGTTCAGCAGCTCCTTGGAGACTTCGGCGTCGATGCGGGTGCCCAGCTCGACGATGCCCCCGAGGCCCACCTGGCGTTCGATGGCGATCAGGGCGCCGATTTTGGTGCGCGAGAGATACTGAGCGCTGGCGAGGACCTCCTCGACGACGCGCGCCTTGCGCAGCCCCGCCTGCCGGAACAGCCGCGTCTCGCCCAGACGCACCAGCGCCCGGCGCAGCTCGGGCTGAAAGACGATCACCAACATCAGCGATGCGAATGCGAGAAAGTTGCTGTATAGGAAGTTCAGCCGCTCGAAGGCGTTTTCGCGCCCTAGCACCTGGATCGCCAGCGTGCCGACGATGAGGATGACCGCCACGCCCTTGATGACGCGGGCGCCGCGCGTGCCGCGCAGAAACCGCAGGATGGCGTAGACGACCACCCAAATCACAGCGATTTCCACGAATACCTCGACCGGCTGGGTCCAGAGATACCCTTGCAATCGCTGAAAAAGCTGTTCCAGTCGCTCCAGGCCCAAGTCAACCTTCCATGCGAAGCCTTTCCTCCGCCGCCCCCAGCCCCGGGCCGCAGGGCCCGACGACAGTAACACCCTGAATTGTATCGGCTTCCCGCACCGGATCAGGCGAAAAGCGCTCCGCACCCGCGGCCGGGCGCACACCGTTCACCCCCACCACCCCCACCACCACCCCGCCACCCTGGCACCTCCCGCCCCGCCCCCCGGGGCTGGCAATTCCATGCCCGTGCGTGGACAATGGGTCCTTGCCTGCTCAACCGCCCTGGAGGCTCGTGATGATGACCATGCCCCGTCCCCGCGTTGCGACGTCCCTCGCGCTGGCCCTGCTGCTGACCTCTTTCGCCGCGCCCGCCCGGGCCGCGGAGCTGCGCCCCGCGTGGATCCCGGGGCAGGCCGCCCGCTACGAAATCTGGGCGCTCAGGCAGCGCCAGCAGGAAATGAGCTTTGGCGGCGACAGCCAGCGCTTCGACATGTCCATGGAGACGACCGGCGAGGTCACCTGGGAGGTCGAGAGCGTCAGCGGCGACGGCTCGGTGCAAGCCACCATGACGTTCGACTGGCTCCGCGCCGAGGTCACCGGACCCGACGGCGAGCGGATCGTCCTCGATTCGCGCGAGGGCGGAGCCGACAGCCAGCCGCTGCGGGCGATCGCCGGCACACCGCTGGACGTCGCCGTCGACGCCGATGGCAGCATCGCCTCGGTGCGCGGCGCCGAGGCGATGCGCCGGCAGGTCGACGCCGCGACACTGGTGCCCAGCGACGTGGACCTCGTCTACAACGCCAGCCATCTCGCCGCCGTCAGCGGCTCGCCTGCCGAGGCACGCGAGGGTGATCGCTGGTCCGCAGCCCTGATGACCGACCATGAGCTCGGCGCGATGCACTACGACATGAGCTACCGCCTCGCGGAGGTCGGCGAGATCGCGGGCATCGGCGTGGCGACGATTAACGCCGAGGGCCGGATGGACCTCGAAGTCGACCTCTCCGACATGCCCGAGGGGGCGCCGCCCATGGACGTGCGCCTGCGCGACGCGACCAGCCGCTCGCAGATCATCGTCGACCTGTCGCGCCACGAGGTCGTGGGGCGCAACAACATGGAGTCGAGCCGGATCGAGATCGTGATCGACCTCGGCGGCCAGCGCATGACCCAGACCATGAGCGAGCAGAACCACAGCCAGGTGCTGCGCATCTGGGAGCAGTAGGGCTCGACGAGCATGGCCCGTCGTGGTGCCGGCAGGCGCGGCGTGGTATCGTCATCGCATGGCCATTGCCGATCACGTCGCGTCCTACGACCTGCACCTGCACACCTGCTTCAGCTACGACGGCCAGGCGCAGGCGGCGGAGCACTTCGCCCGTGCCCGCGAGCTGGGCGTGGGCGTCATCGCCATCACCGAGCATCACAACATGGACTCGCTCGACGAGGTGCGCGACGCGGCGGCGCGGTCTCCCGGCGTTCGCGCGATTCCCGCGGCCGAGCTGACGGTCACGACGTCATCGTTCGGCAATGTGGATCTGCTGTGCTACGGGCTGCCCATCGCGCCGCGGGGCAAGCTCGAGGCCGTGCTCCACGCGTACCACGACTGGCAGCGCGAGGCGGGGGCGAAGCTCTCGGCGGGGCTGGTGGCGCTGGGCTGCGACTTTGACGACGCGCGCCGGCTGGAGCTGCTCAAGACCTACCGCCCCGAGCGCGCGATCGCGCGCCAGGGCGCGACGCACGTCAAGAACGGCGTGCTGCGCGATTACGTCATCGAGCGCGGCTGGGCGGACGACGAGGGTGGCTACGGCGAGTTGATGCGCCGCGCGCACGAGGCCGTGACGCCGCCGCCGTACCCCGACCCCGCCATGGTGGCCGACGCGGTGCATGACGTGGGCGGCGTGGTGGCGATCGCGCACCCGCAGCGCTACTTCCAAGGCGCCGACCGCGAGCGCATGGACGCCCTGCGCATCGAGTGCGGCCTCGACGCAATCGAGTGCGCCCATCCGAGTGTCGAGCCCGAGTACGGCGCGGTGTACGAAGCTTACTGCGGCGAGCACGGCCTGCTGTGCGTCGCGGGCTCGGATTGCCACGACACACGTGCGGTCGAGCGCAACTTCGCACGCCACGGCGGCAAGGCCGGCTGGGCGGAGGCGCTGCTCGAACGATTGACGCACACCAACGTGCTGGCGGGCTGAGCAGCGGCGGCCGCGGTTGCAATGAAGGCGCTTCGGCCAGGAGAGGTGACGCCCATGCTCTACGACCAGTTGCTGACGCGCGGCGGCGACGCTCCGGTGCGGGTCGGGCTCATCGGCTGCGGCACGTTCGGCCGCGGCATCGTCGCCCAGGCGCTGCGCGTGGACAGCGTGCGCCTGGTGGCGGTAGCGGACGCCGACGTCGCCGGTGCCGTGCGGACGATCAAGGCAGCGGGCGTCGCGGAGGTTGTCGAGGCATCGGCCGTCGCGGCGGCGATCGACGCCGCACGGAGCGGGTGCATCGTCGTCACCGGCGACGCCATGATCGTGCCCGAGCTTGACGTGGACGTCGTGGTCGAGGCGACGGGGCATCCCGCCGCCGGGGCGGCCCACGCGCTGGCGGCCATCGAACGCGGCCGCCACGTCGCGATGGTCAGCAAGGAGACCGACGCAGTGGTGGGCCCGATGCTCAAGGCGCTGGCGGACGACGCGGGCGTGGTCTACACGGCCGTCGACGGCGACCAGCACGGGCTGATCATGGGGCTTGTCGCGTGGTGCCGGACGCTTGGCCTCGAAGTGTTCTGCGCGGGCAAGGCGCTCGACGGCGAGTGGGGCTACGACGCCGGGCCGGGCGACACCATGGGGGCGAGCGTCAACGTGTGGAACCATGGCCAGACGGTGCGCCTCGCCGGCGAGGACGCCGAGCTCATGCGCCCGGCGGGCTACGGCGACGGTGCGCGCATGCGCGACCGCCGAGACACGCTGCTCCGCGCCGGCCTGCCGGGCATCGGCGGGTGGGACCTCACCGAGCTCACCATCGCCGCCAACGCCAACGGTCTCGACTTCGACGGCGCCACCAGCACGCACTCGCCCGTCCTGCGCGTCACCGAGATCGCTCAGCTCATGTGCCCCGCGAGCGACGGCGGACTGCTCACGCGCACGCCGGCCGTCGACGCCGTGCGCCTCGTGCGTCGCCCGGACGAGGCGGCGCTCGCGGGCGGCGTGTTCGCCGTGGTGCGCGGCGACAACCGGGTGATCCAGTGGGCGACGCGCAACGAGAACATGCAGCCCGGGGAGGACGGTCGGACGCTCGTGATCCTGCGGCCGCACCACTTCCTGGGCATGGAGGCGATGTGGAGCATCCTGCTCGCGGGGCGGTGCGCCATCGCGACGGGAGCAAGCGACTACCGCCCGCGGTGGGATCGGGTGCTGCACGTGCGGCGCGATTTCGAGCCGGGCGAGACGATCGGCGACGACCACAGCGACGATCTCGTGCACCGCGTCGCGCCGGCGCGGGCGATCGACGGGGAAGCAGACGAGGTGGCGCTGCCGGCGCACCTGGCCCAGGGCTGCCGCGTGGCGCGGCGGCTGACCGCGGGGTCGCTCGTGACGCCGGCGGCAGTCGAGCTGCCGACGGCGGGATCCGCGGCGGCGCTGTGGTCGCTTCGCCGGCGGCAGGACGGGCGATTCGGGACGTGAGCCTCCGCAAGCCGAGTCTGGTACATTGGTTGTCTTCCCGGAACCCGGACCCCGGAGGCTGGCATGGTTGACCTGGACACGGAGGCGAACGTGGATCGCATCGAAGACGTCGACGCGCTGGAGGAGCGGCTGAGCCGGCCGAGCCCGGCCGTCGTCGCCATGATGCAGCGGCTCGAGGGCGACATCATCCTGCTCGGCGCCGCGGGCAAGATGGGGCCGACGCTGGCGCGCATGACCCGGCGGGCGAGCGACGACGCGTCCACGAGCCGGCGCGTGATCGCCGTGTCACGCTTCTCACAGGCCGGCTCGCGCGATCAGATGGAGGCATGGGGCGTCGAGACGATCAAGGCCGACCTGCTCGACGCCAAGGCGCTCGCCGATCTACCCGACGCGCCCAACATCGTCTACATGGCGGGCATGAAGTTCGGCGCCACCGGCAACGAAGCGCTGACCTGGGCGATGAACTGCTGGTTGCCCGGCATGGTCGCCCAGCGCTACGCCGGCTCGCGCATCGCCGCGTTCAGCACGGGCAACGTCTATGGCCTCGCGTCGGTGACGTCGGGCGGCTCGCGCGAGGGCGACGAGCCCAATCCGCAGGGCGAGTACGCGATGAGTTGCCTCGGCCGCGAGCGCATGTTCGAGCACTTCAGCCGCGCGGCGGGGACGCGCGTCAGCCTCATTCGCCTCAACTACGCCTGCGAGCTGCGCTATGGCGTGCTGGTCGACCTCGCGCAGAAAATCATCGCCGGCGAGCCGATCCCGCTGGGCATGGGCGTCTTCAACGTCATCTGGCAGGGCGACGCCAACGCGCATGCGCTCCTGAGCCTCGAGCACGCGGCCAGCCCCGCCTGGCCGGTCAACATCACGGGCCCCGAGGCGGTGAGCGTGCACGCGGCCGCGCAGCAGCTCGGCGCGATGCTCGATCGCGAGCCGGTGTTCGAGGGCGAGGCGACGGGCTCGGCGATATTGAGCAACGCGCAGCAGGCGCACCGGCTGTTCGGCTACCCCGAGGTCAGCGTCGATCGCATGATGCGCTGGGTCGCCGATTGGGTGCAGCGCGGCGGGGCGAGCCTGGGCAAGCCGACGCACTACGAAGTGCGCGACGGGAAGTTTTGAGCCATAGCCACGAATGAACGCGAAGGTGCGGCCATTCGTGGCTGCTTTTGAAGGATGCACGATGGACGGTACGGCGACCGAGGGTGTGCTTGATCCAGCGATTGGCAAGCGGCTGCGCGCTGGCGTGGCGATTCCCGCGCATCCGCTGGCGCTCGACGCCAACCGCCGGCTGGATGAGCGGCGGCAGCGGGCGCTCTCGCGCTACTACATCGCCGCGGGCTCCGGCGGGCTGGCGGTGGCGGTGCATACGACGCAGTTCGAGATCCGCAAGCCGGAGATCGGCCTGCTGGAACCGGTGCTGACGCTGGCGAAGGAAGAAATGGACGCAGCGGATGCGCGGGCCCCCGCCACCGACCCGCTCGTTCGCATCGCCGGCGTGTGTGGCAAGACGGAGCAGGCGGTGCGCGAGGCCACGCTCGCGCGCGAGCTCGGCTACCACGCGGGCCTGCTCAGCCTCGCGGCGATGGGCGACGCCGACGACGACGCGCTCGTCGTCCACGCCAAGCGCGTCAGTGACGTCCTGCCGGTCGTGGGCTTCTACCTGCAGACGGCCGTGGGCGGCCGCGTGCTCAGCTACAGCTTTTGGCGGCGGGTCATGGAAATCGAGCGGGTCGTCGCGGTGAAGATCGCGCCTTTCCATCGCTATCGCACGCTCGACGTGATGCGCGCCGCGGTCGACAGCGGACGCGACGACCTGGCGCTCTACACCGGCAACGACGACAACATCGTGCTCGACCTCGTCACGCCATATCGCCTTGCGGGTGGCGAGCGATCGATCGTCGGCGGGTTGCTCGGGCACTGGTCGGTGTGGACGCGGCCGGCGGTCGAGCTGCTCGAGCGCTGCCGGGCGGTGCGCGAAGGCAAGGCGCCGCTTGATGCGGACCTGCTGCGCTTGAGCGTAGCGGTGACGGACACCAACGCCGCGTTTTTTGACGCCGCCAACAACTTCGCCGGCTGCATCGCGGGCCTGCACGAGGTGCTGCGACGCCAAGGCCTGCTTGAGGGCATCTGGTGCCTCGACGAGAACGAGACACTCGGCCCGGGCCAGCTCGCGGAAATCGACCGGATTTACGCGGCGTATCCGGAGCTCAACGACGACGCGTTCGTCGCCGAGCACCGCGACGCCTGGCTGCGGGGGTGAGGGCGACGCCATAAAGCCGGGACCGGTGGTCCCGGCGCTCGCGGCCGCGGGCCTGCACCCACGACGCGCATTCAGCGTCACGCGCACCTTGATGGATCGCCCCGACGCCATGTCGTGTCGATGGCCGCGCCGCTACGTCGTTCGCCTGCGCCCGCGTCCGCCGGGACCACCGGTCCCGGCTTTACGTCCGGCGGCGAGTCCTCCGTGGCCAAAGTAGATCAACTCGCCGGCGACGATGCCAAGGCCAATCACCCAACAGCAGGGCAACCGGCCCGCGGCGCCCGCGCTCACGCCGGCACGCTCAGCGCCTCCGCGGCGGCGGCCTTGATCACCTGGATGCGCTCCGTGACGCGCTGGTCCGTGTGGTCCGGGCTGTTGCCCAGGCGCACCGTACGGGCCAGGATGTCCAGCGACCGCGGCAGCATGTCCGCGCTGTAGTCCATGCGGCAGCCCTTGTTCTGCGGCATCTCGTAGGGGTTCAGCCCCGGGTTCGGCCCGCCGCGATGCGTCAGGATCGGGTGCCATTCGTTGTAGGTGTGCCGGCCGGTCTTGGCGAGAATCGTGCCGCTCGTCGCCGCGGCGAAACGCTCGGCGCGCTCGGCGTCGGGGAGCTGGTACATGATCGAGATGCCGCACTCGTCGTCGAGGCTGTGCAGCGGCGTCTGCGTCAGGCCCGTGGTCGCCGTCTCTTCCAGAATGCGCTGCTTGTGGCGGCGCATGGTGTCGAGCATGCCGGGCAGCCGGTCGAGCTGGACGTTCATGATCGCGCCTTCGATCTCCGAGGCGCGGGCGCCGGGGAACGCGAAGCCGTTGAAGTCGCTGTCGGGGTCGTTCCAGTAGTAGCGGTGGGCGTCGATGGCGCACTGGGCGCGTTTGAAGGCGTCATCGTCGCTGGTGACGACCGCGCCGCCTTCGCCGCAACTCATGTTCTTGAAGTAGTTGAAGCTGAAGGCGCCGATGTGCCCGATGGTGCCGAGCATTTTACCGCGGTACCCCCCGCCGACGGCCTGGCAGGCGTCCTCGATGACGATGAGCTTGTGCTTGCGGGCGACGGCCATGATGGCGTCCATGTCGCACGGCTGGCCCCACATGTGCACGGGGATGACGGCCTTGGTGCGCGGGCCCACGGCTTCATCCAGCGCGACCGGGTCGAGGCAGATCGACTCGTCGACGTCGATGATGACGGGGATGGCGCCGACGCCGAGCACCGCGACGGCGGTGGCCATGTAGGTGTGGGCGGGGACGATGACCTCGTCGCCCGGGCCGACGTTGACGCCGATGAGCGCGGCGGTGAGCGCCATGGTGCCCGAGGCGCACATGCCGACGTGGTCGACGCCCAGGTGCTGGGCGTAGCGCTGCTCGAAGCGGTCGCACTCGCCGTCTTCGGTGTAGCGGAACAGTTTGCCCGAGTTGAGGACCTTGGCAACGGCGTCGAGTTCTTCCTGGCCGATGGTGAACATGGTGAGACTTCCAGGGGTGGGGATGGGGGGCGTATGACTACAACCTAATGAGCCGGGCATGCATTGGTCAAGGTGCAAGTCGCGTGAAAGCCCGTCGCCGGCGAAAAATCGGGTGCCACGGCTTGTCTCACCCCGTGACGAACGGCGGACGGTTCATGTCGGCGGGGATGTTGAACGGCTCGCAGGCGACCGTCAGGCCGCTTGTTTCGTCGATCTGGAGGTAGATGCCGCACACGCGCGGGTTGCCCTCGGCGACGTCGAAGGGGCTCGGCATGGCCGTCGACATGTGGGTGATGACGCGGTCGACGCGGCGGCCGAGCACGGAATCGTAGGGGCCACACATGCCCAGGTCGGTGATGTAGGCCGTGCCGCCCGCCCCCCCCCGCGCCCCGCCGCCCCCGCCACTCCCGCCACGGCCGCCTTCGCTACCCCCGCCGTGCACCCCGGCGCCGACGCGGCCCACGCCGGCGATCGACTCGGGCAGCAGCCGCGCGTCGGCGGTCGGCACGTGCGTGTGCGTGCCGAGCACCGCGGCGACCCGCCCGCTCAGGTACCACGCCAGCGCCTGCTTCTCGCTCGTCGCCTCAGCGTGCACCTCCACGATCACGATCGCCTCGCGCTCCGGCAGTGAGGCCAGCAGCTCGTCGACGACCGTGAACGGGTGATCGACCGGCAGGTTCATGAATAGCCGACCCATCAGCGTCAGCACGTAGACGTTGCGTCCCCCGCTCGCGGCGCGCAGGCGCATCCAGCGCTTGCCTGACGCCTCGGCGGGCAGGTTCGCCGCCACGATGATGTTCGCCTGCTGCTCGAGCGTCGCGACGATCTGCTTCTTGCGGTAGGCGTGGTCGCCCAGCGTGATGCCGTCAACGCCTGCGTCGCAGAGCTTGCGGTAGAGCTCGGGCGTCAACCCCGAGCCCGCGGCCGCGTTCTCCGCGTTGGCGATGACCAGGTCGACCGCCCAGCGCTCGCGGATCGCGGGCAACTGCTGGGCCACGGCGAACCGTCCCGGCGCCCCGACGACGTCGCCCAGCATCACGATGCCAATGCTCATGCGGCCAACCTATCATCCGGGCCGTGCGGCCGCCAGCGGTGGAGGCGGGCAAGGGGGCGGGGGGGCAGTCTGCGGACTGCAGGTTGACGCCCGACGGCCGGTGCGGCCGCCCATAAAGCCGGGACACGGGCTCCCGCGGCCGAGCGATTGGCGCGGATGTTCGAGCCATCGACGTTGAACGCGCTCCAGTCGATGCGGCCAGCGCCGCCGACCAAAACAGGATGGGCCGAAAGAACGAAAGAGGACCATACATCTCGCCGTACCGACCAGCCTGATCACGCACAGCATGGGCTACGACGTCCACCCACACCCAATCAACCAGCGCGAGCAGGCCCTAGAGCAGCAAAGTAACAATGACCGTGATGATGCGGGTTATGGTCATGGAAATCCACCTCATCATGTGACCATACCTGCCGGATACGTTGGGCTGGCCAGTTGTTGCACCGGCTGATACCGTTCAAGGCCGATAGTCGTACACATCGTGCAGGCTCAGCGATGGATCAACGCCAAGCTCCCGGCGCTTATCCTGGAATTCCTCCTCGGTCAGCGGGCCCCACACCTCGGGCGTCTGGACATTGAGAATCCAATAGCTGAACACCCCGGGTCCGGCTCCTCATAGGTGTCGTTTGGGGTGTTGGGGCTTCGGCGACGCAGGTGCTGCTGCATCGCGATCACGAAGGTGTCATCGTGATCGAGTTCCACCACCTTCGCCGGAATGATCGGTGTCGAGGCATTCCATCCCGAAGGGGCAACCTTGGCGGAATCACACACGAAGCGATGAACAACATCGCGGCGACGACGTTGCAGAATCTCTCGCGTTTCGCGCACGGCGAGGATTCGGGGAACGAGATCGGGAGCGAGCGGGTGCAACAGTGAACATGGGAACTCGTGGCTCCCCTGCTCATGCGTACCCCGCAATCATCCTGGATCTAAACCGATCGTCCTACATCCATCACCATCTGCTAACCGGACATCGCTTCCCGCCAACCGCGTCTTGTGCTTGAGCCGGCAACCGCAGCGGCGGCACTTGCAGTAGCGTTGCGGATTCGATCGGCACGGCATAGCATGCTCGCACGCCCGACTGATCGCCAGCCGGCGCTCAATGGTGGCGCCAGCGGCCGGGGAGGAGCGGTGGGCGGAACTGTGCCGCTGACGGCGGGAGCATCGGTGGTCGCCGAATCAGCTGCGGCACAACCTTCCGTTTCGAGCACGCCAAGCGCAACGCCGGGCGAGGCCAAAGGGCATCGCGGACCTCAGCGATTCGTCCCCCTGCCGGGCACGGGAAACGCATCAAGCGGGGGAAGGCTGCGGTTCGCATCGGCGATATCCTCGTGGAGGATCGCCTGGTCGAGATCGTCCACCGCCCGGATCGCCTCGATGATGGAGCTGAGCCGCTGCAGGTCCTCCTTACGGCCGAGCATGCCGTAGGCGACCGTCAGATGATAGATCAGCGTCTGGTCCTGACCCCCCGCCAGAAGAGCCTGCTCAAGGAGATCGGCTGCCTCGGCGAACTCCCGAGTCAGGATCTTCGCCTTGCCCGCCTCAAGGTCAGCCAGTTCCGCCGGCCCGCCGAGACGGCGGACGTTCTCGATGGCATCCAGCGCCACGCGCGGTTGACCCGAGCGGTTGGCCGCGCGGGCCAGCAGCAGCCATGCGTCAGACGACTGCGCGAAATCCTGCTGCTGCGTCAGCGCAAGCAGGTTCGTGGTCGCAGCCGTATAGTCGCGGGTCTGGTAGGCGACCAGCGCTGATTCAAGCTGGAGGGCGGCCAGCTTCTGATCGTAATCCGCACGAACCTCGTCCGCCCGCGCATCGGCGAGGCAAATCGGCGCCGCCGCCAGGTTGCTCATCAGCGCTGCGGCGAACAGTAGGGTCAGAAATCGCATCGCTTGTTTCCTGTTTGATTGGTGTGCTGTCGCCCAGGCGGCCGGTCCAAGGCGAAGCCTGGTCAATCCACGCACGGCTCACCAGAAATCGTCGTGACCCGCCTCGGCGGCGGCGATGTCGTTGGCGCTGGGCGTGAGCTTCGTGTAATTCTCGTCGGTCGCCCACTTCAGCGCCTTCCAGCCGTAGATCAACGCATCCATGCCAACTTCAGGCAGGCCCGCCTTGGCCCAGTACATGCCCTGGAAGTAGTAGTTCAGCTCGCCGCCGTTCATCACCCGGCCGTTGAATTCGAAATACTGGTCCTGCCTGGAAAGGTATTCGCTGTCCAGCGCCGCGGGGATGCGGGGGTCGTAGAACCCGGCGTAGATATCGCCATCCGCCCGGTCCTGGATTTCCTGCTCCATCCGTGCGACTTCTCTCGCCCATGCGCCGTTGGGATCGGAGGTGTCGATCTGGATCGGATTCTCACGCGTACCGGGCTGAGGCAGCGCGGCGAGGCGAGCCGCTTCGTCAGCCGCGGCCAGGTCCGCGAGGCGCTGCTGGATCGCCGCTTCGTTTGCCGCCTCGGTTTCCAGGTAACGCTCATAACGCGCTTGAGCCTCGCGCTTCTGCTGCTCTTCAAGGTCCCGCGCATCCTGAGCCTGGCGGCTCTCGTCCTGGGCGCGGGCATCGCTGTCAGCGGCACGCTGCTCCTCGCGGTCCGCGTAGTCGTCAAGGTCACTGGCCTTCGCTTCGTGCTCCTCCGCCCGCTCCTCCCAGCCCCTGCGATCTTCCTCGTTGCTCGCTTGCTCGGCATATTCCCGCGCCGTAGTCGCCAGCTCGCGATATCGCTCGGCAAAGTCCCGCTGCTGCTGGGCGTTCCTGCGATAGCCTCTCGCCGACGACTGCTCCCGCTCCGCCATCCGCTCTCGGAACCGGGCCTGGCTTTCGAGGTAGCTGATCGAGTCGTCATAGCCAGGCGTGGTCGTGGCCACAGATGAATCCACGAACGTCGGCGTCGGCGCCTGCTTCAACTGATCCAGCACCTCGCGGGCCCTGTCCCCGGCCTCGCCGGGCAGGTGCTCACCGATGAGTCCGTCGATGAGCGACTCGTCGACCGTCACCGTATCCGACACAACCGGCCCCGGCGCCGCTTGCTGCGGCTCGCCATCCTGCGCGGCTTGGCCGCTTTGATCCATATACCGGTGCTGCATGCTGAGCCACATCACGTGCATCTGCCACTGCCACAGGAGCTGCATCTGCCGGATATACAGGACACGCATCAGCGGCATGTACATTTCGCCCGCCGACCCGCTCATGAGGATCAAGCTGGCGATCTGAGACCGGTACACATGAAACGCCGTCGCGATGACGAGCGGGTGCATCATGTTAAGCTCGGTGGTGTAGAGTGCCTGCTCCTGTATCGATGCAAACCCATTGCCGCCCGCCGAGCTCCCGCCGCCACCGTTGTTCGGGAAAGGCTGTGGGTTGAAGCCGATGCTCGTGTTGCCGTCACTCCACAGGATGCCCATCGGCGTGAAGTTCACGCTCGTGCTGCCCGGCGTGATACCAGCCGGGCAGATGACGGGCTGACCCTGGTGAAAGCACTTGAACTGCGCCTCGGCAGGTGAACTCGCCAGCAGCACCAGGAGCACCACCGGCACGGACGCACCCATCCTGCGCAAGAGCGGTTGCAACAGGATCGGACGAATCAGCGTTCTGGTCATGATCGGCCTCTTTCACGACAGGCGGCGCTTGGCGCACGAGGTCATGGACTAAAAGTTCAGTGTGATGCCCGATACGACCCGGTGCTCGTCGTAGTCGAAGACGGCTACGTTCGAGTTGTTGAATATGCCTTCGTAGGTGACGAACCAGCGCGTCCGATGGAGCGATGGCACGTCGAACCAGCGGCTGAGCGTGATGCTCACGACGTCGATGTCGTCCTCGCGATCATCGGTCGTCACGCCGAACGTGCTGGCGTTCCGGTAGTTGGAGAAGGTATGCAGGTAGCTGCCGCTGATCGCGAAGGCCATCGGCAACGGGTGCGAAAGCGTCGCGAACACCGCATGATCACGGCGATCGAATTCGCTGCCATCGGTGATGTGCGCGGTGTAGCTGTAGCCGGCCCGCCCGCTGAGCCGCGTGCCAGGTACATGGAAGCCAAGCGTCAGACCGACGGTATGGGCATCGCCGTCTCGGGCGAGCGCGGATGCCGTCGGGAACTTGTAATCGTTCAAGGCATAGGTGTACGCCACCTCCGCAACGAGGTGCTCGTTCACCTGCGTAACGAGGGCTGGCCTGGCGCTGATCTGGTTGCGAAACTCGTTCCCGCCGATGTGTGTCCATTCATCCGCCAACCTCAGTCGCGTGCTGAAACGGTCGTCGAGCCGGTGAGACCAGTCCACGTAGAAATACTGGTCGAGCAGGTCATACTCGTCCAATCCACTTTCGTACATCCGCCCCTGGAAGACGTAGCCAAGCGTCACCAGGTTGCGCTCGGTCCGCACTGCGTCGAATGCAAGATCCAGCACCAGGCTGCCGAACGCCGAGTGCTGATCCGAGATGCCTGAGGGCAACGCGATTTCGTCCGCCAACGCGATGACGTTGCTGCTGTAGCCAGCTGCCAGGGTCAGCGCGACGCGGAACCGACGATCGTCCGCCAGCCCCGACCCGACCGCCGCCGGCTGGCTCGTGAAGCCCCGCAGAGGATCGGTCAGCGGCGAGTCCGGCGGTGCCGCTCGCCTGGCCTCGTCCAGGCGCGCCTGCGCCGCCGCCCGCTCACCACGGGCCGCGTGCACCTGCGCCAGTGAAAGGTTGGCCGTGTCCGCAAGCGAAGCGTCCCGCTCGATCGACTGCGTGAGCAACGTCTCAGCCCGCTCGAGATCGCCCTTGGCCAGGTAAGCGCGACCGAGAAGCTCGCTGGTCTTGGCATGGCCCGGGTGACTGGCCTCGTAGGTCTCGAACGCCTCGATGGCCGCGTCGTACGCATGAAGCTGCAGGTGCGCCCATCCGGTTTCGAACGCGGTGAAGCTGGCCGGCAAGCCAAGCGTCTCAGCCCGGTGCAAATGGTCCAGCGCTTCAGCCGGCCGGGCATCGCGGTTCAGCGCCGCGCCCTGGAGAAACAACGCACGGGTATCGTCCGGATCCAGTCGCGCCGCCTCCTCGGCCAGCATCAGAGCCTGCTGCGTACGCCCGGCCATGAGTGCTGCGTGCGCTGCCTCAACGAACGGATCCGACGCGGGCGATGCCGTTGCATGCCCGCCCATCGCCGCCACGACCATCGTCACCGCAACGAATTGGCGCCCCCACCGAGACGCAAAGCCGAGTATTGTCATGTATTTGTGCCCACTGCAACAGTTGAGGTGATCGAGCACCCATGGTGGAAGACAGACTGTCGCCTCTATAAGGCACGACGAGCGACTTGAATCGTACTTATACCCACCTCGCCAACGAACGTCAATATTTTTTCAGAACTGAGCCTCCCCCGTTTGGACGGGCGCGGGGGTTCGAATGACTGCGCGGCCGGGCGTCCCTCGTCTCCGAGGCCTTCGACGGCGAGCAACGCTCGGTGCTCAAAGCTAAGGCTACTCTCGCCTACACGCCGTCCGGATTTCCGATTCGCCTCGCTGACAACGCCGATCTGTTCTCGTCGCTGGTGTCCTGGTGGTACGACCCACGAACCGGGCGCGCCGAACACGCCACGCCGGACGGCGTCACGTACAGACGGCCGGGCGCGCCGTACCGCGGCAATGACTGGGTCCTGGTCCTCGACGATGCGACATAGGCTTCTCCCACGGGTGGGCGTTTGCTGAACGTCGCGCGGGGGAACCGGTCGAGTTGCAAATATGTCGTTTTCGACCAGAGCGGCGAATCCTTATTCCGCCACGAGTTCCGACAGCTCGACCGCCTCGATCTGCGCACGCGCCCCCACCACCTGCATGATCAGGGCCGGCCGGCGCGCCTCGGCGGGCAACAGGGCCACCGGGACGTCGTTGAGCACGACCTGCGCCCAGCCGTCGACGCAGATCAGCCGGATTTCGAACGGCCAGGACCGCCCCAGATCGATCGCCGGGTCCCTGTAGCGCATTTCGTGGGGCGAAAAGCCGCCGCCGACCGCCACGCTGGTGCTGGCGTCCTCGGTTCGGCTGAGCCAGATGCCCCCCGCAGTCATGCGCTTGCGCGCTGTGAGCCCGCCTGACGAGCCGGCGTCCGCCTCCAGATCCAACGCCAGCATCCCAAGGGTGTTCTGCCAGCGCGTGGACCGAGGCGCTGCGAAAAGCTCACCGCGGATGACGAACTCGTAGTTGAAGCCCCCTCGCTCGAACGTCGCGGCGATTAGCCTGAAACGGCCGGGCGGGGTGCTGAACACGAATGGCTGATTCGCCTCCAGCGCGCCGAAGAGATTGCTGGCTACCAGCCGTTCGTCGTCCACCGCGTGCATCTGCGGCCGCAGATCACGCCGCGCCAGGCCCTCGCTGAGCAAGCGGTCGGGGTTCGGCGGGCTGCCGCGCTCCGCCGCCAGCGCCAGCACGTTCTCCAGGGCCTGCGGCGAGACGCTGACCGGCCCGTCGTAGCGCTCGGCCAGGCGCACCATGTCGTCAAGGTTGCCGTTGGCCAGCGCGATGCGATATCGGTCGATCGGGTTCAAGCCGTACGTCCCGCCTCCCTCGTCCGGCACCAGCTCCATGCGCGAGGCAAACTCCTGCGCCACGGTCGGGCGGCCCTGGTGCAGCGCGATCATGGCGGCGACGCTGTTGGACAGCTCATCCGGCTCATAGCCACCGGCGAGCACGCGCTGCAGCGCCGTCTCGGCCAGTTCCGGATCACGCCGGCGGGTCGCGATCGCCGCCAGCATGTCCGCATCCAGGGCCGGATCGCGCTGCGCGGAACGGATGTACGCCAGCTCCGGGCGGCGGTACGGCGCATTGCGGATGCCGATCGTTCCCGGCCGCACGCGCACCTCGCGCCGCTCGCCCTCCGGGGTAATAAACACCATCGGCATCGTGCGGTCGCGCGGCTCGAAGTCGGCGCGGATCGGCTCGCCGCCGATGCTCACCACCACGGCACCCGCCGTCAACCCCAGGCCCTCGGCCTGATGACCGGGATTGATCCGCACGATGCGCACGCCCATTGCCGGGAACGGCGAAGCCTCCAGCTCCGGCACGGACGCGAAGCGCTCGAGCGCCACAGCCCGCCGCTCAAGATAGCGCGCCTCGTCCATCCGCGCGCGCACCACCGCCACGGTGACCGCGACGCCGACGATCGCCACCAACGCCCCCAGCGCGATGATCCACACCAGCCGCCGTCTGCCCAGGGTGCCTGTCGCTTTGCTCATGTTGTCCCCTGAACGAGAGTTGACGCAGCACCAAACCGACCGCCCCCACTGCCGCGCGCCGCAGCGCGGGCCAGTCCTTCGCACCCGCCGCCGCCTGAACATAACCGCTCGCCCCGCCAGTCGCCATAGGCCAACTCACGATTTTCACGCCGCCGCCTCATACAGCCGCCGGCACGCCGCGGCGTCCAGCGGCCGCGGGTTCATCTCCGCGCAGTGATCCCCCGCCGCCCGCGCCGCCATCTCCTCCAGCAGCGGCTCCGTCCCCACCAGCCCCATCGCCCCGAGCGACGCGGGCAGCCCCCCAGCCGCGCGTTCAGCCGCTTGAACGTATCCGCCAGCACCTTGCCCCGCGGCAAGCCCACGCGGCCCCCGAGCCGACCTCATGCACGGCATGCACGCGTGCCCGCGCTCGAGCGGCTCTGGCGTTGCTCGCGCGGGCGGATGCCCGATCTACCCACCGCATGGATTCGTGCGGTCAATACCACGTTTTGCTTGTGGAGTTGCGGCAGGTTGGTTACGCTTGGCAATGAGGGCCTTTCTTTTGCGCGCCCATCACAAATCGGAGGCTGGGGCCGTTCGGCCCCGAGGAGCATGTCATGCGGATGCATTCCCTGTCACTTCAGCGGGCTAGGACGGTTTCGCGCGCATCCATCGCGGCCATCATGCTGCTCGGTGTGCTGGTGCCGGCCGGTAGCGCCGAGGAGCTAACGGTCGAGGTCAACGGCATCGATCTCGGCGCCATCGACCGCATCGGCGATCTGAACTGGAGCCACACACTCGGCACGTCGTGGAACGAGAGCTTCTCGTTGGGCGGCATCATCGGCAAGCGAAACGCCACGGTCATCCCCGAGGTGCGCGCCTTCGGCAAGGTCATCGTCCCCCGCGTCACCGCCGACACGCGCAGCGGCGCCAGATTCAGCGGCCACGTCTCGGGCGGCACGGGACTCGAGTTTTTTGCCGACTTCCAGGCCAGCGGCCTGGCGCCCGGCAGCACGTTCGACTTCCGGCCGGACGTCGAGCTCCCGACCGACGTGACCAGCGGTGAGTTCTTCCGACTCAGCACGAGCACCGGCATGCAGTCGAACCCGGCTTACGACCAGCGCGCGGTCGACCTGCCGTCGTTCGAGGCGGGCATGGATTTCTTCTTTGATCTCGAGCTGCGCAGCCGCGTCGAAGGCGCGCTGTTCCCGGTCCTTCCCTATCGGGCCACGAACTTCAATCCCACGCCGATTCACGTCAACCAGAGCCTGCTGAAGTTCGAGTTCGACCTGGACCCCGACAGCAACCCCGACTCGGAGGCCGGCGTCCCGCCGCGCTTCGTGATCTTCGAGGACACGCTCTTTGAAAGCAGCGTCGAGTTCCTGGACGACGCCGCCAGCGTGGTGAACCGGCAGATCAGCGTGGACGTGGGCGTCAAGGATCAACCGGGCGCGAGCCGCCGGCTGGACATCGGCGAAGTCCAGCTCGTCAACCCCTTCGGCGTCGGTCAAAGCGCGCTGGGCGGCAGCCACCCGAACCTGACCATCAGCACCTCCTCCAGCGACTCCGGCGTCGGCTATTCCTTCGAAACCCCGCTGCTGCGCCTCGGTCTGGACCTCGACGGCATCGCCGCGTTCCTGGGCACCGGCCAGTCGTTCACCCGGCTGGAGGAGGAGATCGGCAACATCGCCAGCATCGCCGCCGACCTGATCGACATCAAGTATGGCCCGGAGATCGGCTACCGCGAAACGGTCGAGGTTCGGCCGGACTTCCAGGTCACGCTCAACTTCGACCAGACGGTCGCGGTGCGAAACGGCGACACCATCGACCTGGTCAACAGCCTCACCGGGCTCTGGGGCGATCTGCCCGGCATTTCCCTGCTCGGCGAGGATCCCGTCGAGGTCACCGCGAGCTTCGACGCGCTGACGGGCGAGCTGATGAAGCACGGGGCAATGTTTCTGACCGACTACCTCGAACTGACGCTGCTGGAGCTCGAGAGCGTGAACATCCTCGACACGGTGGACCTTTCGCTGCCGCCACTGCTCCGCGAGCGCACGAGCGTGCTCGGCGCGCTGCTGGGCGAGGTGGAGCTGGAGATTCTGAACCAGACGCAGGCGATCAGCCCGATCCTGCTGGAGGGCCTCGCAAGCAGCTTTACGCTTCAGGCGGCGCCGAGCCCGCGCGTCTACCGGGCCGCGGACGCGGCCGCGCACGATCCGACCGACGCGGACGCGTGGCGCAGCCTCGCCGATCACACCGCGCCCGACTCGCTGGCCGACAAGGTGCTGGTCATCGGCCGAAGCGAGCAGGGGGTCGAGCACGTCGGCGAGTTGGCGTCCATGACGTTTACCGAGGAGAGCTTTGACCTGCGCGAGACGGTCACGCTGACGCAACTGTTCGAGGCCCAGACGAGCGAGGACGCGGACGACATATTCTTTTCCCCCGTGCCGGAGGACACCGAATATACTCGCTTCAAGCCACCGTTCGAGGTCCGTGGCATCGAGGTCGTGGCAGGCTCCGAACTTGTCAGCGGCCGGCGGTGGGAGCTTGGCTCGATCCGCAACGATGGGCTTATCCACAACGAGGACAGGGACCACCTGACCTTCATGGCGGCCGACGGCCTGCTCCAGATCACCGGCGAGGGAACGCTCGCGTTCGTCGACCCCGGTTCCATCGCCGCGCAGACCCTGTTTCACGGCCAAGGCCATACGCTGCGCTTCGACGGTGTTCCCTTTGCCCTTGCCGACGGGCAGGACGAGGTGCAGGTGATCTACATCCGCGGCACCTTTATTCCCATCCCGGTCGCTGTCGACGTCAACGTGCCTGTGCCGGTGATCCACAACCGTCTGCTCGACGTGTCGCAGACCATCGACAACGCCGGGCGGATCGTCTTTGACGATTCAGACGCGACGATCCAGTTGTCCAGCCGGTTCGCCAACCGGCCCACCGGCTCGCTCGAAGCGCTGAATGAATCGAGCGTGCTGCTCGACAGCCCGCGCGTCGAGCAGGACGGCCTGTTCGCCGCCCGCGGCGCCCACTCGCAGATCGTGATCGAATCGACCGTCCTGGCGCCCGCGGGCGTGGACGGCGTGTTTGAGGCCGGCGACGGCGGGGCAATCCACTTCCGCGGCTCGCCCGCCATCGGTGAGCGAACGTTCCCCGACACGTCGGCCACCGCGCCGCCGCTCAAGCGGCAGACGTTCCGCGCGGCCAAGGGCGGGCTCGTCCGGTTCGCCGGCGCCTTCGAGCAGCGCTACGACGTGCAATCGCGGTTCGAGATCGACGCCGGCGGCGAGCTCGTACTCAACGGCATCCGCTTCGCGCCGCTGACCGGCATCAGCCAGCCCGCCTTCGAGCGGTTCGCCGCGATCGCCTCCGACTTCATCGACATCGTCAACCACGGCACGCTGACCGTCGCGTCCGGCGAAAACCTGCTGTTCATCACCCCGCCCGGGGCGCAGGCACCTGGCGTGCCGCCGCCGACGCCCCAGCCGGTCGTCACGCCGCTGAACCTCGTCAACACCGGCGAGGTCATCATCCAGGCCGGGGCCTCCTTCGGCTTTGAGGTGGAGATCGAAGATTACGCCGAGGGCGGCGCCAAGTTCGACCAGGGCACGTGGACGCTAATGGGCGCCACGCCCTTCGTAGGCACGCGCTTCAGCAACCTGACCGACCCCGACAGCGCGCCCGGCGGAGCGGCCGTGCTCGACCTGCGCGTCGTCCAGGTCTCCAACGAGGACAGCTTCATCGGCACCGTCTTTTTCGGCGAAGGCAACGACATCCAGGACTTCGATACACAACTGGCCATCAACGCGTCCAGCATCACGCTCAGCGGGCAGGCGCTGTTCCCGTACCTCAACACGATGGAGGAGAACCAGGGCTCGCTCACACTGCTGAACCGGCAGCAATTCAACACCGCCAGCAGCCTGCTCAACCGCGGCGAGCTTCGCGTGGAAGGCGGTTCACGCCTCAACGTCGCCGGCAACCTGATCGTTGACGAAGGCGCGGTCTTTATCGACGCCACCTCCAGCTTCGACGTCGGCTCCGACGCGGTCGAGGTCATTGGCGGCAGCCTCTTGGTCGTGCGGCCCGCCGGCCCGCTGAACGTCAACACGCCCTGGGTCGTCCGCGAGAAGTGGGTCGGCGAAGATGATGATGGCAACGACATCATCCTCCCCGCCATCGTCAATTACGCCGGCGGGTGGTTCCCGACGATCGGGCCCAGCGGCGACATCCTCGTCGACGGGGCCGCGGCCCGTTTCGAGCCGCTGGCGGGCCTGGAGCGCATCGAAGGCCGGCTCGCGCTGACGGGCGGTCACGTCCTGGAACTGGACCAAAACCTGACCAACGTCGGCCAGCTCGAAGTCACCCAGGCGGCGCAACTGCTCATCGACGGCGAGCTGACGAGCACGGGCGAGCTGATCGTCGGGCCCGAGGGCTACATCAGCACCACGGCGCTGCATCTGGAGGATGGCTCAGCCGTGCTCGACGGCGTGATCGACGCACCGCAGGTGACGATCAGCCAGGACGTGTCGCTCACCGGCTCGACGCGCATCGCCGGCGCGCTGAACAACCACGGCGTGCTGGCGGTCGGCAGCTCGCCGGGCGTGATGGAGGTATTCGACGGCCTGAGCCAATCCAGCACCGGATTGATCGTGCTCGAGATCCTCGGCCAAGTCGCCGGCGAGAGCTACGACCAGCTCATCCTCCACCACGACAGCACGCTCCAAGGCACGCTGCGGCTGGTGTTCGGCGAGGGCTTTGCGCCGCGGTTCGGCCGGGAGTGGCTGCTCGTCGAGGCACGCGAATCCGTTCGCACCGAGTCGCTCAGCATCGTCGAGTGGCTGTTCGAGAACGACATCGATGTGCTCGGGCTTGAGCCGTTCACAGGCGACTTCACGCCCGCCGATTTCAAATGGCACCCGGAGGATATGCTGCTCGGCGGCTTCGATGACATGGCGATCATGCTGACGTTCCAGGGCGGCACGGGGGGCGACCTCGTTGCCTACACCGTGCCCGAGCCTGCGACGCTCCCGCTGCTGGGCCTGGGCATGCTGGCACTGCTGCGGCGTCACCGCCACGGCATTCACGTCGCCGTTTGAAAAACGGCGAGGTCTGTGTCTTCGCGAGATTCAGAAGCCGGGGCCGCGTGGCGGAAGCGGTCCTACGACGCGTGGAACCGGCTCGTCGCCATCCACCGCGCCTATCACGACGGCAATGATGTGCAGTTCGGCTCGCAGATCCAGGCCACCCGCTACGACGGCCTGACCCGCCGCATCGCCCGCGCGACGACCAACACGCCGCGCGATATCCACAAGCACTACGTCTACGCTGGCCAGAGCGTCGTGCATGTGCAGTTCCACAACAGCAGCACCCTGATCCGCCAGATGGTCTTGGCCTGCCCGGGACCACTTGCTCCAGGCTGAACGAGAGCCGACATGGCCCCCGATCCGCCGGCGACGACGAACCCATCACGATACAAGCTGATAGCTAAAAAGAAGGCATGCGGCCGCCGAGCGTCAAGCCCGGGCCACGGCCGCGTGTGCGGCCGCGACCCGGGCTCCGTTCAGCAGCGTTTACCGTTCGGCCCACCGCACCTCCACCTGCCAGCCGAGCTCGGCGAAGAACTGACCGATGATACGCTCGGCGTGTGT